>NZ_JANAVQ010000010.1:0-152784 GCF_024213605.1 Paenibacillus sp. CH40
ACTGGATATCAACAGTGTTCCATATCGGGATATTACCGATGCACCAATCTTATCCCATTTATTCAGTAAAGAATGAGAAAGGATAACACGACTCAGTTGCTTCTCCTGCTCCAAACGAATGTCTGCGTATGCTTTGCCTTCGCGAAGTGCTTGCTGTATCTGCTCATCCAGGAATGCCGGCGAAGGAACAAAGAGGGAAAACTCTTTCCCTTGTTCGGAAAATCCGATCTGTGGTACGAAAGCAGATAGATCCTCATTCTTATCTTTGTTAGATTTGCCTGTGTTCGCAATTACCTTGGCAGGGACGGTGACTTCTATGGTTTGCGTCAAAGCATGAGAACCATCGCTTACCCTCATAACATCCAGCATGATAGTTACAACGGAAGGAGTATCTGCTTGAATAATAGTTCCGTCTGTACGCACGATGTCTGGCTGGCTACTGCTGCTGATGGTCACACGGAAACCATCAGGTACAACAGGCAACCTAAGCAGTGTATCACTTGTTGTAGGAGCTGCTATGCTTGTGATGGATTCCGCAACGCGCTGCGCGGTTAACCCTTGCGGATACACTAGCCCTGACGGAGCGCTCTTCATGCCATTTACGTTCTGCAGCACATAGTAGCTGGCTCCTTCAGGAACAGGTGTAAATGTATATCTTCCCTCTCCCGAAGCAATTCCTTCCGCTATAAGCTCCTGCTGGGCATTGTACAGCTCAAGCCTTGCGCTCGGCAACGCGCCTGTAACGATCACTGAGGCTATATCCTCAGTGCCTGCTGCGGCTGTAACAGCACGAGGCAGCACGTTTATACGGCGTTCTGCCGGTTCTGCCGTCCAGCCCCCATTGTCGCTATAAGCATAGTTCAATACGTATACGCCAGGTACATTTGTATCGACATTCCCGCTACCTGAAAGCTCAGGGATCAGGATATTGCCGTATACGCTGTCCAGTACGCTGGCTCCTGGATCAGTGAAGCTATCGCCGGTTTCCAGAACAATCGGATTACTGCCGTTCAATCGTACGTAAGGTGTATTCGGTAATGCCTTCAGTACTGTGATCGTGAATGTTCTTTGTACAGAAGCTGCACCTTTAGAAATAATGGCCATTAATTGTACATTCACATCACCATCTGTATATTTAGGCCGATTCACCTGACCGCTGTTGCTGAGGATATCTGGTTGATCCGAAGACCAGTCGATCTGGGTGTCAAATGCTCCTGTACGAGGCAGAGCGATGGAATCCTTAATCCCTTGCGGATAATCTAGATTCAGTGTATTTGCTGCCAAATTTACGGCTTCATCAGCGCTTACAGGCAGTGCGGGCACGAGCAGGCTAAATGTTTTTCGTAGCTCAACCGCGCCTCGTGATACAACTGCTTCCAGCGTGATGGTCTGATCGCCCTGTACATAGCTTGGGAAGGTTACATGCCCAGTATGATCCAAGAACTGGGGTTGATTCGATGACCATGACACCTGAACACCATTCAGAGCATCTTTTGGCAAATATACGTCTCCCGTTACTGTCGTTATCGGCAGTTCAAGTGCTTTGTATGCTGCGTCTACGGCTTCAGTGTCGCTCATCGGCAGACGGAGTACGTGTGCAGTAAAATCCTTTGTTTTCGTTAAGCCTGCAAGTTGCAGGGTAGCCGTTAGGGTAACATCCGTATCTCCACTGTTATAGGAGGGTCTGGTGAGTGTTCCATCTGCTGCAATGACAAGAGGTTTGGACGAGGACCATTCGATCTGCGCTCCGCCATAACCGGATAAAGGGAGAGAAATATTTTCTGTTAGCGCAGACAAATCGCCAAGCGAGAGGGTGTCTGCTGCTTGATTTAATGTATCTTGAGCAGTGATCTTCGCTACGGTAACCTCAAAAGTTTGGGTATCTGAGGCGCTTCCCTTCGCAATCGTTGCTGTCAGTTTTACTTTTCGGTCACCCAGATCATACTGCGGGCGTGTGACAGCCCCCTCGTTCGTAATGATGTCAGGAGTATCCGAACTCCAGCTCACCGTCGTATCATTCAACCCAGCGAGTGGCAGCGTCAGCTTTTGGGATACGGAATCAGCTGTATCTCCAGGTGCGAAGCCTAATGCAAGAGCAGCTTTTGCCTGTGCAACTCTCTCGGCATCGGAAAGTATGTTCACTTTAACCTCTGAGGGAGTGCTCTCCCCCTTAGCATTCACGGCCTGAACCGTGTAAATTGCTTCACCTGGCGGCAATGCTGAAGTATCTATGAATTGAGTTAAGTTACCTGAATAAAGCGTTACACTATCTCGTATGACTTTGTATGAAGTTGCATAAGGAACAGCATCCCAGCTTAACTCCACTGTATTTCCATTTTTGGTTCCTGTAAAATGACCCGGAGCCTGTGGAACGGGCAATCGCTCGCCATAAGCTGCGAATTCCATGATGGAAGCCCATTGATTGTTTCTCGCATTTCCTTGATCAATATATACTCGCAAGTATCGTGTAGTTACAGGAGTAATGCTCTTTTCAACATTAGAGCTCCCATTATTCTGGACGGTATCCACAGTCACCCAATTACTTCCGTTGCTGCTTGTTTGCAATCGGAAACTGTATGGATCACGTTGATCATGCCACCCATAATGGACACCCATACCTGTAACAACGTATCGATCTACGATATACCAGTCTCTCAGATCTACCTGAATCCATTTCTCACCGTTGCTGGCTTGATACCAGCGGCTTGTCGGTCCGATTGACCCATCCACAGCTCTGGAGGGATCATAGGGCTGGCTATAGCCACTGGATGTGGCTGGTTTGTTAAGTACTACATTTTCCCAACTGGCAGCGTGAACCTCATTCGTCCCTATCAGCAGGAACGCACCGCCGATGAATGGCAGCAATGGAACCAGCAAGCGATAGGGTTTAAAATTGTTGCGTGTGAAGTTATTGCCTTCGAGCACGCCATCACCTCTTCTTCATTAAGTAGCACACCATTGAGCATTTCATTATGGACGGGACGGGAATCCTCCTACGGTTGCAATGTAGTAATCTACATTCGGCATTGGAGAGGCTCCACGCAAATCAGGCAATGCAAATGTGGTTGTTCCATTCCCCCCGAAATTAGTACCCAATAGACTGAACAGTGCTGTATTTTGCGAAATAGATAAGAGCTGACCTTCACACTTTAGCCATCCATTGGGAGCGAACGTGTAAGGATACATCGTAATTTCCCCAAGATAAGGTTCGGTCGATGCTTGAGCCTGTTTGGGACTGATCGCTGTTCCCCCTAACAAAATGACCGCTAACAAACTCAACACAGCGGCTTTCTTCCAAAAATGCTTCTTCATACCTACAACTCCTTTTTAGATTCGAATAATGGCCCACGAATTCAACAAATTTGTGACATTAGTCATAGAATGAATAGATATTATCATGGAATTCCGCTTTTGGCACTACAGTTCATCTATCAAATTCACCTTTTTATTCCTTTTGTGAGTAAAGAAATTTATTCCATTGCCCATGCATCTTTTTTCTAATCCAGGTAAATCTATATACAAATCATCTGGAAGTGAAGGAGGAAAGAGTGTGTGGCAGGTCATCGGAACTCATATGCCCAAATGGAACGTGTGGATGGAAGCCTTCTTTTTATCCATCATCCCTTTGATTATTTTTCTGACAGTACGACAAATCAGAGCGATGGATGGTCGAGAGAGCAGACGTATGGAACGATTAAAGCTTTTAGAAGAAGAAGACCGTTCGCAGCATGCAGATCATAATCCGTCTGTAAGTGAGGCTGAGAAGGAAAAGGGAACCTTTACCGAAGATTATGAAGCCAATGTAGCAAAAATCAGACAAGCCGTCACGGATATGTCGGACGTGAACGAACGATCCATTTTTCTGGAAAAATTGAACGCTGTAGGCACACTTTTTTTTGTGGATGGATTGACAGACAAGGTTGGCATGGATCAGAACATTTTAAAGCCACTAATGGATTGGGGCAGCTCCGGAGAAGGCGGGGAGGATCTTCCGAGAGGAAAAGAGCTTCGGGATATGTTTATTCGTCAGGTCATGCTGGTATCGGAGACTCAGTATACGTTTGAGGTGAAGTTCTCCTTGCAAAAGGTGCTGTTCGGTTCAGTCATACTCATGATACAGGGCATACCGGGTGCTTTTGTGCTGGGCACACCCAAAGGGAGCACACGAGGGGTGGAAGACCCCATATCGGAATCGGTGCTGCGGGGACCGCGAGTTGGTTTTACCGAGACCCTTAGCGACAATACGGCAATGCTGCGCAGGCATGGAGAAAGTACAGAACTGGCCATGTCGTCCTTCAAAGTGGGCAAAAGAGTGGAAAAGCAGCTGATGGTGGTGTATTTCAGAGACATTGCCGACCCGGAGCTTGTGGACGAGGTGAAGCGGCGGGTCAAAACCATTGATATGGATGAGGTGTTGGAGTCGGGCTATGTGGAGCAGCTTATTGAGGATAATTTTCTTAGTCCCTTTCTGCAAATTCAAAATACGGAGAGACCGGATCGGGTCATGGCTGCATTGCTGGAGGGACGTGTGGCGATTCTGCTGGATGGTACACCTTTTGCGCTCCTTATGCCTGTGACGTACGGGATGATGCTCCAGTCTCCCGAAGATTACTATGAACGATGGATACCGGGGTCGCTTATTCGATTTCTTCGTTTTATGGCAACTACCATATCTCTGTTCGCCCCGGCGCTCTATATCTCCTTTATCTCGTTTCATCCCGGACTGATTCCAACCAAGCTGGTCATTTCCATTATCAGTGCGAGACAGGGGGTTCCGTTTTCGACGCTGATTGAGGCCCTGATTATGGAAATTTCCATCGAAATTTTACGCGAGGCGGGACTACGGCTGCCCAAACCCATCGGTCCAGCGATGGGCATCGTCGGCGGTCTGATCATTGGACAGGCCGCTGTTGACGCCGGGATTGTAAGTCCGATTCTCGTTATTGTGGTAGCAGTCACGGCAATTTCTTCCTTTGCCTCCCCTGTATACAGCGCTGGCATTTCCATGCGTGTTCTGCGCTTTGGAGCCATGTTCACGGCGTCCATCTTTGGCTTGTATGGCGTGATCATGTTTTTCCTGATGCTGAGTATTCATATGGTTAAATTACACAGCTTCGGCGTGCCGTACCTTAGTCTGACGGCCCCTCGTTCGTTCAAGGACTGGAAAGATTACTTCGTACGAGCACCGTTGCAATTTATGAAAAACAGGCCCATTCTATTGAAGCATAAAGACCCTAAACGACAAGGATGAGCTCAACACAGGAGGGAGCAAGATGGCCCGTAGGAAAAAAACGGATAAAATTACGACATTACAGACGACGGCAATTGTGGTTTGCTTTATGCTGGCTGCCGGGTTGCTTACCCTTCCCAGAGTAGCCGTTGAAGCTGCAAAAACACCGGATGCGTGGATATCTGTCATTATAGCAGGGGCGGCCACTTTCCTGTTCGGTTGGATTATAGTTAAACTAAGTTCGCGGTTTCCAGAAAGTACCTTTTACCAGTATGTGCAGCGGATAACAGGCAAAGCCTTTGGCAAAGTGATTGGCATGTTGTACGTTATCTATTTTGTGGGCATAGCCGCATACGAAATTCGGTCTGTCGAGGAAGTAACGTCGTTCTTTCTGCTTGAGGGAACTCCTGCGTGGGCAATTTCAGCACCTTTTATGTGGCTCTCTCTGTATCTATGCATGGGGGGAGTAGGTTCATTAGGTAAAATAGGTCAAATGATATTCCCGATTACGGCGTCTATCTTTTTGTTAATATGCATGCTGAGTTTAAATATTTTCGAACTAAATAACTTGCGTCCCGTCTTGTCGGAGGGGGTAATGCCAGTGCTTAGAACGCTCAAAACTACATTTCTGACATTAACGGGGACAGAGTGCTTGCTGATTATTCTTTGTCGGATGGAAAAACCGGAGAAAGCAACCAAGGCGATCGGGATGGCGATCGGGATCGCGGTCGCTTTTTATACAGCTACGTTGATCCTGTGCATTGGGGCTTTTTCAATGGAAGGAGTCTTGAGCAGAACCTGGCCTTTTTTAGATTTGGCCCGCAGTTTTGAAGTGGAGTATCTGTTATTGGAACGGTTCGAATCCTTATTGTTGACCATTTGGATCATGCAAATTTTTGTTACATTCAGCATAGCTTTTTATTGCGCTTCGCTCGGAGTTTCTCAAATTCTGAATAGATCTTATTCCAAGTTGCTGTTTATCTTGCTCCCGCTCATCTACGTCCTGTCCCAAATTCCTAAAAACCTGAATGAGTTATTTTCTTTTGGGACGATCATCGGGAATGTCGCTTTCGTTTTAATCGCTCTGTTTCCACTGCCACTGCTGCTTATTTCTCGCTGGAGAGGGGTGCGGTCATGAAGAGAGTCCGGTCAGGGTTACTCGGGATGGTGGTTCTCCTGATCATATGCAGTACACTTTCAGGTTGCTGGAGCAGCTCTCCCGTGGAGGATCTAAATCTGGAGACAGGCATTGCTATGGATATAGCGACAGAATCTTCACAAGAAGAGCAAATTAATCAAAAAGGAGGAGATTATCCGAAAAAAGAGTTAATTACGGGAACCTTTCAATTTATCATCCCAGAGGAAAGCGGCGGTTCCAATAGCTCCTCACCGCAAGCTAAAAAATTTTTTAATATTACAGAAACAGGGGATTCCGTTTTTGAGATGTTAAGAGAGATTTCATTGCGAACCAACCGACCGCCCATTGGGCAACATTTGAAAACGGTTATTATCAGCTCCAGTCTGCTTCGCAAGATCCCGTTGTACGAGCTGCTGGACTTTTTCTTGGGGGATAATGACATTCGGCTCAGCGTCCAGCTACTGATTAGTACAGACAAGGCGAGCAATGCGCTTCAGGAAAAAACTCCTGGTCAAATTCCTGCCTATATCTTAAAGGATATTTTCCAAAATCGTAAACGGAACGCACGGTTGATAAAGCCCGTGGCTTTGGTTAAAGTGGTCGGGCCCATGAAGGGTAAGGGAAGCTTTATATTACCCAATGTCATTACGGCGGAAAATGAAATCAAGCTCGCAGGTGCGGGAATCATCAAAGGAAAGACGCAAACATACGGTGGTTTTCTGAATGAATCAGAGGTCGAGGGTCTTATGTGGATCAAGGGCCAATTGGTTGGAGGCGTGTTGAAAGGTAACGATCCTCAAACCGGTAAAAATATAGCCTATGAGATCAAAGCAGTGAAAAGCAGGATCAAGGCCATCGTTCAGGGGGACGACATTTCCTTCCAAGTAAAAATGACCTCAGAGGGGCGCGTTTCCGAGGTTTTTAACAAGAAAGAAAATTTGCGCAGCAACGCTGTGCTCGGACAAGAAGAAAATATCTTTCAGGAGAAAGTGAATTCATTAGCTGAACAAACTGTAGCCAAAATGCAAAAGCTGCAGGCTGATGTCGGAGGTTTCGGAGAAGCCTTGAGGATTCAGCATCCTAAAGTTTGGCGTAAGGTCAAAGAGGATTGGGATACCACTTTTAGTACCATTCCCGTACGTTTTAGCACAGATATCCATATTGAAGATTACGGCTCTTCGATTACGACGGCAGACTAGTTTGTATGTATTTTAGAAAAACCTTCAATACCACGAATCTACGTGGCGTTGAAGGTTTTTTAGGCTATTCAAACAGGGATAGTGTATCTTCCAGCCACGTAATATAGCTTTCTTCCCGATTAATGGCACGGCTCAGCACCAGATAATGCCCGAATTGATTAGAATCGGGGGCTTGAAGGTTCTCGTCCAGCCGTTGGAGGAATTTCTTACTTTCGTACAGATACTCCAGCTTTTCTTTACGTTTGGTTATCTGGTCCTCGAACAATCGCTTGTTCTCTTCCTTGGGGATGGCTGCTGAGAAATACAGCATGAGCATAAACTCATCCTTTTCCGTTTCTGGTAACTCTTTGGGACTCAGAAGCCATTCGGTCAGTTCTTGGGTTCCTTTGGGGGTAATGCAGTACAGCTTTTTTTCCAGCTTGGCTCCTGTAATGGAGGTGCGATATTCAATAAGCTCCTCTTCGGTCAGCCTTTTTAACTCAGGATAAATCTGACTGTGTTTGGCGCTCCAAAATTGTCCGATTTCCTTCTTGAATTGACTCGTAATATCGTAGCCGCTCATTTCCTCTTTATGAACCAAGCCCAAAATCGCGTATTTTAATGTGCGTTTCAACGTAGCTCTCCTTGTCAAACGTTATTTGACACTAGTATACCATAGTGCTACAATTTATATGTATTTAAAAACATGTTTAATATTACATGTTTTGAATTGAATATTTATTATTTTTGGTCTCCTATTCAATTCATAAAAACTTATAATTTAGGAAAGAAGGATGCAAGATGGACAAGTTTATCGGCAGCCACATGATCTACACTTATGAGAATGGTTGGGAGTACGAAATATATATTAAAAATGAAGATACGATTGATTACCGCATTCATAGTGGTATGGTAGGCGGCCGCTGGGTACGTGATCAGAAGGTCAATCTGGTGAAGCTGGTGGAAAATGTGTATAAAGTATCGTGGACCGAACCGACAGGCACTGACGTTTCTCTGAACTTTATGCCTGAGGAAAAACGTATGCATGGCATTATTTTCTTCCCTAAATGGGTTCATGAGCATCCAGAAATCACTGTGCGCTATCAAAACGATTTTATTCCGCTGATGGAGGAATCGCGTGAAAAGTATGAAACGTATCCGAAGTATGTGGTTCCTGAATTTGCAGATATTACATTCATCGAAAATGCGGGTGTGAACAACGAACAATTAATTTCCCAAGCACCTTACGCAGGAATGACAGACGATATTCGTGCAGGTAAATTGCAAGTGTAATCAACTCTGTGCTGAAAGTGTAAAAGCCTGGCCTGTGATAAACAGTCTCAGGCTTTTTTACGTGAACTGGAAAGTGGATTGACAATGGAGTTGTGGACGATATCTAGAATGAATAGTAGACCAGGCCATGCACGATGAGATAAGAACGACTAATCCGAGAGGGGAGGATGGTCGCTGTTGGGGAGAGAATGTGCAGGTTCGCATGGGCAGTCAGATCGGATAAGGCAGATAGAGCCAGCTCTGTTTTATCAGGTCCCCAGTGATCAGCGTGGTGCTGAATATATTGCTCAGCCTCGGTTAAGGACAGACCCTTGAGCGAGGTAAACACGGAAGCCCAGCGGACGAGGTCAAAAGCGCCTTTAATTTCAGGCAGCTCATATTCCGCCAGGCCTTGAGCGCCGTTACACGACATAGTAAGCAAGCCACAGCAATGGTGTTGATAAGGTTTTGAGTCAGGAAATTGACGATAGTCGTATTGAATCATTTCCATGGAACCAATGCGTAATTGGGTCGCTTGGGACGTTGTGGGCTGGGCAAGCGTCATGCTCATGCTAGAACGGCCTCCTTCTTGGATTCACTGTAAATAGGGATGGAAGAATCATACGTCACAGAGGATGTAATGTAAATCACGGATACAAGTGTAAAATGGGGATATGTAGCGAAAAACGAGCTTTAATGCCAATGGAAACGGATACTTGCATCCATTTCTTTTGTTATCTTGGGGAACGTCTTTATATCATAAAAAAACAACCCCAGATCTCCCCAGGGTCGTCTCTACTAAAAATATAGTTCAGCATTTCGCAAAATGCTTGTTTTGCTGATCACACGGGTGTGACGTCCTGAATCTCTTCTTCTTCTTTCCAAATCACATTCTCGCGATAGTTTGATCCCCAATCGTACATTGCTCTCAGTACCGGAATCAGGCTTTCGCCATGCTCCGTCAGTGAATATTCCACATGCGGAGGGACGACAGGATAGACTTTACGAAGAATGAGCTTATCTTCTTCCAGCTCACGCAATTGGTTGGTCAGCATTTTTTGCGTAATGTGGGGGATTAGCTTCTTCAATTCACCAAACCGCTTGGTGCCTTCCATACCGAGATGCCACAAAATAATCAGCTTCCATTTTCCACCGATGACCGCGAGAGTCAATTCCTTATCACAATTAATCAGCTTCAAATCAATCCGGTCTTTTACAGTAGTGATATTCATCGACCTCCTGTCCGTAGTTATTCCAAGTATACTATCTATAGCTACTATACGCAAAAGGATATACATCCATTTTGGAAACTATGCATATGCTTGGGCACTTATAGACCGGACAGGGATACCTAATGATGTGTGCAAGACTGGAAGAGTGCAGAAATCTGCGGCGTTAAGAAGGAATCACAATAGTATTAAAGGACTCCGGCTCCATCTCCAAGCGGTGTGTTGTTTCTCCGAGAGACAGATTCAGCACACGCGATTCCTTGAACGGATTGGCGATGACTACCACCCTTTGCCCGTCTGTATTTTGAAAAGCAACTGCATTTCCAGTCCATGAGCCACGAAGTCCGATGCGTCGGGCACCCGGTAATACAAAATGAGAAAAGTGCTTCATGACGTAATATTCCGGGTTCAGGACAGGTTTTCGATCCGCCGGATCAACGGTGATCATCGAATTTTGCTCCCAGCCCCATGTACTCTTGCCTTTCGGTTCCAAAACCATATTCCAGTAAATATAAGCATTTACGCCATTGGTGAAGTAGTGCTGGTACAGATTATATACATATTTGGCGTAGTCCCATGAGTTTTCTCCGTTCCCGCATTCATTTTCTGTTTGCATGTAACGAAGCTCAGGATAACTGGCAACGGTGCGCTGAATGGCATTTTTGCCTGCCCACTGGTAGCCTACGCCTTTAATATATTTGTAGGCTTCGGGGTCACTCAACACGGTATGGGCATACTCATCGAATCCGGTCGAAGTCTTTTTCATTAATTCCTCCCACGGATCGGGTGCGTTAATGGTGCCCAGCCAAATTTCCGTATCCAGTCCGTGTTCCTCAAAAGCAGGACCCAAATAGTCGCGAATAAATTCACGCAGCTGCTCTCCGGTCCATACACAGGAAGGGAACTTCTGATCGGCAATGACTTCATTTTGAACATGAATCTGATGGATCGTAATACCTGCCTCTCGATAAGCCTGAACAAATTTGACAAAGTATAATGCATACGCTTTCAAAATATCCTTTTCCCAGCGCAGCGTGCCGTAATTGTAGGCTTTCGGTGATTTCATCCATGTCGGCGGGCTCCAGGGTGAAGCGAACAACTTCAAGTCCGGATTGAGTTGTAACGCTTCCCGAATAAAAGGAATGAGATATTGCTGATCACGCTCAATGGAAAAGTGCTTCATCTCCACGTCACCGTCTGTTTCATTGTGGCTGTACCACTCCAGCGCGTAGTCACTCGCTCCAATAGGAAGTCGGCAAATCGCAAATTTGTGCTCGCCCTCTGGATGAAAGAGAGAATGAAGCACCCGATCTCGTTCGTCTTTTTCCAAATGGTTCAGGGCCACATAACCTAATTCATTAAAACAGCCACCAAATCCTTCGACAAGCTGATGTGTTTCTCCCGTAAAGATTAGATTGGCACTCTCTTGAGTATCGGTCAAATGATGAGCTTGGGATTGCCAAGCTTTAGCTTTGGAAGTGGAAAACCACTGAATGGTTTGATTACTCATGTTACCCTCCTGTTCAAGCTTTTTGTATCTCTTCTTATTATAGGGTAGGATCATAGGAGATGAGATGGTCTGAGCCACGACAAATTTGCCCTAATCCAAGGTTGAATTTGCGGATGAGAACTTCTGCTGATAAGAAGTGTCAAGAACACATAAAGTACACATGTCTTTGATATGCTGGTGTCCTAGAATGACCGAAAGAGGGAAGTCGATTGAAGAAAAGAGTTCTTCTCGTGGAGGATGAAATACGTATTCGTGAAGTGATTGCTGACTATTTTAAACAGAATAATTGGGAAGTCTGTGAAGCAGGCAATGGAAAAGATGCACTGATCTGGTTTGATTCGGTGCAGCCGGACCTGATTATACTCGATATTATGATGCCGGAACTGGATGGTTGGGAAGTGTGTCGCCAGGTGCGTAGCCGCTCAGGTGTGCCGATCATTTTGTTGACAGCCAAATCCGGTGATGATGATAAAATATTAGGCTTTGAACTGGGAGCCGATGATTACGTGACCAAACCTTTCAGCCCCAAGGTGCTGATCGCCCGCGCCAACGCGCTGATGAAACGGGTGGAGGGACATGTACAGCCGGAGTCGCATATTTTGCGGTTCGGTAGTGCCATTCTCAACACGATGGCTCATCGGCTTGAGGTGGATCAGGCGGAAGTCGAGCTGACGCCCAAGGAGTATGAGCTGCTGCGGCTGCTTATACATAATAAAGGCATAGTTATTTCACGGGATGCGATACTGAACCGAGTGTGGGGCATCGACTTTGAAGGAGATACACGAGTTGTCGATACGCATATCAAAAAGCTGAGAAGTAAGCTAGGCCGTGAATCACGCCATATCCGCACGGTTTTTGGTACTGGCTATAGGTTTGAGGAGGAAGAATGAACAAACGGGGAGTTACCTTTAAGTTGTTCATTATGACGGTTGTGTTTTTCCTGTGTTTTTACGGTATGGTGATTTTAAGTCAATTGCTGTTTTTTGAAAATTTTTATCAGGAACAGAAGATTGGTCGTGTGGAAAGCCGCTTGCAAAGCTTCGGTCAAAGTTATGTCCAGGAGGCTTGGGGATCGGGCAGGGTTTCCCGTGAGGCAGCTCGCTTTATGCTTCAGAATAAAAACCAGCTGGCGATTGTAACGCTGGACGGCAAAGTAAAGCTGGATGATGCGTTTCATATCAATCTAAGAAAAGCGGATGGTAAAATCGTTAAAATATCGCTGTCTCTGTTTATGAGCGAGTACGGAGATGAACTGAGAGCTGCTCGGATTCAGCCCGGTGATACGGTAACGGTTGAAGGTGAGGGATTGGGAACGGACGGCATCTCTACCGCCAATTTAATTTATCCAACCGGCATACAGAAGCTTGGTTTCAAAAATATAGGATCGACTTCGGAAGAGGCAAGCACAGATGGCCGTGTAAGGTTTTCCGGTACGGTGACAGAGATTGTACTGCCGGATCTGAAAACATGGAGTCAGCGACAAGGCTTACTGTTTAGTGCGCTGGAGGAATGGTTCCCTTTATCACAGGCGCATCTGGAGAAACTTAAGAATTTCGAAGTGTTGGAGGAAGAGTGGACGGAACCTTGGACAGGGGTACGCAATGCAGTCATAGTCCATCCTGTTCGTCAGGACACAGGCGAGATCGACCTCCTGTTCACAGTGACATCGTTGCAGGAAATTAGTGAGACGAATGAAGCTCTGCGCTGGTTTTATCTGTACCTAGGGATCGGGGGATTTGCACTCATTCTGATTTTGTCCCTGTTCTATTCTCGGATGGTGACCCGTCCGCTCATTGCTTTGAATAATACCGCCAAGCGGATGGCTAAGCTCGATTTTACAGCCCATACACCAATCCGGCAGAATGATGAACTGGGCAGCCTGTCCTACAGCATGTATACCCTGTCCCAGAACCTGGACACAGCTTTGCGCGAGCTTCAGGAGGCCAATCAGCAATTGGTGGAGGACATGGAACAGAAGCAGAGGATGGAGGCTGTGCAACAAGACTTTTTTGCCAACGCTTCCCATGAACTGAAAACCCCGCTGAGTATCATTAAAGGCTTCGCAGAAGGATTACAAGATGGGGTTAGCGCCGGGAAGCAGGATCATTATATGAAAGTCATTGTAGAGGAAGCGGACAAAATGGAGCGATTGGTCAAAGATATGCTGGACCTCGCCAAATTGGAATCGGGTACCCTCAAGCTTCGCAAGACGACCTTTATCTTGAGTGAGCTGGTGGAGGAGGTCGTGGACAAGTTATTCCATTTGTTGAAGGAGAAAAAGCTGGAAGTGGTCATTATCCCCGCCAATGAGATGCCGATCCATGCCGATGTAGGATGGCTGGAACAGGTGATTATCAACTTTGTTGTCAATGCCATACGACATGCTGAGGAAGGAAGCTCGATCACGATTCGTATCGAAGGTGCTGGGGAAATCAGTTTTTTTTCCATTGAAAATAAAGGTGAGACCATTCCTGACGATCAACTGGAGCAGATATGGGATCGCTTTTACCGAGCCGAGCTGTCCCGAAGCCGCAAGACAGGTGGGACAGGGCTCGGGCTGTCGATCGTCAAACGAATTTTGGATTTGCACGAATTCCGCTATAAGGTGGAGAATACCAAGAACGGCGTCCGTTTTGTTGTTATAGTCGGAGGCTAAGCTACGGCAAAGGAGTTAAGAGTATGAAATGGAATTGGTTGCCCTCACTATGCACGATTGCAAACCTGGGGGCAGGGGTCTTATCCCTGTATTTCACGATTCATGAGCAATACATGACCGCTTTTATTCTCGTGGTAGTGGCTGCTTTATGGGATGTATTAGACGGTTTGCTGGCAAGGCTGCTGCATTGCTCCAGTGATTTTGGCAAACAGCTCGATTCGCTGGCGGATGTTGTCTCATTTGGGGTTGCCCCTGCTTTCTTGATCTTGTTATACAAGCTGGGAGATACCCATTGGATAGGACCGCTTGTGGCTGTTTTGTTTGTCATATGCGGTGCGGTAAGATTGGCAAGATTCAACCTAATGGCTTTTAGCAAAGGCTTTGTAGGTATGCCGATTACGGCGGCGGGTGTGATTTTGTCCTTTATGTTTTTATGGAGTGAGCATTTGAAGCCGGGGTTGTTGCTTGCATTAATGGTAGTGCTGTCGTTCCTGATGGTTAGCCGTATTCCCTTTCCGTCCTTCAAAAAATAATCGGTCAGGAGGTGGCTCCCCTATGGAATGGGTCATCAGCATGATTACACAATACGGATATATCGCTATTTTTGCTCTTCTTGCTCTTGGGATTATCGGCCTACCGGTTCCGGATGAAATTATTATGGTGTTTGTCGGCTATTTATCTTCTATTATGGTACTGAATTATTCGGTGTCTATATTAGTCAGCTTCATCGGTGCAATGACAGGGATGATGATCAGCTACACGCTAGGCAAAAAGCTGGGTCAGCCCTTGGTGGATAAGCACGGCAGGTGGGTTGGATTGACACCGAAGCGATTTGCAAGAGTTAAGGGGTGGTTTGCACGCTTTGGGTTGTGGACCATTTTGTTCGGTTATTTTATCCCAGGAGTCAGACATGCGACAAGCTATTTGTCGGGCATTAGTGCGATGCCTGTCCGAAAATATATGCTGGTGGCAAGCGCAGGTTCTCTGATATGGACGCTTATCTTTATCTCCATTGGTTATATTGCAGGGGCGAATATAAACTTTCATTAAGGTGACCCCAAAAGTAATGTAGCATTTTTCACGTATACCACCGATAATATAAATAAAGATACTGTACAACCAGTGAGGGGATCTGTATTGAATGTACTAATGAAGTATATTGAGAAGTTACCTAGTTTTCTGCAAATGATCTTGAATATCTCGCTGTTTCTGGTCGGGCTGATTTTAAGCTTCTTACTGCTAAAAGAAACATGGTCCATTTTTTCTTATGTTTTTTTGTACGCAGAGGCCGACAAAAATTACTATGAATTCACGGAAGAGTTGCTTGTGTTTTTCTTGTACTTTGAATTCATAGCATTAATAGTTAAGTACTTTAAAACCAATTTTCATTTTCCATTACGTTATTTTATCTATATTGGGATCACGGCTGTCATCAGGCTCATTATTGTAGATCATGATGATGCTAAAAATACATTCTGGTGGTCTATTGCTATCCTAGTCATGGTAGGTTCTCTATTGATCGCTAACAGTAAATTGTTAAAAAGAGAAAGTTAATGCTCAGGAAGATTGCAAAGTTGACAGTCAAGTGGGAGAGAGGGAATAAAGACGAATGGTAAGAAACTGGATGAATCATGCGGGCGTCAGGCGGGTAGCCGTCCTTGCGATAATCGTTTTGCTGTTGTTTATGTTAAGAAGCATGATGAATATTATGTTGTTAACACTGCTGCTTACGATCTTGATTGGCAGTATATATAACGGAGTGAATAAGCTGGTCAAGCGGTTCGTCAATGTGCCGTCAATGATCGTGCTACTACTGGTGTATGGGTTGCTAATTCTGATTATGGTGTGGGGCGTTTACCGAATGGTGCCGCTAATCGTTGTACAGGTCAAGCAAGTGTATCTCATGATTCAGCAAGCGTATATGTATCCTGATCGTAATCAATGGAACGAAACGATTATCGAATTTATGGACACGCTGAATGTTCAGCGGCTATTTGAGCCTGGCCTGAGTGCAGTGATGAAGGTCAGTCAATTGGGAACACAGCTTCTGGTGTCGATTATTTTGAGCTTGTTCTTCCTGATGGAAAAATCCTATATTACACGTTTTACAGCTACGTTTGTAGATAGCAAGCTGGGTTGGTTTTTCAAGGAAGTGGGTCATTTTGGCCGTATGTTTCTGGGTACGTTCGGGAAGGTATTGGAGGCTCAACTGCTGATTTCACTTATTAATTGTATATTGACCACGATTGCGCTCTGGATTATGGGCTTCCCTAATCTGCTCGGTCTTGCGCTCATCATTTTCGTACTGGGATTGGTTCCGGTGGCAGGTGTGTTTATCTCACTGGCACCGCTCGGCCTGATCGCTTTCAGTGTCGGCGGCATTCAATATGTGGTTTATCTGGTTATTCTGATCGTGGTGATTCATGCGATTGAGGCCTATTTCTTAAATCCGAAGCTGATGTCATCCAAAACGAATTTACCGATCTTCTTTACCTTTGTCGTACTTATTTTCTCTGAGCATCTGATTGGAATTTGGGGCTTGATTGTAGGTATTCCGTTGTTTGTTTTCTTCCTGGATCTGATTGGGATAAAACGCAAGCAAGAGAAGGATACTTGATTCAGCACTACAGATTCCACCCTAGTACAGTGACTATTGATTCATTACCAATGCCTGCGAAGCCGCAGGCATTTTTTTATTGCCCGTTTGTTCATAGGAAGAATCGCTGACGTTCATCCACTTTTTAATTCTCTTGTTAGCTATAGTACACTGAATATGCAAGATTAGATCAAGTTAAAAGAAATGAGATGATCGGATGGAACAGAAAATTAAGGTATTGGCTATATCGGGTAGCCTTCGTCAAAAATCCTCCAATACAGCGCTTATGAAGGCTACTATGGGGCTGGCTTCTGAAAATATGATGTTCACAGTCTATGATGGATTGGGGGGGCTTCCGCATTTTAACCCTGACTTGGATGTAGAGGAGGGGTCAGCTTCCGTAAGAGAGCTACGGGAACAATTGAAACAAGTGGATGGAGTGCTGATCTGTACACCGGAATATGGGAATGGGGTGCCGGGTGCTTTGAAAAATGCCTTGGATTGGCTCGTATCTTCAGGTGAATTTGTAAATAAACCTACAGCGGTCATCAGCGCGTCACCGTCTCCTATGGGCGGCCATCTGGCGCATGCCTCGCTGCTGCTCACATTGCAAATGATCAATGCAGAGATTGTGGAGAATGGAAAGGTCATTATTCCGCATATCACCTTGAAGCTAAACCAGGAAGGTGAAATTACAAACGCTGAAACTAGGCAGGAGCTAGAAGCATTACTTCAAGGGCTTGAGCAAGCTTGCTTAAGCACAGGAACTCTTTAGATTTTTGAAGTTTAATAAAGGAAAAGCAGCGGCAGTCTAAGATTTCATTATCACCTTCGAAGCTGCCGCTTCCTCTTTTAATTGATTTTAAAGTTTGAATTTTAGACGGTGTCCAATAAGTTCTCGTATACCTTTAATCGGGCATATACCGTTTCGAGTATGGGGTAAACAGTATTACTGGTTGAAGCCAATGCAAGCAGTGAACCATGTAGATGACTGGCTTCAATCGGAAGCTTTTTATGCATATCGCGTTGCATGGATGACATCATCTCTGGTCGTAAGGATTCCATCGTTTTCAGTGTATGAGCTTCCATCTCCGAATCAATCGGCATCCCTGCGTTGCGAGCAAGTGTGACAATCTCATGCAGCAGTTTTTCGTATATAGCACGTGACTCTGCCGTGGCAAGTATAGTCCCAACCGAGGCATCCATCAGTGTTGTAATTGCACTCAAGCTGGCAACGAATATATATTTCTGCCACACTTCACGCTGAATATCGTGACTTCGTGCCACTGTGAAGCCTGCATGATCAAGATGATTCAGCAGCAGTTGTGTACGCTCTGATTGCACTCCGTTCCATTCACCGAAGACGATACGGTGGAACGGACTTGTCTGAACAACAGAACCATCATGATCCAGCGTAGTTTCAATATAACAAAGTCCGCCCAGCACTTTTTCAGAACCGAATTGCTTGCGCAAAAAGTCAAAATGTTCGTAACCATTAAGTAACGGAAGAATCATGGTATGATCACCGACATAAGGCTCAAGATCAAATTGCAATTGGGGAAGATGATACGCTTTAACTGAAATGATAATACAGTCGAACGGATCGGCGTCTTCACCATTTGTAATAGCACGGATTGGCGTCTGGAAATCTCCATGAACACTTCTAACAATCAGACCGTCTTCTGCCAACTGAGATTTTTTTGAAGGGCGTACGAGGAAGGTCACGTCTTCTCCTTTTTGAACAAGAAGTCCCCCAAAATAACCTCCAATCGCCCCTGCACCTACAATCAGAAATCGCATTATAGGGTCCCTGCCTTTACTTTTGCATTCCCGTATAATCCTTCTACTACGTTCTCATCTGCCTTAAAAACATGCTCCTCGCCTGGGAAAGAACGATTCTTCACGTCTTCGACATATTGCCCGATGCTGTTACGAATCAAAGCACCTATATCCGAATAGGTTTTTACGAACTTTTTCTCCCGGTAAGGAGATGAATATTGTAACATGTCATGATACACCAAAACCTGGCCATCACAGTATCTCCCCGCACCGATGCCAATGACCGGAATAGATATCTCCTGGGTGATGTTCTTCGCCACTTCCTCTGTCACCAGCTCCAGCACGATGGCAAAAGCTCCCGCTTGCTCCAGGGCCCGGGCATCATTTAGAAGGCGCTCAGCGGCCTGTGAGTTTTTACCTTGAATGAAGTATCCGCCGATTTGATGCACAGACTGGGGGGTAAGTCCGATATGCCCCAGCAGGGGGACGCCGGATTGGACAATTCGCTTCACGGTGTCGCAAATTTCCATGCCCCCTTCTAGTTTTACGGCATGAGCATGTCCCTCTTGCATGAGCCTGCGCACATTAGTAAGGGCTTCTTGACTACTCCCGTGGTACGTCATAAATGGCATATCCGCGACAATAAAAGTATGTTCCGCACCGCGCACGACAGACCGTGTATGATAGACCATATCATCCATAGTGACGGGCAGTGTGGAGTTATAATTAGATAACACATTACCTACGGAATCACCGACAAGGATGATATCGATCCCGGCTTCCTCAGCCAAACGAGCAGATGGATAGTCATACGCCGTAATCATACTTATAGGTGAACCTTCTTGTTTCATTTTCTTGAATTGTAAAATATTAAGTGCTTTCGAGGTTGCCATGGTTGCATTCAAATCCTTTCCTACCTTTATTTTAGATCACAAAAAAAACCTTTCAGCACATGGCTGAAAAGGTCCGAAAGGCAAAAAAAGAGTCAATTTGCGACCGTTCTTTTGTCTCGGTCCTTGCGGATCAGAGCAAAATCCAACGAGTTCACCTCCATAGGCTCACACATCTACATATTGAATTACACTAACTAGAGTACCGTTCGAATGTATCGATACAGCCTCTCACGGAAGTATACCAAAATATAGGGCTGTTGCATAACATTCTCTACTATATGAACAAAACAAGCCCCTCTAACTTTCTATTCGGAAGTGAAGGATTGTCAGCTTGCAGATACAGTATGTAAAATATCGCTAAATCTTTAGGACGTGTATGAAGTCATGGACGGTCGATAAATTCATATAGAAAGGATTGACCCTTCCGGTAGAAACGCCTTTTTGCTTGCGCGTCATATCTGGCTTTTTGACTGCGCCGTATAAGGCCAAGCCAAACAATGTGTGTGTGATGGTATCCATAATGACTCTCCTTTTAGCACAGTTCCCTAATTGTAGCACGGACTCGGTGTATTCGGAGTGCACGGAGGTGATATAATAGGGCGCAAATAGGTTCATAGTTCGACAACTTGGAGCAGAGGAGAGAAGGCTGGTGTTTGAGCAAATTGTAGCATATGGTCTGAGCCAAAAAGAGGCCGTTAAGGATTATCCATTTGGTGCTGATCCCCTGGTACTAAAAGTAGGGGGCAAGATATTTGCACTTCTAACTGAAAAGGATGACATTTGCCACGTATCCTTGAAATGTGATCCAGTCATTGCGGTAAATCTGCGTGAACAAAACAAGGCGATTAAGCCAGGCTATCATTTGAATAAAAAGCATTGGAATACGATTGAGGTTGATGCTACCTTCCCACTGGAGGATTTGTACAGCATGATCGACCATTCGTATGAGCTGGTCTTCAAGAGCTTAACCAAAGCGCAACGCGAAGCGATTACGATGAGAATACGGGCAACGGATCTGTAAAGGGCTGGTATAAGCCCTTAGGTTGTATCCAAAAATACTTATTAACATTATTATAGTTTTACTTGACAGAAATCACGAATGGATATATTCTTAATTTAAAGATAATTCATTTGAAAATAATATCAAGGAGTGGAACTTAACATGAGCGAACTGGTGAATATTATTCAAGAGAGAAGATCAGCTTCTAAATTTATTCCTGATGTTACTATAGATGCAAAAGAACTAGAAGAAATATTTCAGCTGGTGAAGTTTGCTCCATCGGCTTTCAATTTACAGCATGCGCGTTATATCGTAGTGCAGGATGCTGATACCAAACAAAGACTGCATGATGAGGCAAGTAAGCAGTATAAAATATTAACGGCTTCGGCGACCATTGTAGTGCTGGGGGATACAGAGGCTTATACCAAGGTAGCCGACCTCAACGAAGGATTCCTGAATTTGGGCGTTCTGAGCAAGCAGGAATATGATAGCACAGTAGAGTCGGTAACTCAGTTTTATCGCGAGCGGGGACCTGTCTTCCAGAGAGAAGAAGCGATCCGTAATGCCAGCCTGTCGGCTATGCAATTTATGTTGATTGCCAAGGACAAAGGCTGGGATACGTGCCCGATGATCGGTTTTGATCCGGCGAAGGTGCAGGAAGTACTGAATATTCCAGAGCAATTTGTACCGGTAATGATGATTACCTTGGGTAAAGAGGACGAATCGGGTCAGCGGGCACGGGGATACCGCAAGCCGGTTGGACAATTTGTCAGCTACAATGGATTTTGAAATTTGTAAATCATTTGTGTAAATAAATCAACATGTTAATGAAGGAGTGATAAAGATGTCATTGAAAACCGCTGGAATTCACCATATCACGTCCTTTGCAGGCGACCCGCAGGGCAACGTTGATTTTTACGCAGGCGTACTTGGTCTGCGATTGATTAAAAAGACGATCAACTTTGATGCTCCAGAAGTATACCATTTGTACTTTGGTAATGAAGAGGGCAGCCCGGGCACGATCATTACTTTTTTTCCAGCTCCGGGCACACGCAAGGGTAAGATTGGAG
The DNA here is from genome assembly GCF_024213605.1 of Paenibacillus sp. CH40. Lineage (NCBI taxonomy): Bacteria > Bacillati > Bacillota > Bacilli > Caryophanales > Paenibacillaceae > Paenibacillus > Paenibacillus sp. CH40. The sequence goes on from NZ_JANAVQ010000010.1 coordinate 21,552, forward strand.
GTGGACAGGTCGGGATTACGACGTATGTCGTGCCGTCCGGTGCTTTGGAATACTGGGAAAACCGTCTGCACAGCTTGAAAGTATCTTTCACGAAGGCCACTCGTTTTGGCGAGTCATTCATCCAGTTCCGAGACAACGAGGGCTTACATCTGGAGTTGGTGGAACGGGAAGATGGCCCGTTGAACACGTGGACAGCCGGGGGTGTGCCCACGGATAAAGCTATCAAGGGCTTTGGCGGGGCGGTACTGTACAGTGCGGATTCCAAGCATACGCAAGGGGTGTTGGAGAACGTCCTGGGGATGACTCTCATCGGAGAAGACGCAAATGCAGGCTACATCCGCTATCAGACGACAGGTGATTTGGGCAACCTGATCGACATTCCGGTCAAAGATGTCCCGTGGGGGAATGGCGGCGCCGGTACGGTTCACCATATTGCCTGGCGCGCGCAGGATGATACGGAGCATCAGGCATGGAACGAATGGGTTCATCAGCATGGTTTTGGGACCAGTGGCATTGTAGATCGCCAATACTTCAATGCCGTATACTTCCGCGAGCGGGGCGGTATTTTATTCGAGATCGCAACCGATCCACCCGGATTTACCGTGGATGAGGAATTGAATGAGTTGGGACATAAGCTGATGCTGCCTGAATGGTATGAGCCTCAGCGTACCCAGATTGAGTCTAACCTAGTTCCCATTGAACCTAGAGTATTAAAACAGGATTAATCTGCTCGATCAAAACAATCATATTAGAACGAAAAAGGTCCAATGCGGGAAAATTTCTACCGTCAATTGGACCTTTTTTGCATGTGGAATTGTCAGACTAACGTAAAAATAAGCGTGGAGAGTTGGCTAGATCATGAGCAGTTCACGAATCTCCAGCTCGGTCAGTGCCGAAAGGGTTTCTTGCCCCGGCTGAATGACCTGGTCGATCATGTTTTTCTTTTTTTGTTGCAGCTCATACATTTTGTCCTCTACCGTACCTTGGGCGACGAGACGAATAACCTGCACGACTTTTTTCTGGCCCATTCGGTGTGCTCGGTTGGTAGCCTGCTCCTCTACAGCGGGATTCCACCACAGGTCATACAGAATGACCGTATCTGCACCAGTGAGATTCAGGCCAGTGCCTCCTGCTTTTAGGGAAATCAGGAACAGCTCGCGTTCTCCTTCGTTGAAACGATTGCACAGCTCGACTCGTTCCGAAGCGGGCGTCTGCCCATCCAGGTAAAAGTAGGACACCCCTTCTCGAGCAAGCTCGCGTCCGATCATTTGAAGCATCGTGGTGAACTGTGAAAAAATGAGCATCCGTTTCCCGGAGCTGAGACATTCCGTAATGATCTCCAACAGCTGTTCAAATTTGGCAGAGCTACCCGTATATCCTTCGATGAATAAGCCAGGATGACAGCAGAGCTGACGAAGTCGAGTCAGACCGGCGAGAATTTTGATCCGATTTTTCTGAAATCCTTCCTCGTTGAGATGCTTCAACGTTTCATGCTGAAGCTTGGCCAGATAGGCGGTGTACAGCTTTTTTTGATCTGGCAGAAGCCGGGATACCTGCACGGATTCGATTTTCTCTGGCAGCTCCTTGAGGACATCACTCTTAAGACGGCGCAGCAAAAACGGACGAACCCGCTTGGCGATCACATTTCGAGGCAGGTTGTGAAACGCTCTTTTCCCGCCGGGAAATAGCGCAGGAAATACAACGTCAAAGATGGACCACAGCTCCTCCAACGTATTTTCTACGGGCGTTCCTGTCAGGGCAAACCGGTAACGAGCTTTTACATCCTTAACAGCCTGTGCCGTCTGGGTGGCATGGTTCTTGAAAGCCTGCGCCTCGTCCAGAATGAGCGTATGAAACGATGGCTTGCTGTACACATCTGCATCGCGCCGTAGCAGCGGATAGGACGTAATGACGACGTCATAACTGGCGGCATCCCGTATGATTCGGCCGCGTTCTTCCGGGCTGCCATCTGCGATAGTGACGCGGACGTGTGGAGCAAATTTCTCCAGCTCATTCCGCCAGTTGTATACCAGCGATGCAGGGGACACGATCATGGCTGGAAGCTGCTGGCTGCGGATCTCCGGCAATACTGAGACGAGAAAGGCGATACTTTGCAGCGTTTTACCCAGCCCCATATCATCTGCCAAAATGCCCCCAAAACGGTAATGCGCCAATGTCTTAAGCCATTGAAAGCCGTAAACCTGATAATCTCTCAAGATTGGGGCAAGCATGTCTGGAACTGGAAAGTCGAGATGGTCTGGGTTGCGTATATTTTCCAGCAGCTGGCGAAAGGTTTTACCCAAAGTCAGATTTTTCCCATGATCGTGAGGATCAATTAAGTACAGTCCTTGCGTGACGGGAACACGAATTTGTGCTGCATCCAGATCACTTTTGCGGATACCTGTTTCATTCATGAACCGAATCAATTCCTTGTACTCTTCTGTTTCGAGCGGCAGCAAGGCACCATTCGGCAGACGGTGATATTTCTGTTTTTCCTCTAACGATTTGAGCAGTTTGCGAATTTCCGGTTCCGGTATGCCCTCCATATCAAATTTAAATTCAAGCCAATCTGTACGTTCATCCCACTCCGCGCGTATCCTTGGGGTAGGCAGAGTATTGTTTATTTTTGCTTTGACTGCACCTGTGGCATAGACGTCCAGCAGCTTTTCCAGTTGCGGAACAGTATGATACAAAAAATCATACTCTGCATCTTCATCTTCCATAAAATATCCGCTATCTGTTCTAGCAAAGGAGCTATGCTCCATCAGCTCCAAAATCCGCTGCTCCTGTTCCCCATCACGTATCAGAATTCGGTCGATACCAGGCGTTCGTGCATCTGTTTCCAGCGGGTTGATGATGATATCCCCATATTGGAACTCCAGCCCTGCCAGCAGCTTGTCTCTTACCCGGTCCAGATATAGCTTTGCCTTCAATGGCTGCTGTGTGACCCGATCTGAGACGGACCGAGTCATATGAACACGTCCGAGCTTCATTAACCCGGGTACAACCTTGTCCATAAAAGATTCCATCTGCTCTGGCGCAATCTGAACTTTTCGCCTGTGGTGTACTTCTATCATCCGTTTTAGCTCGGACAAACGCCGTAAGGGATCGGCTTTCTGTTTGACAAGCTTGCCATCGGCAATGACGACACCATAGTCTTCCATGATGGTCAAGTCATCCAATCCTTGAATGCTTAGCTGGTAGCCTTCGATTTCGGCCTCATCAAATTCAAATTGCAGCGGAAGCATCAGGTCGGACTGGGGAATACCCTCGCTCATGTTTCCGTGAATTTCAAAGTAGACGCCCTGTGCTGCTGTCAGCAAGGGGAGCAGCCTTTCCCAAGCCGCAGGCGGGATGAGGAGCATTCGCTCGCCGCTCATATGACTACTGGAAGATGAATATGTGCCTGAGGTTTCCCGAATCATACGCTCATGGTGGCACACCTGGGATAATTGCTGGAGAATAGCGTCATGTTCAGGACGGAAGCGGTACAACTCAGGCTCGTACGAGAAGCTTTTCGTGAACATGTAGCTATCCCCACGGTCAATACTATCCAGAAACGGACGAATTTTCTGGACGATATATAATCGTTTGGGACCAGCCTTCATTTCTACACTAAACATATATTTTTGGTAACCATAGGCAAAAGGCCGGATGACGAACTGAAAATCCAAGACCGCGCGAGTATCCAGCAGGGTTGGTGTGCTGCGAAGCGGTCGCTTGCGGTCAAATAGTTTTAACATACTGTCGGTCAGCTGGAGATCGCCTCGTGTGATGTCAGAGGATCGTGCCGTTCTAGCAGTGTGATCATATGGAGCATCTGTAGATGCGTACATCCCGTCTGAATCCATGCTTCCTGCTGTATCTGGGGCAGTACCGGGATGAAGCCTGGAGGCATAGGAGCGCACAGACAGACTTTTTCCACGGCGTATATCATGGGCGTTAAGGAGAACAGCTGCGATATGTTTACAATATCGTCCGGTGTTCTGAAATGTGCTACAGGTGCATTCTGCTCGGATACTTCCATTGGATCGGATCATCGCCGCAACAGCATAAAAGCTGCTTCCTTTGACCGTAGCTTCGTACACACCTTCATCATGATCTATTTGTGTAAAGGCCACCCTTTTGGCCCGGTAATAGGCATCCCCGTCGTCATAAGCGGCTTGACTGCATAGTTGTCTGATGGCTCGCCGGGTAAGTTCAAAACTCATGATTCGTAATCCTTTCCTGGGTTATTCCGTTTTCTTATATGATAACAGAACAGACAGGAGGATGGACACTTGGGTGCGGAACGCAACATTACGAAAAAGGAGAGCAGAAAAAAAGCAGGCCTTGGTCCGTCATTGAACCAAAGCCTGCCAGTGGCTATAGCTATATTATATGTCGGGCAGTCCTTCTTCTTGCTCATGGATACCCAGCGCGTTACGTGCCATCTCCATATATTCATCTAGTCCGGATTTGAGGGCGAATTCGGCGATAAGCACAGGGTAAGCCGCGGTCAGTTCAACGATATGTTCGCTCATACGCGGCCATACATATCCGCCTGCTGCCTCGTAAAGCTTCAATAAACGAGTAAGCTCTACTTCTCCGAACAAAGTATAGTAACTCGTAAAATCAATCGCCGGATCAGCTACTTCGGCCTCGGTCCAGTCCAACATTCCAGTAACCTCTGTATTCGAAGAGACTAGAATATGGCCTGGGTGCAAATCGCCGTGTACAAGTGCGGAATATTCCGGCCAGTAGCTATCGTCTACCAGCCAGGTTTGCCATCGTTGCCACAGCTCACCAGATACACCAAAGATGCGCCTTATTTCCTTCATCCGCTGGGCCATCAATTGCCGAACTTCGTCGTGCTGCTTTACGCGGACACCGAAATCTGCTGCCTGTTGGTGATCCGTCCGGTGCAACGCGGCTAAGGCTTTAGCGAGCGAAGCAACGAATCTTTCCGTCAGAGCCTCAGGATTGATGAACCATACGTAGCTTTTGGTTTCCATATCAATGGTAGCGGCAGGAGTGCCCTCCAGTTGAGGGTAGGCGATGAACTCTGGACTATACACTTGCCAATCCGGTACCGCTACAGGAAGAGTATCACGAATCAACTGAAGCACTTTGTACTCGTAAGCGGCTGATTGGACCACATCTGTTCGTCGCGGTGTACGTAGAACCCAAGGGGTACCCTGAATGTCTTTGGCGAATAGTGCCCGGAAATCTAGCCCGGACTCGTTGAGCTCCAATCTTTCATGTAGTATGTGAAGCCCGTTGCTTTTGGCAAGGGCCAATATATCGCTAACGTCTTTTGAGTTAGTCAAGGAACGCTTTTCAGTCATATGAAACACACCTCATTGTTCAGATTTAGTTTAAAAAAAGGTAACTTAAACAAGCATCAACCTTCCATATAAAAAAACGGTTGAGCTTCATTCAAAAGCCTATCCTTTTATCTGAGACGCATGTAGTGAGTACACATGAAAGAGCAAACCTCCTTTACAAAATAGGGCATCTAACCCAGCACCAATATAACATCCTACATTGGAGAATGTCTACAATACGAGGAATAATATAAACGGCTACCCCGGTTCGCTTATCTGTGGTTAGAGAAGTTTTTACAAGCTGCACATAGCAGGATACAATGGAAGTGTTAAAGAAAGGAGACGGATACCTTTGCAAAATGAAGAGAAAAAGACCGATTCCAAATCCGGCTCATCCAAATGGTACCTTGGTAGTGCAGCAGCATTGCTTCTTCTGAAAGGCAAGTCGTTACTTGCCCTTTTAAAATTCAGTAAATTTGGCGGTGCGCTGATATCTATGGCGATAACGATTAGCACATATGCGATCATTTACCCGTGGGGATTTGCGGTCGGATTCGTGTTGCTGTTGTTTGTGCATGAGCTGGGACATGTATGGGCTGCCAAGCGCAAGGGGCTTCCCGTGTCAGCACCGTTATTTATTCCTTTTCTCGGTGCGCTGATCACAATGAAACGGCAACCTTTGGATGCGCAGACAGAGGCTTATGTAGCCATGGGAGGCCCGTTACTGGGGACGGTTGGGGCTATGGCGGTATACGCAGGAGCCTATGCAACAGACAGTCCCCTGTTGTATGCGCTCTCGTATGTCGGCTTTTTCCTGAACCTGATCAACCTGCTGCCGATTCATCCACTCGACGGAGGACGAATTTCCACGGCAGTGACGCGTTGGCTGTGGCTGGTGGGCTTATTGGGTGGAATTGTAGTCGTAGTATATTTAAAATCCTTTTTATTTTTCTTCATATGGGCGTTCTTTGCCTACGATTTGTACAAAAAATATGTTAAACGCAATAAAGGAGAGGTCAAGATCCAATCCTTTTTGCAAAAGCCGCTGGTGAATGTACAGCATCTGTATGAGCAAGGATATCCGCTGCCCGGACCGGAGCACACACGCAGATTATCCTTTAATACCTACTCGGATTTGGAGGGGCAGCAATATGTGACGGTGTATATGGAAAGTTTGGATGTGGAGCAGACACTTAAGCTGCCGCAGCAGTGTCTTGTCCAGCATGTATGGCTGAACGGTGTGGAACATATACCGACGCCGGATGCGTACCAGCTCAGATTGCTGTGTGGAATTGATTACATTCCGTTTGAAAATGATAAATATTACGAAGTGCCCGCATCATCGCGCTGGAAATTTGGCATCAGTTACTTAGCTTTGGCCGTATTCCTAATGGGGATGATGTATGTGGTGCACCAGCATATAGGGGATATTAGGCTGTGATCTGAATAATGAGTGCTTAGTCAAGATTTTAGATCATTAAGGCAACGGTACAGCTTATAGAAAATAGAGACAAAAGAGCGCGACAACCGCGATATTCGGTGTCACGCTCTTTTTTTGGTTGAATAACACGGTGGAGCTTTTGCTATCCGTCCTTATATCTTAATCCTTTGTTCATCAGTAATCGGTTTTAACGTCTGGCGGTATTTAAGTGGGCTGGTGCCTGTCCAGCGCTTGAACTGCCTGCTGAAATGAGCCAGACTGGAGTATCCGAGCAGGGAAGCTACCTTGTTGAGTGGCAGATTGGGCTGCTGGATCAGCACCTTAGCCTCATGCAGCTTGGTCTCCGATAGATAGTGACGTGGAGAATAACCGTATACCTTGCGGAACACTTCCTGGGCATAGCCGGGACTGATCCCGAGGGAAGCCGCCACATCTTCAAGACGGAATGCTTGCTCGCCAGATTCATCTTCCCGATAAGGCTTAAACCTTGATTGAATGGCTTCCATGATGGCCTTGGCATATTGAACGGATGAAGGCGCAATTCTGGGCTCCAAACCGGTAGATATCATTTGCGAGAATATCCCGAATAGCTCAAATAAGGCAATTTGCATACGAAAACGGTCTGCTGTCGTATATTCTCCGCTTTCCTGCACCATGCCAATCCAGCTATGGACGACCTTTTGCAGCTTGGTATTCGTTTCAGTACCCGCTGGAAAAAAGAGCTGATTGCTCTTAATCATTTCCTGACGGAATAATGGATCATCGACATTAAAATGAGAGCTAAAATAGTACATGCCGTTTGGGGAAACACATTGACTCACATGCTTGAAACCCGGCGGAATAATTAAAATATCACCTTCCCCAACCGAATATACGTTATTTTCCATAATCGTTTCCTGACGACCTTCTAAAATGAGTGCAATTTCAAAACCGATATGAGATTCCTCCGGCATGCACCAATCCGCTTGGACCCGGTGAATATGGGCGCCAAAAAATTTCACATTCCAGTCAATAATGGGCAGCCATTGGCAATCATGAAATAGAGCTGGATCAATATCAGGATTTAATATCATCAGATCACCTTCGATTAGGGCAAATTTTACACCGCTTAGACAATCTCATTGTATCTAACATTTAACTATAATAAAAGAGCGTTTACAAATGCTATAGTGTAAGCTTTTATATATAAAAGAAAGCGCTTGATCTGCTATTTATACGGATTATGTCGGCATATCTGTTTCTATTATCGGTACTTTATTCGTACTAGCCCGTATATGGGATGCACTTAGCGCTCCGATCTTCAGCGTGATCATTGACCGGGCCAATTTAAAGGGCGGCTTGGTTCGTCTATATCTTGCACTTCGGAGCGACTGGAATTGAATTTTGCAAAATCCTGATGAACCTAATTGGAGGACGACTTGATGAAAAAGCTACTGTACGGTGTTGCCTATTATGATGAGTATATGCCTTATGACCGTTTGGACCAAGATATTCAAATGATGAAGGATGCGGGCATCAACGTGGTGCGGATTGCCGAATCCACTTGGAGTACGCATGAACCGCAAAACGGCGTGTTTGATTTTACCTCTGTGGATCGGGTGCTGGACGCCATGCATAAGGCGGGCATTGAAGTCATTGTGGGGACGCCCACCTATGCCGTACCCACATGGCTGGTGAAGGAGCATCCCGATGTATTGGCGACAACGCCTCAAGGTCCGGGCAAATATGGAGCTCGCCAGATTATGGACATTACGAACCCGGTGTACCTGTTCCATGCCGAGCGAATCATACGCAAGCTGATTGGGCGGGTGAGTCAGCATCCGGCGGTTATTGGCTTTCAGACGGATAACGAGACGAAGCATTACAACACGAGCGGGCCCAATGTGCAATTGCAATTTGTAAAGTATCTGCGGGAGCGGTTCGAATCGCTGGAGGAGCTCAACCGCAAATTTGGTCTGGATTACTGGAGTAATCGCATCAATAGCTGGGAGGACTTTCCTTCGGTGGTCGGAACGATTAATGGAAGTTTGGGCGCAGCCTTTTCCCAATTCCAGCGCAAGCTGGTGACGGACTTTCTGGCATGGCAGGTCGCGCTGGTGAAGGAATATAAGCGGGAGGACCAATTTGTTACGCAAAACTTTGATTTTGCGTGGAAAGGCTATTCCTTTGGCATTCAGCCGGATGTGGACCATTTTGCGGCATCGCAAGCCTTTGATGTGACTGGGGTGGATATTTACCATCCATCACAGGATGACCTGACTGGCATTGAAATTTCCTTCGGTGGCGATGTAGCGCGTTCGACGAAAAATAACAACTATCTAGTGCTAGAAACGGAAGCGCAGGCTTTTACCCACTGGGTTCCCTATCCGGGGCAATTGCGTCTGCAAGCGTTCAGCCATCTGGCTTCCGGGGCCAATATGGTGGCATACTGGCACTGGCATTCCATCCATAATTCCTTCGAAACCTACTGGAAGGGTCTGCTGAGCCATGATTTTGAGCCGAATCCAGTGTATGAGGAAGCACAGACCATAGGGAAGGATTTTGCAAGATTGTCTCCACATCTGGTCAACCTGAAAAAGAAAAATAAAACGGCAATTCTGGTCAGTAACGAAGCATTGACGTCGATTGACTGGTTTAAATTTAATATGAGTAGCCCGTTAAATTACAATGACATCGTACGTCGTTTGTATGACGAGTTGTATAAACTGAATATCGGGACGAATATCGTTCATCCAGGTACAGAATCGTTTGACGACTATGATCTCTTGATCGTCCCGGTTCTCTATTCTGCCCCAGATGCACTACTGGAGAAGCTGAACCGATATGTGGAGAAAGGTGGACATGTGGTATACACATTCCGAAGCGGATTTACCGACGAGCATGTGCAGGTGAGAACGTCCCGGCAGCCGGGCGTGATTAGCGAAGCCTGCGGCATTCATTACAGCTTGTTCGTGGAGCCGAAGAAGGTGACGCTCAAAAATAATCCTTTTGAGGTGGCACTAGAAGACAATCAGGTAGATACGTGGATGGAGCTGATTACCCCGACGACCGCCGAAGTGTTGGCCTATTACGATCACCCGCATTGGGGAAAATATGCCGCGATTACGCAAAACCGCTATGGTCAGGGAACAGCGACCTACATCGGCTGTGTCGTCAGTCCGGCGGTCATCCGTGAACTATTTAGCTCTGTAGCCAAAAAGGCAGGAGTATGGGGACTGGATCAGGAAGCGTCTTATCCGATCATTGTTAAATCCGGCACGAATGAGCTGGGACGGACAATCCGGTACTATTTTAACTATTCCGAACAAGCAGGCTCGGTGGTATATCCGCATGGAGACGGCAAGGAGCTGATTGGGGAGCATGCGGTTACCCAAGGACAAACGCTTACATTAGAGCCGTGGGGTGTTATAATTATCGAAGAAGCGTAAATGATGCATAGTGAGCCACAACTGACTCACGAATAATATCATATAGGTATTCTCCGGGAGTATCCGGTACATGAAGCGCCCCTGCGAATTGCGGGGCGTTTTCGCATATGGCTGAATAGAGGAGTGCATCGCTATGACAACCCGAGCAGTTCGCTGGTTCCGGGCGCTGACGGCCCCGTATCGACGCAGCATTCAGCTCAAGCTGATCTTGACGATGATTGTTCTATCTGTGCTGCCGGTCATTGCTGTCACGGTGCTGGCTGCGGAAAAAAGTAGAGCTTCCATGGAAGCTGAAGTAGTAGAGACGAACATGTCCAATATGAAATGGACGGGGATCTATATCAGCGACCAGCTAGATCGTCTAAATCATCTGATTTACAGCATTCAGATCAGCCCTGATCTGAGCGATTATTTGAATGAGCGCGAGCCTGACAATCTTTCAAGCCAATTTAATGCCCAGCGAAAAATGCTGAATACGATGGCGAATGTGTATTATTCGGCCGGAACTCATGTGATCGGCATCCAGCTTTATTTGAAGCAATCGCAAACCTTGTTTACCTTCAATAGTATGCAAAATGAAATTACGACAGTGAGCGGTATTCCCCCACAGTATACCGAGATGTGGCAAGCGAATAAGGATTATTCGATTCGTCCAAGCTCTAATGACCCGGAACGCTTTATTTTGACGCGCAGTATTCGGCGTTTTGAAGACCAGAAGCAGACGGGGGCTATTTCTTTGGATGTATTGTGGTCGCAATTCGATCAGACGCTGGGCCTGCTGGGACGAGGGGATCAGCATCAGGTGCTTATTACAGATGCAGATGGCGGAGTTATGTATCCAGCACAGGCTCGGCAGTCGCCTCCTCCTGCAAGTGTGCTGTCAGCTCTTCGTGACGTTAAGCCGGGCCCCGGGATGATTCAAACTGCTGAACATTATGTGTTCTATAATGATCTGGATGTAGTTGGTCTGAAGCTGGTCAAAATCGTACCCACTTCCTCCATTAACCACAGCGCTTTTTCAACGATGCTGTATGGTATTATCGTCGGCGTGATTTCAATCCTGGTTTCCATCTGCATTGCCGTTTTCATCGCATGGCGGACTGCACGTCCGATTGTTCATTTGGCGCGTTCCGTACAGGAGCTGGATATGATCAAAGGATCGATTGGACAGCCAAGTACACGCGCGGATGAGATTGGGCTGCTGGAAAGAAGTCTGCATGGGATGGCAGGCCGAATTCGCGAGCATATTCAGGCGGAATACAGTATAAATTTGCAAAAAAAGACGGCTGAATTGAAAGCGCTCCAAGCGCAGATTCATCCACATTTTCTGCAAAATACGCTGCAAATGATCGGAAGTATGGTGTTTTCGCAAAAGCCAGAGGACACCTATGAAGTCATTCGGTCGCTGAGTGAGATGTTCCGTTACGTGGTACGGGAACCTCAGGATTTGGCCTCTTTACGCGCAGAGCTCGACCATGTGGGACACTATATGCGCATCCAACAACGGCGATTTCCACAAAGATTGGTGTTTCAGGTGGAGACGGAAGAACAAGCGATGGATATTCGACTGCCTAAGCTATCGCTTCAGCCATTGTTGGAAAACACGTTTCAGCACGGTCTTGACCGAAAGGCGGGGGCATGGAGAATGGGGATTCGGGTAGAGATTATGAAAGAAGATGTGTGTATTACGGTTTGCGATAATGGAAACGGCATGGCCCCGGACAAGCTGGAAAAAGTACAGGCAAAGCTGGAAAACGCGTCGGAGGAACCGATCTGGGCGCAGGGGAGTCATATCGGATTGAGTAATGTGTCTTCACGCATACGGATGAATTTTGGAGTGCGCTACGGAGTGACGATAGATAGTGAGCAGGGAGTCGGTACACGTGTCACTATCCGCATTCCATTTACCTCAGCAGAGGAGGGAAAAGTATGATCAGAGTATTAATTGTGGACGATGAGCCGTGGAACCGCGATATTCTAAAGACATTTGGCACATGGGAAAAACTTGGAATGTTGGTAGTAGGGGAGGCTGAAGACGGAGACGAGGCGTTCAGGCTGGTCGGGGAGTTAGCTCCCCATATTGTGATTACTGATATGCACATGCCGGGTGCGGACGGAGTGGAGCTGCTGCAAGCGCTAAATAACCATTGTCCTGATGTAAAAATCATTGTCGTGAGCGGATATGATGACTTTGCGTATGCCAAACATGCCATCCGTTACAAGGCCGTCGATTATTTGTTAAAGCCAGTCAATCCTACAGAGCTGAATGCAGTGTTGCTCAAATGCAAAAACGATCTGGAGGTCAAGGCTGCTGAACAGCAGCAAGAAGCGACGGAGCTGGATTATGGTTTTTTTCACAAGCTGACCCGGTATAAGCAACTGCTGCGTCTTTATTTTAATGAGTTGAACCGTGACGGGGTGAACATAACTTGTAGGCAGGTTATGCAGGAGCTGGAGAGTTATGGAGCACCAAGTCCACATATGCTGGGCAGGCTGGTGCAGGAGCTTCTTTCCCTGCTAAAAGAGCTCGCAGCGGATAACGGGCTGGATACTTCTACGGCAAAGGCAGGATTCCCACTGTCGCAGGATGCCGTATCCTCTGTAGAACATGCGCTGGAATTCGTATCGTCGTGCTATGTTCAGGAACTGGATCAGCTCATTCGGCAGCGGAAATATAAAAACAAACTGAATTTAGAAGAAGTACGACGATATATCGACAGTCACTTTGCTGGACCGATTACACTGGAGCAGTTGGCAAAAAACTTTTTTGTGAGCAAAGAGTATATGAGCAAGGTATTTAAGCAGGAGTATGGTCAAAATGTAACGGACTACATTGTAGAGCGAAGAATGGAAAAGGCGCGGGAATGGCTGGTCAATAAACAGATTTCAATCAAAGCAGTCGCAGAGATGGCAGGATATGAGGATGTGTCTTATTTCTATCGGGTATTTAAAAAGCATTTTGGCATGGCACCCGGTGAAATGAGGAAGGAAGTTTAAAAAAGTCCAATCCAATAAACTAAGGGTGTCCAATGGCAGAAGTGACCTCTCATTCTATAATGAAAGCGTATACAAAACGAGCAGTACAATGGAATTTGGCCTTTATGAAGTTTGCACAGAGCTGAATAGAGGTTGAAGACCGGCGGCATAGCTGCTTTGAATAACAACTGATTTGCCGATGGGCAACGGTTATTTTCAAAATAGGGGAGGTCATTTTTCATGAAAATGTGGAAATGTGTATTGAGCACGATGCTGGTTGGCACGTTATTGGCCGGGTGTGGAGCGAATTCTTCAGGCAGTGACAGCAACGGTTCCGGTGGAGACGGCAAAACGGTGAATCTCAAAATGTTTATTGCTCAGCCCCGTTTGAAGGAGCACTACGATAAATACATTAATGCTTTCGTAGCGAAAGAGAAGAAAGATAAAAATATCGACGTTACGGTGCAACTGGAGATGCCGCCTGCTGACAACGCCGCACAAATTTTGAAGACAAGACTCGCATCCAATGATGCGCCGGACGTATTTGCATTGCACGCGGTGAATGAAATTCCTCCGTTTTATAAAGCGGGCTATTTGGAGGATTTGTCCGGTCAGCCTTTTGTCAACAAATTGATGGATAGTGTGAAGCCTTCGGTGACAACCAAAGACGGAAAGGTCGTAGCTGTTCCTTTAGAAACGATCTCATGGGGCTACTTGTACAATAAAAAGATATTTAAGGATTTGGATTTGCAGCCGCCGGGAACGTTGACCGAAATGAAGGCTGTGGTTGAGAAGCTGAAAGCGAATAATGTGAAACCGTTCCTGTTGTCTTACAAGGAATCCTGGATTCCACAGCTGTTCGTGCCTCTGACAGCAGGTGCGATGATGAACACACAGAATAAAGATTTTATCGAACGGATGAATCAGGACCAAGGCTCCTTTTCCGAAATGAAAAGCATGTTCGATATTATTGATCTGGTGAATAGCAACGGTACTGACAAGGCGCTGGAAATCGGCGGGGATGATGGATCGGCTGCGTTTGCCTCGGGTAAAGCGGCGATGTGGATTCAGGGACCGTGGTTTGCGGAAACGATTTTAAAATCTGATCCGAAGATGGATTTTGGGGTAGCACCGCTGCCGATTAATGACGATCCCAATGCGACATTGATCAATTTGTCCACTTCGACTTCACTGGCTGTATCCTCCACAAGCAAGAACAAGGAGGTTGCGCTCGATTTTGTTAACTATGTGCTGGATGACAAGGATTCTAGCGCGTTCTATGGAGCATTGAAATTTAACCCGATCTCCAAAGTGCATACGTTTAAAAGCTATCCTTGGGTTAATGACGCTACCGAATACGTAAAAGCAGGCAAGTCGTACCAAGATCCATCTATCCCGCAAGCGGTTAAGGACGAGGCAGGCAAATCGCTACAATCCTATTATGCTGGTCAGCTCACGCAGGATGATGTCATTAAGGCGCTGGATAAGGCATGGAAATCGTATAACAAAGTGAACAAGTAACGGTAACCTATAGAATTACACCAGGAGGGAGAGACTCCATGCCTTTTAAAATCTATAAAAAATACGTCATGCTACTGGCGTTTACGGCTCCGGCGCTGATCTTTTATGCTATCTTCCTGCTCATTCCAACGATCAGCGGCATGTACTACAGCTTTACAGACTGGAACGGATTGAATCCCAATTACAGCTTTATCGGCTTGGGGAACTTTGTGGAATCGTTGAAGGAAGACCCCGATTTTCTCAATTCCCTTTGGTTTACTCTTAAATACGTATTAGTGATGATTGTGCTGCAAAATGTACTGGCACTGGCTCTGGCAGTGTTGATTGAGTCGCGTACACGTACCAAAGGATTTTTCCGGACGATATTTTTCATGCCCAATATGATCAGTACCATTATTAGCGCATTTATGTGGACATTCGTTTTTTCTTCCGTGCTGCCACAGATCGCCGAAAAGACGGCTATCGCCTTTTTGGGCCAATCGTGGCTGGGCGATCCGAAAGTATCTTTCTTCTCTATCATTATTGTGTCGCTCTGGAATGGTGTCGGCTATATGATGATCATCTATCTGGCTGCGCTTCAAGGTGTACCACAAAGCTTGAAGGAGGCTGCTATTATTGACGGGGCGAACGCATTTCAGACATTACGAAGCGTAACGATGCCGATGATTACTCATGCGATTACGATCTGTTTCTTCCTGACGCTGAATGGTGCCTTCAAGGTGTATGAGGTCGTATACGGACTGACTGGCGGGGGGCCAGGGCGCAGTACACAGGTGATTACGATGAACATTTATGAGGAGGCGTTCTCCAACAACTTCCGTTATGGTTATGCGAGCGCCAAATCTGTTATTTTGTTCGCGATCGTTCTTATTTTCACCCTGATTCAGTTGCGCGTCATGAAGAAGAGGGAGGTGGAGGCATGAGGCTGAAGAAAGCCAATTCCTTGCTGATTACGCTGATTCTGTGCGTGGGCGCTGTCGTGTCCTTCTTCCCAATCTACATGGCGGTAATTAACTCGTTTAAAACACAGGGTGAGATGTTTGCATCCTTTACGACGCTGCCGACGAAGCTTCACTATGAAAATTACAGTCAGGCTTTTCATCAGACTCATTTGCTGAACAGCGCCCTTAATTCCACGATTATTTCTTTTATCGGCATTGGTGGCATTGTGATCTGTTCGGCACTGGCAGGCTACAAGCTGTCTCGTACACAGGGGAAACTGAGCGGTGCGATTTTCTTCCTGTTTGTCGCATCGATGCTGGTACCGTTTCACTCTATTATGATACCGCTTACGCGAATGGCAAAAGATTTGTCCGTTCAGGGCAGTACGTACGGCTTGGCCTTGATCTATATCGGCTTGGGTGTGAATATGGCGATCTTTTTGTATCATGGATTCGTCAAATCCATCCCGCGTGAGCTGGAAGAATCCGCACAAATGGACGGCTGTAATGAGTTTCAAACGTTCTTTCGCATTATATTTCCTTTGCTGCTGCCAATCACAGTTACCATCGCGATTTTGGATTTTCTGTGGATTTGGAATGACTTTTTGCTTCCATTGTTAATGCTGACGGATGTGAACCATTACACCCTGATTCTCTCGACCAATATGCTGTTTGGAGAGTACAACAAGGATTGGTCGCTTATTCTGGCCGCACTTGTGCTGACCTCCATCCCGGTTATCCTGATCTATGCATTCTTTCAGAAATTCATTATGGAGGGCATCGCAGAGGGAGCGGTTAAGGGATAACTGGAGACGGCGGGCAGTCAGATGGTACTTCCCATCGCCCTCATGACATAAATATCCCCAACGCTAACACGAAAACCTTCCTATGAATAAGGAAGGTTTTTTGTGATTCAGTTTTTTTCTCGCCAACGTTTCAATAAAAAGATGGGAAGGGTTACAAACAAAATTGCAAAGGCTACAATGATCCACCACTGAGGGTCAATGATATACAACACGACTCCGATCAGCAGAACTGTTGTTATTATGAAAATTCTCACTTTCAACATTGTTCTCTTACTCACCCTAGCTTCTAATTTTGGCAACGTTATGAGGGAGATTGCAGTTAACGCAGCAAAAAATATGGAGGTAAATGAATTATAGATAATATCAGCTCCTTGATCTAATTACCCACCCAGGATTGTTCGGAATTAATGTGATAAAACAGAAACCCCCCGCTGAGGAAGGCTTTTGTTTTGGAACGACGCACATCCAACGTTACTTCGAGAAAATACTTATAATAAAAAATAAAAGCGAAATGATGATCAAAGTTAGATATATACTAGAAACCCGTTTTCCGATCGTAGCTCCAAACTCTTTAGGATTTTTATATCCAATGATTAAACTGGGAATAAAAAAAATACTGGATAGAAAAATGGTGTAGTGAAACCTAGTATTATCAACACTGTTAGACCAGGCGGGCAATCCTAAAAAGGAAAGCAACTGGTCTCCCAATATGTAATTGCCAAATTCGAAAGAAACAGCCATACCAAGAAGAGATAAAAGCAGTGAAAGTGATCCCCAACCTATTTTTTTTCTGTTGTTTCTCAACAATTCAAAGATAATTAGTAAAATTACAATTGCTTGTATGCTGTATGTCAACATGATTGAAAACATAAAGTACCTCCTCGAACATTAGAATCAAATGATAAGATGTCAATTTCGGAAATGAGTATACCATTTTTTGGAATGTTTTCATATGCCTTTCAATACAGCGATCGTAAGATCAAAAGGAACGCGAAGCGGCCTTAGCCATACAATATTTCATCTGAATGTAAAAGGAGATGATTATGTTGGCTACCTTCTCGGCCGCGCTTCAAGTGAAAAAGCGAATGGCCAAGCGAGTCTTAAAAATGTCCGGTGTCCACGGCATTGGCGTAGGATACAGGGACCCTGCCCATCCTAAAAAGGGAGCCGCTGTCATTGTGTATACGGACCGTCTAGCGTCGGCCTCTACTGGACTCCTGTCGGCCACCGCCTTAGGAAAGAAAACGAACGTTCCAGTCCGAATTGTAAAAACTGGAAAGATCAGAGCCAATGCCACGGACTACAAAGTGCGCATACGCCCGGTCATCGCCGGCTACAGTGTCGGGACGATTGAAGGCTCCGGTTCAACCGGACTTATCGTTGCCCCAACTGGAGCGCCGGCGACGCGTTATCTTTTTAGCAATAACCATGTCCTCAATCCCTCCAATACAGACAATCGGGAGGCTACAATACAGCCAGGCGGAGCCGATGGGGGGACGGTTACTCAGGATCGTATGGGAAGGCTGTATCGTTACGTACGCTTGAATCCCACCGGTACAAACCTGATTGATGCGGCGCTTTCGCTTCCGACCCGTAACAACCTGCTCAATCCGCGTTACGCTACGGTAGGAGCGATTCCAGGTCATGTTACCGCATATCGCATAGGAGAAAGATTGAAGAAGGTTGGGCGTACGACCGGACGCGTCAATGGCACGGTAGAGTCCGTCTATACGGACCTGCAAATCAATTATGGCGGAGAGTTGGGCCTGCTGACCTTCGAAGATCAGACGGTTATTAGAGGTACGACTCCCGTATCACTACCTGGGGATTCTGGCTCTGTATGGCTCAGACAGTCAGATAATTATGCAGTTGCGGTCAACTATGCAGGCACGGCAGATGGTCGCTTATCCATAGCCTTTCCGGTGCAGTGGGCGATGCAGGTTTTCAACACACGGGTAGCCCGCCCCAACGGGGCAGGCAGGGTGCTCAGGGTAGATACAGGTTCTTCCCCTCGCTCCTATACTAGGCAACTCACCAGTGAGGAACTGGTTCGCTTAAGACCAAGAACGACACGCATTAGACGAAGCTAAACGTCCTATAGATGGAAAAGCTGCCGCTGATCGTCCCAATAAAGCGGTCGCTTTAAAAGCTTTCCGAAGGACTGCTTGCTTGGAAGCATCATCTCCCCGGATTTCTCCCCTGATTATAGACTTAACTTAAGTAATCCGGGGGTGGAGCTAATATAGGAAGAATCATTCACGATACCAATCATTTACGACGATAATGATTCACGACGCAAATCATTCACGGTACAAATCATTCATAATCTAAAACGTTAACGGCATGAATGAATACATTCTAATCTGCTCCTTCAGCATATGAATGGGCTCCCACATCATGGGCTGTAATGGTGGCGCTTGCCGAGGCCAAGCCCCGGATTTCCTGAGCGGTTAGGGCTCTGTTGTAAATAATCAGTTCATCCACTGCACCGTTCAGGTAGGGATCATCAAACTGGGATTTCCCAATATAGTTCCGGTCTGTCAGTCCAAGGCTGGAAGGCTTGAGCGTCATGTTCGTGTTACGCGTCGCCTCTACACCGTCCAGATACATCATTCCAGTATTGCCTGACAAAGTCACGGCGACATGCTTCCAAACCCCTGTTGCCAGCTCTGGCGCATTCAACTGTTGTTCCTCTCCGTTCCCCGAGACGGTGATAGCAAAGCGCATACCGGTTCCCTCGGCTTTGGGTGTCAAAAACATATACCGATTCGTGCCTGCTCCAAAATCAAACAGGCGTGCCCAGCCGTTATGCGTGTTCACCCGTACCCACGCGGCAATCGTAAAGTCATTTAGGCTGCTAACGATACCACCGGGCAGGCTAGCATAGGCGTCTGTACCGTTAAAGTGCAGGGCATTGCCTTTCCGTCCGGCGCCCCACGCCCCTCCATTTACACTGGCCTGCTGTCCATAACCTGACGAATCGGCTGCGGTAGATCCGGCCGTTTCGTCAAATTCATAACGGGCTACAATGTCTCCGGCGGGAGACGGGTTGTCTGTACTCGACTGGATACGGATATCATAGTTGGCTGCCGTACCGATATTCAGTCTGACCGTGGTCGTAGAGCTGTTAGCAGCCGTGACTGATCCGTTTTTTGTGCCGTCTACGAGCACGTCATACGTACCTGCCGCAAGTCCGGTCAAGCTCATAATGGTGGTGTGAGTCGTGCCTGGAGTCGTGTTTTTCAGCTTCAGGCGGATGCTGTTCTTGGACTTAGACACGATGGCCGAGCTATATTGGTCCCGATTCAGCTCCAAACTCAGCTTTTGGGTGATCAGATGCAGTCGCTGGAATACACCGTCCTTTGGAGTGATCGTGTAGCTGTTACTGCTTTCTGTAACGTCACAGCCATAGCCGAACAAGCCGAATATTGGATCTACAGCAACATCCGAGCTTAGGATTTTAATGGCTCCAAATAGCCCCAAGTCGGCTTCCCCGGACATCCCGCGCCATCCGTTAAAGAGGGGGCCGCCGTCCAGACCGAGTGCGCCATAATTGCCCTTGCCCGCCTGATATGTCCACGATACCGCCCCGATATTGGCAGGATCAGAGCTGATCTGTCCCGAGTTAATCGCCCCGATGTTCGCCAGCTTGGCGGCATAGGACAGACGCTGATCCACTTCGGGCTTGGACGAATGCCGACGTGTCCAGTCATTCATCGCATAGCCGGCCAGTGAAGTGGTATACTGGAAGTTCCACCAATTCTCTCCGGTGATGGTGACCGGATCGGCGTAATAGTACCAGACAGGCATATGACCGCGTGCAGCACGCGTTTTGGCGTTGATTTTGCTCATCATGGTCGTGTTGTTGTTCATTTTGGCGAGTGTATATACGGCTTCTTCACCTGTGTTGTCATAGTTATACTCAGAGCCATAAGGATAGGTGGTGTTTTTGAAATTGTTGTACTTGGTAGCCATTTTGGCAATCAGGTCGTTAGCCTCGGTGGTCAAGCCTTCTTCCTGAAGCGCTTTAATCATATCAGGTGTAGTTAGCTCACCCATGAGTCCCGTGTTCCAATTATAAGCAACAGGGCCTTCATACAACGCTTTAAAAATACGATAAGCACGTAGCAAATATGTGTTTTTGCTATTGCGATAGCTGATCAGGTTGGGATACAGCTTGGCAAGTTTATACATGCTAAAAAATGTATTATAAATGTGCGGATAGGCATAGCCCCGGTACGTTGGTGTCGTATTAGGCTGGGGCATCAGGAAATCAGGAACCAGATAATCGGTATGATGGCCTTCCATCAAATTCGTCCAGATGGCCACCTCCAAATAATCATCGACTGCCTTGATTTCAGATGCTACGGGCTTCTGAACGTTTTTCTCCGCCAGAAACTGGCCGTGAGTTAGTCCCCAATCATCACCCCAGCCCCAGTAGCCAGCAAAGCTGTTTCGTTTGGCCTTGTATTGCATCATCCAGTCATCAAAGACCTTGTCCCTCAGGTCGCCCGGCACGTTCCATTGGGTGCTGTTGACCATGAAGGTAGAGTGACGCTGAAGTGCAGCTTCGACTGGCTCGATGGCATAGAACTGGAGAACGGTTTTTTCGCCGTTACCATAGTTTACAGTAATATTGTTATGTCCCAGTCGTCCCAGTGTAAGTTCATATATTTTATGGTTTGTAGGGGCTGTTTCCAGATAGCTGATGGTCGTTTCGGACGGATATTGCGCTGTGACAGAGGTAATAGATTTGCTGGTATGCAGATCGAATTTGGCCTTGAGATTGGTCGGGAAAATCATACCCGGAACCACGGTCACATCCACATGTCCCTCACTGTACAGCCTGTCCTTTACAGCCTGCTCGTCCGCTACTTTATAAAATTTAAAGGCATACGTTTTGCTTTCACCAGGAGCCAGCGACAGACTGGTGCTTCCGAGATAACCACGGTTGGTGCTCTTGATGACATAGGAGTGGATATAGAACACATTCAGTCCTTCGGACCAGCCGCCTTGCTCCATAGCCCAAGTGCTGCCGGGATGCTCCTCAGTTCTCCAATGGTCCTGATATTCGAGACCAGCACCCGTTGAGGCATCAGGGATTAGCAGTACATACGGTCCGATGCCGCTAGGTCGTCCGGCGGTAATAAAGGAGCTATTATGGCCTACAAAGGAGTGTGAGAGTACTCTGGTTTCATAAATTTGTTCATTATTGCCACCGGACCAGTACTCGTTAAATGGAAGCGGCAGTCCCCAATCTCCGATCTCCAGCGTTTGATTAGAGGTGTTTGTTACTTTCATTTGCCAATGCAAATAATCGTTAACCAACGAATAAGTTTCATGTAAAATGAAATTACGTATTCCCTTATTGTTTGATGAATTCTGATAGGCTACCTGGACACTGTTTCCAGAAGAGGTGATCTGGCGCGCATCAGCAGAATTACTTGTCCATGCCCGAGTCCACGCTCCGTTGCCGAGACGATAGGTGAACATGAGTTCACCCAGCCACTGATGATCCGACGTATTCTGTTTAGGTGCGTTGGAGCTATTCATGACATAGTTGGTATTAAAAGTGTCCCCTACCAGTCGTAAGGAAGAGAGATCGCCGTAATCTCCGACAGAGATGGAGAACACTTGATTAGATAGTTGTACTGCCATGCTATCAACCTCCTAACAAAGGTTCGTGAGCGTGCTCACTACGTTAATATATGTGTGAGAAATACTTTTGCTACCCTATGTATGAGAATTGATAGAAAATAGATTCATATAAATGTCCTAGAGGGAGCTCAATCGTGGAGGTAGAGGTATTATGAAAATTAAAATGGAGTTGCCGAAGATTCCTGTCGACTTGCCCATATTAAATGAAGAAATGTATTCCTTACGATCCAAAGGTGAATATCGTATGGGGTCTGTAGAGGATATGATTTTGGATAATGTGGAAGCGGTTAAGGTTTCATTAGAGAAGATGGCTTTTAAAAATGTAACGATCATGGAATCGTCATTACCGGAAAGTGAATGGACAGACGTCATTTTTGATAAATGCGATCTGTCTAATGTTCATTTTTCCGGTTCCTTTATCCATCGGGTAGAGTTCAGGAACTGCAAACTGCTTGGAACAGACTTTTCCAGAAGCAGGCTCCAAAACGTTCGTTTTTCGGATTGCTTAGGGGATTATTCAATGTTCCGTTTTGCTAATTTTAAGCAAGTTGGTTTTGAAGATTGTTCTTTGATAAGTGCCGATCTGTATCATTTAACACTACAAAAAACCTTTTTTAACCGTTGCAATCTGGATCAAGCGATGCTATCCGGGTCCAAGCTCAACGGGATTGATCTGAGCGATTGTGAATTTGATGGGTTACAGGTGGATATAGAAGATTTGAATGGCTGCATCATTTCACCGCATCAGGCTTCATCATTTGTGGGCCTTTTGGGGCTAGTGATTAAATAAGGGATTCCTCACTGATTTTTATTACGCTCCCATGCCTGGCGTAGATGTTTAATATGATGTTTGCTTATCCGTAAGGGGTCTATGTTCCGCCCATAACAAAAAAAGATCCGCCTAAGCGGATCTCTTGCATTTATTGATAGCTTATTTTTTTTTAATAACTGGCCGTACAGGCTTCGTTGTCAAGACATTAAGCGCGTCACGCACTTCAGTGGCGAAAACAAGCGGCTTTTCTACTTTTTCGAAGTGGATGTACCAGAGATTGGGGTTATCGAATAGCCAGTGATTGTGCAGTGCCGTTACTTTGACACCATGTTTACGAAGTTGAGAAATAAATGGATTAATTTCTGCGGTCAAAATCACGGTTTCACCAAGACATAATCCTTTTCCGTTACGGCCAATACTTTCGAAAGAAAAAGCTTGGGGTATTGCAAGAAAGGATCTGGTCTTTTTCCCTAAAATGATCGGCTTGATGTTATTTCTGACTGTAGATGCAGTACAAACTCCGTTAATGATTTGAGGTGTTGCTTTTAATATAGCTGCAAACTGTCTACAAAGCGGACTAATTGCCATTTCTCTCACTCCAATTCTTTTGAATTACTAGCATCATATGAAAAAGTAAGGGAATGGGAAGGGTAAGTCTTCTTTATCATTAGTCTAATTTGCTATATACAAAGTACGAATGGAGTACCCTTTTAAAGCCTCAGCTTTGCTCCGTGATACTCATGTTTGATACTGTCCCATGCCTGGCGCAGACGATTAAACCCTTCAATAATTTGTTGCTCCGTTAAATGGGCAAAGATAAAGCAGGCTGATGGAGGTCCCGGTGTCAGTTGGTAATCGGCGGCATCACGCCATGTGACTCCGTAAAATTGTGCTGTCTGCATCAAATGATGATACTGGGCAGACCCATGCTTCCAGATGGCATAGGCATGTAGTCCGCAATCGTTCTGATGCCAGTGAAACAGTTCACTTAACTGCTGTATTTCACGCTGAAACACGTCGTAGCGTGATCTGTATATTCGAGTCATCCGACGCACATGGCGTACATAGTCGCCGCGCATCATAAAACGTGCTAGTGCGCGCTGTTCCAAGCGGGCAGGCGGCAGGGGATCATATAGTCGTTTGGCAGCTGTCAGCGCTTGGGCCAATTCAACGGGCAGAATCGCAAATCCGAGTCGAAGGCTGCTGAACATGCTTTTGGAAAAGGAACCGACATAGATGACACATTCCGCGCGATCCAGTGCTTTTAATGGTTCAATGGGTCGTCCTGCCCAGCGGAATTCACTGTCATAATCGTCCTCAATGATCCACGCTCCCTTGGATGCTGCCCATTGCAAAATGTGTTGACGGCGTGTTAATGGCAACACTGCACCGGTTGGAAACTGACGTCCCGGCGTAACAAACAGCAATTTGGAATCCCAATCCTGTGGGACAATTCCATGTTGATCCATTTCAGCAGCGTGTATCTGTCCGCCTGAGGCAGTAACTGCACGGTAGATGCCGGAATAACAGGGATTCTCCAATACAATTCGATCTTGTTCATGAATAAGCAACTGACTTAATAACGTGATCACTTCCATGGAACCACTGCATAATACGACTTGATCCGGCGTGGCCGTAATTCCGCGTGTCCTGCCAACATGATGGCAAATCGCTTCACGCAGCCATTCATCACCGCTCACTGGTGCAGTCGTCGTATCAGCCGAGGGCCTTTGCAGATCTTTTCCAGCGGCAGTCATTGCGCTTTTCCATGCGATCTGTGAATTGCCCTCCAATACAACTTCTCCTGCCTGGAAAGAAATCAAAGGCGGTTGCGCACTGTCTCTATCTGTAGCAGAAGCAGGAGACGACTGTAAGTTTCGTTCCCTTTCGATCTGCATGATTCGTTGTCCCCATGCTGATAGAGCAGGGGCTTTTTGTTTTGCGACAGGTGAATTTTGGTTCTGCTGGCTGATTAGAGATTTGTCGGGCAGCACCGCTGTCTGTTGCATAACAAAGGTTCCTCTGCCTACTGTTGAATCTACATATCCTTCTGCTAACAGCATATCGTATGCTTCTTTAACGCTACCTCGCGAAATTCCATACATCACAGCTAGATCACGAGTGGAAGGCAGACGCGTACCACTGGCAAGGGAACCATTGAGGATTCCCTCACGAAGAGCATGATACAATGCCAAATATTTCAAATGATACTTTTGAAGCGCACGCTGATAAGCAATCGTAATATCCATACTCTTCTCCTTCGATTGGACCACTCATTTTCGTTCATATTGGATCTTTTTATGAATCCATTTTCAACATAATCTGAAATGTATCATTGGTCAATAGATGGAAGGAGAGTTCCCTGTGAGAAGAAAAGAATTTACGGTGGCAGAACAAGAGGAAATAGAGCAGTTTCTGAGCGAGGTCAGTTTCGGATTTTTAGGCATGAACAGCGAGGATGGTTTTCCGCGTGTGGTTCCCTTGAATTTCGCTTATGGAAACGGCGTTTTTTATATTCATGGCAGCCGTGCTGGAGAAAAGATGGAACGGATGAAAGAGGATAATCGGGTTACTTTTTCAGCCGCCAAAGAATATGCGCTCATTCCGTCTTATTTTACGGATGAACATATGGCATGTCCTGCGACATCATTTTTTAAAAGTATTACCGTGCGTGGTCATGCGGAGCATGTAGTGGATTTGGAAGAAAAAGCATCGGCCTTTTCCATTTTTATGAGTAAGCTGCAACCGGAAGGCGGGTATGACACGATTGATGCCAGCGATTCTCGGTATGCTTCACGCTTGAAAGGGGTCGCTCTGATCAAAATTGTACCAGAGGAATGGACTGCCAAGTTTAAATTCGGTCAAAATGTCAAAGATCAGGAACGTCAGCAAATTATCGACGGCTTGCAACAACGGGGGCTGGATGATGATCTGACAACGATTGAGATGATGCGCAAATATTGTCCTCATCATTGATATATATCGAAAGTCAGGATTTTGCAAAATCCTCAATTATAAATATTTGAATTCAGCGTAATAATTCCTGCTCGCTCACTATCAGTTTGGTTAATTATACCTTGTAGGCAGATGCCCTTGATTTTCCAAAACTTTCAGTCCTTCTGTATTAGGACTTTTGAAGGACAGGTATATATCATCCTCAAGCCCATTGTTCTTCCTGCAAAGGAACTTTATAATACGATAGATTTGTGGCGTAAGGGGGCAAGACCGTGATGAGAGCAGGAGTCAGAAGTCGGGAAAGTCGAAGGTTGTTACTGGAAGCGGGGGCTGAAGAGTTCGCTCAGACGGGGTTTTATCAGACTAAGGTAAGTTCGATCGCGGCACGTGCAGGATTGACGCAGCCGGATTTTTATATTCATTTTGAAAGCAAGGAACAAATGTATGAGGAGCTTGTGGAGAGCTTTCGTACTTTGGTGAATGATACGGTACAAAGCATGAAGATTGGCCCAGACCAAAGCGAGGCTGAAATTTTGAGACGGGGACAAGTGTTTCTGGAAGCTATTTTTCGCGTGTTGTCTAACAATCCGGCGATCACTCGTGTCGGATTTTACCAGGCGGCAGACTCGGTGCGCATTAAGGCGGAAATGGCCGAGCATATTAAAAAGCATCTGCTGGCGGCGCAACGATGGGGCTCCTGCCGTGAGGAACTGGACCCTGAACTGACAGCAGAATGCGTGATCGGCTTGATTGAACGGCTGACGTTAACTAAATTGCTACCTGGACGTGAAAGTCCGTCTGTGCTTGCCAAGCAGGCACGAAACCTCCTGTATCACGGCATGCTCGGGTCCGAAGAATAACAGGATTATACAATCCCAACCTAGATTTGGGCGGCAGGCGCGGCATTTGTCCCTATCATGAATGATGGCATAAGCATAAGATGCTCTTGTAAACCATGAAGGGAGGAATCACCATGTCTGGAGTAGGCGCTGGTTATGGAGCTTTTACATCTACAGGAGCGATTCTGGTACTTTTCATTCTGCTCGTTATTATTTCCAAAGCATTTATCATCTAATTCGTAGCTCAAGGATTTAAAATTCGGGAGATTTGCTGGAATCAGTAGGGAGGAGGAATACGAAATGGGTGAAGTAGATAGAGGTTGTGGCGGTTGTAACATGTTCACCTCCACTGGTGTTATTCTGGTTCTCTTCATTTTACTGGTTATCATCACTCGTACTTGTTTCATCTAAAGCTATATTCATGGGCTTGAACACCGATGCTCGGGTCTATGACCGTGCAAGCCAAACTAGGAACCGTCTCCAACAGGAGCGGTTTCTTTTTTATGTTAAAGTTTACGTTGACGTTAACGTTATAGAGGCGTAGTATTTATATATAATCTTTTTCATAAGGTGGGTGTCATGGTTACGTATAAAATTGATGAGGTCGCCAAACAAAGCGGATTAACCAAGCGAACCATTCGTTATTATGAGGAAATCGGCTTATTGCCCTCTCCGCAGCGCAGTGAAGGAAATATGCGCCTGTATACGCAGAAGGATGTGGATTTACTAAAAAAAATAGTGAGTGCCAAGGAAGTACTTGGATTCTCCTTGCAAGAGCTTCAGCGTTACATGTCCGCAGCGGAAATGCTCAAGGGTCAGCGGGAGGAATATCGCGAGCGAACGGAGCATTTGCAACCGAACGAGCGACGGGCCATGTTGGAGGATATGGAAGGTACACTGAACGAACAGTTGGAATTAATGGAGGGAAAAATCAACAGCATCCGTATGCTCCAGACTGAGCTGGAGGAGTTGCGGGTTAGGGTGCGTGAACGCAAGGTTCTTCTGGATGAGGAACTTGATCACGACCCGTCATAACAAGAACATTTACATTCAGATGTGGAGGTAAAATCATAATATGAGTTCACAACACGCATTACCTGAAGAGTTAAAAGAACGCTCAGGCTTGCTGTCTCAACCTAAAGCGGTATGGGCGGTCGCCTTTGCTTGTGTTATTTCATTTATGGGTCTGGGATTGGTCGATCCGATTCTTCCGGCCATTGCCGATCAGCTTCATGCTACGAAA
Source organism: Paenibacillus sp. CH40 (assembly GCF_024213605.1). Lineage (NCBI taxonomy): Bacteria > Bacillati > Bacillota > Bacilli > Caryophanales > Paenibacillaceae > Paenibacillus > Paenibacillus sp. CH40. The sequence continues at coordinate 49,438 of NZ_JANAVQ010000010.1, forward strand.
AGCCAAGTGTCATTGCTGTTCACCAGCTATAATCTGGTAACAGGCGTTGCGATGCTGATTACGGGCGTTGTATCTAGTCGATTGGGTGTCAAATGGACACTACTAACCGGGATTTTGTTTATTATTGTGTTTGCCGGACTGGGCGGCACAGCCAATACAGTTGGCGGAATTGTGGGCTACCGGGCAGGCTGGGGTTTGGGGAACGCTTTGTTTATCGCAACAGCGTTGTCTGCGATTGTAGGTCTGTCCACTTCTGGAACAGCTAAAGCAATTATTTTGTATGAAGCGGCATTGGGCCTTGGGATTTCAGTGGGGCCGTTGTTGGGCGGTGAGTTAGGTTCCATTTCCTGGCGCGGTCCGTTTTTCGGTGTAGCCGGACTGATGGTAGTGGGATTTTTGTTCATTACGTTTATGCTGCCTTCGATTCCAAAGCCCAAAAAACGCGGTTCCATTGCCGATCCGTTCAAAGCGCTCAGTTATCCGGCTTTGCTCACGCTCGGTATTGTAGCGTTGTTATATAACTTTGGATTTTTTACGTTGATGGCGTATTCTCCATATGTAATGAATCTGGACGAGCATGGTTTAGGTTATGTGTTTTTTGGCTGGGGAATTATGCTGGCCTTTACCTCGGTGTTTGTAGCACCGAAGATTCAAGCACGCTTGAGCGTGGTATCTTCCATTAGTATCATGCTGACGCTGTTTGCCATTGATTTAGGTGTTATGGCGATTGGGACGATAGCTGGTTCGCCAACGACTGTCATTGTCGCCGTCATTGTAGCTGGTATTTTTCTGGGAATTAACAATACATTGATTACAACTGCTGTTATGCAGGCTGCCCCAGTGGAGCGCTCGACAGCATCTGCGGCCTACAGCTTCATGCGGTTTTTGGGCGGGGCAATTTCGCCGTGGCTTGCAGGGAAGCTGTCAGAGTGGTACTCAGCAGAAACCCCGTTTTATTTTGGAGCATTGATGGTACTGATTGGTGTAGCTGTGCTGATCGTACGTCGTCGACATATGCAGGATATTCAAGTGGATGCACACTAAAATTGGACTTCTGAGGAGGAAAAGAGTATGAACGAGTACAAACATATTCTAGTCGCGATTGACGGTTCGGAACACGCGATGAAGGCGTTGGAGACAGCCAAAACGTTGTCTAAGCAGCTTCAGGGGAATCCGCATCTGACTGTATTGCATGTAAACCCGGCTTTATCCATGAATGAGCCGCCGGTTGGGGTTGATGTGGATGAGCGGATCGAAGAGGAAGGTCGTCATATCTTAGAACCTGCATCCGACTATTTGAAGGACGAGGGTATTTCTTACCGTATGCTGGCGGGTCACGGTGATCCGGCCAGTGTCATTTGCGAAAGTGCAAAGCAGGAAAAGACGGATTTGATCATTATGGGGACGCGGGGCAAAGGACTTGTTTCCGAAATGATACTGGGTAGTGTGAGCCATCGGGTGATTCAGCATGCACCTTGTCCGGTGTTGACGGTAAAATAGATGGTAAAAGAACGTTGATATCAAGAGAAGGAGGGAAAAGCATGCAGCAGCATTTATTTATTGGTGGAGAATGGAAAGCTGCTTCATCGTACACGACGTTGAAATCACCGTATTCCGGGGAAATCATTGCTGAGGTGGCAGAGGCCACGTCAGAGGATGCCAAGGCTGCTATTCAAGCGGCCTCTGATGCACGCTCGGAGATGCGGGCCATGCCAGCGCACCAGCGGTCAGCCATTTTGGAGAAGCTGGCTAACCTGCTGGAAGAGCGGCGTGAGGATGCAGCGCGCATCATTGCACGTGAAGCGTCCAAACCATGGAAGGCTGCGCTGGCGGAGGTTGATCGGACGGTGCAAACCTACAAGTTCGCAGCTGAAGAAGCCAAACGGATTCACGGGGAAACCATTCCGCTGGATGCCGCACCGGGCGGCGAGGGTCGTATGGCCTACACGCTCAAAGAACCAGTAGGGGTAGTCGGAGCTATTACACCATTTAACTTCCCGATGAATCTGGTCGCTCATAAAGTGGGTCCCGCGCTGGCAGCAGGCAATACGGTCGTATTAAAGCCTGCGGAGCAGACGCCGTTGTCGGCTTACTTGATTGCGGAGCTGCTGGAGCAGGCTGGATTGCCTGCGGGCGCTCTTAACGTGATCAGCGGCGATGGTAAAACCATTGGCGACGTACTTGTCACTGATCCACGCGTCAGCTATATCACTTTTACCGGTAGCCCGGCGGTCGGTACAGAAATTCGCTCCAAGGCCGGCTTGAAGCGGGTCACGCTGGAGCTGGGTTCCAACGCGGCTGTTATTATCGACCGTGATACGGATGTGGACGCGGTCATCGACCGCTGTGTGAGCGGAGCTTTTGCCAATCAGGGACAGGTGTGTATATCGGTTCAGCGTATTTACGTTGTTAATGAACTGTATGATACCTTTGTATCCCGATTTATAGAAGCGACTCAACGTTTAAAAATTGGAGATCCGCTAGAGCCGGACACGGATGTATCCGCGCTTATTTCAGCCAAGGATGTCGAACGTGTCCGTGAGTGGCTGGAAGAAGCGGTTCAAGCAGGTGCGAGGATCGCTCTGGGTGGCCAAGCCAAGGGGGGTATTTTGGAGCCGACGGTTTTGCTTAATGTGGACCCGACTTCCAAGGTGTCCTGTCGTGAAGTGTTTGCCCCGCTTGTGCTGATTCATTCTGTTAGCTCTATAGATGAAGCCGTAAACCATGTGAATGATTCGATCTATGGCCTGCAGGCGGGAATTTACACGCGTGATATCACGACCGCGCTGGATGCAGCGGACAAGCTTGAGGTTGGCGGCGTGGTAATCAATGACATTCCAAGCTTCCGTGTTGACCATATGCCGTATGGTGGTGTGAAGCAAAGCGGCACTGGACGAGAAGGCGTAAAGTATGCCATGGAAGAAATGCTGGAAACAAAGCTGGTCGTTATTAAACGGTAGTAGTTATATAAAAGCCTATCTGATGGACATAGATAATACGTTTTGCGTATGTCTGCTCATTAGATGGGCTTTTTTTCACCTTTTGCGCGATTGTCAGATGAAAATAAAGTGTTAGACCGTTGGAACTGTTCCACCGTCAATATTATATTCACTTCCTGTAATTGAAGCGGCCCGGTCGGATACCAGAAAAGCAACAAGCTCAGCGACTTCTTCTGGTAGTCCTGGACGACCAATTGGAATTCCTCCCAACGAGTCCATCAGTTGCTTTAATGCACTTTCTCGGTCACCTGTCGTCTCAGCAATCCGATCAATCAAACTTTGTGCTGCCTTCGTTTCGATAAAGCCTGGCGCAACTGTATTAATACGAATGCCCTGAGGCGAAAACTGCTTGGATAACCCTTTGCTGTAAGTAGTTAAAGCTGCTTTGGCTGCAGCATAAGCCAATGTTGCATCATATAGCGGCAAGCGACGTTGAATAGATGAAATATGAATAATAACACCGGAACCCTTTTCCACCATAGCCGGCAGCAGTCCACGGTCTAAACGGACGGCAGCAAACAGATTGGCGTTAAAAGTTTGCTGCCAATGCTCGTCTGTCAAGATAAGAGCTCCTCCGGATGGGGCTGACGAGCCTCCAACATTGTTGACAAGAATATCTACACCGCCTAGGCGCTCAAGAACACTGTTTACTACTTTATCTACACCTTCAGGCGTACTAATATCGGCTGGAATAAACAGGTCTGGATTTTCTAAATTAACTGGAGTAGTTCGAGCCGTAGTTATTACGGTAGCACCTGCAGCTGTAAGTCTCTTAGCAATAGCCTCTCCCATTCCTTTGGTACCGCCTGTGACCAAGGCCCTTTTGCCTTTAAACTCACTTAAAATGCTTTCTAATTGAAAACTCATGCGAATAATTCCTCCTAAATTTTACAATGTGGTTGAAAAATACCTCTAGGTATCTCCACTTCGAGTTCACTTGTCTTGCGAACCTTACAAACTATCGACAATGACACCCCGGTACCGCCCTCCGCGCAGTCGATGCTTTAGGGCTTTTTGATAGGCTGGACTAAAGTACCAAGCTTGTGCTTCCTCAAAAGTGGGGAATTCCAAGATGGCCAGCCCTTCAATAGCGGGTCCTTCGAGGACTTGGTATGCGCCATACATTGCTAGGGGGTTGACGGAATGTCCCGCCAAACCTGCCGGTGCCAACTCAGAATAGAGTTGGAGTTCAGTTTGATCGGTACTCTGTTCACGTATAAAAACAACATAAGCGGGCATATTCGTTTTCCCTTTCTTATTTTTTTAATTCCTTTATGGAAGTGTAATAATCAGTTCTTTAATTTTATTGTTGTTTACTAGAAATTGATGTTTAAGTAGGAGTGGATCGGGAAGATTTGATTTATCAAAGTCTCCGTCTACTTTCGCAATAACGACGATGGTATTATTACTGTCATCCATATCCACGATCTCAAAGGTGACATTCGGCCTCAATATTTCTGCTTCACACCATGATTTTATGGCTTCCATACCTTTGATTTCGCGATGATTATCCAAGATCAACGCATCTTTATCGAAAGCGGAAGTAAGTACTTCAAGCTGGGATTTGTTCGCTGATGTAAAGTAAGTTTCTACTGCCTGTGGCAGGGTTCTATGTGGATTCATTGATCCTTCAACCTCCTATGGTGATGTTGTGAGCGATAACTTCAAACTCATCATAGCAGTAATAATATGACTACATGGTGTCATATTATAGAGGATCATTTAAATTTCTTTTCATCGTTTCTAAATGAGACAATATTCTTGTACGTACTTGTTCGGGGCTAACCTCTATAAGGAGGGGGCCAAAGGACAGCAGATAACTGTCCAGCCAATTGCCTACAGGAAATTGTGCTGTGACGGTATAAGAGCCGTCTTCCTTCTGAGTAATTGTTTTCTCGGCAAATTCATCGTATACGCGGTAAGCTCCTTGAGCAGAAATGTGAAGAGTTACTTCAATGGTATGAAGCAAGTCGTTCATCTTTGTATCTGTAGATGCTACGACTGTTCTTGGTTCATAACTAATTTCGGTAACTGCAATCTCTTTCATTCGGCTAATCTTAAATACACGATGACTTTCCGTATTTAAACAGTAACCTTCCACATACCAGGATTTATCTTTAAACAAGAGCTTGGCAGGTTCGACGCTACGATAACTCTGTTCCCCGGCGACGTTATAATAGCGGAACTTTATAACACGGTTTGTGATTATTGCGTTGCGTATAAGAGTGAATAGCTGTCTCTGGCTGTTTTGGCTTCCCCATGGCGAAAAATCTACTTCGATCCAGTTTCCCATGTCTTTTTTAAAAAGCCTACTCAACTTGTTTAGCACTTCTTCTACCTGTGGGATGGTAGCTGTAGCCACACTCTGAAGGGCCATTAAGATATCATCTTGTTCCTGCTCGGACAGTAAAGAGGTGTTAAAGACATAACCCTCCATCAATGATATTCCGCCCCCCTTGCCTCTACTGCTGTAGATGGGAATCCCAGCTGCGCTTAAGGTATCTATGTCCCGATAAATCGTTCGTGTGGAAACCTCAAAATGCTCTGCCAATTCATCAGCAGTCACTTTTTTCTTATGGAGTAACATATAAACGATTTCAAAATGTCTGCTTAACGGCATACGCTTCACCTCTCTCGGTAGCATACACCTTATAACATGACATTATAAAGTCATATTAAGTGGATTATTGACATCACACCTTAATGGACATCAACTGGGGGACTTTATTTTCTTTGAACAGCGATAATAACACTGCCTTGGGATCAGATCTTTAAATAATCTTTTTGACAAGTTGAACAAAAAGCACTTGCAAAGTAAAAAGGAATAAACTATACTGAGGCCAATCATTAGTAATTGATCAATCACTAACTGAATTAACAAGCAACGGAGGTGATATTCATGAGCAGGATACCGCTCAAGTTTACTGAACGTATCTTTATCGGAACTATGGATTGAGCATATTCAGTTAATTGAAGGAGTACGAAGTTAAGTAATTGATCAATCACTTATTTTAAAGTAAATGGAGGAGAGAACATGAAGCATCTTATTATTTACGCACATCCATCCGAGGGAAGCTTTAATCATGCAATTTTGACCACAGCAGTCGAGGGGCTGAAGCAAAAAGGACATGATGTGGTTGTTCGTGATCTATATGCAATCAACTTTCAACCTGTGATTAGCAGCAGCGAGGTCATTGAAGGAATCGGAGAAGATGTTGTACGGGAACAGGAATTTTTGCAATGGGCAGAGGTAATCACCCTTATTTATCCGATTTGGTGGACTGGGATGCCAGCCATTATGAAAGGGTATATAGACCGCGTATTCTCTTACGGATTTGCTTATAAATATGTAAATGGAGTGCAGATGGGATTACTCAAGGGTAAGAAAGCCATTATCCTCAATACACAAGGAAAATCACATGCGGAATATGCCAGCAATGGTATGGATCAAGCCCTTCGCTTGACGTCTGACAAAGGCATATTTGAATATTGTGGACTTGATATCATGTATCATCTATTTTTCGAGTCGGTACCCCAATCTGATGAAAATACGCGTAAGAAGTGGCTTCGCCAGATTGCAGACATGGCCAGCAAAGCCTAATATGTATGTTCAGAGCCAGAGGATTAAGCATTAGAGGAATCGAAGTAGCCAGTGGCTAACACCAAAAGGCATCGCGTGCATTTGCAGGCGACGCCCTTTGGGTTGGTCCAATATTGAATGTGTTCCAAGCGACACTCGCTCATGGCAAGCATCAATTTGCCATACTAAGGGTTAGGCATTAGTTTTTCCGATTTTTCCGATTGACGCTACGAGATCCACTGGAAGGCCACTGTGACCCACCACCTTGACCACCGCTTTGACCATGAGGAGGCCACCATTGTGAGCCACCACCCTGATGACCGCCGCCTTGATTATGAGGAGGCCACCACTGTGAGCCACCACCCTGATGACCGCCACCTTGATTATGAGGAGGCCACCACTGTGAGCCACTACCCTGATGACCACCGCCTTGATTATGAGGAGGCCAATGCGATCCACCGCCTTGACCGCCGCCCTGACCACCGCTTTGTCCTGCAATAGATGGCATACTTGGATAAGGACCTTGTGCCTGACTGATTTGAGTAACATCAATATAAGACTGTGTCCCATTAGGATATAGCACTAACATTGATTTATTAGTGGGATCTACGCTTTTTACGAAAGCAACGATCTGTTGACCATTCACAGTAAATATTCCCCATAGATTAACAAAATTACTCACTTCAGTAGTGGTTGCAAAATGTGGTTGTAACGACCCCATCGAACGATGAGAAGAATGTTTAGACAAGGTATATATCTCTCCTTTAGATTGAATTTTGTGACATCATATGTGCAAACGCACTGATTGGAATGGGCAATGTTGCTATAAATCGAGATAAATGCATCTTAGAGAATTTAATTAATCAATTGAAACAATTTGCCATGCGCCATCTTTATCTTTTTCAAAGTAAAAGGTATATCGTATATCGGGTGAATATCCTTCTTGATTATTCAGTCGTTCCCCTACAACAGGTATCAATATCCGATTATTTTCTTTTACAGCTTCGTCAATACCAGTAAACTTCACCGGATGATCGAAGAGGTAATCGTGACCTGTTCCAACGTCTGCACCTAGCACAGCATGGAATTGATCCAAATCTTTTGACACGAAGGCAGCTACTGCTACTTTGAGTTTTGTTATCATGGCATCCTCAATAAGAGGGTCTTTAACATCATTCCATTTGATCTCGTCTAAGCTTTGCAGGTCGGCTGATGGATCTATTCCTTCTTTTACTACCGTTTCTGAGGTTGTTGGTACTGTTTCATTGGTAGATGTATCCGTTGTTTCCTGCTTTCCACAACCAGCAAACGCACTTACACTTACGGAAAGTAGAAGAATAGAAATAATTTGAGCAGGTTTGTTCATATTAGATTCACACATCCTTTCTCTTTCTATAACGAATACTATTTTTTTGTGAGGAGGAGATGTAATGAAATTACGAAAAGCTGACGAAATGGAAAAGTATAGGGTTGTTTACCATAGAAAAATGAATAAATAAATGAAATGACCTTCTCAGATTAAAGAAGGTCATTTTTTAATTCAGGAATCATTATTAAATGTAGCACAGCCTTCTGCTTATAGGCGTTATCGCTTGCAAGTCATGCAGTGGTTCTTTATACCTAGTGTGGAATTTTCGCATGGACGTTCATGCGTTTTGTCGGTTAGCTATGATGCTGCGTATCACGGTTCAAAAGTAGCTGCACATGATGAAATCTCTGGTGTATATCTATGTAGGGTATCAAGCTGTAGTTAGAGCATTTTTTTGAGCTGGGATATACGGGCTTGGGAAACCTCAAGTATTTTGGCATATTCGTGCTGTGCTGCATTGGGGTGTTTTTGCATTAATTCTTTTAGACTTTCGATCATTTGTTGTGTCGATCGCCGCAGACGTTTGGACTCTTTATTAGATCGTTGTGAGTTGGATAAAGCTGATTTAGCTGGTCTTAGGATAGGGCTGAAATTTATCCCCTTCTTTAAACTTTCAATACATTCCCCGCAAATAAAGCTGTCTCTAAAATAAGTTAACTGTTCTGTTGAACCACACATTTTACACGTCACCCCAGTGTACTTTCGAAAGGCGAGAATACCAGTTTCCTCATCTGCAAAAATCTCAACAGGATCACCCACATTATAATCCATGGAAATTCGCATTTCTTTGGGAATAACGATGCGGCCTAACGCATCTAGGGGACGTGTCATACCTGTACTTTTCAAATGATAACCTCCTTTTTTTATATCCTTATAATACTAAATAGTTATGATAAAAAAGAATAGGCTTAGAGAAGCAATCGCATATATTTAGTAAACTGTTGAAAAGTATACAAGTAATTTCCAAAATATGTTTTGTTATGGAGAGAAACGTGTTGAGGAGATTATAAAGAATTTCCGATATATATTCATAAAGATTATTCTAGACGATTTTCGTTATGAGGCACAAATGCCCACGTTCTATTTTCTATCTGGATTAACGGGCAATAAGAAGGTTGCCTCGCTGCTGCAAGGTAGTAGGAATCTTAATTTTGCACTCTTTACTATGAAAACTTATACTTATCGTTAAAGCTGACTTGAAGAGAAAATAAAAGAACGGGGAGGGGAATAACTATGTACTCCATTAAAGAAGTTCAAATGAAGAGCGGATTGCCCGCATCTACTCTTCGTTACTATGAAAAAGAAGGCATATTACCTGATGTGGGTCGGGATGAAGGTGGAAGAAGGGTATATACCGAAAAACAAATTGATTGGATTAGGTTCCTTATGGCTATGAAAGATACAGGGATGACCATTGAAGAAATTAAGGCATACCTTGAGCTAAATGTAAAAGGAGAAGCCACAATCCAAGAGAGAAGAGACTTCCTTGTAGCCCACAAAAAGAAAGTGGAAGAACATGTGGCACAAACGCAGCACAATTTGGAGAAAATTATTCAAAAGATAGCTTTTTATGATCATGTGGTTATGGGGAAAAGCCTCTCTTAGGTATCGTATGATCTGTAAATAGTGGTAAAGTCAAATCGAATATATGGAGCCCCTGGCATATTTGAGAATACGTGCTGGAGGGCTTTTTTGCATAGATTTCTAAAGATGCAGATTCTAGGTCGTAAGTATTGAAAATGGTTGGCAAATGGGCGGTTCACAACGCGCTTACAGGGTAAAAGTGTAGTACCAAGGTGGGCGAGTGGGGACGTTGACTCTCACGCCACGTGAGACTGTAGACTGTCAAGCAAGGGAGGTGAAGCGGAATGGCTTATACGGTGAAGGAAGTATCTAATCTGTCGGGAATCAGCGTACGAACATTGCATTATTATGATGAAATCGGATTGCTGAAACCGCATCATATTGGAAATAATGGATATCGCTATTACGAGCAGGAACAACTGTTGAGGCTTCAGCAAATCATGATGTACAGGGAACTGGATTTGCCTTTATCTGAAATTGGAAATGTGCTGGAGCAAACCAAGGAACAAAAGGCCGAGGTTTTGCAGGAGCATCGAGCCAAGGTCGAGGCCAAAGTCTTCCGCTTGCATACTCTCCTACAGACCATCGACGAAACGGTGGCTCATTTGAAAGGGGAACAAGCAATGAAACCAGAGCACATGTACCAAGGATTTAATCCGGAAAAGCAGGAAATGTATGAACGTGATTTGACAGACCGTTATGGTCAAGAGGCTCAGGAAACAATTCAGGAGAGCAAGACGGCGACGAAGAACTGGAGCAAAGAGGATTATTTGGATTCGCAGGCAGAGGCTGACCAGATTCATCGGCGGCTGGCAGAAGCCATGAATAAAGGATTGAAGCATAACAGTGAAGAAGTACAGGCGCTAATCCGCCGTCATCTTCAATGGGTAAGCCGATTCTATACCCCTACAGCAGAAATTTATAGCGGGCTGGGAGACTTGTATGTAGAGCATGAGGATTTCAATAAAATGTATGAAGGCTATCGCCCCGGACTGGCTGAGTATTTGCGAGACGGGATGAAGGTTTTAGCCGAACGGGAATTAAATTAACAAAGGGGTGAACAACAAGCCAATTCCGATGGCCTGCTGTTCACCCTTTTTGTGTATAAAGCAGCTTACATGCTGCTTTGTGCTGTTCTCATGCCTTGCTGACTGTTGTTTCCGTAATGTTGCATGCCACTGCTTGCGAAATGCTGTCCAGTGGTTCCCATATGTTGCGGAAAGCTGTGATTCATGTGGCTTCCTGTATTAAAGGAGGTTGGTTGCATACTGCGGGAAGCAAAGCTATCGCCAAATCCAGGCTGAGTCATTTGATTGCTGGAACGGATGGAGTTTTCCAACTGACTACACAGTTGAATCACTTGCTGGTATTGCTGCATAGCCTGCTGGTGATGCTGAATTGCAGTTTGGATCATTTGAGCTGCGCTTCGTTCACGTTGCACCAGGCTTTCAAGACTGGATGCATTTTGTTGTTCCTGTTGCAGCAACTGCTGATACATGGCAGTTCCTTGCTGTGTTTGTTGTACCAATTGCTGCATGATTTGTTCACATTGATGAAGTTGTTGTTGTGGAGCCATGTTGTTGTACATGAATCATCAATCTCCTTCGCCGGATAGTTTTGGGTTTCAGACCCTCCTATATTGTGGCGAAGGAAGACGATATATATGCGCTATTTTTGGTTATAGGCTGGCTACCAGAATAGCCGTAAATTCCTCTAGGAATACACGATCTTCGTGATCAAAGCGGCCTTTGAGTGGGCTGTCAATGTCCAGCACTCCAATCAGTTCCCCATTCTTGACAAGGGGAATAACGATTTCACTATTGGAAGCAGCGTCACAGGCAATATGTCCTGGAAACGCATGTACATCATCTATAACAAGCGTCCGTTGTTCTGCTGCTGCGGTACCGCATACGCCACGTCCTAATGGAATCCGTATACATGCAGGTAAGCCCTGGAAAGGACCAAGTACAAGCTCAGTGCCATCATAAAGATAGAAACCGCTCCAATTAATATCAGGAAGGAAATGACCAAGTAATGCTGAAGCATTTGCCAGATTGGCAATGGTATTGGATTCATCATGAATAAGTGCCCGGAGTTGTCCGAGAACCGATTCGAATTGTTCATGACGTGTGCCTTCGTAAGGAATAGCTTGAAACATGTAGGGTTCACGCTCCTAACATTAAATTTTTACATTAAGTGTTGTATATATCGTAAAAAATAGGTAATTATCCAATTCGCTTTTACCATTGGTTAATTAATTCAAGATATAACGATTGTATATATTCAGTCAAGTGGAAAATCACTCTGTAACCTTTTCGTACACTCCGTACTCTAACCTCTGTACAGAATCATTTTGGAAAGGGAAAGCTATATGTTTTAGCGGGACAAACAATATAGAAAGTAATTCAGCGAGGGTTGCCCTCATCTGTTTCCAGCTTATCCTCTATGGGTAAAAACAGTGTAACATGGTGGCCTAGGCCAGGGAGGAATTACAATTATGCATGCAGATGTTCAGAACTTGTTTATCCGTATACAGATGCTTTCTTATGCACATCAGAACGATCTCACGGTAAGAGATATTCAACCTGTGTTGGAAGAGCGCGGTTACCGTGTAGGAGAACGTGAGGTCAAGCAGGAGCTTGAAAACCTGACGCAGGAAAACTTTCTGACACCGCATGATGATATGTTCAGCATTACTGGCGCAGGGATCGATGAATTACAGGAAATTCAGTCGATGCTGGGCGTACTGTACAAGGATGTTGTGAAGAAACCGACTCGCACCACAGTTTAATCTCTTATAATATAGAAGATGCCCTTCTAATTCCTAATCCTAGGAACAGGAGGGCTATTTATATATATAAGCTTTGCAGCTTTAAATAAGGTTGTGTTTGTTGAAGGTGTATGCTTAAATGTAGCGTATATTTATTGTCATTTTAATGCTGGAAGGATGATTGAACATGTGTGCATATGCATGTAAGGGGCATATACCACTGCTGGAAAGTGCGCGTCTTCGGCTGCGAAGGATGGAAAGCGGGGATGCGGCTACAATGTTTGCTTGCTGGTCTGACCCGGAGGTTCACCGTTATATGAACCTTTCTGGTATGTCAGGACGTGAGGACGCAGAGGATATGATTGAGCTGTTGAATGAGCTGGCGAAGACGGAGGATGCGCTGCGCTGGGGAATAGAGCTGAAGGAGAACGGGAAGTTGATTGGAAGCTGTGGTTTTAATTATTGGCAGACGGAGGGAGCTTATAAAGCCGAGATTGGTTATGAAATAGCCAAGCCTTATTGGCGACAGGGTTACATGACCGAGGCGCTACGCTTGGTACTGTCATTCGGGTATAACACGATTCGGTTGAATCGGATCGAAGCGCTGGTGGACCCGCGCAATACAGGCTCGCAAGCCCTGCTGTCCTCGATGGGCTGGACACAGGAAGGGCTGTTGCGGCAGGTACAGCATACATCTACAGGCTTTAAGGATATGCTGATGTATTCTTTACTGCATGAAGAATGGCTCAGACTGGAGGCACAACGAAATGCTGTTTCAGTATAACGGCGGTTCGTCGCCGCTGCACAGGTTAGGGCCGTTAAGTAAGCTAATATGGGTGGGATGTTTTAGCCTCCTGTCGATGGCTTGGGATTCGACGCTACGGGAAGCAGCACTCTTGGCTGTACTGATTGCTGTGGCTGGCTTGGGCGCACGTTTGCCCTTAGCACGCCAACTTCGGGCTATGTCGTTCCTGATTGGTTTAGGTATTCCGTATTTTATATTGTCTATCCTAGCGATTCGAGAAGGACATACCGTGGCTGCATGGGGACCCATTGTCATTACAGCAGAGGGGCTGGACATCGCAGGGGCGTTAACGTTGCGGATTTTTGTGTTGTTTTTGGCATCTTATATCTATCTCTCGACGACCGATCCCCGAGATTTTGTGCAGGCATTGAATCTGCGCTTGCGTGTTCCTTATCGGTTTGCGTTCGGTATTTCGGTGGCACTGACGTTTCTCCCCTTATTGGAAGAAGAAGGGAGAACAATTATGGCAGCACGGCGTGTTCGTGGACAGGAACCACCACGAGGGTGGAGCAATCGGTTATCATGGTGGAGCGGGTATGCGGCTGCCGTGTTGGTGAATGCTGTAAGACGGGTTCAGCAGACGGCGCTGGCTATGGAGGGCAAAGGTTTCGGTGCTTATGCAGAACGGACATATCTTCGTACACTGAACAATGGGCGTTTAGGCAACTTATGTGCGGTGACTGCTGTATTAACTACGGCTGTTTTATGGTGGAGCTTATAAAGTGAAGCCTCTTATTTTTGGTCTTATTGTCAACCTGTTAAATATAATTAGGTTGACAATAAGACCGCAGATGAATACATTTATACAGTAACAGCTTGTACAAGGAACAGAGCTGTAATCTTATAGATTAGATAGGGAGAGGAGTCAAGAAATACATATGAAGGAATCTCGTATGTTTGCAAAGTTTACAACGCTGGATATCGTCCTCATGGCGATGCTGGCCACGTTGAACGGTGTCATGACCGTGTATTTGTCGCTCATTAACAAAACATTAAACAGTCTGGGAGGGCCTATCGCTACTTCCTCTATTGTCGGGCTGTACATGATATACGGCTTGTTGGCTTATTATATTATTCGTAAGCCGGGTACGGCGGTTATTGCTTATGCATTTGGCGCAGTGGTGCAATCCTTTATGGGCTCTGCCTATGGAATTGCTTCTATTATCGCGGCGGCTGTCTGCTATATGATTGCGGCTGAGTTGGTATTTGCCTTGTTGCGGTATCGACGCTGGAACGCAGTTTCGCTGATGCTAGTGGGTGGGGCTATGGTTCCGCTGTGGTTTATTGTCGCAGCCAATATGTTTGGCTATATGCATTGGGGCTGGAAGGTGCTGACGATTGCACTGGTCGTTCGTATCCTGAGCGGCATTGTCCTGTGCGGTCTGCTAACGAAAGTGTTGGGTGATGCTTTAAATCGTACGGGACTGTTAAAACGTTTTGAACTGGGACGCGCTTCACGTGCATAGCCGTGGCTATACATGTGGTTATATCTTCAACAATGGGGATCGAGGATATTTCAATTATGAATGAACATAGCGATTATACCTCTAGCAGTAAAATAGCAATATCCTTGAAGAATTTTGGCTATCGGTATGATGACCAGGTGGAGCCAGCTTTACATGGTCTGACACTGGACATTGCGGTGGGCGAGCATGTAGCCATTGTCGGAGCCAGTGGAAGTGGAAAGTCTACGCTATGTCAGCTACTTCATGGCGGGTTGTCCCGTTCCGGTGAAGGCGAACGGACGGGGGAGCTGACCGTGTACGGGATGGACCCCGATACCGCTGATTTGGCTACTGTCGCCACCACTGTCGGCGTCGTGCTTCAGGACCCGGATGCCCAGCTGGTGCAGGGAATCGTCGAAGACGAGATTGCTTTTGGGCCGGAGAACCTGCGCGTGCCTCCGGCAGAAATAGCGCAGCGCATTGCTGCTGCGCTGGAGGCCGTCGGCCTAGCTCCCGAGCGCGACTCCTTCGTGCGGCGCCTCTCGGGAGGCCAGCGCCAACGCACCGCGATTGCTGCGGTACTGGCGTTGGAAGCGCCGCTGGTCGTGTTCGACGACGCAGCTGCGCAGTTGGACCCGCCGGCTGTACGCGACTTCGCCCTGCTATGTCGGCGGCTCCATGCCGAAGGTCGGACGGTGGTTACCGCGTCCGGCCGCATAGACGATGGCGCGCGGGCAGCACAGCGCGTCATCGTCTTGAAGAGCGGGACTGTGCAGATGCAGGGTCCGCCCGAAACGCTGCTGCGCGAACATGGTGCGCAGCTGGCCGCCTTGGGGCTGCTCCCCTCTTCCGCAGGGAGGGGAGACATGCCGCGTGAGCCCGGGGTGAATCCCGGCTCAGCAGCGGACCGCGCTGGGCAGCCGTTGTTGGAGGTGAAGGGATTGACCTTCACCTATCCTGGCAGCCAGCGGGCAGCGCTAAAGGGCGTGAGCCTAGCTCTTGCGCCCGGTGAACGAGCCGTGCTGCTGGGTGAGAACGGCTCGGGTAAAACCACGCTCGGCAAGCTGCTCATGGGTCTACTCCCAGCACCGAAGGGGTGCATGCGGTGGGAGGGGCAGGATATGGCGAAGTTGCCAATTCACCAGCTGGCTGCCGGAATCGGCTATGTGTTCCAGCAGCCAGAGCATCAGTTTGCAGCTGCAACGGTGTGGGAGGAATGCTTGTACAGCGTGCGCGCCAAGCTTGGTTTACGGACCGGGGAGCCGGTTCCCGCCGCATATGTGGAACGGGCGCAGCGCTTACTGGCTTCCGCCAGGCTGGAGCACAGACTGGATGCCTCCCCGTACCTGCTAAGTGGAGGCGAAAAAAGGCTCTTGAGCGTTGCGGCACAGTTCATCTTGCCCAAAAAGCTATACATTTTGGATGAGCCTAGCGCAGGAACGGATTACGAAGGAGCGAATATTCTGCTCCGTATGTGCACAGAGCAGTCTGCCGAAGGTGCGGCTTTTCTGGTCATCACCCACGATATGCAGGTAGCTGAAAGCTTTGCCAGCGATGTTCTGTGCATGGAAGAGGGCCATCTCTATAAAATGGAAAATAGTGAGATTAATCATACGATTATAGTTGACAAAAATTAACGATATGTAGACAATAATATATATACATCGTACAAAACAGGCGGCCTATATAGGCCGCCTGTTTACGATTATGCGGGGCGGGTAATAATCCATTCTGGAAAGGCAAACCGCACAGATACAACACAGTTTTTATAAGGGAAGGATTTGTGATTTGCTTGGGAAACGATAAACCCATGAAGCGCGGACTCGTGCTGACAGGTGTTCTATTGGCCACTTTTCTGGCCGCAATTGAAGGAACGGTTATCGGTCCAGCGGGACCGACGATTGTTAGCGAGCTGGGTAGCGTGAAATTGCTCAGTTGGATTTTCACGGCATATTTGCTGACGATGGCTGTGACCACGCCCATTTTCGGCAAGCTTAGCGATTTGTTTGGCCGAAAACCCATTTTTTTAATCGGCTGTTCGTTGTTTGTACTTGGCTCGTTGCTTTGTATGATGGCTGGTAGTATGGAGCAGCTTATTATCTACCGGGCTATACAAGGGATTGGTGCGGGTGGTGTCATCCCCGTTACCTTTACCATCATCGGTGATATATACAAAATGGAGGAACGCGGCAAAGTCCAAGGTATGATCAGCTCCGTATGGGGAATTTCTTCCCTGATCGGGCCTCTCTTGGGCGGTTATGTGGTTACCTATTTTGGCTGGGAGTGGATTTTCGGCTTTAACGTCCCCTTTGGATTGCTGGCTATGTTCTTCATCGCCCGTTACTTGCGTGAACAGGTAAGCAAGCGTACCGCACGTATTGACGTGCCGGGAGCGGTTACCTTTACCATCGGGATGACGGCCCTCTTGCTCGTATTGGCACTGGGTGGGCAGTATATCGGCTGGGCTTCTCCTGAATTGCTGGCCTTGGCTGCCGTAGCCATTTTGTTCCTGATTCTGTTTTTGGTTATTGAAAAACGCGCTCAGGAACCGATGGTGCCACTAAAGCTATTTCGGATACGGGATATCGCTTTTTCCTGTGCCGCAGCCCTGTTAGTCAGCACCCTGCTGATCGGACTGACTAGCTATCTTCCACTATGGATTCAAGGTGTGCATGGTGGAGATGCCGCTTCATCTGGTCTCGCCTTGGCTCCAATGTCCGTAGGTTGGCTATTTGGCTCCATGATCGGAGGACGCATTTTGCTGACGCTGGGCTCGCGTCGAACCTCTTTGATCGGGCTGACCCTGATTGTATTGGGTGCCTTCGTCATGACCTTAATGGGCCAAACGGCTCCGATCTGGCTGCTGTTCCTGTCTACATTGTTGTATGGACTGGGATTCGGCTTCTCGATAACTGTGTTCACGATTATTGCTCAGTCCTCGGTCGGATTCCAGCTGCGTGGTGCGTCTACAGCCTTGAATACGTTCCTGCGTACGTTGGGGCAAACGATCGGGGTTGCAGCCTTCGGTTCATGGCTGAATTATCGCATTGCTGCCCAGACAGCAGACGGACAGCTTACACAGCAAGGGGTTACGCAGGAGGATATTAACGGTCTGCTGGCCCCGCATGCTTCACAGAGTCTAAGTGACAAGGTTGCCGGATTACTTCGTTCTGTACTGGAAAACAGTCTGCATTCCCTGTTCGTTATCATGGTCGTTATTGCAGTTATTAGCTGGTTTGTCGTCCTCGGACTGCGGAACCGTCCACCAGGCACGGAAGAAGAGGCAGATCAGCGCGTAAAGACACCACAAAGAGAACACGCATAAAAAATAATATAAATCTTTCATGATAAAGGGACAGTCCGGTACACCAAATAAGGGTCCGGGCTGTCTCTTTATGATAATGGTCTCTCCTCCTACTGCTTCAGCAAAATAGCCACCTCGTATAGGACCGATAAATTCCCCAGTATACAAAAAGGAGATAAAAACCCCCTAGAGTTGCTATATATTCATAGGTATAGGTAACAAAATGGTAAAAAAGTCTTAAGGAATTGTAACAAAAAATATGTTTCTGAATTGAGCTGTAGGGTACTAAGGAACCATTTTTTTGAACCCGCTTACAAATCGGGCTTTGTATGATTTATTTTAGAACGATTTTGCATGTGAATGAAGCAACCAACCTAGCAAAACGGGACACGGAAAAAAATCAAGTAGCAAATATTTCTGAATGTAATAGGAATGAAAAAAAGGGGAATTTTCAGAAAATTACTAGGAAAATATGAGGATGAAATTCATAGAGGAACCTGTTTTCTCACCTCACATAATAGGGCTTTTCAGTCTATATCAATCGTTTGACATACCATATAAAATGGCCCTATCAACCAAAAAGTTGGGTTTCAAATCTAGAAGCATAATTAGATTAAGGGAGATGGAGTACTTGAAGTTTAACAAATGGTTCAGTAAAGCAGCCACTGCAACAGTAGCAACTACCTTGCTGTTAGGAGGTGGCGTTCAGGCTTTTGCCGAGGAAAATGATGCATCTGATCTCAAAACAGACAATGCATTTACGCAAATTACCCGTAATGACATGCTGAATATTTTCAAACAGCAAGGCAAAGAGAAATATGAGGTTCCGTCCTTCGATGCGTCTACAATTAAAAATATTCCTTCTGCTATGGGTCGCGACAGCTCAGGCAAGCTGATTGATTTCGATGTCTGGGACTCTTGGCCGTTACAAAATGCCGATGGCACAGTAGCCAATTACAAGGGGTACAATATCGTTTTTGGACTGGCAGGCGATCCTAAAAGAGGCGAGGATACATTCATATACCTGTTCTATCAAAAAGCGGGCAATACTTCACTGAGCGGCTGGAAAAACGCTGGCAGAGTATTTAAAGACAATGATAAACTGCTTGCCAACGATCCGATTCTAAAAAATCAGTCAGAAGAATGGTCAGGTTCAGCTACCTTAACCTCTGATGGACAAGTACGTTTATTCTATACCAGCAGACAGCCTTATGATCCGAATAACAAATTATACGGCAAGCAAACCTTGAGCACGGCTCAAATTAATGTCTCTCAGCCTGATGATAAGACACTGAAAGTAGATGGAGTCGAGGATTTGAAATCGATCTATGACGGTGGAGATGGGAAAATCTATCAAAATGTACAGCAAAGCGTCGGAGTGGAAATGGATAATCATACCTTTAGAGACCCTCACTATGTCGAGGATCAAGGCCACAAATATATTATATTTGAAGCCAACACAGGGACAGAAACAGGCTATCAGGGCGAAGATTCGATTCAAAACCCAGCTTATTATGGCGGCAATAAGAAATTTTTCACGGAAGAGCAACAAAACCTGCTGCAAAGTCCTAAGAAAAAGGGAGCTGAGCTGGCGAACGGCGCACTGGGTATCGTTGAATTGAATGATGATTATACGTTGAAAAATGTAATGCCTCCTTTGATTGCATCCAATCTGGTAACAGATGAAATTGAACGGGCGAATGTGTTTAAAATGAACGGTTTGTGGTATTTATTTACGAGTACAAGAGGTTCCAAGGTGACTGTAGATGCGATCGGTGACGATGATATTTACATGCTGGGTTATGTTTCTACTTCCTTGACAGGGCCTTATAAACCGCTGAATGGAACCGGTCTCGTTCTTCACCAGGATCTGGATCGTGATGATGTTACCTGGACGTATGCCCATTTTGCTATCCCGCAAGGCAAAGGCAATAACGTAGTCGTGTCGAGTTATATGACCAATCGTGGGCTTTTCCCGGATCACAAATCTACTTTCGCGCCAAGCTTCCTGCTAAATATTAAAGGCTCGAAAACGTCTGTTGTGAAAAACGGTATTCTGGAACAAGGGCAAATCACGATTGATCCAGAAAAGGACAAAAAAGAACCCCAAAATGAGTATGGCAAGAAATAAGTAGGTATAAGCAGTATGTCCGAAGGCGGCAGCTTGGTAGTAACCGGATCTGTCGTCCATCGGACGATACATAACGATGCAATGAGAGGTAAGGAGGATCGTCATAATGAGAAAAAAAGCTCCCAAGAATATTTGGATACGATCCGTTGTAATCATCACAGGCTTAACTATATTTATAGCTATGGGTTGGAGTATGTACCAACAGGATGCAGGCAAACCCCAAAAATCTGCTGCAACTCCAAAAAATCAAGCGAATCAAAGTAAGCAATCAACACCGACCTACCGGTCAGCCTATCATTTTACCGTTCCGGATAAGTGGAAGAATGATCCTCAACGGCCTATTTATATGGATGGAAAATATCATTACTACTATTTATATAATCGTGATTATCCCAAAAAGAACGGTACAGAATGGCGACATGCCACATCCACCGATCTGGTTCATTGGAAAGATGAAGGGGTGGCGATTCCAAAATATACGAACCCGAATGGAGATCCTTGGTCCGGTTCGGTCGTGATCGATGATAATAATACCGCAGGTTTTGGAAAAGGCACGCTGGTAGCCATTGTGACACAGCCCTCCGCAGATGGCGGAAAGCAGGAACAATTTTTGTGGTACAGTAAGGACAAAGGCAAGACGTTTACTTCTTACCGCAACAAGCCTGTGATGTCCAACCCCGGTACAAAGGACTTCAGAGATCCCAAAATCATCCGAGATACTCAACGTAATCAATGGGTGATGGTCATGGCAGAGGGAACGAAGATTGGCTTTTATGAGTCTGATAATTTAAAGAATTGGCGGTATACGAGCGGCTTTCAAACAGAAAATATTGGGCTTGTGGAATGTCCTGACCTTTACCGGATGCGTGCGGATAATGGAACCTATCAATGGATTCTGGGTGTGAGCGCCAATAGCAAATCAACAGGCGGACCCAACACGTATGCCTATTGGACGGGAGATTTTAATGGAGAAGCATTTCTCCCTAATCACAGTGAACCTGAGTGGCTGGATTATGGGTTTGACTGGTATGGTGCAGTTACGTTCGAGGAAGGAAAAGACAAAGATAAATATAGTCACCGTTATGCTCTGGCCTGGATGAATAATTGGGATTATGCCAATAACACGCCTACCCTAAAGGAAGGCTTTAATGGAATGGATTCGATTGTTCGCCAAATTCGACTGAAACATACGGAAGATGTTGGATATCGTTTGGTTTCACAGCCGGTACCCAATTTGGAGCGATTCCAAACATCCAAAAAATCATTAGGAACGATTAAAGTAGAGGGTGCTCACCGGCTTCCGGTAGCAGGCGATGCCTATCAGTTAGAGGCGGATGTATCTTGGTCCACGATTAAAAATGTAGGATTGAGGCTTCGAGAGTCGACGGATGGCAAGCGTCATGTCGATGTGGGTGTCTCAGTGGACGGTCAATACTCCTACGTAAATAGAGCCAACACCGGGCAGCCGGATCAGAGTGGAAAATATGTAGAGAGCAAGGCGCCTTTTGATGCTAATAAGAAAAAGGTCCATCTGAACATTCTCGTCGATAAAACCAGCATTGAAGTGTTTGTAGATGGTGGAGAAGTAGCTTATTCCTCCTTAATATTCCCACGATTAGAGGATCAGAAAATTACTCTTTTTTCCGATGGCGGTCCGGCAGTGTTTAACAATGTAGTGATCAAGCATTTTAGCCGATAGCAAGCAGGTATTTATGCTGTTCGTAAGCTTGGGCATATTTCGCTCTATTCAGGTATATAAAAAGTCCACCCATGAATATAAGGGTGGACTTTTCTGTGTAAATCTAAATTTTCGTTTTAGCACAGCTATAAGATTGTTCGTTTATTCACAAACGATTAGTTGCTAAAATTACTATTCATTCTATTTGTGATAAGGTGACAAGTTATCAGCGCTACGGCCCAATTTTTTGAGCAAGCCGATGAGTTGATCTCTTTCGGTTTCACTGATTCCGCTAAAGGCACGTTCAATCTGACGTGTATAATCAGGATAAATTTCGTCCATGACACGTTGTCCTTCGTCCGTCAATTCTGCATATATAATCCGACGATCTTGGTCGCACGGGTGACGGTGCAAATAACCGCGGCTTTCCAGTTTGTCGATAACATAAGTGACATTTCCGCTTTGCAGAAGCAGCTTTGCTCCAATTTGTTGGATTGGCTGCGCGCCCTTGTGATATAAAACTTCCATCACGGCGAAGGCCGTTGGGTTGAAGCCCACCGTTTTGATGCCAGCAACCGCATGTTCGTTTACACTTTTGAATGACTTGGCAAACACGCTATACAAATGCATGGATTGCTGTGTCACCAATGTTCGGTAATCTATCATCTTCATTCCGCCTTTATGTATGGATTTGGGCATCCTTTGACCGCTCGGCTCGGATGACCGGGCAACCATACCCTTGTTACTAGCATAAAGGGATTTACGTAGCGAAAACATGCGATTTGTCACAGTAGCTGCTTTTTTAACTATTTAATTTCAAAGCTTTAAAGTAAATTTTTGAAAAATAAAGGTTTTGAATGTAAAAATACTGTTCCGGTTGGTTATATTAAAAATAACATACCTAGCTTGATGAACCCCAATTAACCAAATAAGCTACTTCAGAGGAGATGAAACACATGGATACGGGTTCTTTTCGTTTTCAATTTCGTGATCCACAGCAAGCCGCCCAAGCCTGTGAAACATTAAAGGAAATTGGATACTCCGCCAGCACAAATGGTGATACAGGTCTGAGTGTTCATATTGAGAACCAGGATGTGCTGTCTGCATTGGAAATTTGCCAAGCCTATGAAGGGAGCATGATTGAGGTAGGGACTCTTTTCTCTAAACCGGATGAATATCCCGGTTTGCAAGGAAATATAGGTGTACATAATCCAGGTTATAGCCCGGAAGATTGGATTATCCCGGCACACACAATCAACGAAGACTGGAGCGAAGCTTATAAAAATGGCTCCTCTCAAACGTACACTAATACGATGGAGGAGCACAACGTCAGCTCTGATCAACAACCTGAAGACGAAGTGGATGGATTTTCTGGAAGCATCCATATCTGATTTTGTCCTAAAAGTCATGATTAGAATTTGAGTCTTCACTGTTCAGTTCCTATTAGGATAAAGCTCCTATAAGACCATTAATTATTGTGGCTTTGAAGGAGCTTTTTTTTGTGTGAGAAGAACTCAGTTAGAGCTTTCACCAGAATTGAAATTCTGTAGGATATGCATAAATAGCAACGACAGCAGGGAATAACAATTTCAGAAAGGAGGTCTTGACCTTGCAAAAATTAGGAGTTCACGAAAAATTGGAATTACATGAGCTACTTACGTTTAAAACAACTTGCCTGACAAAAGCCCAAACCATGATTCCTTTAGTATCAGACACAAATTTAAAAAACATTTTGCAGCAGGATGTTAACGGTGGTACACAAGATATTCAACAGCTTAGAAATCTGCTCGTGTAATTTAAAGGAGGATTAACGTGAATTCTATTGTTCAGAACATGACTGGAATGGGCGGAATGACGGATCAGGTGATCGCTTCTGATTTATTAATTTCAGCTAAAAGCGGAATCAAGAGCTATGCCCTTGCTTTAACAGAGTCAACCAGCTCGGAAGTTCGCAATGTTCTTTGTGACCAATTGAGCAAAGCTGTTAATCTTCATGAACAAATTTTTAATTATATGAAGAACAATGGTTACTATAACGCTTATGATCCGGATCAGCAAATACAAATGGATATTCAAAATGCAGACAAAGCACTTTCTTTGTCTAAATTTTGATAATTAATTAACGCAATAAAAGAATTATTTATTTAGTCCCAAATGAAGTCTCTGGTTTTATGTAGAAAAAGTATCAGCAAACCTTAAACGAGTTTGCTGGTGCTTTTTTATTATATAAATAATCACACTAATCCTAGAAATCACAAATAACGAAATGAATTGCTGTCCACATGAAATATGGTGAAGAAGGCAAACATAATATCGGAGAACTAGGTCTCAATATCAGGAATAGGGTGATTTTCATTATGGGCAAGTCTTCAGCTGTTAAGCAAAAAGATCAAAAACTAAAATGGTGGCAACTTAGCTTATTAGGAGTTGCAGGTACCATTGGTACAGGATATTTCCTCGGGTCTGGCTTAGCGATCTCCATAGGTGGTCCAGCCGTGCTGATTGCATACTTTTTTGCAGCAGTGGGAACATATGTGGTGTTTGATGCCCTTTCGCGCATGACGGCAGATCATCCTGAACAGGGTTCTTTTCGTTCCTATGCCCAAAAAGCATTTGGAAGTTGGGCAGGATTCGGCAGTGGATGGGTGTATTGGTTCTCAGAATTGCTTATCAATGGGAGTCAACTAACCGCGCTATCTATATTCTCACGCTTTTGGTTTCCTCAAGTACCGATGTGGATATTCGCAGCAGGCTTCGGGATTTTAGGGCTTGTGATTGTTTTTTTTGGCAATAAGGGTTTTGATCGCGTTGAAAATGTACTGGCCATCATTAAGATGGCAGCTATTGTTATGTTTCTGGTCTTGGCCGTTGCTCTTTTGGCAGGATGGATCGGAGGAGGAAAATATAATCCGAAGTTCCCCATCAGTTACAAAGAATTTTTTCCGACTGGGGGCATAGGATTGTGGTCATCTTTTATTTTTGCCTTTTATGCATACGGAGGTATTGAAGTGCTCGGAATTATGTCTAATCGGCTTCAAAAACCGGAGGATGCACCTAAAGCAGGCAAGGTAATGCTGATTACACTGGTTGCCGTGTATGTGCTTTCGATTGGTCTGGCTGTGTCTATGGTGCCATTAAGTGCCTTTAACCCGAAAGAAAGTCCTTTTGTGCTTGCGCTTAGCAGCGATCATCTGGTTTTTGTGCCTCATTTATTTAATGGAGTGCTTATTATTGCAGGGTTCTCAACGATGACAGCATCTCTATATGCAGAGACATCTATGATGCTTACGCTTGCACAGGAAGGAGATGCGCCCACATTGTTTTCACGGAAGTGGAAGGGCAAATATCCTCTTTATGCACTTAGTTTGATCTCCGTTGGATTAATCTCAGCCATCGTAATGTCGTTGCTGCTACCGGGAAAAGTATATGAATATATCACTACAGCAGCGGGTTTAATGCTGTTGTATAATTGGTGCTTTATTTTGCTGTCTTCAGGTAAGCTACTGGAATCGGGCAGATCAAACAATATCAAACGTTGGATTGGATTATTGTTGATAGCTATGGCCGTGGTCGGATCATTTTTTCATAAACTTAGCCGCCCGGGAGTGTATATCAGCTTACTGCTTGTCTTGTTAATTGCAATATGTGACCTCATTGTACAATGGGTTCGCCGAAAGCACGCCAAGGAATCTCATTAACGTTGTCAGTAAGTTAAGCGTTAGCGTAAAAAAAGTAATTGAAATGCTTGTAGGCCAAAATAAAAGCCAAAACCGATAAGAGATAATCCGGACATCCAAGAGATGGTTTTAAGCAAGCCGGTTTTTAGGAACCTCCGGAAAATACTTGAAGCGGCTGCCATGGTCACATCCCAGAGTAACACGCCTAATACAATCGCTCCGCTATAGATCATTAGTTGTTGTACTGGATATGTATTAGCGACGTTTGCGAGTATGGATCCGTAAATGCCAAGCCAAAAAAGGATGGAGAGGGGATTAAATAATGACATTAGAAAACCGGACATAAATGAGTTACTTAATGTAGTACCATTTCCCCTTAATTCGGATTCTGAAATCACACCTGCATTTTTGATGCTTTCAATACCTGTATACACAAGTACGAAAAAACCAAACAGCCATAAAAAAGCTTTGACAAACGGAGCATTAAGAAGGTGAATCATTCCCAAATAAACAAGTAGCATATAGATAATGTCTGCGGTTATTGCACCAAGCCCAATAAACCAGGCGTGCCAAAAACCATTCTTGATACCTCGATCCAACTGTGCGGCATTAATCGGTCCAATGGGAGCGGAAAGTGACAGACCTAGAAAAATATAACTGATAAATGTATTAATGTCCTTTTTCCTCCTTGAGTATTATTGGATGTTATGTATTTGTCTATTTAAGTTTATTCGGACAAACCCATTTGTAAGACCATATTTTTTGTACGTATATTGCAGGAATAGCCTCGATATTATCAACCACCTATCAATGAATTAAACCTAAAAAAGGAGCTCTAATTCCTTTCACACAAGGATTAGAGCTTTTTTAATACAGGTTATAAAAAAAGTTTATTTGATCGAATAATTGGGGTTGACACTTTTATTGAAAGCGCTTATATTTATCTCGTAAACAATACGTTATATAACGTTATATAAAAAGGAGAGGTAAAAATGAATGTACAACAGACGGTTCAAACGATTTATGAACAAGCGAGTGGGAAGATTTCCGAGGTGTATTTAGTAGCCTGCGGGGGCTCATTAGTCGATATGTATCCTTCGAAATATTTTCTGGATAGTGAAGCAAAGAAGTTGGTAGCAGGGATGTATACGGCGAATGAGTTTGTGCACGCGCTGCCAAAACGATTAGGTAAAAACGCTGTAGTCATCGTGTGTTCCCATGGAGGAAACACGCCGGAATCGGTTGCAGCTGCTAAATCAGCCAAAGAGAAAGGCGCTTACACCATCGGCTTAACCCACAATAGTGAAGCGACACTGCTCAATTATTCTGATTATTCATTCCTCTACGAGTGGGGAGATGAGAGCGATGTCAAAAATAACCCGATGGCTATTATTTTGGAGCTTACTGTTGAGCTGCTTCAAATCGCTGAAGGCTATGTGCATTATCAAGCTTTCCAGAACGGCTTGGGAGCAATCAATGGAATTATTAACCGGGCAAAAATACAAGTTGAACCGCGTGCCAGTGTATTCGCTGACAAATATCGCAATGAAGACCTCTTCTATATCCTGACCAGCGGAGCTTCTTATGGACATGCGTACGGATTTGCTATCTGCTCTCTAATGGAAATGCAATGGCTTCATGCGGCTTCAATCCATTCGGGTGAATTTTTCCACGGACCGTTTGAAGTAACGGATAAAGAAACTCCATTTATTCTGATGATCAACGAAGGACGCACACGGGCATTGGATGAGCGGGCACAGACTTTCCTGAATCAATATGCCGAGAAAGTGGAAGTGATTGATGCAAAGGAGCTTGGAATCGGAACTATTGCCGACGAGGTCGTCGAGTTTTTTAACCCGGTTTTATTTTACAGCATTGTATGTGTTTATCGTGAAGCACTCGCAAATGTACGCAATCACCCACTGGAAACTCGCCGTTATATGGGCAAAGTAGCTTACTAAGCGCACTTACCAACAGGAGGAAACCATCATGAAAGTTCTAGGCATTGGCGATAATGTGGTAGATAAATATGTTCATCTGCGCATGATGTATCCTGGCGGCAATGCGCTTAATTTCAGTGTGTTTGCCAAAAAAGCGGGAGTAGATGCAGCCTTTATCGGAGTATTCGGAGATGATAACGAAGCACAGCATGTAGAACACATTCTCCGTGAGCTGGAAATCGACATTTCACGGTGCAGATATCACAGCGGTGAGAACGGCTGCGCACGTGTAACCCTGGAAGACGGAGACAGAGTATTTCTGGGCAGCAATGAGGGAGGAGTTACACGTCTCCATCCGCTGAAGCTGAGTGAAGATGACAAGGCCTATGTTGGCGGGTTCGACCTTATTCACACCGGCTTGTACAGTCATACAGGGCACTTGCTGCCTGAATTGAAGATGCTGGGAATCCCTCTTTCTTTTGACTTTTCGGATGATTTCATAGATGCACAGGTGGAGAAATATATTGCGTACGCCGATTTCGCTTTCTTCTCTTGCAGCCATATGACGGATGAAGAGACGCAGAACTATATCCGCTCCAATCGAAAAAAAGATGGGCAAATTCTGGTAGCCACACGCGGCGGAGATAGATCTATTGCCTATGATGGTACTAAGTTCTATTTTCAAATGCCTGATTCCGTGGACGCTGTGGATACGATGGGGGCAGGAGACTCTTATATAACCGCCTTTTTACTGAGCTTTTTGAAAAATGGCAACATTCAGGACGCTATGGTAGAAGGCTCGAGGGTTGCTGCTCAGAGCTGTCTGGTAGAAGGTTCTTTTGGATACGGCGTCCGCTACTAAAAAATTATGTTCAAATATCTTCACTTGTAAGAATATGTAACATTTGATACTCTAAGTGGGAGTAATATAACGTTATATGACAAGTGAGGGCACATTATGTTGAATTCGGACCAAGCAGAGCCATTATATATTCAATTACAAAAAGCGGTCAAAACTGCTATTCATAATGGAACATTTACGCAGGGAAGCCGTATACCGACCGAAACTGAGCTAAGCGAGACCTACAATGTAAGTCGAATTACCGTAAGAAAAGCCATTGCCGAATTGGTTCATGAAGGTTATCTGACCAAACGTCAAGGAAAAGGTACCTTTGTCAATGTACCCAAAATTGGGCGGAAGATTGAACATGTCATCAGCTTTACGGCTGCCTGCAAATCCAACGGCCTATCTTCACACAGTGTGGTCACAGAACGTGAAGTCATAGAAGCAGGTGAGGAAATTGCACATCAGTTGCAGCTGCAACAAGGAGAAAAGGTGTTATATATTCAGCGCAAAAGATACGCCGGTGATCGACCGCTAATGCTGGAGAATAATTTGTATCCTTATGACCGATTTTCTTTTCTAATGGAAGAGCAGTTGGAGGGCTCTGTATACGAACTGTTGCGTCATAAATACAGCATTGATCCTAACCAACCAGGAGAGACGATATTACAAATCGCTTTGGCGGATGAATACCAGGCAAAGCTGCTGGAGACGGCCATCGGACAGGCGTTGTTCTACATGCACACGATTATTTATGATCAGCATGGAGGCCCCGTTCATGTAGGTAAACAGTACATCATTGGAGACCGTTATCAATTCTCAATATAAATCCGTTGCCTGTTATGTAAATGTATTCAGGTACGGCGCAGCTTCTGCTTCCACTCTATAAGAGAAGCAGAAGCTATATTATAACGTTATATTACGTTATGTAGTGAGGCGGATGAATAATGAGGGGGTGAAATTGTGCAAGGGAAGAATGATACATTAGCGGACAAAGTTTTACTGTCAAATGCTATTTTTAATGGCTTAGAAAATGAAGCCTCGCCGGGGTTTATTGCACTGCGAGGAGAATGTATTGCAGCAGTGGGGCGTCCCGAGGAGGCACAAGCTTGGATAGGAGCGGGAACGGTTGTCTGTGATTTGGGCGATGCTTTTATCATGCCAGGAGTTCATGACAACCATGTATTTTTTACCGGATATATGTCGATGCATCGGGGCGTGGATTTGACTCATGCAGCCTCGATTGAAGAAGCAATGGAATCCATGCTACAAGCGGCAAACAACCTTCCGCCAGAGAAAGATGTAACCGCTTACGGCTGGAGCGAGGAAGGTTGGGGCAAGCTGCCTGAGCAAAGCTTGTTGGACGAGCTGTTCCCTGATCGGGCGGTAATTGCCATTAACCTAAATAAAAACTACTGCTGGATGAACCGACTGGCTCAGGAGAAATATCAATTTTTGCCGGATCAATGCAGCGCTGAGGCACGCGCTTTGCTGCTCCAATCTATGATGAAGGATCACAGCCTTGTCAAACAAGAGTTTATGGAGTTTTGCCGTATACTAGCTGCACGAGGAGTTACCTCCATAAAAGATATTGGCTTTGACCGGCATAGCGAGCTGCTGCCGATTCTAGAAGAATTGAAAGAAACAGGAGAACTGCCGCTACGATTTCATTTCTCGCTTGAACCCGTTGTTGAACCGTTGGATATTGGCACCGGTATGAAGTATAAAGCACTTTATAATGGGGACCTTATTCGTTTCCAAGGATACAAGCTGATGCTTGACGGCGTCGTAGCAGATCATACGGGGGACATGCTGGAACCGTACGCAGATATGCCTGAAGTCACGAATTTGAGGACGGTTGATTACGAAAAAATTGAAGCCTCTGTGCTGGAAGCGGACAGCCAAGGTATCAAATGCTGCCTAACTGCAGAAGGTGATGCTGCGATTCGCCAAGCGGTATCCATGATTGAAAAATGCCGCGAACAACAAGGTAATAACCTTATCAGACATTCTATCAGTGATCTAGAGTATCCTCATCCAGATGATTTGATCAGAATGGGCAAAAACGAAATTTTTGCCGAAGTCTACGCCCAAATCCTGCTACTGAATCCAACCTATGAAGAGGCCTATATGCCTGTTGTGGTAGGCAAAGGTAATGAAAACCGATTTTATAATTATAAATCTATGCTGGAGGCTAACGTGCCAATAACCATTGGGACTGATCTGCCTTTATTTATCACGAGTGTTCCTGATTCACTGTACTCAGCTTCTCATCGGTTATTTCCGGACGGATCACCTGCTGGAGGCTGGTATCCCGATCATGGGATGCCGCCATCCGAAGTTTTAAAAGCATGGACCATTAATGGAGCCAGACATTGTTATATGGAAGAGGTCACAGGCACGCTGGAGGCTGGAAAATATGCTGACATCACCGTTTTTGACCGCAACCTTCTTAATGCATCCGCTGGTGATATCAGGGATGCCCAAGTGATACTGACCATTATGGGAGGGAAGGTTACTTATAACCATTCTTGGAATGAGGGATAAACATGAACATCGAGAAAAAGAAATGGAAATTATCCTTGCCCCATAGCTATACTTTAATATTTTTGATTATTATTACAGTCGCCGCATTGACATGGATTGTACCCAGCGGACAATTTGACCGGCATGAAGTTACAGTGAACGGTGTGACCAAAACCGCGATCGTTTCGGGAACCTATCACACTGTGCCCAAAACGGGTGAGAACGGTGATTTAAGACAAGGACTCCCCCAAATCCTAAGCGCTCCTATTGAGGGGATTATCAATGCCGCCGATGTGGTCTCTTTTGTCCTTATTGTGGGCGGCTCCTTCGGGATTATACTGCAGACAGGAGCCATTGACCGTGCCCTGACAGCTCTTGCCAGACGGCTGAAGAATAAGGGGATTCTGCTTATTCCAATTGCCATGGTTATATTCAGTCTCGGAGGCTCTACCTTTGGGATGAGCGAAGAAATTATTCCGCTTTATGCGATTTTTATTCCATTAATGTTTGCCTTAGGCTTCGATTCTATGACTGCTATTCTCATTCTATTTCTGGGAACGCAAATTGGCTATGTTGGTTCGACTGTTAATCCTTTTTCAGTATTGATTGCCCAGGGGATCGCAGGGGTGGAGGGGAATCCTCAGCTCTGGCTGAGATTTATTGAATGGCTTGTATTTACTATGATTTCTATTGCCTTTACAATGTGGTATGCGCACCGGGTTAAGAGAAATCCGGAGAAATCCATTGTTTATCAGAGTGATATTATAAATCGCGAGCAGTTTATAAAAGAAAATACAGGTGAGGACGTCGTCTTCACGTTTCGGGACAAATTAATTATAGGTGGATTTATTGTAACGCTTGGAGCAATTGTCTGGGGAATTTTGGCCAAAGGCTGGTATATGACTGAAATCGGCGCCCTTTTCTTCGCACTCGGTCTTTTTGTCGGGGTTGTTACTAAAATGAGCCAGAAGGAAATAGCTGAGAATTTTGTAAAAGGGTGTGGTGAATTCATCTACGCTGCAGTGATCATAGGTCTCGCCCGCGGAATTCTGATCATCGCCGAGCAGGGTATGATCATCGATACCGTATTGAATGCACTCGCAAGCATTCTGGAAGGATTGCCAAGTTACTTGTTCACCACCATTATGTTGGTTGCACACAATATTATTACTTTCCTGGTTCCATCTTCTTCGGGGGAAGCTGCACTAACAATGCCTGTACTTGCACCCCTTGGCGATCTTGTAGGTATCAATCGTGAAGCAGTAGTCACAGCGTACCAATTCGGTAACGGGTTAACCAATCTCATTTCACCGACAGGCGGAGTACTGCTGGCGGGATTGGCCATTGCCCGGATCAGCTTTGGACAGTGGCTGAAGGTAATCTTCAAGCTATTCCCCATCCTGTGGTTAGTTGCTGCTATTTTTGCTGCGATTTCGGCTGCGGTGGGTATCTAATAAATCAAGTGAGAGCCCCTGTCTTTTAGAGACAAGGGTTCTTTTTGTGCATAAGTTTACGTGAAAAATGAATAATATGGATAGCATTTTCCTAAGGAGGAAATAAAATTGATGCACGCTGATAATAGATTACTCATTGCTGCTCTAGGCGGTGTTAATGAAATCGGGAAAAACATGTATTTCATCCAATACGATCAGGATATTGTCGTTATCGATTGTGGCTCCAAGTTTCCTGATGAGAACTTGCCTGGTATTGACCTTATTGTGCCCGATGTCACCTATCTGCTGGAAAATCAGGATAAAGTCAGAGCGCTCATTGTGACTCATGGGCATGAGGATCACATCGGAGGTATTCCCTATTTGCTGAAGCAGATTAATATGCCCGTTTTTGGCACAAAGCTCACCATCGAATTAATTAAGATTAAGTTAAGGGAGCACAATCTTTTACGTGATGCTGAGCTTCATCTTATAGATGCAGATTCAACCGTTCAAGCGGGAACGATTCAGGCCTCCTTTTTCACCACGGTCCACAGTATCCCGGATTGCCTGGGTGTCTTTTTTCAGACACCGGAAGGCAATGTGGTCCATACCGGGGATTTTAAATTCGATATGTCTCCCGTAAGCGGACCTTTTCCCGATCTTCATCGAATGGCTGAAATAGGAAAGAAGGGGGTAAAAGTGCTGCTCTCCGAAAGTACAAATGCGGAAAGGCCAGGATTTACCCCTTCAGAACGTTTGGTTGGCGGGCATATTCTAGATGCATTTGCCAGAGCCAAGCAGCAGGTATTTATCTCCACGTTCGCTTCTAATGTGAACCGTGTCCAACAAGTCATTGACGCGGCTGTGGAAACAGGTCGCAAACTGGTTTTACTCGGACGCAGTATGATAAATGTGGTTTCGGTGGCCAAGGAGCTGGGCTTCTTGCATATGCCTGAGGATTTGTTGATTGAGCCGGGGGAAACAGAGCGGTTCCCCGCAGAAGAAATTGCAGTTTTATGTACCGGAAGTCAGGGAGAGCCGATGGCCGCATTGTCACGTTTAGCCAATTCCCTGCATCCCAAAATCGAAATTTTGCCTGGTGATACGGTCATCATTGCTGCGGGAGCCATACCGGGGAATGAGCGAAACCTTTCCCAGGTCATTGATAATTTGTATGTGCTGGGTGCCCAGGTTATTTATGGATCAGGCAGCTCCACGGGAATGCACGTATCCGGTCATGGCAGCCAGGAAGAATTAAAATTAATGATGACCCTGATGAAACCGGAGTATTTAATTCCCATACACGGTGAATTCAGGATGTTGTATCAGCATCGTCAGCTAGCGGAGTCTGTGGGGATTCCGATGGAGAATGTATTTATCGTCCATAACGGTGACACTGTTCAAATCGAAGAGGGAAGAGCATCCCTGGGGCCCAAAGTATCAGCCGGCAATAGCTTGGTAGACGGGTTGGTAACAGGGGACGTAGGTAATATTGTATTACGAGACCGTAAAAAGCTTTCTTCAGACGGAATGCTGATTATTGTGATGACGTTGAGCAAAAACGAGAAACAAATGCTCGCAACGCCAGAGGTCATTTCAAGAGGCTTTGTATATGTTAAGGATTCCGAAGAGCTCATGAGTCAGATCCACGACACGATTATGTCCACAGTGAACGAGTTAACAGAAATCGAAATGAGTCAGTGGGGACTGATTAAGCAGATGTTAAAAGATGATGTTGGCCGCTTTATTTACAGTCAGACGAAGAGAAGACCCATGATTTTACCTATCATTATTGAGGTATAGAATAGCGACAAATGTCAAAACAAGATAGAGCTTGTTCAATACGCGATTACACAAAAAAAGACTTAAATCAGCAATATGACTGATTTAAGTCTTTTTGATTTTCTTCCTACTTTTCCTATAAGAATGCGGATGTAATGGCGGTTTACAGCGCAGCGTCTTAATCGCTTACAGCCGCTTGGGTTCCTGCTGTATGCCCTGTCGTAAACGCCGCTGTAATATTATAACCACCTGTGTAACCGTGAATATCGAGAATCTCACCGCAGAAGAACAATCCAGGCATCAGCTTGGACTCCATCGTTTTCGGATTAATTTCCTTCAAATTCACACCGCCCCCGGTAACAAATGCTTCCTTCAGAGAGAGCGTACCGTTCACACGGATTGGAAACGCCTTAATGTGATGAGCAAGTTCTTGCCATTGCTGCTTGGGAATATGATCATAGGTCAAATCCTCACGCAGTTCGGCTTGCTGGAGCAACAATGGAATCAAGCGTTCCGGTAAATAAGGCTTAAGCACATTTTTGATCGCTTTTTTAGCATCGACCGATGCCAATTCCAGCGTCTCACGGTAGACTTCATCGGCATGTTTGTGAGGCTGTAAATCCAGAGTCAACAACACCGTGTTTACCTTATCCTTTTTCATTCCCTTGACGACAAACTGACTGCACCGCAAAGCAGTTGGGCCAGATAGACCGAAATGTGTAAAAATCATATCTCCTTCATGGACGACAACTTTCTTTTGCTTCGCATTCCATACGGTCAGACTGATATCGCGTAAGGATAGTCCCTGAAGCTCTTTCGTCTGGATGAACGTCTCGCCTGAGGTCAACGGCACCTCTGTTGGGTACAGTTCCGTAATCGTATGCCCTGCTTGTTCTGCCCATGCATAGCCGTCACCTTCCGAGCCTGTATGCGGGACGGATTTGCCGCCAACGGCTACAATGACATTACGGCTATGTAGGATTTCACCGGAACGCAGCCGCACCCCAGCCGTATGGCCTTCATTGTAAATAACCTCTTGAACAGGACAGCTTGTCCGAATCTCGACTCCTTGAGAGCGTACCTTGTTGATCAAAGCATCGACAACTGTTTTGGCTTTGTCCGTCACTGGAAACATACGCCCATTGTCTTCTTCCTTTAAGGCTATACCCAGCTGTTCAAAAAAGGCGATGATATCCCGATTGCCGAAAGCCGCCAGTGCACTGTGCAGAAAACGGCCATTGCCGGGAATGTGTCGAATGAGTTCGTCCAGCTCTTTGGCATTCGTGACATTGCAACGGCCTCCACCAGAGATCCCCAGCTTTCGCCCGAGCTTATTTCCTTTTTCAAGCAAAAGCACCTTGGCGCCCTCACCGCTGGCAGCGGCAGCAGCCATTAATCCGGCTGAGCCGCCTCCGATCACAATAACGTCGTAAGTCATAAACCTCTTCCTTTTCGTCGACAAATTTTCAAAAAATTCAGAATGGTGTAACCGATTTTTCATCATATCGTAATACCGTCGCTTCGGATAGCCTTAGAGCACAGTAAACACGTATATATTTCAATTTGCAGGAATTTAAAACGCGTAAAAACGTTCCTGTTATATACATCTAGTATTTAGCAGATTTTGTCGTTCTACACCGGGATTTTAACACATATATTGTAATATATTGTAGCCTGTGCTTTAATTCAACTAACGGCGTCAAGGAAAGATGATGAGGGGGAGAAGTCCTTGTTAATTGCGTTGAAGGAAAGTGTGCTCCAAGTTCTCCTTGCCGTTATATCGGCGGGTTTTTTCTCTATATTAACGGATTATGGGGATAAGAAAAAGGTTTGGGGCGGCAATCTGCTTCCTGGACCCAATCAAGGAATACTGTATCTGTGTTGCTTGCCAGCCATATTGCTATGTACACTCTTTCAATATCAGTCTCCGTATGGTCTACCTTCCAATCTCGGTATTATTCCCCTTGCTGTTGGCATCATGTACGGTAGACGTCGCACTGCCTTCGTGCTCGCCGCTTCCGCACTGATGGGTGTCCTGATTATAGCCCAGTCGACAGAAATGTCCCCGATGTATGTGGGTACGGGTTTTATTCTTTTTCCTTTTATGCTGCTGCATGTCAAGTTTTTTCAAAGAGGAACCTTGGTGGACAAAAAACTCCTAATCTCCGCATATGTTGTGGCTGATATGCTGTTTAAGGCGATATTTCCGCTACTGTGGGGCAAACAGGATATTTCGGTATACATTCCTGACTTACTTACAACGTTCTGGAATATTGGTGCAGGTGTGCTGGCAAGTTTTACGGTCGTGAGTCTGATGCATAATGCCTTTGAGAAGCTGGCGCTGCGGCGTGATGTGACTGAATTTACGAGCAAATACTTAATTGAAGTGGATAAGCTGCGTCAAGTTATGGATTTGATGCCGTTATCTCTTGTTACTCTGGACAGCGAAGAACGAGTTATACATATGAACAAAACGATGCTGGAACTCTACCAGGACTTCGATCCCTACATTACACTGCCTGAGGTGGTAGGCCGTCCATTGACCTCGTTATATGGTTTTAGCGCTTTGCCTGTGGTTAACGAACGAGTTGCAAAAGCGTTGCAAGGAGAGGCGGGTGCT
Organism: Paenibacillus sp. CH40; assembly: GCF_024213605.1. NCBI lineage: Bacteria > Bacillati > Bacillota > Bacilli > Caryophanales > Paenibacillaceae > Paenibacillus > Paenibacillus sp. CH40. The sequence continues at coordinate 85,925 of NZ_JANAVQ010000010.1, forward strand.
GATTTTATAAATGTTCCTCCCAAAGTATTCTTCTCAAGTTTCCTTCCTATTCGGGATAAACACGTAAACCAAACGACAGGCGTCATTATCGCCTTGCAAGATATTACAGAGCTGGAGACGCTGCGCAGTGAGCTAGGCAATTTTGAAAGGCTCAGTCTGGTCGGACAGATGGCAGCGGGCATTACTCATGAAATACGTAATCCGATGGCGGTTGTGCGTGGTTTTTTACAGCTTATGCGTGAGAAAAGTCCAGAATCTCTCAACCATTACTACCGTATTGTGATGGAGGAACTTGACCGGGCGAACGGAATTATTAACGATTTCCTTTCACTGGCCCAGAATCGGATTGTCGAGAAGGAGCAATGTCATCTGCATGATATTATTCGCGAACTGACGCCTTTATTGTGGGCAGATGCGAATCTGAGGGGGCAGACGATTGAGCTAAAGCTGGAGGAGCATGTGACGATGCTGCATTTGAACCCTAAGGAAATGAAGCAGTTGCTGCTTAATTTATCACGTAATGCGATGGAAGCTATGGGAGAAAAGGGGGTGTTGACCATTTCGACTCATGAGGAAGGGGATTTCGTGGAACTCGAAGTAAAGGACACAGGTCCGGGAATTCCGCAAAAACAGCTTGAAAAGCTGTTCCAACCTTTTTACACCACCAAAACGAAAGGTACAGGTTTGGGGCTGGCCTTATGTCAAAGTATAGTGGAGCGTCATCACGGTACGATTGCCGTAGACTCGGTGGAGGGAATGGGCACGCAGTTTAAAGTCCGATTGCGCAGAACCGTCCCGACTTACCGGGATCACGCTGAACCTTCTGTCATAAATTCGATACAGAAATAATCGTGCAAATATATAGCCGGATTTTTGCAAATTACGTGAAAAAGATTGTATAATGAAGTTTAGATGTCCATGCCTTTACTACGGCAAAGGATGAAATTAAAAACGTAGTATACATGATTTTTGGAAAAGGAGTGAAAGAATATGTCTATGTCTTTCGATCAATATATGAGAGATTCAGTTCAGCCAATGCGCGATGAACTGACGAATCTTGGGATTCAGGAACTGCGTACTTCTGAAGATGTGGAGGCCAAGCTTCCTAATGCTAAAGGGACAGTGTTGGTTGTTGTGAACTCGGTATGTGGTTGTGCCGCAGGCCAATGCCGCCCGGGTGTGGCTGAAGCGCTGAAGCATGATCTTACGCCAGATCATCTGTATTCGGTTTTTGCCGGACAGGACAAGGAAGCAACGGCAAAGGCTCGCGAATTTTTCGCACCTTACCCACCGTCATCCCCTTCTATCGCGCTGTTGAAAGACGGCGAGCTGGTTCACTTCATCGAGCGTCATCAGGTGGAGGATCGTTCGGCAGATCAGATCGCTGCTGATTTGACCAGTGCATTTGATCGTTTTTGCCGGTAAGACTGCTCAAGCTATGCCCCGCATTTTTCGCCTGCGAAACTTGCCGGGGCTTTTGCATGTTGGCTTGTGAAGGAAATTCCTAAAAAAGAGGTGCTTATCTGATGAGTTTGCAGGAACAGATTATTGCTGAATTGGGAGTACAGCCTACGATTAATGTAGAGGCGGAGGTCCGTAAGCGTGTGGATTTCCTCAAGTCGTATGTAACGAAAACGGGAAGCAAAGGGCTGTTGATCGCCATCAGTGGCGGGATTGATAGTGCCGTAGCAGCCGCTTTGTGCAAGCGGGCTACAGATGAATTGACGCAGGAACAAGGGGACGAATACAAAACACTGGGTGTATTCCAGCCATACGGCCAACAGGAAGATATCGAGCATAGCTACGCGGTAGCCAAAGCGTTCGACCTGAAATATGCTGGGGAAACGAACATTAAGGAAGCCGTGGACAAGGTTGCCGTGGAAGTGGAGCATACGTTAAAGGATATCGGTCTGGAGCGTTCCATTACTCCGCAAGTGAGAGGGAATGTAAAGGCAAGAACACGTATGGTGGTTCAGTACGCACTCGCGAATGAGCTGAATCTGCTCGTCGTTGGCACAGATCACGCTTCAGAAGCCATCACAGGCTTTTATACCAAATGGGGCGATGGTGCGGTTGATATTACGCCACTTAGCACGCTTAACAAACGTCAGGTGCGCTTGCTCGCTAGCTATCTTGGAGTTCCGCAGGCCATTTTGGACAAAGCGCCTACAGCAGGATTGTGGGAAGGCCAGACGGATGAAAAAGAACTGGGGATCTCCTACGAAGCAAACAGCGACTACCTGGAAGGCAAGGAAATTGACCCGGCGGCACGCGAAAAGCTGGAAAGCTTCTTTACACGTACAGCGCATAAGCGGACAAGCATCCCAGGAGTGTAAGCATTAATTATTATGGAATTGTAAAATCCTGAAGTAAATAAATGCGGCGATCCGCCCGGCGGATCGCCGTTTGTATTGAAGGGGCAATAATTTAATTGGTGATCCACTCAATGAAGCGGCGGGTTTCAGTAATCGCTTGATCCAGTGGAAGGCTACCTCCCTGGAATGGATGAACGGTATTAAAGGTATGATTGCCGCCTTGAATTTGTACCCATTCGATGTCGGGACGAACGGATGTGAGCAGGGCAGAGCCTTCCCGTAGACGTTTGGAATCTTCGGTTCCCTGGATCAGTACAGCTGGGAGCTGGCTGTTGGCAAGTCTGTCTACAATGGCAAAACGCTGGCGATTTTGTTCCAGGTCTTCCAGAATGACAGCATCCAGCGGAAGCTGTTGTCCTGTTCTGGCGTTCTCCACATAGCTGCGCCCCTTGGCGCGCATTTCTTCTTTTTGCGGTAAAGTAAACAAATCAAGATCTGTCACGCCATTCCATGAAATGACGCCAGCAATCTCGCCGGGATGATCTAGAGCATATACAAAGCAGCTTCCCGCGCCTCGGCTATGTCCTAACAGAAACAACGGCAATTCTCTGAACTCATGACGTGCTCTCAGATTGGACAGCAATAGTTCCAAATCCTCTTGTTCGCGGCTATAGGTGTTGCGTGCGAACTTTTCCAGCTCGGTAAAATTCTCTAGATCCTCACCTATGCCATTATGTGAAAAGTTGAAGGTCACAACATGGTTATCCATACTCAATGCTTCTGCTATATAGGGGAACATGCCCCAATCCTTAAATCCTTTGTAGCCGTGAGCGATGATGAGCAGGCTTTTGGCTGTATTTTTAGCGGGAAACCAGGAAGCCCGGATCACCGCATCTGTTCCTGCTTCGGTACCTGCTTCAACAATAATGGTTTCTGACATCCTATCCTTCCTTTCTACGGGAATTTTTTTAAATGGGCATATGAGCTGAATTTCAAAACATTCACCTATAGCCTTTCTTATTTTAACATATTTTGGTGCCGCTTTTACGCCTTTGTGACTCGCCAGGGTGTGGACGCACTGTTACAATAGATCCAGTAAAGTAAAAAGGACGGGGAATACCCAAATGATCTACGGAATTGGACATGATGTGCTGGAAATAAGCCGTATGGCTCATATTTTAGCAGGTAAATATGCAGATGCGTTTTTGAATCGGGTGCTGACCCCGGCAGAACGTGAGCTTGCTGTGGAACGCAAGGGTAGACTAACGGAGTTCGTAGCAGGGCGCTTTGCCGCCAAGGAAGCGATAACGAAAGCCTTCGGTTGCGGAATTGGGCAAATCATCGGGTTCGGCGATATGAATATTTTACCGGAACCTGGGGGGAAGCCAGCCGTTTATTTGTCTTCATCCGCGTGGGATAGACTGAGATTGCCGTCTACAGGTGACTCGAATTACAGCATTCACTTGAGTATTACACATCAGCCTAACATTGCCTCTGCTTTTGTGATTGTCGAATATAAGGAGATGTGATGTGATGACTACAAATACATTGGAACAAAAGCGTTATTTCAGCTTTGAACTGTTGAATTGGTATACACGTAACAAGCGCGATTTGCCGTGGCGCCGCCATCGGAATCCTTTTTATATCTGGATCTCGGAAATTATGCTTCAGCAGACGCGTGTGGATACGGTCATTCCGTATTTTAATCGCTTTATTGCACGTTTTCCTACAATTGAAGCGTTGGCGGAAGCACCCGAGGAGGATGTGCTTAAGCTGTGGGAAGGGCTGGGTTATTATTCGCGGGCCCGGAATTTACAAACGGCGGCTAAACAAGTAGTTGAGCTTCACGGCGGGCAGGTGCCGGATGATACACAGGCTGTCGCTGCACTGAAAGGAGTAGGCCCGTATACGACGGGGGCGATTATGAGTATCGCCTTCAATCGACCAGAGCCTGCTGTGGACGGAAATGTAATGCGTGTGCTGTCGCGTTATTTTCTCATTGAAGAGGATATTATGAAGGGCAGCACGCGGGCGCATATGGAAAGTCTGGTACGGGAGCTGATTCCCGAAGGAAGGGCTTCTGATTTTAATCAGGCTCTGATGGAGCTGGGGGCGCTGGTCTGCACGCCGAAGTCACCTCATTGTCTGACCTGCCCGGTCATGGAGCATTGCTCGGGCAGGTTGGCAGGTCGCGAGGAGACGCTGCCAGTCAAGACCAAGGCGAAGCCGCCGCGGCTGGAGCCGCGTTCCGTAGCCCTCATCGAGGGCAGCGGAGCGAACGCAGGCCGCCTGCTCGTACGGCAGCGCCCGGCCAAGGGCCTGTTGGCCCGCATGTGGGAGCTGCCGCATGAGCTTGCCGGGCCGGAGGGCTACAACGGCCCGGTGCCGGATGAGCCCGCCATGGACCATTTGGCGGCTCATTTGCTGGCAGAGGGCGTGCTTGCGCGCCCGGTGCGGTTTGTACGTGAGGCGGAGCACACGTTCAGCCACATTCACTGGAACCTGCGTGTGTTCCAGTGTGAAGAGGTCGCCGCCCCTGTCGGGGAGGCGGGAGGACATCCGCTGGCTGCCGAACAGCGGGCCAGCTACAGCACCGAAGCGAAGCCGGGTGCGTTGATTGCGCTGGCTGAGCAGGCGGAGCACACGCGCAATGCGCTGCCAGCGGGGTACCGCTGGATCAGCGAAGCGGATATGGCCACCTTGGCGTTTCCCAAGGTGTTCCTCGATCTGATCACCGAGTATTATGCGAAGCAAAAAGAGAACTAATGGTCAAACTAAAGGTTTTGCCCATAAAAGAGGGTAGTTAAAAAAATAGCGGCAGTATGGACATGAGGTTGATCCATGCTGCCGCTATTTTTCTGTTTTTGGAATGAACATGCCTAATTTAGTTGCGAACGAAGTGTGTTATTTTTGGGGATTTTTTCGGTATTCGGATGGAGTCACCTTGTTGACCGTTTTGAACATTTTGGAGAATAGGAGTACATCTTTATACCCTACAGACCGAGCAATATCCCCGATTTTAAGGGAAGTATTTCTTAATAGGGAGCACGATTTTTCAATCCTCAAATGCAATAAAAATTCCTGTGGTGACTTATTTAGTTGCTGTTTAAATAAACGATGCAAATACGAACGGTCAATTGAAATGTACTTGGCAATGTCGCTTACAGTAATGAAGTGTGAATAGTTTTGTTGAATGAAGAGAAGCGCTTCTTTAATATACCGCTGCTGTCTTACCTCAGGGTTGACTTCCTGATTAGGGTAATGTTCAAACATCAGATACAGAAATTCGTACAGCTTGGATGCAAGCAGTAGGTCTTTGTTGGATTTCAGTGTAGAAGAAACGACGATACTCTCCATACAGCGGGCAAGGCTGCCCTCTGCTTCAAACCGGAAAATGGGATTGTCCCTATTGATACAGGTCCGGCTTAGATATTCTTTTGCTTGCACCCCATTAAAACCAATCCAGGCATATTCCCATGGGTCGACTTCATCCGCTTCGTAGTAAATTAAAACCTTCGGCTCAATAAAGAAAGCATCGTTTTTCTCCAAATGATAGATTTTATCGTTGACTTTAAAGATCCCTTTTCCTTTTAAAATATAATGCACCATATACCCGCTTCGAATGGCTGGACCATAAGAGTGCTTGCTGGTACAGCTTTCTTTGCCACATGTGTATAAATTGAGATCCAGGTTGTTATAGGAATGATTGGAAAAGTGTGAACTCATTTGTTTTCACCTCTTAATTCACCTCTTAATTCATCTCTGCATATTATCACACCGTTTCATATAGAGTCTACATTATTCCATATAATTATTGAAACTATTCAATTATTATTAGGATGTAAACAATGAGTAAACAACATAATTTATACTTTTTGGAAATCGTACTATTGGCTCTATAAGGGGGTTGCTATGGCTATACACATCGATAAAGAGAAGCTTTTATTCCATTTACAAGGCAGCAATACGAGTTATGTTATGCAGGTTATACGAGATGGTTATTTAGCCCATCTGTATTGGGGAAAGAAAATTCAGAACTATCGGGGAAGCAATAAAATCATCTTTATGGATAGAGGATTTTCACCCAATCCCGATGGCTCGGATCGAGCCTTTTCACTGGATACTATCCCGCAAGAATATCCGTCATTTGGAAATAGTGATTTCAGGATTCCTGCGTATCAGCTTCAATTGGAGAATGGTTCTACAGTGACAGATTTTCGGTATAAAGAACATCGGGTTTACCAAGGCAAACCAAAATTGAAAGGGCTTCCTTCTACTTATGCAGAGGATGATGGCGAAGTAGAAACTCTGGAAATCGTCCTTGAAGACCCATTAATTAATGTAAAGGTTGTACTATCCTATAGCCTATATCAAAAGTGGGATGTCATTACCCGTTCAGTCCGTTTCGATAATGAAGGTCGGCAGCAGCTAAAACTGCTTAAAGCGTTAAGTGCTAGTGTGGATTTTCGTGATGATGAATATGAACTAATTACCTTGTACGGTGCGCATAATAATGAAAAAAATATAGCAAGACGAAAAATTTTACCTGGAATTCAAATGGTAGACAGCTGCCGTGGAGCCAGCAGCCCTCAACAGGCACCCTTTATGGCACTTGTAAGAGAAGGAACAGATGAAGAACAGGGTGAAGTGTACGCCTTTAATATGGTGTACAGCGGGAACTTTACGGCCCAGGCTCAGGTAGATTCCTATCGGAACACAAGAGTCACGATGGGGATTAATCCTTTTGATTTTACATGGCTGCTTGAACCTGAGGAATCGTTCCAAACGCCTGAAGTGGTCATGGTATACACCGAAAACGGCTTGGGCGGCATGTCGAGAATTTATCATGAATTATACAGGAACAGATTATGTCGTGGGCCTTATCGTGACAAAGAGCGACCGATCCTGATTAATAACTGGGAAGCCACTTACTTTAACTTTGATGCCGACAAGATTGAGCAGTTGGCGAAGGAAGCTCAAAGTGTAGGAGTGGAACTGTTTGTATTGGATGATGGGTGGTTTGGAAAACGGGATGATGACAATACTTCATTAGGCGATTGGGTGGTGGATCGTCGCAAACTTCCAGATGGATTGCTGGATCTTGCAAACCGCATACGAAATCTGGGTATGAAGTTTGGTTTGTGGTTTGAACCTGAAATGGTATCCATAGACAGCGATTTATACAGAAAGCATCCCGATTGGTGTATCCATGTCCCTGATCGTCCGTATACGTTGGGAAGAAATCAACTGATGTTGGATTTATCGAGGAAGGAAGTGTGTGAGTACATTATTAAGTCGGTTTCCGATATTTTATCGGACGTACCAATTACTTATGTAAAATGGGACATGAATCGTCACATGACGGATGTGGGTTCGGCAGCCTTGCCACCTGAGAGACAGAGGGAGACTGCGCATCGTTATATCCTGGGACTCTATAGTGTTATGGAAGAGCTTACATCAAGATTTCCCCATGTCTTATTTGAGAGCTGTTCTAGTGGAGGAGGCCGTTTTGATGCCGGCATGCTCTATTACATGCCTCAGACCTGGACGAGTGACAATACAGATGCCATTTGCCGACTGAAAATTCAATGGGGAACCAGTCTTGTCTATCCTCCGATTACTATGGGGGCACACGTCTCCACGGTACCCAACCATCAAGTGGGTAGAATAACTCCCTTGGAGACAAGAGGTTATGTCGCCATGGCCGGTAATTTTGGATATGAGCTGGATCTGACGACATTAACCGTTGAGGAAAAAGAAATAGTAAAAAAACAGATAGCTCTATATAAAGAAATTAGATCGCTCATTCAATTTGGGAAGTTTTACAGAATAATTAATCCGTTTGATGAAAATGAAGCCGCATGGAACTTTGTGTCGGAAGATCAAACGGAAATGGCGGCCAGCTATTTCAAGGTTTTATCCCAACCCGCAGCCGCGATTAAAACGTTAAAATTCAAAGGTTTGAATCCAGACTACGTTTATAGAAATGTAGAAACCGGTGAGCTATTCGGCGGTGATGAATTAATGCATGTCGGCATAACGCTTGCCAGGGTAAAGCAGGACTTTTTAGGCATGTTCTGGAGATTTGTTAAAGAAGACATCTGATTCAGCTAGAGGAGGTTTTACTAGATGGAAGCAAAAGAAAAGCAGTATAAGCAAATTTCTCAAGAAATTTTAAAATATATCGGTGGTGAAGACAACATTATCGGTGTGGCCCATTGTGCCACAAGATTAAGAATTGTACTTGAGGACAATGAAAAAGCGGAATTAAAAATGATTGAAGATATTGATCTGGTTAAAGGCGTTTTCATAGCGGGGGATCAACTACAGATCATTTTTGGAGCAGGGTTGGTCAATAATATCTATGCCGTGTTTTCCAAACTGACCGGAACGGAAGATATGTCATTAAGTGACGTCAAATCGAAGTCCGCACAAAGGCAAAATCCTTTTCAAAAAGCCATTAAATCGCTGTCAGATGTCTTCATTGAGATCATGCCTGGAATTCTTGCCGCCGCATTGTTAATGGGGATCACCGGTCTATTAGGCCAGAAGGGGCTATTCGGCCCTAAATCGATTGTGGAGATGTATCCAATTTTCCAAGGGATCAATCGCTTTGTTCAAATCGTTTCCACAGGTATTTTCACCATCCTGCCGCTGCTTGTTGTTTATTCTGCAACCAAGAGATATGGCGGCCGTCCGATTCTGGGGCTTGTGCTGGGTGCGATTATGCTTCATCCAGCCTTGGCGGACGCCTTTGAGGTAGCTAAAGGGAGCCAAAATCCGGAATCGATCAGTCTTTTCGGCCTTCCCGTACAGTTGGTAGGCTTTCAGGGCGGTATTATTATTGCTCTGATGATGGGATATGTGGTAGCCAAGTTGGATCAGTTTTTTAACAAAAAGGTTCCAGACATGATTAAACTATTTTTGGCTCCGTTGCTGACGGTCTTTGTTTCTTCCCTGCTATTGTTTACTATTATCGGCCCTCTTGGGCGAGAGCTAGCCAGTTTGGTGACTGTTTCGCTGCTTTGGATGACACAAAACCTAGGAATATTCGGTTTTATGTTTTTTGCAGGCATTCAGCAGATCATTGTTATTACAGGCTTACATCATGTTATGGGTGCGGTAGAAGCGCAGCTGTTAACCGATACAGGCAGAAATTTTATCAACCCGTTGGCATCAGTAGCTTTGATGGCTCAAGGGGGCGCCGTTTTGGGGTATATTCTTTTGAATCGCAAAGACACCAAGGTTAAAGAAATGGGTTACTCTGCATTCGGGTCTGTACTTTTTGGAATCTCGGAACCAGCGATCTTTGGGGTCACTTTAAAGTATAAGTTCCCCTTGGTTGCTGGATGCCTCGGAGGAATGATTGCGGGAGCATATGTATATTTAAGCAAGCTGACAGCCATAGGATTCGGAACCACGGCTCTTCCCGGCTTTGCAATTGCAGCGTCAGAGAACCATGGTCATATGAATTATCTTATCGCTCATCTTATTGCCCTGTTATGTGGAGCATTATTTACATTGGCTTACGGTGCTTTCAAGAGTAAGAGGTCAACAGTCTGAACCAAGAGAATATTCGTGGAATAGACAAGAGAGTATAGATGAAAAAGTAAAAGAGCCGTCCTCAGTCGTTAAAAACGACCGGGGACGGCTCTGAGTCACATGAATATATTTGTATGTTCGTTAAAGCTAATCGATGCTATCATCGCTTTCAATCAGCCCTTTGCCGATTACATTGGCCGAAACTGGAGGCTTGCCTAGCTCCCGAGACCATATGGACAACTGTCCAATATGGTGGATTTGGTGGGCGATGACATGACGCATCACCTCGCCCCACGCATCAATTACAATCCTGCCGTCCGGGAGGTGATCTTCGAACCTTTTCCGTTCCAGACCATCATGCCAGGCGAGCACGAACGGCTCGACATCGAGTCGAAACTTTGCATCCAGCTCACGGACTTTGTCGAGCGTATCATAGAGAGAGAAGTCCTCTTGAAAGTCGGGTTTGCCCTGAATCGTTTGAATCCAGCTCCACTCCACATCAACGATATGAAAGAGTGTCTTTAGAATGCCGCCGACTCCGCCGACGCGTTGTTTCAGTAATTCCTCCTGCTACACCTCTTCACACCAGCGGTACCATTGTTCCCGAATCATCCAGTTGTAACGAAAAAAAGTCTGCATCCATCAACCTCCAGAGCTGTATTTGAGAATCATCTCCACCAGTTTACCATGGAATGCCAAAAGGGCTGTCTCATTCGTAGAAAATCTACTTTTGAGACAGCCCTTTATTATAGGATAGAGATGTTGTTACTGGCTTATTTCTTTGCAGCCGCGTAACGTTTGTTTACTTCATCCCAGTTGATTACATTGTAGAATGCTGCAATGTAGTCTGGGCGTTTGTTTTGATATTTCAGGTAGTAAGCATGCTCCCAAACGTCCAGTCCAAGTACTGGAGTCAGACCTTCAGACAGCGGGCTATCCTGGTTTGGAGTGCTAGTGATCGCCAGTTTGCCGTCTTTGCCGACAACCAACCAAGCCCAACCGCTACCAAAACGTGTTGTAGCTGCTTTAGTGAAGTCTTCTTTAAATTTGTCGTAGCCGCCCAGCTCGTTGCTGATTGCTTCAGCAATAGCACCTGTCGGTTGTCCACCGCCGTTAGGACCGATAACTTCCCAGAACAGGCTGTGGTTGTGGTGTCCACCACCGTTGTTGCGAACCGCAGTGCGGATGCTTTCAGGAACGCTGTCCAGATTGGAGATCAGATCCTCCAGGCTTTTGCTTTGCAGTTCAGGAGCGCTCTCCAGAGCTGCGTTTAAGTTCGTTACATATGTGTTATGGTGACGATCATGGTGAATTTCTACTGTCAGTGCATCAATGTGCGGTTCCAGTGCGTCTTTTGCGTAAGGAAGTTCTGGTAATTGAAATGCCATAGTAAAATCCCTCCTGGTTATATGGTTGGGTAAGTGTTCCTATGTAATAATACCCTCGATAGTTATATTAAACCGCATTCAGCCTATTTTATCAACATTTTTGTTTGTAAAATAGCAAACTGGGCAATACGGCCTGGTAGCTAGCATGTCCAAAACCCGATTGGAATACACAATACATAGGTAATAAGAGGTAAATTGTGAACTTTAAAATGTAAACGCTTTATATACAGCGCTTACATGAGAAAAAGGGATGTATTCCGTCAAAAAGTATGGTTTAATGGTCAAGGAAGCAGAAATTTCGGCTTTTTTGTCGTCTGCTATAATCTGTCATGTCTATGACATGACGAACTTGAGGGCATACACCCTTTTCCTGTTCTTCATTTCATATATAGCAGATCGTATGCATTTTTATCATAATGCCTTGTGATTAACACCATGATAAGAAATTTAAGGATTTATGTAAAAATGACGGTGCTGTCTCAATTTTTTTATTATGCTTACGAAAAGGGAGATATTACTTATGCACGTTCGTTCCTTTCAATTAAGTGATGTGAACTCAGTAACGGAACTCATGCAAATTGCCTTGTCAGAGGAGTGCTACAAAGAGACGGTGAGTGCGTTTGCCCGTCAGCTTTCGTGGGATTCCGGTTTGATCATCGTTGCAGAAGAAGAGGGAGAGATCGTTGGTGCTTTGATCGGCACGATCGATCAGAATGATGGTTGTTACTATCGTATCGCTATTCACCCGGATCGTCGTCGGATGGGAATCGGCAAATCGCTTGTGGAGTCCATGGAGCAGCGTTTTCAGCAACGTAAGGTTAGCCGTATTTGGGTAGCAGGGGACAAGCATAACAGTGCGGCCATGCCTTTGTACGAAGCGATGGGCTATGGAGCAAGCCAGATTTTACAGGCTTTTCAGAAGCTGAGTATTTTGGCGCCTCATTAATCGGGAATCGAAATAAAGAGAATTGAATAACATTAAGTATAATATTTACATTTAGAGCATATCTGAGTAACCGTTGCAATCGGGTACGGGATATGCTTTTCTATTTATAACAGGGTTGAGGAGGTTTAATTATGGACGCTTTGGCTCCTTCGTCAGGCCCACTTCCCTCGCCGGAAACGTCCAAACCAGCAGGTCGCTCTGGTTACATACGCGATTGGTTAGTCACTCTGCTGATCGCCATGGTCGTCTTGCTGCTTCTGAACCTGTTTGTATTTAACTTGTCCACGGTCAGAGGACATTCGATGCAGCCGACGTTAATGGAAAGCCAGCATTTGTTCGTAAACAAGCTGGTTTATAATTTTCATGACCCGGGCAGGGGGGACATTGTGATTTTAAAAGATCCCGATTCCAAGCTGTCGAGTCCAAGATTTTTAGTGAAAAGAGTCATAGGTATTCCCGGAGATGTAATCCGGGTTGAGCATAATCATTTGTATGTGAACGGTAAGCTGCTAAATGAACCTTACACCAACTCTGACGTGGAGGATGGTGATTATGGTCCTTTTACAGTGGAGCCGGAGCACTTTTTTGTCATGGGAGATAATCGCCATACTGCAGCAAGCAAGGATAGCCGCTATTTTGGCAGCATTAAATCTCAAGATTTACTGGGACGTGCAGAATTTATATTTTGGCCGATATCTGAGTGGAAATGGCTATAGAGCAACTAAATTCTGAAATTAATGCGGAACACGTCAGAACCGATCAGGACCATGACGGAGCAGGCGGTTACCGATGAGGAAAGGAAGAGGATGATGAAAGAAGTGATGGTATATACCGACGGTGCTTGTTCGGGAAATCCGGGTCCTGGGGGCTGGGGGATTGTTTTGCTGTATGGGGAGCATCGTAAGGAGCTGTCAGGTGCCGAGAAAATGACGACAAACAACCGTATGGAGATCAAGTCTGTGATTGAAGCACTGAAGCTGCTCAAGGAGCCTTGCCATGTGAAAGTACACAGTGACTCTGCCTATGTCGTCAATTGCTTCAAACAGGGCTGGATTAAAAATTGGCTTCGTAATGGCTGGCGCAACAGTAAAAATCAGCCAGTGGAGAACAAGGAACTATGGGAAGAACTGTGGGAACTGATGGGTAAGCATGAGGTTGAATATGTGAAGGTTAAAGGGCACAGTGACAATGAACTGAATAATCGCTGTGATTTTCTGGCGACCAGTGCTGTTAAAAATTTACGGTAGCATCTGATGCTATTTTCTGTTGAAATTTGAGATATGAGAATTTTGCAAATCCTCATATCTGTAATGATAAAAAGTGGAAGAGAGGTGAGTATCGGATGCAACGCGGATTGACTCAGGCGGCTGCCGGAACCGCTTCGACGCTCAAGCAGGAAATTATTGAGGCAGCTCCAGGGCTGGGTATCGACTCCATCGGGTTCGCATCCGCCGACCCCTTTCTGTCTCTGAAAGCTATATTGGAAGAGCATCGTGCGAAAGGCTATGAATCCGGTTTTGAGGAGCCTGATATTGATAAGCGGATCTACCCGGAGCTGTATGGCTCACAGCCTGCATCTCTGATTGCTATTGCGGTGGCGTACCCTTCCAAAATGAAGGACCCGCCGAAGTCGGACAAGGGGAAGTACCGTGGTATTTTGGCACGTTCAGCCTGGGGGAAAGATTATCATCTGGTACTACGCGAAGCGATGGAAAAGCTTGAGGCTTTTATAAGTGAGCGGGTGCCTGATGCCATATTGAAAAACATGGTGGATACCGGAGAACTGTCGGATCGAGCCGTTGCGGAACGCGCAGGGATTGGTTTTAGTGGCAAAAATACGATGATGATTTCACCGACGCTGGGATCCTGGATTTATCTAGGTGAGCTGTTGACGAACATTCCTTTCGAGCCAGATGAACCGGTAACGGATGGTTGCGGAGAGTGCACCAAATGTTTGGACGCGTGTCCTACGGGCGCGCTTGTGGGTCCGGGGCAGCTGAATGCCCAGCGGTGTGTGTCCTTTTTGACGCAAACCAAGGGCTTTCTGGATGAGGAGTTTATGCTGAAAATAGGGAATCGGCTGTATGGATGTGATACGTGCCAAATCGTATGTCCCAAAAATCGAGGCCTTAACTGGGATCATCATCCCGAGCTTACACCCGATCCTGAAATTGTGAAGCCGTTGCTGCTGCCGTTACTGGATTTGAGCAACCGTGAATTTAAAGAACGATTCGGTCAAAGTGCGGCGGCTTGGCGGGGGAAGAAGCCCATTCAACGCAATGCGGTCATTGGACTGGGCAATTTCAAGGATATCAGCGCGGTGCCCAAATTAACGGAGGTTTTATTGGATGATCCGCGTCCCGAGCTGCGAGGCACGGCGGCGTGGGCTTTGAGTCGAATAGGAGGGGAAAACGCTATGACAGCGATCAAGCAAGCATCAGAGAAGGAACAACATGAGCAAGTACGCGAAATGATCGCGCAAGCGCATTCCAAACTAGAGGAACAAGAGCAGACAGAACAGCAAAAGGCGTCTGAATTATCAAAATCAGAAGTAACAGCTGGGGATTCCCAGGGCCCAACCACCATTTATTATGATGAAATGGAGACACCTGTGGGCACGTTGACGCTGTGCGCTACAGATCGGGGGCTGTGCCGAATAGACTATGGCGTTTTTCATGCGAGGGAAGCACTGCTTCAGCAATGGGCCCGGACATGGATTGGGGAATATGTCTATGTGCAGGAACCTGACAAACTGCGCGAAGCCGCAGATCAACTGCGTGAATATTTTGCGGGAGAACGACGGGAATTTAGTATAGCCTATGATTTGAGAGGGACTCCTTTTCAAGAACAGGTATGGCGTGCACTGCAAAATATTCCGTACGGGCAAAGTGTGTCCTACAAAGATATTGCGGAATCGATCGGCCGAGCCAAGGCGGTACGTGCTGTTGGGGAAGCAAATAATAAAAATCCGTTACCCATCCTGTTTCCATGTCATCGGGTATCGGGTGAAAACGGAAGTTTGGTCGGTTATGCTGGAGGCTTGCCAGTCAAGACGAAGCTGCTGGATTTGGAGAAACAATAAGGACATATGTTTGCAAAAAGTGATTTGCTAGCTGTCCCATGTTTTGCTATGATAGGTTCGTGCAATTCAAGATGTTTCATATAAATATACAGAGGTGACGACTTCGTGGTGTGGAATATTGTCATTCCGATTATTACCCTGATTGCTGGTTTGGTTGGGGGATTTTTCATCGGTGCTTATTATCTTCGTAAACAGCTTGAAAAGATGCAAAACGACCCTGAAACGCTGCAAAAAATGGCCAAACAGATGGGTTACAACCTGAATGGGAAACAAATGCAAAAAGCCCAGCAGATGATGAAGAACCAACAGTTCTCCAAAAATCAGCCTGGTCCGCGTAAAAATCAGGGCCGTCGGAAATAATGAGCAACGTGAGCACGGATGCCGCATGAGGTTGCTGCATAGAGGAGGATTACTGTGGCTGGCGTAAAAGATTATATTAACCGCAAAGCTGCGGATAACCGGGATAAAATCGAGTACCATGTGGAGCAGATTTTACAACTGATCGGTGAGGACCCCAAGCGTGAAGGGTTATTGGAAACACCGGCACGCGTTGCGCGCATGTATGAGGAAATATTTGCGGGTTATGAGGTTGATCCCCGGGATGCGTTGGGTGTGACATTTGACGAGAATCACGAGGAGCTTGTGATCGTGAAGGACATCGTTTATTACAGCCAGTGTGAGCACCATATGGCTCCTTTCTTCGGAAAAGTGCATATCGGCTATGTACCCAGCGGCAAAATTGTAGGATTGAGCAAGCTTGCACGTCTGGTAGAGGCAGTGACCCGCCGATTGCAGGTACAGGAGCGTATTACATCACAGATCGCTGATATTTTAAATGAAGCAGTCTCCGCTCACGGGGTTATGGTGGTCGTGGAAGGCGAGCACCTGTGCATGTGTGCAAGAGGTGTCAAAAAGCCTGGTAGCAAAACGGTAACGTCTGCGGTACGTGGTACGTTTCGTGATGATGCAGCGCAGCGCGCAGAATTTCTGTCGCTGCTCAAGGATTGATCGAACATCGCAAGACGTTTATGTGATGAACAAAAAAAGGGTGGTTTACGCATAGGCGTAGCCACCTTTTTTTGTTAACATCAGAAATAGAGACGACGGGATAGCCGCCTTAAAATTACGATAGCCTATGGATAACAGTTATTTTTATAGATAGGGGATAACGTATGGAGAATGTACATAGATCAACAGAAAAAACAACAGCTTTGCCTGAGTTGCAGTGGTTTGAAGCGCCACTCGCGGCCACTCAGGAGAACGTTTTGTCTCCGCTGGCTTGGGAGGAGCTGGCCTGTCGGCAAGTAGGGAAAGGAGCTGCACCCATTTTGCATCTATGGCGGCATCCGTCAGCGCTTGTGATCGGTCACCGGGACCGCAGGCTTCCCTACGCCCCACAGGCGATGGAGCGAGTGCGCAGCACGGGAACCTCGGTATGCGTACGCCCCTCGGGTGGAGCAGCTGTCATGCTGGACAGGGGGGTGCTGAACCTGTCCTTGATCCTGCCGAATCCACAGCGTGCCATCAGCCTGCATGAGGATTTCCGGCTCATGGCAGCGCTAATTGCCGATGCGCTGGTTCCGTGGTCTGGCGAGGCGCAGACCGGAGAAATCCCCGGGTCCTTCTGTCCCGGGGATTACGATGTCAGCGTCCGAGGCCGCAAGTTTTGCGGCATTGCACAGCGGCGCCAAGCCAAGGCGTATATCATCACAGCCTTCGTGATGATTGAGGGCAGCGGTGCAGAGCGTGCACAGGCGGTGCAGCAGTTTTATACAGAGGCAGCCGGAGATACGCCGGCGGGCGTGCAGCAGCAGGATTACCCTCGGGTGAATCCAACAACGATGGGCAGCCTGGCAGAGCTGGCTGGAGTGCCGTCTGTTGAGGCGTACACGGCATCTCTGCGCCGTGTCGTTGAGAGCCGGACAGCCGTTTTACCTGCCGATGGCTGGCTGGTACAACCGGAAGAATTGACCGAACAAATGGCAGCGCTCAGAGAGCGATACGATTTGCAGGTGTAGTTTTTCTTTAGCTTAGAAGCTTAGAAGGGTTGCCATCTCAGTTTGGAGGCTTGGGTATAGCGCTCTGCAACCTCTGGCCAGTTAACGACATGCCACCAATCCTCAATGTATTTGTTGCGCTCGTTTTGATGCTTTAAGTAATATGCATGTTCCCATACATCTATCGCCAGCAGCGGAATGGACTCCCATTGAGTCAGATTCTGGTGCTTTTCGGCCTGCAAAATTTCAAGTCGTCCCGCGCGTGGACTCCATACCAGGATAGCCCAGCCGCCACCCTCGACCTTTTCGGCTGCCGAACTGAATTGCTTTTTGAATGCATCGTAGCTGCCAAAATCCTTTTTAATCTGTTCAGCCAGTGGTCCGCTTGGGGTTCCACCGCCTTGTGGACTCATGATCGTCCAAAAAAGAGTATGCAGATAATGGCCTGCGCCGTTGAATGCCAGTTCCCGTTCCCAATGCTTTACGAGGTCAAAATCACCCGTTTTTCGAGCTTCTTCCAGCTTCTTTTCCGCTTTATTCAGGTCATTCACATAGCTCAAATGATGCTTGTCATGGTGAATACGCATCGTTTTCTCATCAATATACGGCTCAAGCGCATTATAGGGGTAAGGGAGCGGCGGTAGCCGATGTCCCCCAATAGGAACCGACCGGCCAATTGTGGTTTTTTCCGTTGCCGAAGGTTGCGCCTGGCTGGACTTGACGCCTTTAGTGGTCCATGCGCCTTCTCCCCTTATGCCTGCCTGCCGTTCTCGAAACGCTTCCTCTGGGTAGTTCTCACCCTCTGTAGCTACATGATACAACCTAGCAGCCCTTGCGATGGAGCCAGGTTCCTGAAAGGGGGTTGTCGAGATCAGGAAATATTGGCTTTCATGTGCCGCGTGTAATACAACTCCGGCGGCTTTTGGCTGCTGACGCAATGCATGACTGTGCTCGCTCAGCAGACCGAGCTGCCGTACATACTCCTGTGACTGACGGTTTGCGGTTTGCAGCAAATCGTCCAGTCGACGATTTAATTCTTGTGAGTCAAGCTGAGAGTTTGAGGCTGACTCTGACAATGGCATCTTTACAGATGATGATGTGTCTAATCCCCTTGACTGTTTTGAATGTTCAGTGAATTCGTGTGTATGTGCTTGTGGAGCAGCCGACATCTGTTTCCATTCCTGATGCCACGCCTGATCTGCCGGATCGAGTGCGCTCCGTTGCTCTTCAAGCAGCTCTATGGCGGTGCGTTCCGTCTGTTCGAATACAGTCCGCCAATCATCCAGCAGCCGTACATAAGTAGGCTCCAGTCCCTCGGTAGCGGATTTAATCACTTCCACATGCCAACTTTCCTGCTGCTTCCAATGCCGAATTTCCTCCAGCACACGTAAGGGCAGGAAAGACCCATAAGTACTCAGCATCGTTTTTTACCTCCCGTATCCCACTATGGCTATCCGGCCGATCTGGCAGATCTGCCCTGGATGCATACGTCCCCAGTATATTCGCTGTCTCATCAGGAATATGTCTATGAACTCCCTTAATCGGGTCACATCTGTTAGGTAAAACAATGAATACCCATGGAAAACGAAAAAGAAGCCCAGCTACGGCACGGGTTAAGTGTCCATAGGCAGGCTTCTTCAAGGCGAAGAATAGAATACAGTTCTTCGAAAAATAATTTTTTACTTCGTAGTCGTTTGTTTGTGGGCATCAGCGACGATTTTCTTATCCTCCAGCTCCTGTACACTGCTTAGAAACGTCGATACCCGTCGCAAATATTCACGAGGGTGCTCTCTGAAAATAAGCTCATGTATCCCGTTTTTGACAATCCATACACTGGAAAGCGGGTTAGTCTGATTGGCAGCGAGCTTTTCCGCAATGGGATAAGGAGCCTTTTCATCCTGTGTACCATGCACAAACATGATCGGGAACGGATAGTTTTCCTTTTTAACCTCCTGATATGGAATCTGATGCAAGCTGGTACCGTTCAAAACTGGAAACAGCAACTCTAGAATTTCCAAAGACGGATGCCTTGGCAGATTAATTTGATTGTGAATGTTATGGTACAGCGTATCCGGTTCCAGCAGGAAGGTGCTGTCCAAAATCATTGCGTCCACATCCTTGGTTTGCAAGCCCGCCTGAAGAGCGGTTCCTGCCCCCATGGAGAAGCCCCATACGATAATCTCCGACGAGCCGCGTTGCTTCGCAAGCTGAATTGCTCCGAGGAGCTGTTGGGATTCTGCTTTGCCTCCGGTTGCGACTGCTTTGCTGTTTTGTGACGCAAATCCATAATCGAACATGACCACATTAAAGTTCAAACTGTGGGCATAATGCGCCAGATCATACATGGGAATCCAGCTTTCTTCGCGGTTAGCCCCATAACCATGGCTGAAAATAATCGTTTTCCGTGATTGATCCGCCGGGATATACCAGCCTTGTACCATGCGGCTACCATCCTTGGCAGGGAATCTGACTTCCTCATAAGGCATGCTTTTGGCCTGCATCGGATTAGAGTACAGTGGTGCAACGGTGGGATTCGTAAGTACCCATGCGATGTAAGCATGCAAGGCAATAAAACAAAACAACAGAAAAAAGACGACCGACAGCAGCAGAGCAATCACAACGTGCTTGAACCGCAGCAGACGGGGATTAAAGAGTGGGGTGGACGGCTCCTGAACAGCGGTCTGTAGCTGAGCGTTGCGCTGGGATGTCGAAATCATGTAAGAGCCTCCTTATATAAAATTGATCTTCATTTCATAGAATTTAGGTATAATTCCACTTGAAAATAGTAGTGTAGATCCGTATAGATACCTATTATCGTATGATGGGGATTATCCAAAGTCAACGCCTGAACCGGAAAAGTAAAAATGATGCAAAGAATTGTCGATGTTTGTTCTCGTTCTGTAATATGGTTGTCACAAAAACATCGGTTTACAGTAGCCGCGACTATTCTATATAATTTATGTAACCATGTTTCATAGTGTGAAACGAATATGGATACAAGAGGAGCGGTTCACGATGGAAGACCGTAAATTAACCGTTCGCGCTGTAGAGCGTGCACTTGATATACTGCTGTGTTTTACCGCAAATTCGGATCTTGGCCTGACGGAGATTGCCTCCAAAATTGGTCTACATAAAAGCACGGTTCATCGGCTGCTGACTACGTTGGAGGATCGGGGCTTTGTCGTTCGGAATGCCGAAACGGAAAAATATCGACTTGGCTTCCGCATTTGGGAGCTATCCACGCATTTGTCCCAAAGTGACGAGCCGGCGGTGTTGTTACAACCTGCAATGGAAGGACTACGTGACCGTCTGGGCGAGACGGTCAGCTTGTACTTACGGGACGGTAGCATGCGTATCCGGATACAAGCCGTGCAGAGCAATCAGGCGATCCGCAGAGTCGCGCCTGTAGGTGCGCGTATGCCGCTGGCTGTAGGGGCCTCCAGCAAGGTGCTGGCGGCCTTTATGCCGCTGCAGGAGCTGGAAGCCCTGCTAAGCGGGGATGAATGGCCGCCCTCAGTAGACCCGGAGGTCTATAAAGCCCAGCTGCAGGACATTCGCGAGAAGGGCTATGCGACCAGCTATGAAGAACGGGAGCCAGGGGCTGCTGCTGTGGCAGCGCCAATTGTGAACCGGAAGGGACAGGTCACTGCGGCTTTATCTGTATCCGGCCCGGTCAGTCGACTTGCACCCGAGACGCTACATGACTTTGCTCCGATTTTGATCGAAGCGGCGAAGGAAATGGGGCTTATGCTCCCGTAACAAGAATGAACACAGTTGAAGCAAGCAGAGTGAGTTGATGGGGAACGTCTCCTTGGTAAATGGAACCTAAAAGGGTTGCCAAAGCCATAAATTTGAAGTAGTCTGGTAAGGAAGGCGGATGTCTGTTATATCCGCCTCATGTGAAAAGAAGTATCACAGTTACTGGGGGAGCCTGTAATGCCGGGCTGAGATGGAATCGTGCAAGATTCCGGACCCTTTGCACCTGATCTGGATCATACCAGCGTAGGGAAGTAATCGGCCATTGAAATGTATACGCGGCTGCTGTCTACAGTGGCGCATTGGAATGGATTATTCCATATGCGCATTGTCTGGATAGCTGCCTCGTTAGATTAGCCGGTTCCCTGGGGAACCGGCTTTTTTGCATAGATCAGCGCCACCCTGGGAATGGTTCCGGATCGGTGTGTCATTTCATCGAAACGGGAGGAATGGACAATGAAGCCGACAGAGGCAGAAGGAACAAAAGGAACAGAATTGAAATCAGCAGAAGTAAGATTGGTAGGAACAAAAGAAGTTGAGGTAGAGAAGACAAACGGGGAGCAAGCCAGTGGGGTAACGCCCTTTCCAGGAAGCCGTAAGGTATATATTCAAGGCTCGCGGCCGGACATTGCCGTGCCAGAGCGGGAAATTGCTCTTCATCCTACACATACGCCGCAGGGCACGGAGCATCATGAGCCATTGCGTGTATATGATACAAGCGGTCCCATGACCGACGAAGCCTATCAGGTCAATATCCGTCAGGGCCTGCCTCCATTACGGCGAGCTTGGGCACTGGAACGGGGCGATGTGGAGGCTTACGAGGGACGCGCCGTCAAGCCGGAGGATAATGGACTGAAACCTGGCTCCAAACGGGAGACAGTGGAATTTCCCGGCGTGACCAATCGTCCGCTTCGTGCTTCGCAAGGGCGTACAGTGACGCAAATGCATTATGCGCGGCAAGGGATCATTACGCCCGAAATGGAATTTGCGGCGATCCGCGAAGGGGTGGAGCCTGAGTTTGTACGGCAGGAGTTGGCGGCTGGACGAGCCATTTTGCCTTCGAATATCAATCACCCGGAAAGTGAGCCAATGGTCATTGGGCGTCATTTTCACGTGAAGATCAATGCGAACATTGGTAATTCTGCGGTTACCTCCTCCATCGAGGAGGAAGTGGAGAAAATGACTTGGGCTGTGCGTTGGGGCTCGGATACGGTTATGGACCTGTCCACAGGCCGTAATATCCATACAACACGTGAATGGATCATTCGGAATTCTCCTGTACCGATTGGGACTGTACCGCTGTATCAGGCACTTGAAAAGGTGAACGGTGAAGCAGAGGCGCTGACGTGGGAGTTGTATCGCGATACGCTGATTGAGCAGGCGGAGCAGGGAGTGGACTATTTTACAATTCATGCGGGTGTATTGCTGCGGTATATTCCGATGACGGCGAATAGAATGACGGGAATTGTATCCCGGGGCGGGTCAATCATGGCAGCCTGGTGCCTTGCGCACCATCAGGAGAATTTTTTGTATACACATTTTGAAGAAATTTGCGAAATTATGAAAGCCTATGATGTGGCCTTTTCTCTCGGGGATGGTCTACGTCCAGGTAGTATCTATGATGCGAATGATGAAGCACAGTTTGCAGAGCTGGAAACGTTGGGCGAGCTAACGCAAATCGCATGGAAGCATGATGTTCAGGTCATGATTGAAGGGCCGGGACATGTCCCTATGCATAAAATCAAAGAGAATGTGGATTTACAAATGGAGATTTGTAAGGAAGCTCCTTTCTATACCTTGGGACCGCTCACGACGGATATTGCCCCCGGATATGATCATATTACCTCAGCCATCGGGGCGGCGATGATCGGTTGGTTCGGGACGTCCATGCTGTGTTATGTTACACCCAAGGAGCATTTGGGTCTGCCCAATAAGGATGATGTCCGCGAGGGTGTCATTACCTACAAAATTGCGGCACATGCTGCCGATCTGGCAAAGGGGCATCCACGGGCGCAGCAGCGGGATGATGCTTTGTCCAAGGCGCGCTTCGAGTTCCGCTGGCGGGATCAGTTCAATCTGTCGCTTGATCCCGAGCGTGCCTTGTCCTACCATGATGAAACGCTACCGGCAGAGGGCGCCAAGGAAGCACATTTTTGCTCGATGTGCGGCCCCAAATTTTGTAGTATGCGTATCACTCAGGACATTCGCGCCTATGCAGCGGATAAGGGGCTGAACACTCAAGAAGCAGTAGCTGCCGGGATGCGTGAGAAGGCAGAGCAGTATCGGGGTGGAGGTCAGTAAAACGAACGTGTGAGTTTAGGAACGCATGAATTAAAAAAAGCCGTGGTTCTCTACAGTCGATGTAGGAAACTACGGCTTTTTAGCTTATGTAAAGCGGGATCATGCAACCGGATAAACGGCGCCTTATTTTTTACCCATTTTTTCATTCAAAATGTCCTGAAAGCTGAGCTTCTTCTCCGAGCTATCTTCTTTCTTCTGCATACTCACCGCGTTGGCACGTTGGTATTGGTGGTGAAAGGGCATCAGGGTGTGGACGGTTAAGTTCATTGTATTCATGTAGGTCATTCCTCCAATTCCATATTGTCAAATTCAGATTGAGTTGCTTAGGACGTCTGTATAGGACTATTTGTATGTACTTGATGTCGTAATGCTATGTAGGTTGCTTGGTAATGTTTCAATCATTATACCCACATTTTTTCAAAGTAAAACGCTTTTGACATAAAACAGGAAGATGGTCATATGTGTCCAAAATGTCGATTAGGAGGATGGTCGTTTTAGAGGAAAATGTGCCTAGGTCTAAAACAAGGGCTAGAGGCCCGTTTTCTTAGTTTAGTAGTCGGGATTGTGTTTTTTTGTCGAATAACCTTGTAAAAGGAGGATTTTGCGGAATCCTCAAGTCAGGATTGAGGCAGTCTGGTGGCGAATTAAAGTGTCAAAGTTGTATTGACTTTATGTTTGGTAGTAGATACCATGAACTGGTTGTCAGCGTATTTTGACAACAAGAGTCAGCCAATCCATCTGGCGATTCATCCTTTGAAATGTTAGAGAAAGGATTAGAGCATATATGAAAAAAAGTATTGCAGATATCGCATTTATTATTCTGGGTGCGTTTTTTTTCGCGCTAGCTGTTAATCTGTTTGTGATCCCGAATGAGTTTGGTGAGGGGGGCGTTACAGGGGTCACGATCATCCTGTACTACCTGTTTCAGTGGTCTCCCTCGATCGTCAATCTGGTGATCAATGGCTTGCTGTTGATTGTCGGATATAAATTTTTGGACAAGAGAACGACCCTGTACACTATAATTGCGGTCGCTTTTAACTCGCTGTTTCTACATTTAACGGTCAACTGGCGGATTGATTCGCATGAGCCGACGATTAATGCTGTATTTGCCGGAGTTTTGGTGGGGGTCGGCATTGGCTTAATTGTACGGGTAGGCGGCACTACGGCGGGAACGGTCATTTTAGCCCGAATTGCCAACAAGTATCTGGATTGGAATATCAGCTATGGCCTGCTGTTTTTTGATTTGATTGTCGCATTCTCTTCCTATTTTATTATTGGTCCGGAAAAATTGATGCTAACTATCGTTATTTTGTACGTTGGTACGAAGGTGATGGACTTCATGATCGAAGGACTGAACCCGAAAAAAGCAGTCATGATCATTTCGGAGCACCAAGATAAAATTGCCGAGATGGTTATCACGAAAATGGATCGTGGAGTTACCGTCCTGTCAGGCCACGGATATTACACTAAAAATCCAAAAGAAGTGCTGTATATCGTCATTAGTAAACAAGAGGTGTCAGCGCTTAAAAAGATAGTGAAAGCCATCGACACAGCAGCATTCATTACCATTCATGACGTGCGAGATGTGTTCGGAGAGGGTTTCCTGGATATTTCGAAGTAGCTCGCGTGCGAAAGTAATGTTATAAGAGAACGTGGCTAGAAGTCGGTCCTGAGGGATCGACTTTTTTTGTTTTATATAAATAAGATGAACTTGAAAAATGAACATCAAAACGGAGTAGGCGGAATGGTGCTGTACAAGCGAAGCGGTCGCTTTTGTCCCCGGATTTCTACCCTGGATTAGGGGCTTATTCAAGAAATCCGGGGGCGGTGGCGATGGGAAGCACCATCCGACTGCGCAGTGGCGCTATAGGTAACTCTTAAGTTCGGTTTATATAAATAAAAAAATACCCCCGATTGCAGCTTTATCTGCAAAACGGGGGTTCTTCACATATGAAGTTCATAAACTTAGCTTTCGATCATCTGACGCAATACAGTTTGCAGAATACCACCGTTGTGGTAGTAATCGATATCGACGGTGCTGTCTAGACGGGCAATTACCGGGAATTCGAACTTTGTGCCATCCTCGCGTTTAGCCACCACTGTAAGCTCTTGACCAGGCTTCACGTCATTGTTAATGCCGAGGATGTCGAAGGTTTCGCGGCCATTGAGACCCAAGCTGGACCAGCCATAGCCCTCCTGGAATTGCAGAGGCAGTACACCCATGCCGACCAGGTTACTGCGATGAATCCGCTCGAAGCTTTCGGCAATGACAGCCTTAACGCCCAGCAGAAGCGTACCTTTGGCCGCCCAGTCACGAGAGCTGCCTGTGCCGTATTCCTTACCAGCAATGACAATCAGGTTCTGATCGGCTGCCTGATATTTCATGGATGCATCATAGATGGACATTTCCTCATCCGTTGGCAAGTATTTGGTCACGCCGCCCTCGGTGCCTGGAGCCACATTGTTGCGGATACGGATATTGGCGAATGTACCGCGCATCATGACCTCGTGGTTACCGCGACGTGAGCCGTAGGAATTGAAGTCCTTGCGTTCCACGCCATGCTCCTTCAAATACAGTCCTGCCGGGCTGGAAGGGGCAATGTTGCCTGCTGGTGAGATATGGTCCGTCGTGACCGAATCATTCAACAGGGCAAGCACACGGGCATTACGGATTTCCTTGATATCTTGTACGCCATCTTGAAGTCCTTCAAAGAACGGCGGGTTTTGAATATAAGTTGAGTTTTCATCCCATTCATACAGTTCGCCTTCAGGAACCGGAATGGAGTTCCATTTTTCGTTGGCAGTAAATACATTTTCGTATTTGCGACGGAACATATCCGGGCTGAGAGACAGGCTGATGGCTTCCTTGATTTCCTCAGAAGTGGGCCAGATGTCTTTCAGGTAGACTGGTTGATTGTCCTGATCGTAACCGAGCGGATCATTCACCAAATCAATGTTCACTGTGCCTGCCAGCGCATAAGCGACAACCAGTGGCGGTGAGCCGAGATAGTTGGCTTTGACCTGCGCATGCACACGGCCTTCAAAGTTCCGGTTGCCGGAAATAACTGCGCCAACCGTCAAATCATGGTCTGTGATGGCTTGACTCACTTCGTCAGGAAGTGGGCCGGAGTTACCAATACAGGTTGCGCAGCCGTAGCCGGCTACATGGAAGCCGAGGGCTTCGAGCGGTCCGATTAATCCGGCTTTTTGCAGGTATTCCGTCACGACGAGGGAGCCTGGTGTCAAGCTTGTTTTAACATAGCCTGGCTTTTTGAGCCCGCGCTGTACTGCTTTTTTGGCCAGCAAGCCCGCACCGAGCATAACGCTTGGATTGGAGGTATTCGTGCAGCTTGTAATCGCCGCAATAACGACTGCTCCTGTACCCAACTCGCTGGTGGAGCCGTCCGGATGGGTCAGCGGAATCTTCTGTGCGATTTTTTCATCGCTCAGTCCATAGCCGCCTTTGTCTACCGGGGTACGGATAATGCCTTCAAACGTTTCTTTCATGCGGCTAAGCTCAACACGGTCCTGCGGACGTTTGGGTCCGGCGAGACTCGGTACTACCGAAGCCAGATCAAGCTCAATCGTATCGCTGAACACAGGGTCCGGTGTATCGGATGTGCGGAACATGCCTTGGGCTTTGTAATATTCCTCTACGAGGCTTACTTGCTCATCAGAACGTCCGGTGCTGCGCAGGTAGGCTAGCGTTTCCGCATCGACCGGGAAGAAGCCAATCGTTGCGCCGTATTCCGGTGCCATGTTGGCAACTGTCGCACGGTCAGCCAAGCTGATGTTTGCCAGACCAGGCCCGTAAAATTCCACGAATTTGCCGACTACGCCTTTTTTACGCAGCATTTGCGTAACAGTGAGCGCCAGATCGGTGGCAGTAGAGCCTTCCGACAGGCTGCCTGTCAGTTTGAAGCCGATCACATCGGGAGTGACAAAATACAGCGGCTGCCCCAGCATACCCGCCTCTGCTTCAATCCCGCCGACACCCCAGCCTACAACACCCAGCCCGTTAATCATCGTGGTATGGGAGTCTGTTCCTACGAGGGAATCTGGAAAGACGACCGTTTCACCGTCAATGGTTTTGGTAGCGGCAACGGAGGCGAGATACTCCAGATTGACCTGATGGACGATACCGGTGGATGGCGGAACGGCTCGGAAGTTGTTGAACGCCGTTTGCGCCCAACGCAGAAAACGGTACCGCTCCTCGTTGCGTTCAAACTCTACATTAATATTGTAATCCAGCGCATCACTGGTACCAAAAGCATCGACCATGACCGAGTGATCGATAACGAGATCGACGGGAACGAGCGGATTGATTTGCTTCGGGTCCCCGCCTGCTTTTTTCACCGTATCACGCATAGCTGCTAAATCGACAACGACCGGGACACCGGTAAAATCCTGTAACACGATGCGTGCAGGAATGAACGGAATCTCCTTGTTGGTATCCCGATCCTCAGCCCAGCCTGTCAGCTGTTGCACATGTTCTTCCGTAATGGCGCGACCGTCAAACTGGCGAACCGCGGCTTCCAGCAATACTTTAATGGAGAAAGGCAGCTTGGCGATATCACTTTTTCCTTGTTCCTCCAGTGCCTTAAGACTGTAGTAGCGATAAGGCTTCCCGTTAACTTCCAGACTACGGGCGATGGAGAATTGATCTTTTCCTGACATAAGTATTACCTCCTTGAAGTGGATGCTTGGGGGAAAATAGGGATGTCGTTTTTTCGACGTCTTGCACACTTGGTTTAAATTGGTTGCGTTCTCAATTACATCTTCAGTGGTTCATAACGTGTTAGAGGTTGAGATGAAAGTAATTTGTTTCATTAGATGAAACATGATTTCAAAATGATTGCTTTTGGATTAAGTATACCGTTTTCAGACGGTTCCGTAAAGTTTTTTTGGCCTAAATGATGCGTTGCAGATTGGAAAATAAAACGTTCCGCTCCCTCGCGTTTCGATGTTCATACCAAGCTTTAGAGATTCATACTTATAGATAGAGAGCATTTCAGACCAGAGAGGCAAGAAAGGAAGTTATACATCATTCCGGTTATCCCCGGAAAAGGATAGCGGGACGAATATGGAGGGATTGGGATGGGGGAGCGGGAATGGAAACAGGCCCTTTTTTCTTACGTGAATCAATACAATCGCAGTGAAGTGAATGGTGTACCGCAGCCGGATGAGTATCTGGAGGTGGGTCAGCGGATGGAACGAGCAGCACGTGCGGCCAGATTGGAGCAGTGGTACAACGAACGGGATGCTGTTCCCCTACGCAGCGAGACACGCGCCAAGCCGCTACGAATGGTGCAGGATACCCCGGATGAGGCTGTGGTAGATGTACAACTGCATGTCCGACTCTTTTATGAGAAGGGTGGGATGACTCACCGGGAGGATCGGATCGAACGGGAGCGTCTGACGTTCACACGCGAGGGTGAAGCCTGGCAGGTAGCGAGAATTGAGCGCGATCCGGCAGAAAGGAAGCCAGCGGGGGGAGAGGTTCCTTTTGAACAGGCTTCGTTTAATCAAGGAGGAAATCTGCCGCTGCTGAATCGCGGTGTGCTGGGCTTCGGCTCATCAGCACGTCCCAGCCGATATCGCCGCGAAGAAGCAGCGGCCTATGCAGATCAGTGGTGGGATAGCTTCAATCCGGAGTTTGAAGGTTTTGATGTGGATTGCACCAATTATATCTCGCAATGCCTCTTTGCAGGGGGAGCACCGATCCACTATACTGGTAAAAGAGAATCGGGCTGGTGGTATAAAGGACGGGTTGCCGGACGTGAGCTGTGGAGCTACAGTTGGGCAGTTTCCAACAGTCTGGAGCGGTATTTGGGCTCCAGCTCATGGGGGTTGACCGCTGAGCAGGTGAGTCGCCCAGAGCAGCTCATGTTGGGGGACGTCATTTTTTACGATTGGGATGGTGACGGAACCTTCCAGCACAGCACGGTGGTCACGGCCTTTGATGCGGGCGGCATGCCGCTAGTCAATGCACATACGGTAAGCTCCAGACATCGTTATTGGGACTATAAAAATTCGTATGCGTGGACGGACAACACGGTATATCGCTTTTATCACATCGCCGACTATTTTTAAATGAGATGGTGGATAACAGGTACAGTGATGCAAATCAGTCACAATGACGAAAGCAGGAAAGCGGAGGATAGGCATGGCAAATCAAAAATTGACCGTAGGGCTAGTGTACGGTGGCAAATCGGGCGAACATGAAGTCTCGCTGCAAACGGCGTATGCGGTAATGAACGCTTTTAACTATGAGAAATACGAGATTATTCCTTTTTATATTACGAAGGCTGGCGATTGGCGTAGAGGGGCGCTATTAAGCGCTCCTCTGGCTTCTGTAGAGCAATTGAAGCTGGAACGCGCAGAGGGCGGCACCAAGGCGGCATTAGATACATTGTTCGGCAAGCTGTACGGAGAGCAGACGCTGGATGTACTGTTTCCGTTGCTGCACGGTACCTTTGGCGAGGACGGAACGATTCAGGGTCTGTTCGAAATGGCGGATATGCCTTATGTCGGTGCAGGAGTGCTGGCTTCGGCAGCAGGTATGGATAAAGGCGTCATGAAGAAGCTGTTTGAGCATGCAGGATTGCCGCAAGTGAAATACTGTTATTTTAATAGTACACAGTGGGCCCAAACCAGTCATGATCTGGTACGTAACATGGAAACCGAGCTAGGTTATCCTTGCTTTGTCAAACCGGCCAATCTGGGATCAAGTGTCGGTATTTCCAAAGCCAGTAACCGAGAAGAACTGGAAAAGGCTGTAGATCTGGCTTTGCAATTTGACCTAAAGGTGATTGTCGAGGAGTACGTCGATGCCCGTGAGATTGAGGTCAGCGTACTTGGCAATGATGAGCCGATTGCCTCGGTACCGGGTGAAATTGTATCGTCGAGTGATTATTACGATTACGCTGCCAAATATACGGATGGCCAATCGGAAATGCTTATTCCGGCACCGTTGGATGAGGAAGTGGCAGATCGTATTCGTGAAGCCGCATTGCAAGCATTCCGTGCTCTGGAAGGCTGCGGGATTTCCCGTGCCGATTTCTTCGTCAGACGCTCGGACGGACATATCCTTATTAATGAAGTGAATACGATGCCTGGCTTTACACCGTTCAGTATGTATCCATTGCTGTGGAGAGAAACTGGCGTATCCTATGCAAGTCTGCTGGATCGCATGATTGCTCTTGCATTGGAGCGTTATGAGCGCAGGTCGGCACTGCACTACGAGAACTCATAAACGAAACAAAGGGGAGCTGATCACTCTCCTTTTTGTTCATATATATGGCATATCTTTGAGCACTGCACTAAACCCTTAATGATGAAAGGTGGCGGCTACACATGGGCTTTCAAACTGAATTTAACTCCGTGTGCAAATTCAAGAGCGAGCAAGAACTTTACGAACTGCTGGAATACGGACGTGGCAAAATGGTTAAATCCGGGCTGCGCGTGTTTCCGACAGGCCAGAAGGTCATCGCTTACAGCGTGGACAACGTGGCAGTAGCCATCGTGCAGATTGTGGGTTGTATCGCCGAAATTAATTTTCAGGGCGATGAAGTGACCGAAGTTGAAATGATCCTCATTCGTAAGCTGAATGAAGAGGAATCAAGAATTCAGACCGCATTGGCGGATGAAATGTTTTTTGGAGCACAGCAGCAATCCTAGCTGTTTTCTTCTTGCAATTTGTGCGATAACACCGAATCAGCAGGTGCATTTCCGGGTATGATCAGTAGAAAAGGGGTTTAGGTCACAGAACGAAAGCGGCCTTACCATCTACTGCGACTGCTGAAAGGAAGACACTCTATGATCGTAAGGTTCGGTTATGTAGCCATGTCGGTTACCGTTCAAAATGCATCCCCCTCTAAAACCATGACATTGAGCAGCTTTAACAAGATTGGAGACCGAGAAGCTGCCATCCGCAAGCTAGAACGGATAGCAGCCGAAAATCTCCATAATACTTTGAGGCTGCTGCGCCATAATCGCGCGAGTGATATCCAGGTCTATCGTTTCTCATCCAAGCTGATTCCGCTCGCGACCCATCAGGATCTGCGGGATTGGGACCCTTTTCAGGCGCTTGCTGCTGACTTTGCAGAGGTTGGGAACTATGTCAGGGCGAATAGAATGAGGGTATCGTTTCACCCCGATCATTTTACAGTGTTAAGCACTCCTCGTCCTGAGGTGTTGCAGAGCTCCATTAATGATCTGAAGTACCACAAAGCGATGCTGGAGGCCATGGGACTGGGTGCCGAAGCCAAGAACAACATTCATATTGGTGGTGCATACGGAGATAAGGTGACCTCAGGCCAGCGTTTTGTAGAGCAGGTTAGTGCTCTGGATCTTTCGTTAAGAGAACGGTTAACACTGGAAAATGATGATAAAACGTTCAATGCGGTGGAAACGCTGGAGGCTTGCAAATTGACGGGGTTACCGATGGTTCTCGATATTCATCATCAATGGGTGAATAATGAGGGGGAAAAGCCGTGGGAGCTATGGCCGGATATTTTGGATACCTGGAAAGGGGAATTGGCCCAAGCCGGATCTTCTGTGGATCATCCATTGCCGCCCAAAATCCATGCGTCCAGCCCCAAAAGTGAAAAAGATCCTCGGGGCCATGCGGACGGTGTTCTGATGGAGCCGTTGCTTACCTTTTTGCGCAATATTGCCGGATATACGGATCGGATTGATGTCATGCTTGAAGCCAAACTTAAGGATGAAGCGTTATTCGGGTTGATGAATGAACTGCGCCTTCAGGAAGCTAATGGGGTTAAAGTGCTGGATGGAGCTTCCGTAGAAATTATGCCTTAGAAAGTAGCATTTTGCGGATAAAGCTCCCATTTAGAGAAACTTTATGCAGCTTATTGTGTATACTAGAATGTGTAAACTAGCAAACTTGTACTGAAACAGAGATGGTTAAGAGACTGTGCTGTAGGGCAGATTCGTAAACCACGTAACAATGATATAGAAAGTAGAGTGAACACGTTGAACGAAAATGAAAACGAAAAGGTTCCCTATATCGTATCAGGAAAAAGCTATACTGCCGTGGCTATTAACGCGGCATCCAAAGCCGGGGAATGGATTAAAAGCAGGCTGGGAACTGTTGAACATTTGAATACCAAACAGTCTCCTACGGATCTAGTGACCGAGGTAGATAAAGGTGCAGAGCAGATGATTCGCAGACTGATTCTGACCCATTTTCCCGATCATGCTATTTTGGGTGAAGAGGGTGTAGAGCCGGGAGCCGAAGCTTCGGCCCGCGCATTAGAGGCTGCCCGTGAAGAGGAATATCTATGGATTATTGATCCGGTAGATGGGACTACCAATTTTGTACACAGTCTGCCGTATTACAGTGTGTCTATTGCATTGGCCCATCGTGGAGAGGTGATTGTCGGGGTTATTTATGATCCGTCCCGTGATGAAATGTTTGTAGCAGAAAAAGGAAAGGGCGCATATGTACATGGCAATCGTATGCAAGCATCGAGAGAAGAAACACTGGGAGATAGTCTGGTGTGCGTCGGCTTCCCGCCGGATCGTACGTATGCACAACCGCTAAATATGAAAATTACGCAGGTTCTTACACCTCAGGTACGCGGCATTCGGGCGCTGGGCTCGGCAGCATTGCATCTGGCTTATGTAGCATCAGGACGGCTGTCGGCCTATTGCGAAATTGGTTTGAATGCGTGGGATGTGGCAGCGGGCGCTTTGCTGGTACAGGAATCAGGCGGCACCATTACCGATACATTGGGCAGACCTTATGACCTGAGTGTACGGCATATTGCAGCGACGAATACAGCTATTCATTCTCAACTTATTCAAGTGCTGAAAGAAGCAGACGCAACCGGGTTATAATTCTACGTAGAACATCATCATGAAGGAGGAAATCGCGATGAGCCAATCCGAAGAATTGGAACGCCAGCTCAGTGAACTGCTGACGGAAGGCGAAATTCGTGAGAATGAGGCCCAGAAGCGGGAAAGACTCAGTCCTAAATATGAGGTGCGGGTTCAGACTCATATCGATCCCATTGTTGAGGAGACGCGTAAATACCGAAGTATGGCACGGGAACTTGATGACCGATACGACGAATATATGAGCAAGGCGGACAAATCGAAACCAACCGATCAACGCTAAGCAAATACAAATACCTCTTGCCGAATGACCAAGGCATGGGGTATTTTGTATGTTATAAAGGAGGCGACATTCACTGATTACCTACTTTAAAAGCGCTTACAAAAATGCTGGAATCCATCATAAAATGGTACTGCTGATTACGGTGCTTATGCTGGTTAATTTTGCAGTTGTTGCAGTCATACTTAAGTACGTATTTCATATTTATGATAATCAAATGTACAAAAAAACATCCGAAGTACTCAATATTTCTTCAATCGGCATAGAAAATGAGCTGAAGGATGTGGAAAAAGTTACTTTCAAGGTAACAACGGACGAGCAGCTTCAACGTTATTTGCTGCAATTGGAAAAGGAAACGTCACCTTATACCAAAATGGTGCTGCGTAAAAAAATAACGAATAGGCTCGTCGCCTTTGCCGGCTCTGAGACCTATGTCTATTCTATGATAGTAATCGATAAAGAGGGACAGGTCATGAGCGCGGGCAACCGCGAAGGTATTCCCCAGGAGCTTCGATCCACCCTGTCGGAGCTGGCAGACGAACATGACGGTTCCAATGCATGGTATGCGGCAGGCCATTCCTCCTTGCTGGCCGCTCGGCAGTTCAAATCCTTTACCGATTCCAATTTTACACTGAATGGGCTCGGAACACTTGCGATTCGTGTGCGAATTGACCGGATTGTAGCGGATCGTGTGCAGACCTCCGGCCGTGACGGACAACTGATGATTACAGATGGAAGACGGATGATTTATCCCGAAACACCACTTTTGAGTGAGAGTGATATCCAGGCGGAGCTTGGCCGAAAGCAGCCTTACGGGATTGCGACCTACTCAGGAGGAACCTTTTTCGCTGCTCAAATCAAATCCTCTTATACGGGGTGGACGTATTTGCATATGACCCCCTTCGATGATATGTTTCGCAGTATTACGATCATCAAAGAAGTTGTAAGCGCTATTTTTGTAATTATGCTTCTTATCGCATTGGCACTGGGGGCTAGGTTGTCAGGGAGCATTACCAAACCGATTGTTCAATTAATCCAGAACATGCGTAAAATAGAAAAAGGCGATCTCGACCGTTTGGAAGAAGAAGCACTTGGCGCGGTCCCCCTTTCCACACAGGATGAGGTAGGCTTGTTACATCGGACATATAAGAAAATGATTCGTCGCATTCGTGAGCTCATTAATGAGAATGTTGCCAAGCAGCTATTACTGCGGGAAACAGAGCTAAAGGCATTACAGGCACAGATTAATCCACACTTTTTATACAACACGCTGGAATCCGTGAACTGGCTCGCCAAGGCCAATAAGCAGGATCGGATTTCAGAGATGGTGGAAGCACTTGCTTTTCTATTGCGTAGTGCGGTCAGTTTTGAAGAGCAGCTGATTCCGCTTCGAAAAGAACTGGATATTGTAAGGAGCTACGTAACGATCCAAAAAACACGTTTTGATGAACGTCTCGTTTTCCATCTGGATGTCCCGGAAGAACTGATGGATGCACAAATTCCGAAGCTAACGCTTCAGCCCTTGGTGGAGAATGCCATTCATTATGCGCTGGAGCCGCGAATTGAACCCTGTCGGATTGCTATTATTGCGAGAGAAAGCGAGGGGGCTCTATTTCTGCGAGTTGAAGATGACGGACCGGGAATGACGCCGGATTTCTTGGAAAAGCTGCGGAGCGGGCAGGTCATGACTCGTGGGCAGGGCATTGGACTTACGAATATTCAGGAACGGATTAACCTGACATTTGGTACACCTTGGGGGATAGAGCTGCATAGCGAGTCAGGAACAGGAACGTCGATTCATGTCTGTATTCCATATGTGAAAGGGGATCAGGGTCGTGTACAAGGTGCTACTGGTTGATGATGAGCGTATGATTTTGGAAGGCATATCACAGGTGGTTGATTGGGGGAAAGCGGGAACGAGATTGGTTGGTACGGCACGTAACGGGATTGAGGCTTATGATCAGATTCAGGCCAGCCCGCCTGATTTTGTGATTAGCGACATCTCTATGCCTGGATTGGACGGTATCGGACTGGTTGCCAAAACGACGGAGCATTTTCCAGACGTCCGTTTCATTCTGTTGTCTGGGTACAAAGATTTTGATTATGCCTGTCGGGCCATGCAATACGGGGTGAAGCACTACTTGTTGAAGCCATGCAATGAGCGGCAAATTCATGAGGCTCTGACCGAGTTGGGGCAGGAGCGGGAGGAGCAGGAAGAACGCAAGCAGTTTGTAAACCGGATGAAGCTAGATTTTCAGCGTATGCTGCCTCATGTGAAGGAACACTTTTTGAAGGAGTTTATTTCCTATAAAACTTACGGTAGCCGTGATATCGCATTTTATGAGCGGTTATTCGGAATTGAATTGCAAGATAAGCAGGTTCGAATGCTGCTGCTGCGGGTGGAGGAATCCCATGAGCCGGAGCATTTGTTTGCATTGCAAAATATAGCGGCAGATTTAATGGATGATGTCTTGCTCAGTACGACCATGCAGGGGCAATTGCTCATCGTGCTGGAAAGTGAGGATGACACGTCGCGGTTTATGAAACAGATTGAAGCGGTACGTGCGACATTTCATCGCTTTTACAAGCTGGAGGTAACAGTCGCAGTTAGTGAGTCGGATAGTATGCAGCATTCACGGGGGATGTACCGGGAGACACTGCATTGTATGAATCACCGTTTTTACACCGGGGAGGGCAGTTTGATTACGAAGGAGGATTTAGCGGCTGAGGATACCCGGGAGATGGCAGATTTGGAGCTGGACGAGGAGAAGTTCGGTCTGCTAATCAAGGCTGGAAATACGGTGGAGGTGGCACAGGAAGTGGATCGGTTGTTCGGTATTTTGTCCCGGATGAAGCTGGAAATCTCCGTGACCCGCTCCTATGTGCTTCAGCTCTATGCCGCTATGATTCGTATATGCCCTGAAGAAGAGCGTGCGGCGTTTACGAGCCGAATGGTGGTGCTGGCAGAGCAAAAAACGCTGGCATGTCTCAAATCTTTTGTACAGGAAGCTGCCGAACGAATGACCGCAATCTATTATAAAAGTAATGTGTATCGCCAATCTTCCACCGTTGATAAAATGATCACTATTATTGAGCAAAACTACAGAAAATCCGATTTGTCGCTGAACGGAGTGGCAGGTCAAATGCTGTATATGAATTCCGACTACTTAGGAAAAATTTTCAAAAAAGTGACAGGTGAAAACTTTTCACACTACGTCAATCGTTATCGGATCGAACGTGCGGCTGAGCATATTCGAGAGACCGGAGACGTGAAGGTATTTGAACTGGCGGAATGGTTCGGCTTCGGTGGGAACGCGCAATATTTTAGCCAGGTGTTCAAAAAGTGGGCGGGTATGACGCCTTCCGAGTATATTAAGTCACATGAACGGGGATGAGCTGATGCCCCCCACTGTTTTTTAAACCCAGGAAACCTGATTTGTGTATTCCAATGTTTCTCGGCTTTTGGGAAAATAACAACAGGAGCTAATGTAAACGCTATCAAAATTACGTAAATGCGTTGTCACTCGTAATTTGGCTCCTTTCTAGAACAGCGAAAAGGGGAGAGATAGGTGGGCAAAAAGGGATGGTTTCTGATCATAGCGATGCTGCTCGTTTTGACGACGGCATGTAGCGGAGCGGACGGCGGCAGCAATTCGGGCACAAGTGCAGACGGGAAAGTAAAATTACGGATCGCTTGGTGGGGATCGGATACGCGTCATGAATACACGCAAAAGGTCGTTGATTTGTATAAGCAGAAAAATCCAAATGTAACGATTGATGTGGAATATGCCTCTTTTGATGACTATTGGAAAAAGCTCGCTCCGCAGGCTGCGGCTAATCAGCTGCCGGATATCGTGCAAATGGACATTTCGTACATTAGCCAATATGCGAAAAATGGTCAATTGGAGGATCTCGCGCCTTACTTGAATCAAAAAATTCAGGTCGCTGATGTGACCGAAAATGTACTTAAAACCGGCGTAATTGCTGGAAAGCAATATGGTATCCCAACCGGTGTCAATGTTCTGGGTTTCCAGTATGACCC
This sequence comes from Paenibacillus sp. CH40, assembly GCF_024213605.1. NCBI lineage: Bacteria > Bacillati > Bacillota > Bacilli > Caryophanales > Paenibacillaceae > Paenibacillus > Paenibacillus sp. CH40. The sequence goes on from NZ_JANAVQ010000010.1 coordinate 123,432, forward strand.
GGCGTTGCTCAAAAAAGCAGGCATAGACAAAATTCCTGACAACTGGACATGGGATCAATACAAAGAACTGGCTTTAAAAGCGGGTTCCAATAAAGTATACTTTGACAGCTCGATGGCTGCTGATATTTTCTTCCACTACTATTTGCGTACGCAAGGAAAGACTCTCTACAATGCGGAAGGAACAGGATTGGGGTATGACGATGATAAGCTGTTTGTTGACTTCTTCAGCGGATTGGCTGATCTGATTAAAAAGGGAGCGACCCCGCCTCCTGAAATTATGAACCAGACCAAGGGGATTCTTGAGGAATCCGATATCGTAAAAGGAACAGGCATCGGCATTTGGCAGTGGTCCAATCAGTATGTGGGCTTACAGCAGGTCGTTAACCGCCCAATGGCACTGGCTCCAATGTTTGGCCCGAATATGGAAAAAGGCGTATACATGCAGCCTACGATGTACTGGACGGTTGCTTCCCGTTCACAGGTGAAGGATGAGGCCGCAAAGTTTATTGATTTCTGGATGAATGATGTAGAAGCGAATAAATTGATTAAAGGAGAACGTGGCGTGCCGATTTCCTCCAAAATCAAGGAGGCTGTTGCGCCAGAGTTAAGCGAGCCTACGAAGCAGGTGTTTGAATTTGTAGCTTCCATGGAGCCGAAGGCTTCTCCAATGAGCCCGCCGCCACCAGTCGGATCGCCGGAAGTGATTGCGACTCTGACCGATTATATTGAGCAGGTCAATTTCGGACAGATGACGGCTGAAGACGCAGCGGCCAAATTCCGGGCTGATGCGAATACTATCCTTGCGAATAACAAGCAATAATGAGCGCAATGAGACCTTTAGGGTATCTGACATCGTTTTAGCATAAGAACGACAAGATCGAAGGAACGTTTCGTTAAGTTAACCGTGCGTAGTCCAAAGCATGATTGCGCACGGTTGATTCGACGAACCAACTGCATAAGCACCTTTTGCAGACGTCACGATAATATTCATATAACAACGAATTATTAACAACATAAAGTTTTTCTATTTCTTTAAATGCAACAGAAGGGAGGCTTGATGAGCTTGCGAAATCATCAGAGCTTGAAAGCCAATATGACCGGATATGCGTTTATCAGCCCGTTTATTGTGGGCTTTCTGGCGTTTACGTTAATTCCAATGTTTATTTCGCTGTATCTGTCCTTTACTACCTACAACCTGTTCACCCCGCCCAAATGGATTGGTCTGGGTAACTTCGAAAAAATGTTCACAGGCGACCCGAAATACTGGAATTCGATCAGGGTCACGTTTGCGTATGTGCTGGTCGGTGTACCATTGCGACTGATTTTTGCGCTGTTTGTGGCTATGATTTTGAATACCAAATCCCGCATGGTCGGCACCTATCGGACGATGTACTATCTGCCGTCGATTATCGGAGGTAGCGTTGCGGTATCCATTATGTGGCGGAACATTTTCAGTAATAACGGCATAGTGAACAGCCTGCTTTCGACCTTAGGGGCGACTCCGGTGAAATGGTTTGGTGATCCGGATGCTTCGCTTACAATGCTAATCACCCTGTCCGTATGGCAATTTGGCTCCTCCATGCTGATTTTTCTGGCAGGTTTAAAGAACATTCCTGTTGAATTGTACGAGGCGTCCAGTGTAGATGGCGCTAAGCCAGTACGAAAATTTTTCAGTATTACGCTGCCGTTGCTTAGCCCCATTATTCTATTTAATCTGATTATGCAGACGATCAGCGCTTTTATGACCTTCGTCCCGGCTTATGTTATTTCTAAGGGCGAAGGAGGCCCGATGGATGGAACGATGCTGCATTCACTGTATCTGTTCCGGCAGGCGTTTATGTTCAGCAATATGGGATATGCGGCAGCCATGGCCTGGGTCATGCTCATTATGATTGGGATACTGACAGCGATTTTATTTATAACCTCCAGATACTGGGTATTTTATGAAACGGAAAAGGGGCGCTGATACCGATGGCATGGAAAACGGTCAAATGGCCAATTTATCACATACTGGTTGCTGCACTGGCGCTCCTGATGCTGTATCCCGTTTTTTGGATGCTGTTCAGCTCGTTTAAAGAAAGTCGGACGATATTCGTCACGGCATCCTCGCTTTTCCCTACTGAATGGATCTGGCAAAACTATGTAACAGGCTGGAAAGGGACAACTGGCTACAACTTTGGCACGTACATTCTAAACTCGCTCACGATTGTGGTGATTTCAACGATTGGAGCTGTGCTTTCCTCCTCATTGATCGCATTTGGCTTTGCACGCTTGAAATTCAAAGGGCGTAACTTGTGGTTTGCTTTGATGATGGTGACACTTATGCTACCAGGGGATGTGGTACTGGTACCGCAATATATTATTTTCACCAAGCTCGGTTGGATCAATACGATCTTACCGTTGGTGGTACCCTCCTTTTTCGGGATGCCGTTCTTCATCTTCCTGATGGTGCAGTTTATACGGACGATTCCAGCAGAGTTGGATGAAGCGGCAACGATTGACGGATGCGGCAAGTTCCGGCTGTATTTCAGAATTATTTTACCCTTACTCAAATCGTCGTTGGCTACAGCGGCAATCTTCTCTTTCTACTGGAAGTGGGAGGATTTGCTTGGTCCGGTACTGTATCTGAATTCGCCGGAGAAATATACCGTATCTATTGCACTCAAGATGTTCCTCGACAGCGAGTCGGCTTCCAACTGGGGAGGAATGTTCGCAATGTCTATCCTAAGCCTGCTTCCAGTTATCGCTGTATTCTTCGCATTCCAGAAGCAAATTGTAGAAGGAATGAGTACGAGTGGTTTGAAGGGTTAAGATCCAAAATCCATATTGTGAGGATATGAAGCTTACGAGTGGAAATGGAAGGCATCCGGGTTTGTACGATTGAATGGACGGGATTTGAGGGCGATGGCTGAGAGGTGAGTAAATTGTGGAAGTTTGATTTTGGTCCGGGGGAGCCTGCGGATGGCTGCAAAGGAGTGCCTCCGGATTGCTTATATACAACTGAACAGGGCTATGGCTTCGAGACTACGGAGCATGTGTACGGTCGAAAAAGGCAGAGTGCAGCCAAGGATGCACGCACGCGGCTACGAAGCAGCTTTTGTATTCCAATGAACGCTGCATTTGTTGCAGATGTTCCAGACGGGATATATCTCGTCACTATACTGGTCGGCGATTCGCAGGCGGAAACGCTCACGCGATTCAAGGCTGGTGAAGGCAAGCACATGCTTCCCCCAGTACACACGCTGCCGGGTCAGTTCACCGAAGCACTGTTTGCGGTGCCAGTCCGGGGTGGCAAGCTACGCCTCACCGTGTCAGGCACCGCGCCGCGGCTCAATGCGCTGGAGATTGCGCCAGCGCCACAGACCCTCCGGCTATTCCTAGCCGGAGATTCCACGGTTACGGATCAGGACGCATCCGGCTATCCGTATACTGGCTGGGGCCAGGCTTTGCCCGCCCTGTTCAAGCATGATGTCTGCGTGGATAATCATGCCGTATCGGGACGAAGCTCCAAAAGCTTCGTGGACGAAGGACGGCTGGATGTCATTTTGGGCGAAATAAAGGCAGGAGATTTCCTGTTCATCCAGTTCGGTCATAATGATCAGAAGCCTGATCCGGAGCGGGCTACAGAGCCTTTTACAACCTACAAGGAGCATCTTCGCCTCTACATCGACGGCGCAAAAAGCCATGGGGCAACCCCGGTACTGGTCACGCCTGTACATCGCCGCTATTTTAACGAGGATGGTACGCTATCTGACACACATGGTGACTATGTAACAGCGGTTCGTGAGCTGGCGGAAGAAGCGAATGCACCGCTGATTGATTTGTCTGCCCGCACGCAGGAGTTATATGGGCAGCTGGGTCCCGAAGAGAGTAAAGAGCTTTTTATGTGGCTGCTGCCTGGTGAATACATGAACTTTTCCGGCGGCTTAGAGGATAACACACATTTTCATGAGAATGGCGCGGTTCGTATTGCAGACATGGTGGTGGATGCTGTGAAGGAACTGGATTTGCAACCGCTGCGCATGTATTTACGTTGAAGGACGACCTTTTCATGTACGGGCGTTAAGGAGGTAACTCACGTGAAACTTACCAAAGGGGGAGACGTGGAAATGCCTGCATTGATTTTTGATGAAGAACAAGTTAAGCAGGTGATCGACCGGGTCGTAGAACGCACCTTTCAAATGCACTACAGCTGGGATTGGCCGGGCGGAGTCGCCTTTTACGGAGTATGCGAAGCGTATGAAGCGACAGGGAACGAAAAGTATTTGACCAAGCTGAAAGAATGGGTTGATGAAAATATTGAGGACGGACTTCCGCCCCTTTCGGTGAACGGCGTTTCTGTTGGGCACTGTTTGTTGACGCTTTATCAGGCCACAGCTGAGCAAAAATACCTTGATATTGCCATCGAGATGGCAGAATTTTTGGCCCAAAAAGCGGAGCGGTTTGCCGACGGCATTTTCCAGCATACGGTGAATTCACTTCATGATGTGTTTCCGCAGCAAGCATGGGTGGACACGATGTTTATGGCCGGTTATTACTTGCTGCGCATCGGTCATCTGTTAGGCAACAAGGAGTATTGGGAGGATGGGGTTCGTCAATATCACGGGCATGAAGAATTTTTGCAGGACCCGGATACGAATCTGTATTATCACGGATGGGATCATGCGAATCAAAGCCGGATGTCAGGAATATATTGGGCGCGCGGCAATTCATGGGCAGCCCTCACGATGGCAAAAGTGCTGAAATTGGTGGAGGTGCAGCATCCATCTTATATGATCATCGACGGCTCGCTGCGTGACCAGCTCAATGCGCTGGTGCGGCTGCAATCCCCGGAAGGGCTGTGGCATACGGTGCTGAACGATGATACCTCTTATCTGGAAACCTCGGGCTCGGCAGGAATTGCGACTGCCTTGCTTATGCAAGGAAGATTGTTTAACAAATACACCCAAAAGGCGATCGACGGTATTCTTTCCCGCATTAAGGACGACGGCACAGTAACGGGGGTATCCGCTGGAACTGCTGTGATGAACGATATTGACGGCTATCGAAACGTTCCGTACAAACGCCTTCAGGGCTGGGGGCAGGGATTGGCGCTTGCTTTTCTGGCTCAACTGTTGCGTACCAAGGAGAATCCGTACGGCTAGAAGAAGGGGCATAAGCGCCAAAAAGTATGATGGGTAAAGGAGGCCAATAGTATGGGAAATGCTGAACTTTCTCAGGAAAAGGTAGCTAATCAGCCGCGAGGCAGCCTATTCTGGGTCATCCCCGATGGGTATATTCCACCGGAAAGCCGGGGAGAGCTGCTCAGTCATGAGAGTATATGCGTGCTGAATTGTGGGAGCCGTGTGGCAAATCTAAGTATAGACATCTATTTTGAAGACCGCGAGCCATTGGAGGGATTGATCGAGGTAGTGGAAGGAAGACGAACCCGTCATATCCGAACAGCCTCGTTGGAAAAATCCGGCGAACGGATTCCGACAGGCATTCCTTACGCAATTACGGTCACTAGCGATGTGCCCATCATCGTACAATATAGCAGATTGGACACGACACAGCCGGAATTGGCGTTAATGAGTGTCATGGCGTACCCTATTTAATCCGACGAAGACTAAGAAGTGAAAAAAGAAATCTCTCGGCTGGAATTGCGCAGCTGGGAGATTTCTTTTTTTGCAGGCAAATGAGTGTCTATTTTTAGCCCGTTTTTTGTGATTTTGCCGAAGTTGTTTTGATCGGCGTGAAGTTTTTTCGCCCTCCGAAATTGGTACCCAGCACGCCGATAATGATCATCACAGCCCCAACAATGTGATAGTAGGCGAGCTGCTCCTTCAAAATGTAAGCACCGGCAATCATGGAAATGAGGGTGGATAAATTGCCGATCACACTCATTTTGGAGGCTTCGATCCACTTCAAGGCAAAGCTCGATAACAGCGAGGTGACGAGGGTAGACAGAATGCCCAGATAAATCAGTGCCATCCAATAACCAGGCTTCACCAGTGGAGCGGTATAGGCGCTCATGGAGCCGTCTATAGCATGATATCCCAGTGCCACCACGTTAAAAACGATACATCCCAAAATAGAGGTAACGTAGGTCAATTCCATGGGGTTGTACTTTTGTGTTAATGGTCGTGCCAGCACATTATAGCCGGATAGGCATATCGCAGAAAGCACGAGCAGAAGAATACCGCCATAGCTATTGGATGCTAGCGGTGCTCCGCTTTTCATCACAAATATAAAAACCACGCCAAAGACAGAGAGCAGTAAGGAAATTTTTTGGACTACCGTTGTACGCTCTTTAATAAAATAGGAAGCTAACAGTAGCGTAAAGATGGGAACGGTTGCTTGGATAATTCCACCTTCCGATGAAGAAGTGCTCATCAGCCCGAAGGCTTGCAGTGGAAAATACACTAGTGGCGAGAGCAGCGCCAGTGGTAAAATGCGCAGAATGTCACGCATCTTGATGTTGAGCTTAATCCAACCGAGCAGCACTGGAACGGTCAAAGCGATAAATGACAGCGCAAAGCGGTGGGCGATCACATCCAGCGGGCTCGCCTCTGTGACTGTCAATTTTACAAATAAAAATGAAAATCCAAGTATAGCTGCATAGCTGAGAGCTGCCAGATAGGCGGCTCCATTTCTGGAACGACTGTGCATAATAAACCTCCGTAATCATGACCTTAACCTGTTGTTCTCTCAATATACCCGGATGGCATCATCTGATACAATCCATAAAATCTGCAACTGTACGGGTACAGTTGTCAAATAAAAAAAGCCGGAACGAAGTCCCAGAGGTCGGATACCCATCCCTAAGACTACTTCCAGCTCTTATCCTATTCATATTCTATCACGTACTGCTTAGTTTACTTACCTTGTGACATCGCCCGGAACGAATCGTCCGCCGCTTCCAGCGTAGCATCCACATCTTCGTCCGTATGCGCTGTTGTGAGGAACCAGGCTTCGTACTTGGATGGTGCCAGATGAATACCGCGATCCAGCATGTGACGGAAGAAGGATGCGAACGCTTCGCTATCCGTATCCTGCGCCTGTGCGTAATTCGTGATTGGATGATCACAGAAATGCGTCGAGAACGCTCCACGAATGCGATTGATCGTCAATGGCACGCCGTAGCGTTCGGCAGAGGACTGGATACCGTCAGTCAGCCTCACAGCCAGACGTTCCATCTCTTCGTACACGCCTTCCCCTTGAAGGACTTCAAGGCAGGCGATGCCTGACGAGATGGACGCCGGGTTGCCGGCCATCGTACCCGCCTGATAAGCCGGGCCGAGTGGGGCAACCTGCTCCATGATGTGCTTGCTGCCGCCGTAGGCACCAATCGGCAGACCACCACCCATGATTTTGCCCAGAGCGGTCAAATCCGGCTGAATCGCATCATGGTTGTCCAAACCTGCATACGTTTGGGTGGAACCGAAGTGGAATCGGAATGCGGTAATGACCTCGTCATAAATGACGAGTGAGCCGTTCGCACGCGCCATGGAGCAGAGCCCTTCCAGATAGCCTGGCTGCGGCATGACCATGCCGAAATTACCAACAATCGGCTCGACCATGACTGCCGCCACATCGTCGCTCCAACGCTCCAAGGCTTGGCGCAACGCGTCGAGATCATTGAATGGCACGGTAATAACCTCGCTCGCAATGTTGGTCGTAATGCCTGCGCTGTCCGGTATGCCCAGTGTGGAAGGACCGGAGCCTGCGGCTACAAGTACCAGATCCGAGTGCCCGTGGTAGCAGCCGGCGAATTTGATGATCTTGTTCCGCCCAGTATAGGCCCGTGCCACACGAATCGTCGTCATAACCGCTTCTGTGCCAGAATTCACAAACCGGACCTTGTCCATGGAGGGAATTGCTTCCTTCAGCATCTTGGCCAGTTTAATTTCCAAGACTGTTGAGGTTCCGTACAATACGCCGTTCGCAGCCGCTTCGCTGATGGCCTTGGTAATATGGGGATGGGCGTGTCCGGTAATAATAGGGCCATAAGCCGCCAAATAGTCGATATATCGATTATCATCCTCATCCCAGAAATGAGCACCTTTAGCGCGTTTCATGAATACTGGAGCGCCGCCGCCCACAGCTTTAAAGGAGCGTGAAGGGCTGTTAACGCCCCCTACAATATGCTCCAGGGCTTCTTTATATAGTGCTTCGGAGTTTTCCCGTTTCATCATCAAAAACTTCCTTTCCGTTCATTAAAATAGGGTATACACACGCCAAAGGGCAGCGTTCACGGCTGCCCCTGCATACATCATTATAGCTCTTTTTGACCTGTCTTTGTTGTTGATTGTGTGGAAGCATCCTCATTACTGGTTTTACTGCCCCCTGTAAAAGAAGCTTTATCCTTCTTGGTAGACGATGCACTGTCTGGCTGTTTCGTTTCGTTCTGATCCTTATTTTGTCCCTGTGTTTGTGCGGGTGGATTATTAAATATATCCTGCACATACGTTTTCAGTTCTTCCGGATCGCGGACAGTAAGAACTGCCGCGCCGCCCACATTCTCTTCTCCGAGCATCTTCATCGGTGGAACCTGTTCGCTGCCTGCAAAGTTGCTTTGGTACCCCACATTTGCCAGCTTCCACATATCGTTAACACTGAGATTCGTGTCGATGTACGGGTTAACCTGTTCTAAAATATTCGGCAAGTTAGCGATGGAAGTCGTGGTCTGCATTTTCTGGGCTACGGCTTCCAAGAATGCCCGTTGTCGTCCGGAACGGGAGAAATCGGACATTGCATCGTGGCGGAACCGCACATATTGAAGCGCCGTGTTGCCATCTAGATGCTGCATGCCCTTTTTCAAATCAATATCGTACTGATGTTTATCCGCATTACTTGTATAATGCATATCCTTTTCCACTTCAAAATCAATCCCGCCTACGGCATCCACCAGTTTGATAAAGCCCTGGAAATCCGTGTAGACATAATATTGCACCGGGATGCCTAACAGGTCGCCAGCCGTCTTCATGGCCGTGTTGGGTCCGTGAGTAATGGCAGTGTTAATTCGATTTTTTCCGTAGCCGGGAATATCCACGTACGTATCACGCAAAATAGAGAACAGGTGGATTTTTTTCTTAACGGGGTCCAGTGATACAACCATCATGCTGTCTGATCGGGGGACTTCCCCTTTCTGGATACCGCGCCCATCGACACCCATCAGTAAAATGTTAACCATATCGGTACCTTCCCACTTGGGCGGTTCTGGCGTACGAACCTGATCGACCTGCTTTACATTTTTGAAGGGGGAGTTAGCGCCCTCTTTATGCAGATTATCCAGCTGATTATAAATGGATGTAAAATAGTACACGGCAAAGCCGACAATCGCGACGATTACCACGGCTAGAACCGACCATATCGTCCTTTTGGTTCTGCTTGTCATGGATGCTCTCCCTTTCGCTTTTCAGTTCATTACATTATAATTTCTTTTTGGAGCACAATCAATTTAACTATGGATTTTACAAATCCTGATTGAGAGGTATAACATGCTGGCAATTGATGTGCAGGATCTGCGCAAAACATTTAAGGTTCAAAAAAATCGCGAGGGCTTAAAGGGTGCCTTCCTTGATTTATTCGCCCGCGAATACAACGAGGTAGCCGCGGTCAAAGATATATCTTTCCGTATTCCGCAAGGAGAAATATGCGGTTATATCGGTGAGAACGGCGCCGGAAAGTCCACCACGATTAAGATGCTGACAGGCATTCTCGTGCCGACATCGGGACATCTCAAGGTGGGCGGTTATGTCCCCTATGAGGAACGCGAGAAATTTGTAGGCAACATTGGCGTTGTTTTCGGTCAGCGCAGTCAGCTTTGGTGGGACATCGGTGTGATCGAGTCTTTTCAACTACTGCGCAAAGTATATCAGGTTCCGGCTACGGACTTCAAACGTAGGCTGGATGAGCTGGTAGAGAGGCTGCAATTGCAGGATCTGCTAAGCCGTCCGGTACGCAAGCTTAGTCTCGGGCAAAGGATGCGCTGTGAGTTGGTAGCTGCCTTGCTGCACAATCCGTCTATTGTTTTTCTGGACGAGCCGACCATTGGGCTTGATATTATGGTGAAATCCGAAATTCGTGAGTTTCTGAAGGACATGAACCGGGATCACGGTACGACTATTTTACTGACGACCCATGATTTGCAGGATATTGAAGCGCTGTGCTCGCGCGTCATTATGCTGGATGATGGAAATATCATTTATGATGGTGGTCTGGAGGATCTGAAGGCGCGTTGGGGGACAGGTCGAGAAGTACGGTTCCAGTTCGGCACATCGACCCAATTGGAGCAATTACAGGCATGGACTGCTGATATGCCACTGGCTTGGACGATGGATAATGATTTGGCTGCCAAAGTATGGATTCCTCTTCATATTAATGTATCGGATGTGCTCGCTTGCGTAGTCGGTCGCACGGACATTACGGATATCAAAATCATTGAAACCAACACGGATGATATCGTCCGCAGTATCTATCAGTCTGGTTCGGCTGAACGCCAGGGCAATCCGATAGTGGAGGCCAAAGTTCATGCTTAGCGTATACACCGATTTTATTCGTATCCGATTTCTCACGATGCTTGCGTATCGTGTGAACTATTATTCAGGAATCCTTATTTATTGCATGAATATTGGCGTGTATTATTTCACATACAAAGCGATATATGGCGATGCGGGTAGCATTGGAGGTTTTACCGCTGCTCAGATGACGACGTATGTAGCAGTATCGTGGATGGCGAGAGCCTTTTATTTTAACAATCTGGATCGTGAGATCTCGACGGATATACGTGATGGAAGCATTGCAATTCAGATGATCCGACCTTATAACTATGTACTTGTTAAATTTATGCAAGGACTCGGCGAAGGAATGTTCCGTTTTCTGCTGTTTATGATTCCAGGTATGGCGATTGCAATGCTGCTATTTCCGGTGAAGCTTCCCACGGATCCGGTAGCCTGGGTTGGTTTTCTGGTCATGCTGTTTTTTAGCTTTATGATCAATACTCAGATTAATATTATTACGGGATTAACGGCCTTTTTTATCGAAAATAATGAGGGCATGATGCGTATGAAGCGCGTAGTTGTAGATCTGTTTTCTGGGTTGATTTTGCCAATCAGTTTGTTTCCAGGCTGGCTGGCGACAATCGCCCAATGGATGCCGTTTCAGGCGATTACCTATTTGCCGGGTTCTGTATTTACGGGACGTGTAAAAGGCATTGGCATCTGGAATGTACTGGGTATCCAAATCATTTGGCTGGTCGTTCTGCTCGTGCCGATGATCATCATTTGGCGACTGGCGCGCAGACGTCTGTTCGTGCAGGGAGGGTAAGCCGATGATGTACTATTTGGGTCTCATTAGCGAATATTTGAAAAATTACATGAAGTCTCGGCTCACCTATCGGGCTGACTTTTGGGTAGAAGTGATTTCAGACCTGCTGTTTCAGGCCACGAATCTTATTTTTATCCTGGTTATTTTTATGCATACGGACAGTTTGGGGGGCTGGAGTGAAAATGAAGTCGTGTTCGTTTATGGATTTTTCATGGTTCCTTACGGACTATTCAGCTGTTTTGTAAATCTTTGGAACTTTAGCGAACGTTATATTGTGAAAGGTGAGCTCGATCGGGTAATGACTCGTCCTGCATATAATCTGTTCCAGATTTTCCTTGAAAATGTGGACCCGCCAGCGCTGGTGGGCTCAGTGATCGGTCTGATTATTATGGGGATCAGCGGGGCACAGATGGACTTGGCTATGGAGTGGTGGTTCGTACCAGCGCTGATCGTTTTGAGCCTAAGTGCCGTGGCAATCTATACAGGCATTTACACCATATTGACTTCTCTTTCATTCTTTTCGGATGCGCCCACTGGAATTATTCCGCTCATGTACAATATTCAGGGCTACGGACGTTATCCGGTGACCATCTATAACCGTGCCATTCAGGTTGTGCTGACTTGGATACTACCTTTTGCTTTTGTTGGTGTATATCCAGCCTCCCTATTCCTCCACCGAGAGGACATGCGCCATATGGCTCTCTTAACTCCTGTGATGGGGATTGTCTTTCTGACCTTGGGCTTACTGGCATGGAACTGGGGAATTCGCCGCTACAGAGGGGCAGGCTCATAGGTCAGATCACATAAGCCCCCACAAGATAGGAGATGATGAGATGTCCACGATATTTACCGTTATTGGGCAAGAGGCACCGGATTTTGAATTGCCTGGGAGTGAAGGAAAGCGTGTCAAGCTGTCTGATTATCGAGGCAATAGGGTGTTGCTGTATTTCTATCCCAAGGATTTGACCTCTAGCTGCTCGATCCAGGCTTGTGATTTTCGGGATAAACATACGGAGTTTGAAGGCTTGAACACGGTGATTTTGGGGATAAGCCCAGATCCACTCAAGCAGCATGACAAGTTTATTGCTAAGTACGGACTCCCTTTTCAGTTGTTATCTGATGAAGAGCATCAGGTCGCTGAGACGTATGGTGTATGGCAGCAAAAACAGATGTACGGCAAGCAGTACATGGGTATTGTTCGGTCTACGTTCCTTATTGATGAAAATGGAATTTTAGTTCATGAATGGCGTGGTTTAAGAGTGAAAGGGCATATTGATGCTGCGCTGGCATACATTCAGGACATGGCGTAAGTGAAGAATACAAGAAAACCTTTTGAAATCGGATTATGCTTTTTTAAGCATCGGTTTCAAAAGGTTTTTGTTAATTTTTAGATATGTTTTGCCGATGCTTCCACTTTTGCTTGCAGATGTATACCCCCCATAACAAAAGCGGAATGATCAAGCCGTTTGTGTAATTCCAGGTGGACAGTGGATAAACAAGAGTTCTTACATAATAAAACACATTTGGGGTTATCAAAATGGTCATTCCAAACACAAGCGCCCCTGCGGGTATGACGAAAGGACGAACATTAGAAATTCGAAATAGCTGGGTTATTCCGAAAGTAAAAGCATAAAAGAAAACGACTCCCTTGAAATAAGCGGCTAATGCCCAGATTAAAGAGACCAGCGATTCAACACGTGTAATATAATTCAGCTCATTGATTTTTGTCGAAAGTGCAGCAGAAATGTATGGACTGTAGTTGGTCACAAAGGGTCCAATGACAAGGAGGGAGAGCAGCAGAAAGAGGGTAATCAACACTCCGCCTATAAGCGATACGAGTAGTATATCTCTTTTAAAATGGCCTCTTTTGTTTACAAAAGGAAATACCATGAGCATGATAGACATTCCGGCAAAAGGCATTCCCGCGCCTGGAACCATCCCTTTAGCAACAGGAGCCAGCCCGTTTTCTAAAACAGGCTGTATATTAGAAAGCTGAATTTGTGGCAGAAGTGCCAAGATCAGACCACAGAAGATGAGTACATACAAAGGTAGCAACATCTCGCTAACTCGACTGAAAGCTTCAATTCCGGCTAGGGCAGTAAGCACCGCTAATAAAACTTCTATTGCCAGTAGAACGCGCAAAGGGGTGTCCACAAATATCTGTGTAGTCAGGAAGTCGCCTACTTCTCTCGCAATAAGAGCGGTGTTCATGAAGAAATAAAACAAATACCAACAGGAAAGAATGGTCCCGAACACAGGTCCCAAAATTTTTCGGATGGCTTCAATAAGTGAAAGATTCGGGTAGAGCTCATGAACGCAAAGGAGCACGTAAATAATAATTAAGCCCAGCGGGATGGACAGTATAGAGCTAATCCAGGCATCCTGGTGGGTAATATGCGTAATAATAGTCGGATAGATTAAGAGCATATCCCCGATTAAACTCAGGAACATCAGGACAGTCACTTGCCGAACGCTAATACGTGCTTTTTTTAACATGTGGCTGCCTCCTTTCTAAAAACCAAATACATGTGACACAAAAGCGTTAACAGGATTATAGATGATTTCAATCAGAACCAGGGGGCTTGGTGTAACCTCTGATTTGGCAGCAAGGACACTAAGCCATGTGCCTAATCCGAGCATAATGATGTACACGAACATATCCTTAAAGCGATGCTTTCGGTACAAGCCTGGCAAATCCTTGGCGGCGATGGCTAGACCTATACAGATAATAACAGTGGTAATCAGCATGTCGAGGCTCCTTCCTTTAATGGGTGGGGGTCAACCAGGTCCCAGGCTATGATTTCCTTTTGTTCTAAACTTGTATACGACAAGCAGCAGCAAAGGAAGGACAATGGAATCAGTCAAATCCCAGTAAATCCAGGCATGGACGATCGTATCCAGATAGTAAGTAATGTTGGGTGCCGACACGATAATCAAGCCAAATAGAATCATGAAGCTGGGGCCAAGAAAGCTCCTTACATTGTCCAGTCTTAGCAGTTGAGTCATACCCAGTGTAAAGGCATAGAAGTGTAAAATGGTTTTAACAAAAGTAGTGATAATCCAGGCCGTGCTCATCATGGATTCAACTCTCTGTAGGAAATTTCCTATGTTAATTTTTTTAGATAGCGTATAAGAGGTGTACACGCTGTGTTCGGTTACAAAAGGGCCTAAAACCATGAGAGAAACCAGGAGTAGTACGCTTAACAGAACGCTGGCAGTAAGGCCGGCTAGTAACACCGATTTTTTTAGACCCGGTTTTTTGCTCACATAGGGAAAAATCATGAGTAAAAAAGCTAATTCTCCGAATGGATAGGACAATGCAAAAATGCTGCCTTCCATAATCGTAGGAATACCTTGCTCCATTATGGGTTTAAGCTGCTGACTGTCACATTGGGGAAGCAAGCACAGGATTAAAAATAATGTAAAAACCAGGCACAGAGGAAATAACATTTGAGCAGTACGTGCAATAGGCTCCAGCCCCATATACATCCCCCACATGAGTACAAGGATTAAGAGTAAATTGATAACGGGAAGGGGCGTCATCACATAGGTCTGGTTGTTCATAAAATCCCCGACTTCTCTTAAATAAATCGCTGAATTCATCAATAAATGGAACAAATACCATGTAGAGATGATAGCGCCTAGCCACGGACCCAAAATTCGCTGACTGAGTTGAATAAAGGTAAGATCAGGATATAGCTGATGTACCCGCAGGAGTAGCAGTAATACAGCCAGTCCTGCAGGGATACTTAGGAATGAGCTGATCCAGGCATCCTGCTTGGATATGCTTGTAATGAGGGAGGGATACACCAGTACGCAGTCTCCGATAATACTCAAAAATACGAGTACGGCTATATTTGTAATGCTAATACGCCCTTTCTCCTCCACCAAGCTCACTCCTTCATTTGTTTTTGGAATGATTCGAACAAGGAACCAATTTTTTTGATCTTTGTTTTTGCCTTATATTCAATCTGTAAGTCCATAAATGGATTTTCTTTTTCTTCTTTTAATCTTTTCCAAAGCCCGGGTTTGGACTGGTGGATCAGCTGACCAAAGCCGAAAATGTCTGCCTCAAAATCACGCCGAACGGTCTCTACGGAATGCTTCATAATTTCAACGATTTTTTCATTGCTCGCGGCCTCAATTTCTTTAATATCAGCCATACTGCTTAATTTCATATGCTGGCAGTTGACCTCTCGTACGGTGCTGTCGTTGGTAACAGATATGGAGATAACAGGCTCTCCATCGCGAACAATCACTTTTTTTTGGGTATCGCTGTTCAAAGTTAATAGGGCAATATTACCACCTCCCTGACAGTCGATGTGTCCCATAGTAGAATCCACTTCATCCCGAATGTAATTGAACCCTTTGCTGTCTTGCTCATTGATCCAGCCTAGTAATCGGTCTTTTTTTAATACACCGATACCGGAGAACCTTAATATGGTTCCTGGAGATATGCTTTTGGTGTCATCTATACCTTTTTCATTGGACGCCTCTGTATCTCCCACAGCTTCCAAAGCAGGCAAAGTAGATTGGATGTCAGGATTAGCCAAGTCGCTCAGCAGTTGATCCATGGTTACTTTGGTGGCAGGAGCCCATGTTTTGGTTAACGTATCCAACGAAGCAAACATTTTATTAGCAGGCAACTTTTCCAGTGGGGTGGGGATCTTTAAAATCGTAGAAGCCTTGCTTTTTTTGGCTATTGCAATATAAAAGTCACTTCTGGTAAAAGGTTCTCGCATCAAGGCTTCAATCACATCAGAAATTCCTTTTTTCGCATACTCCTCGCCTAAAATCAGCATACGAATATGAGATAAATAGATGGAGCGCGGGCTTGTATCCGTCATTTTTTGAATAGCCTCATGAATTGTGGGCGCAGTGGCCTGATAAGTAACGACCGGAGAGCCTGCACTTGGTGAAGACTTGGAAGCTACTGCAGAAGGAATGACCACCTGAGCAGTCACCTCATACTGGTCTCCTTCCATATCCACTCCGATCCCAATAGCGATGCCCAACTCGTTTAATTCTGTTCGATCCCAGCATCCACCCAATAGTAAAGCAATCAGCCCCCAGACGATGAGCAAATGTATGGTCTGCTTCATGGTTGATCCCTTCTGGTATTTGATTTATTGCCAATCCGTCTTTTTTTTGTTTTTTGGCGGATTGTATTTTGGATAGGTATGGATTGAGGCCGTGTCGTCATACGAGGCCAAGGTAGGCGAAACAGCGTATCTTTTATATCACTTTCCACATAGGGGCCGAACGGGCTCATATAAGATACTCCAAACGATCGCAGACTGGTTAAGTGCAGTAAAAGTACGATTAACCCCATCAATATTCCAAGAAGTCCGAAGGCTGCGGCTAGCATCATTAAGGCGAAGCGTACAATACGAACTGCTATCGACAGACCATTTTCCGGAATAACATAGCTGGAGATGGCTGTAATGGACACGATAATGACCATAGCCGCCGAGACAACCCCTGCATCTACGGCTGCTTGCCCAATGACCAGTGTGCCTACAATCGAGACAGCTTGTCCGACGGTCTTGGGAATTCGGACTCCTGCTTCACGCAAAATCTCATAAGTAATTTCCATAAGCATCGCCTCAACAAAAGCCGGAAACGGTACGCCTTCCCTTTGTGCGGCGAGACTAACCAGTAAGTTTGTAGGAATCATCTCTTGATGAAAGGTAGTTACCGCAATATAAACAGCCGGTGCAAGCATAGCGATAAAAAAGGAAAAGAAACGCAGCAAACGTAGCAAAGTGCTGATGTCGGCACGCTGGTAATAATCCTCCGCCGATTGGAAAAATTGAACGAACAATGCAGGTATCAACAGAACAAAGGGTGTCCCGTCCACCAATATAGCGATTCGGCCCTCCAGTAGGCTGGCAGCGACCGAATCCGGGCGCTCGCTGTTATATATGGTGGGAAACGGGGTAAAGGTCACATCCTGAATTTCCTCTTCGATGTAACCCCCTTCCAAAATTCCGTCAATATCAATGCGGTCCAGACGTTCTCTCAGTTCCTGAATAACTCCTTCGTCGGCAATTCCTTTGATATACATCACGGACACATTGGTATGGGTCACTTGACCAATCTGTCTTGTTTCCATCCAGAGGCGCGGATCGCGGATTCGCCTACGAATTAGAGCGGTATTGGTACGCAAATTTTCGGTAAAACCCTCCATTGGACCCCGTACCACAGTCTGGGATTGGGGTTCGCTGACATTGCGATCCTCCCAGCCGACCGCATCAATCCATATGCCTTTTGTGTATCCGTCCAGCAAAATGATAATACCGCCGGATAGCATCCGGTTGAATAGGTCATCCATTTTGTCCAAACTGCCGGAGTTACCAGCAATTAATACTTGATCCTTTAAATAGTCGAACGGTTCCGCACCCTCCGGTACATGATGTTCGTTTACCCGCATTAATGAACGCAGAACGGAATCATGGAGCAATTGAGTGTTAATCAGACCATCGATATAAAACAAAGCTGCTGGCCATTTTTGCATCCATAATAGCTCTTTAATGATTACATCTCCGCTGTTTCCAAAGGAGCTTTCAATATGGTTTACATTATCCCTCAAGTTAGAGGACACATGAGTAAGTGGACAACTTTTATTCTGATTTGGCATACGTAAAATCCTCCGATATTGGAGTTTGTTGGCTTAGTATGCTCTGAATATATGAATTTATGCCTTGACGATTATAGAGTGATTTTTATAAATTAGATACATAACTAATTAGATTTATGTATAATAAATGAATCCTAAGTATCGGAGTTGATTTAAAATGGTAGATAGGCAATACAGGAAGTTATTTGCCGCAGGTATCATTAACGGAATGGGAGACCGATTCTGTCAGATCGCTTTGTTGGCTTTAATTTATCGGCTTACCGGTTCGGGATTCAGTGTGGGTATCATGCTGGGATTGCGGGTGATTCCTTTTTTAGTCCTGTCACCTGTGGCGGGCGTGCTTATTACCCGCATATCCCGGCGTATGCTTATGATGACCACGGATTTTTTCAGAGGCTTGGCAGCCCTTGCCTTTTTAAGTGTTCATAGTCCTGAGGACATATGGATCATTTATGGAGTCAGTACCCTGCTAGCCTGCGGAGAAGCTTTGTATGCTCCTGCTCGTAAATCATCCATTCCGCTGCTTGTTCATCCCTCCGAATTATTGAAGGTGAACAGTCTTGAGCAGGTGATGAGCGGGCTGGTGCTGGTCGTTGGTGCTGCTGCCGGAGGCATCATATCTGCTCTCTTTGGACCACAAGCTGCATTTATATTGAACGCAGCAAGTTTTTTTGCCGCAGGTTTGATCGTTCGCAATATTGCATTTCCACCTGTCATGAAGGAGAAAATAAGCAGGGAGGATCCAAACCGGAGCAGATCGCGAATGTTGGACTGTATTCGTGCATCCGTTCCTCTCCAAGTTGTTGTTGCATTTGAGTTGCTGGTTCCCATGCTCAATGGCATTGATAATGTTCTGATTAGTGTATATGCAGTGCAGGAATTCAGGCTGGGAGATGCCGGAATCGGATTGTTTTACGCCGCTTTGGGCGCGGGTCTGGTTGCCAGCTATGCAATAGGACATTTATTCAGTGGTTCTTTGTTGAAGGGAGGACTGGTATGCCTTTTGTTGGAGGGGATTTTACTTATGGGATTAAGCGGTATTTATCACGCATGGGCAGCGGTTGCTATTTACTTCTTAATTTCGTTGGCTGGCGGGGTAGGGGCCATTTGTCTGGATACATTATTAATGCGGGAGACCCCATTGTATTTACAGGGTCCATTGTTGGGCATGCTGACGGCGTGGAGCCAAGGTATCATCGGACTGTCTATGTTTGGAGCAGGGGTGGCGATTGAAATGATGGAGCCGCGTATGTTGGGTTTGGTTGGAGGCGCGGGATTTGTGGTGATATCTATCGTGATTTCGATGTATTATGCAAGGATTCGTAGCCGTAAGGCAGCAGGAGTTTGACTACTTCAAGTCATCCTTGTTGCTGGTTTTCACCGATTTTTCGGATTTGCGTAGCGAGCTAAACAGGAAGCTTCTCCACCGGTAAATAATATACAGCAGGATTATGAACCCGACGACTCCCGCAATTCGCAGCGCATACAGCTCTACCAAATGGAAAATGGCATCCCATTGGGGACCAAATAGCTTGCCGATGCTTAGAAAGAGGATGACCCAGAATAAAGCGCCGCTGTAAGCATACAAGACAAATTTACGGAAAGAAAGAGCAATAATCCCGGCAAAATAACCGGTAAAATGCCTGACACCGGGGATAAAATATCCAAGGAAGATAAGCCAGTATCCATATCGTTGGAACCATTTTTGTGTTTTCTGAAGCTTGTCCGGCGATAACAAAACCCATTTACCGTATTTCTGAATAAAGGGGAGTCCAGCCCATCTTCCAATAAAGTAGGTAATAGTCATACCGAGGGTTGTGCCCAGAAAAGCTAGTAGCACCAGTTTACCGAAATCCAAGGTACCGGCATAGGAGAGATATCCCGCATAAGCCATTGTGGTTTCCCCGGGAAATGGTAAAGCAATAAACTCAAGCAGCAAGCCAAAAAAAAGGACGCCGTAGCCGTATTCTTCGAACAATTGCGCGATCCACTTCAGCACATCCATCGTTTACACTCCTACGAACAGATTGAGTATTTTAGAATCAATTCATTTTAACAATCTTTTCATGCCCACTCAACTCCGGTTGATTTCTTGACGTCTTGTTTTATCGTTGCGTATAATGAAACGAACAATTGAGGGAGGCACGGTAATGAATAAGCCTAATGAAATCGTTGTAGTTCTTGATTTTGGAGGACAATACAACCAGTTAATCGCAAGAAGAATTCGGGATCTCGGCGTATATAGCGAGCTCCTTCCATACAATACGCCTGCGGAGAAGCTGAGAGAGCTGGCGCCAAAAGGGATTGTTTTCTCAGGCGGACCTTCCAGCGTATATACAGACAATGCTCCTCAGGTGGATCGGGCAATTTATGATCTTGGCATCCCTATCTTTGGTATTTGTTATGGCATGCAGCTGATGGCTCACCAACTGGATGGTAAGGTAGAACGTGCGGGCAAGCGTGAGTATGGCAAAGCAGACGTGCAATTCAATCAGGATGCTCGCTTGGCTAAAGGATTGGATTCTCTTCAAACCGTATGGATGAGCCATGGGGATCACGTTACAGATCTGCCGACTGGCTTTACACTGGATGCAGGAACAGAGAGTGCACCGATTGCCGCGATGAGTAACCTGGAGCGGAATCTGTATGCGGTGCAATTCCATCCAGAGGTACGTCATTCCGTTCAAGGTAACGAGATGATCAGCAACTTCCTTTATGAAGTGTGCGGTTGTGAAGGCAACTGGACCATGGAGTCGTTCATCGAAGATCAGATTCGTGAGATTCGTCAACAGGTAGGCGACAAGAAAGTATTGTGTGCCTTAAGCGGTGGCGTGGATTCTTCCGTTGTAGCGATGCTCATTCACAAAGCGATCGGTGACCAACTGACGTGTATGTTCATTGACCATGGATTGCTGCGCAAAGGTGAAGCCGAAAGTGTAATGGAGACGTTCGTTGGTAAATTTGATATGAAAGTTGTCAAAATTGACGCACGTGAGCGCTTCTTGTCCAAGCTGGCAGGAGTCGATGATCCAGAACAAAAACGTAAAATCATCGGTAACGAGTTTATCTATGTGTTCGAGGAAGAATCTTCTCAATTTGATGATTTTACTTTCCTGGCACAAGGTACGCTGTATACGGATATTGTAGAGAGCGGAACAGCAACGGCACAGACCATTAAATCCCATCATAATGTGGGTGGTTTGCCAGAGAACATGAAGTTCAAGCTGATCGAGCCGTTGAATGCCCTGTTCAAGGACGAAGTGCGTAAAGTCGGCGAAGAATGTGGACTGCCAGCTGAGATTGTATGGCGTCAACCATTCCCAGGTCCGGGTCTTGCCATTCGTGTGCTGGGTGAAGTGACAGAGGACAAGCTAACGATTGTTCGTGAGTCGGATTACATTTTGCGCGAGGAGATTGCTAAAGCCGGTCTGGACCGGGAAATCTGGCAATACTTCACCGCTTTGCCGAATATGAAGAGTGTTGGCGTTATGGGCGATGCTCGTACGTATTCTTACACTGTAGGTATTCGTGCAGTAACCTCCATCGACGGTATGACCGCCGACTGGGCACGTATCCCTTGGGATGTGCTGGAGAAAATTTCGGTACGTATCGTAAACGAAGTGGATAACGTGAATCGCATCGTGTACGATATCACCTCCAAACCACCAGCAACGATTGAGTGGGAATAAACGCGGGAACTCCCGCTCTGTAATCACGAACCTTTTGTGATTCACCAATACAACATCAGGACTCCTCCGCATCGGCCGAAATATCGCTGTGCGGCAGGAGTCTTTTTTACGGATTCAAGGTCGAACATCTGCTCCCAACTCAAAATGAGAGCGGGGAAGAGAGTATTTTATGGGTCAAAATCAAGGAACCCCAGTTATTTTCAACGGATACGAGGTTGGAAAAGAGGAGATATTATTCAATAATAATGTCTTCTTTTTTATATGACTTTATCAGCTTCAAGCTTTTTATGTTATCCTCCAATGGTGTCATGTTTTGATACTAATATATTTTATAATATACCTAGAATAAAGTGTTACATATCCCATTTCATTAAACGCTGTTCTAAGGAGAATAAAGAGATGAAAAAATTATTTTTGTCGTCCTCATTTAAGGATGTTGCACCATGGTTAGTCCATTTCGTCGGTGAAAACTTGGAAGGAAAAAAAGTCACCTTCATCCCAACCGCAAGTATTCCAGAGAAAGTTAAGTTTTATGTGGAATCAGGAAAAAAAGCATTAGAGAATTTAGGATTAGTCGTGGATGAAATCGAAATAAGCACAGCAACCTGGGATGAAATAGCGAGTAAAATTAGAGGGAATGACTATATTTATATTACCGGAGGCAACACATTTTATTTGCTTCAAGAGTTAAAAAGAACCGGGGCTGACAAAATCATTGCTGAAGAAGTTAATGCAGGGAAATTGTATATAGGCGAATCTGCAGGTTCGTTGATTTTATCACCGAATATCGAATATGTTCAACTTATGGACGATGTGCAGGAGGCGCCTGCTTTAGATTCCTTTGCTGCGCTAGGGGTCATTGAATTCTATCCAGTCCCCCATCATACGAACATCCCGTTTAAAAAAGCGGTGGAGGACATCATTGAGGAATATGGCAGCCAATTAAATTTATATCCAATCAGCAACGCGGAAGTTATTTTGGTTGAAGGTGATAGGATAAAAGTCGAGAATGCATGACTTCATTAAAAAAAGGTAATTTTTCTGGAGGGAAGTCCACTGCATTACCACCATCGAGTGGAGTAGGATTTTAACTGATTACAATATTAAAGAACATTCAATTCCACATGTATCGTGGTGCTGAATGTTCTTTTTTTATAATTCTACCTTACCATACAATCTTTTTCCCGGTTGCAGCCGATTCCTCAATGCGGTCTAGTAGCTGATGCAGCTTTAAGGCATGGTTGAAATCAGGAGCGAGACGGGTGCCCGTCAAAATATCCTCGGCAAATACATGATGAGCCTTGGCTACATTCAGGGTTACCCCTTGTTTTGGGAAATCCGGGCCTGTATCAGGCTCTCTAGTTATACTTATTTGTTCAAAAGCGCCATTAGGACCATGACTCTGCGTACTGCTTGGATCGTACACAAGTTTTTCGAGCGTTAGATTCCCAAATTGAACATGCCCAAGCGAAGGATTTTGTGTCAAACGCAAAATGCCCTTTTTCCCCTGAATCTCTATCTCAAACTTAGAATTCACCCCACCTTGAATGTGAACAGATACCGGTACTCCTTTTTCCAACAGCCCGTGAATCAGAATCTGATCGGCTGTATCCTTGGAAATGACTTCACCCGTTTCCTGAATAGTGGCTTCGTTATAGCAGGATGATGTGATGGCCGATAGCTCGCGGAATTCGCCAACGATGTATTGCAGCGCATCCAGGGAATGCCCGCCATTAATCGTGAGCAGATTAGCCCCATTGGCTCTATTCAGCAAATAAGCAGTGTCTTGATTTACTTGTCCTCCTTTGCCGGGAGTAGCTACTTGCATATGACAGGATATAATTTCACCAATCTCTCCGCCCTCTACGAGTTTTTTCATCGTTTGCACTTCAAGATCCTGTCGTGCCTGCAAGCCGACGGTATGATGAATGCCTGCCAATTCCGCCGCCTTGGCCATTTTAGCAGCTTCCGCAGTGTTTGCCCCCAAGGGCCATTCACAAAAAGTATGCTTTCTCTCTTGAATTGCCGCCATCACCGCCTCGTAATGATGGGGAACTTTTATGCTCACCACGACCATATCCACATCCTCGGAAGCTGCGAGCTTTTTGGCATCATCAAAAGCCAGTGCCGCGCCTACTTCTTCTGCGCTTTGTCGCGCACTCTCCATACGAGAGGTACCGACGGCAGTGATATCCAGGTTCAAGTGCTTGAGCAAAGCCGGAATATGCGTTTGACTGGCCCATTTATTATTCATCGAACCTCCTACGATACCTACACGAATCTTCTTTTTGATCATGTTGCCATACCTCCTGAGTTTTTAAAATGAGGGTGGAAAATAGCATCCAAGGCCAATATAATACATTTAACTCATAAATAATAATGCTTGTTTATGATATAGATATCATTTTATTTGATGGGAGGTGAAGAGATGGATATTGAAAATATGCAGGCATTTGTTTCGGTGGCAGAGCTGAGAAGCCTGACAGAAGCAGCTCAAAAGTTGAATCACCTGCAATCGAATATGACGGCCAAAATAAAGAAGCTGGAGGCTCATTACGACACAGCGTTATTTTACCGAAAGCCCCGTGGTATGGAGCTGACACCTTCAGGAGAAATCCTATATGCTCAGTTCAAGCAAATGTTGTTGCTATGGCAAGACACGGAGATGAAAATGAGACCGCAGGAGGAAAAGCTGCGCATCGGTACGATGCAGTCCATTGTTGCGGGGGAAACAACAAGGGCGCTTACGAAGGTATACGAGCTGTACCCGCAGGCCTCGGTTACATTAAAAACCGGAACCACCACGGAAATGGAGCGATTGATCCTCGACGGCGAGCTCGATATTGCTTTTGTCACAGGCTATCCCACCAACCCGTATATTCATTATCAAAAAATATGCCGTGAAGAGCTGGTGCTGGTGGGGAAAGGTATACATGAAGGCTCGGATCTCAAACAGGTGCTGCAAGGAGCTTCTATTATCATATTGTCGGATGGCTGCCTGTACCTAACGCATTTAAAGAAGATGTATCAGGACATGCAATTGACCCATGGCGAGGTGGTGGAGGTCGGTGTGTTTGATACGATGGTGGAATTTGCCTTGATGGGAATGGGAATCACCCTTATGTCTAAAAGGCTTGCGCGGCAATTCAAAGTAACATCCTATTTGCCCACTCCCCCAACCTTCGGCTACATGGATACATATTTAATCTCTCGTCCAAATCACGAAATGACAGCGATTGAACATAAATTTATCGAAATCAACAATACGATCTAATAGATAGGAGAGACATCGAATGACAATCAATCAAGGCAAATACCAAGGCAGCCATGCTGTATTTCTGGGCGATAGCATTACGTTTGGATATGAATTGCGTGATGGAGAAAAGCCTTACCCCCACCTTGTGAGCGGCGCACTGGGATTCCTAACCTTTGAGAATCACGGCATATCCGGCAGCAGTGTAGCCAGTGGCGGTTTTGAACCGATGTGTGAGCGTTATGAGAAAATGAACCCTCATGCGAACGTGATCTTTTTTATGGGGGGGAGAAACGATTTTTCGATGGGAGAAATATCGTTCGGTAGCTTGAATACGCCATCGACAGAAACGCGTACGTTTTATGGTGCGCTCAAGCATATTGCCGAAGGATTAATTAACCGTTATCCGGACAAGCTGATCGTCTTTTTGACTCCGCCTCACGGATCAAGTGATACGGTTCCTGAGCATCTGCCTAATGCCATTACTGGTCAAGTCTATAGCGCGTATGCACAGGCTGTGAGAGAAGTGGCCTCACTTTATTCTTTCCCGTGCTGCGATCTGTGGAATATCACCGGAATTCAACCACTATTGCCTGTACATAAACAAATGTACTTTACAGGGGAAAATGGTGTTCCTGACGGCCTGCACCCGAATCAGGCAGGCCACGAGCGGATGGCGGCCCGTATTATCGGATTTATGAATACACTGTAATTTGGACCATTTCATCGTTTTATTGAATGACCCTACTAACTACAAGTTCTAGAATGCTCAGGCTATCCGCTTAGCTTGAGCTTTTTTTTTGTGAATGTAGGATTTGTATATACTTGTCTCAGACTTGTTTATTTCTAGTGACGGTGTATAATACTTGATATATCAATTGATGGGTCAAGCATTAGAAGGAGGGTTTGTCATCGAACATTGCTCTGAAAGAAGCCAGTTGTTTTATCGCATGCATCTTTTGTGTAAAGAAATGAATAACGCTTTTGAAGCACAATTAAAAACCAGTTTTACCAAGGTCGAAATTTTGTATCATATTGATCATCGTCAGGAACTAAGTCAGCTAGAGCTCCAACATCTGCTCGTTCTGGATGGTGCAGCAGTGACCCGACATCTGAGAAGGCTGGAAGAGGAAGGTCTGATTTTTCGTAGTAAAAAAGAGCAGGATAAGCGTGTGACCTATATACGTTTGACCGAATTAGGGGTTCAAGAGCTGCAAGTTTTGTCAGAGCAAAGACAAGCCTTTCAGGAAAAGCTGCTATGTAAGTTTACAGATGAGGAAATTGTGGTTTTGACAGATGTGCTACAGCGTATGTCTAGCAATGTAAAGAATATGTAAATGTGCGAGGAGGAAATGAATATGAAAGCCATCGTTATAGATCAGTATGGAAGCAAGGATGAATTGAAAGAAAGAGAAGAGCCTACTCCTACACCACAGGCTCACCAGGTTGTAGTCAAAGTGGCGGCTACCTCCATCAATCCAATTGACTGGAAGCTGCGTGAAGGTTACTTAAAACAAATGATGGATTGGGAGTTCCCGATTATTTTAGGCTGGGATGTAGCCGGTACTATTTCGGAAGTAGGCAGCGAGGTCACCGATTGGAAAATGGGAGATGAAGTGTTTGCACGTCCGGACACCACCCGATTCGGTACTTATGCCGAGTATACCTTGGTGGATGATCATCTGCTGGCACGTAAACCCGCCTCAATTTCTTGGGAGGAAGCCGCTTCTGTACCTTTGGCGGGGTTGACTGCTTGGCAGGCGCTCTTTACACATGGTCAACTGACCAAAGGGGAAAAAGTATTAATCCACGCAGGTGCAGGTGGCGTAGGTATGTTTGCTATCCAGTTTGCCAAACAAGCCGGAGCCTATGTCATTACTACAGCCAGTGAGCGTAATCATGAATTGCTTGCTTCATTGGGAGCCGACCAAATCATTGACTATCGTACAACTCGTTTTGAGGAAGTTTTATCTGATGTGGACGTCGTGTTCGATACGATGGGCGGGGATGTTCAGAAGAACAGCTTTAAGGTAGTGAAAAAGGATACCGGACGGATCATATCCATTGTCAGCAATTTTGACGAAGAGCTGGTGAAGGAGTACAACGTAACGGCCAAAAATATATGGCTGGAGCCCAACGGACAGCAACTACAGGAAATTGCCGATCTGTTGGAGCAAAAGAAAGTAAGATCGGTAGTAGGAGCTACGTTTCCTTTTTCACAAAAAGGTTTGTATGACGCACACGCTTTAAGCGAAACCCACCACGCTGTTGGTAAAATTGCAATAACCTTCTCATAAGGACGCATACACATATACAGCACGAAAGGAATTGTACACGATGAAGATTTTAGAAGATTATTTTCACTACTTGATCTATCGTTTATCTGGAAAATATACCGGACTCAGCGAATGCCTTTGATTAGTACAAAAATATCTGATTCCTCTAAATGATAACCCGTCAGCTGCATAATAGCTTGCGGGTTTTCTGTTTTCCGAACAATACATATGTGTTCAATTTGTAACATTCGCTTTTTCTGTTGACAAGCAGTAAGTGAGAGCCTAAAATAACGAATGTAATAATATAGCGCATATGAATGCGAATATTACTTCAAACGAACGACAACAATACGAGTATGCTTTGCGTAGGAGGAATTACGACTCATGGAGCGTTTCTTTAAATTAAAGGAACATGGCACGAACGTCCGCACAGAGATTATTGCGGGGATTACTACTTTTATGACCATGGCTTATATTCTGGTGGTCAACAATACCTTTTTAGGTCCGACTGGAGCAGGTATGCCCAGTGAAGCTGTCTTTTTTGCGACGGCGGTAGGTGCAGGTTTGGTTACCATACTGATGGGGCTATTCGTTAATGTGCCGATCGGCATGGCGCCGGGGATGGGCTTGAATGCTTATTTTATGACTGTAGTCCTGAGTTCCAATGGCATGATTACTTGGCAAGCGGCACTTGGCGCTGTATTTATATCCGGTATCGTCTTTCTGATTTTAACCGTGACACGAGTAAGACAGATGCTGCTTGTTGCAGTTCCGGAAAATTTAAAGACAGCCATTACAGTGGGTATCGGTTTGTTTATTACGATTGTCGGCTTCAAGCTTTGTAATCTGGTTATGGTGAGCATCGTTCCAGGGACAGATGTTGGTCAACCGGTTCCGGGGCATGCGTTTAATTTGATTCTGGGAAGTCTGGTACATCAAAAGGATGCACTGCTGGCGCTAATCGGATTGCTTATTATCGCAGCACTGATGGTCGTTCGGGTCAAAGGTGCATTGCTGATTGGGATCGTAGCTACTACATTAATCGGTATTCCGATGGGAGTAACAAATTTGAGTAGCTTGACAACAGGCAACTGGATTCCTGATTTCAGTAATTTGGCTGTAGGTCAGTTAGACTTGAAAGCAGCTTTGCATATCGGTCTGTTTGATATCATTTTCATTTTCACATTTGTAGAGTTGTTTGATACGTTCGGTACCTTGGTAGGTACGGCTACACGCGCGGGTATAATGAAAGATAAGAAAAAAGGCGAGAAAATTATCGGTAAAGCGATGCTGGTTGATGCAGTTGGGGTAAGTACTGGTGCAGTATTGGGTACAAGTACGATTACAGCATTCGTAGAAAGCTCAGCAGGGGTAGAAGAAGGCGGACGTACCGGACTGACTGCTGTAACGACAGGTGTTCTGTTCTTGTTGGCCCTGTTTATTGCGCCGTTGGCTCTGGTTGTGCCTTCTGCCGCTACTGCTCCAGCTCTGATTATCGTTGGGGTCCTAATGATGAGTCAGGTTCGCAATATCGACTGGGATAACTTCCTGTTGGCGTTTCCTGCATTTTTGACCATCGTGCTGATGCCTTTCACAGGTGGAATCGCGAATGGTATCTCTGCTGGTATTCTGTCTTACGTTGTGCTGGCTGTGTTTAGTAACCTGTTTACCAGCAATAAAGTTAAAATTCACTGGCTCATGTGGGTGCTTGCTATTATTGTAGTGATCCGCTTTGCCTTTATGGGCTCCGAATAATTAGTAGATATAGAACACAGAACCTCTTTCATGTTGTTTAAGGGAAGAGGTTCTTTTTTTGTAGTTAGACGCAGATAGATACAAAGGAGCTACTATATAGAAGGAAAACAAATAATAAATAAAGCATTGTGAGATCTTATCTAATAAATGCTTGCAAAAGGGATATGTATATGGTATATTCTAATTCCGGCCAAGAAATACAATATTGCGAGCGAGTGTTACAAAAAAAAGATTTCAAAAAAGTGCTTGCAAAGTTGGTTCGGACATGATAAGATATAAGAGTTGATGAGGCGACAAACTGAATCAACAAGAAAAGAATATTTGATCTTTGAAAACTGAACAACGAGTGAGTAAAAACGATTTTGTTCGCAAAATCAAACAAGAGATATTTTTATCTCGTCAGTTTCAACATGAGCTTATCGCTCTTTCT
>NZ_JANAVQ010000011.1:0-134446 GCF_024213605.1 Paenibacillus sp. CH40
CTAAACAACCCCGCTCGACTTGCATGTATTAGGCACGCCGCCAGCGTTCGTCCTGAGCCAGGATCAAACTCTCCATTTAAAGACCAACCGAAGTTGGTTTATAGAAAGAGCGATAAGCTCATGTTGAAACTGACGAGATAAAACATCTCATTTTCGCTTCCATTTCATACAGCCTGACGGCATGTACCAAAATTTCAGCGTTGGATTTTGCAAGCAAAATCCCTACTCACTCGTTGTTCAGTTTTCAAAGATCAAATCAACAGCCGTTTAACTGGCTGGATATATAATTTATCACGTGTATACCTATCAGGCAAGTTGTAATATTTACCAGTTTACTAATTTGTATTTCTACACGGTGTAGTTTTTATTAAAATACTCCAACACACGATGATTTACCTGTAATAACCGAAACTCTCTTATCTCCTACTTGAAGTGCAAAGTTGATCAGGTATAAACGTCATAAATCAGAAAAGCAGAAGCTCTTTATGTATTGGATGAGCTGCTGCTTTAGCTTTTATGATAAAAATCCTGAAATGTTCGTTTAGCTTAAAGCTGTAGCTAAATCCTGTATCAAAAGTTCAGCAGGCTCATGCCCTACAGCCAAGCGGATAAGCGATTCAGGCATGTGTTGTTTTTTTAGACTCTGCTTATTGAAGCCGTAGTTTGGTGAGATCACCTGACTCTCCATGGACCCCCAAGATACACCGATCCGGATCAGTCGCAGTTTATTGATCACTCTACATATATCCTCATAAGTCGAATCCTTTAGTTCAAAACTGAATAATCCGGCATAGCCTTTGAGCTGTCTACATGCGAGCTCATGTTGTGGATGAGAAGGGAGTCCGGGATGATTCACTTTGGAAATGGCCGGATGATCTGATAGAAAACGAGCAACCAACAAAGCGTTTCTCTGATGGGCTTCCATCCGGAGCGGGAGTGTTCTTAGCCCCCGAATGAGTAGCCAGGCTTCAAAAGGGCCCAACGAGCCGCCAATCAACTCATACTCTTCAGCATACATACGGTTTATTATCTCTTTAGAAGCGATCACTGCCCCTGCAATTAAATCATTATGACCACCCAAGTACTTGGATGCGGAGTGAACAACGATATCTACGCCCCATTCCAATGGTTTTTGGAAAAGGGGGGTAGCCCATGAATTATCTATGATTGTGCGTATTCCCTTCGCTTTGGAAAGCGAAGTTACCTCCTGAATATTTACCATATCAAATGTGAATGAGGTAGGAGACTCCATAAGAATAGCACGGGTCTGCGGTTTGATGGCACCAGCGACTGCTTCTGTAGAAGTCGAATGTACGATTGTACAGTCTATATGGAACCTCTTTAAATATTGGGCTAGGCTGACGGAGGTTTCATATATGTGTCCGACCAAAATCAGATGGTCCCCTGTGGACAAGCTACACATTAGCGCGGCGCTGATAGCAGCCATTCCAGAAGCAAAGCACTTGCAGTCCGCCCCACCTTCCAGCGCAGCAATCATTTGCTCTGCAATCTGAACGGTAGGATTGGTTCCCCTCGAATAGACATAATGCTCCTTTTCATTATTAGCTGCTTCAGCATAATCTTCGTAAGTATCAAAGAAAAATGGAGCAGTCTCATAAATAGGAGGAGCAGCAGCCTTAGCAAAATACCCTAGTTCGCCCTCAAATCGGAGACAGATAAGCTGATCATCCGAGAAACTCAAACCTGATCACCACTTTCTGAAAAATTTCAAACCCATATGTGGTAGTCTCCTCAATCCGGAACTCAAATATTCTATAATGCAAACTCCTCTAGACCCTGTGGTGGTTGATTTGCGAAATTCAGAGAATTATGAGGCTTCCAAATGTCTTTCACTAAGTATCCAATTCATAAAAATAGCGTATATTTTTGGGTTGCAGGGCAAAGATATGCTTCATCAAAAAAAGAGGGGGTTCACATATGTTAACACGTTGGATTAGAAATGTTCTGAAACCTGGAAAAAGGTACACACAGGATATCGAAAAATCCAAACAGCAAGCCTCTTCAGAACCTATAAATCCATCATTAGCACATACTCTATCTTTGCTCAAATTAAAACTTGGGCAAAGTTCTGACTTTATTATTCGTGATTTTCCCGAAAGTCCTACCCATGCCGGCCAATTTGCCGTTTGTTATATTGAAGGACTGATTGACCAAAACTTGCTTTCCGATTTAATGGAGGGCTTGATTACAGAGATGGCCTCCACAGCTTCTTTGAAGCTTGAAAGAATTACTGCTGCTTCATTACCGAGCTAAAAAAACAGCCCGATTCGTAATTCAGCCTCTTTTATTGTGCTTTTTCTATTTCATCGGCACGATGTGAAGTGTTCCATCCTCGCTAAACTCTGCATAGGCAATCTCATCGATACTATCATATCCCTGCTCTCGCACTTTTGCTTTAATCTCTTCAATATCGATTGACTTCCCACGCATAGATTCGTTCAGGAATTTTCCTTTATCAATGACTGTAACAGAAAAAAGATCAGGCTGTGCATCTATTCCCATATCCTGAGCGGCGGGTGGCTCGTATTCGGGTTTGCGCATGACTGACAATGAACCGTTCGTCTCTAACGTGGCATACCAGACCTCACGTAGAGAAAAAATATTTTGCTGGCGCAGCATGGAGAGCAACTGTGTGAATTCTATATCATATTTTTCAAGCATCTCTTGATTGACCTGGCCCTTATCCACGAGCAGCACTGTTCGACCTTCTGCCATATAGCCAAATTTCACAAAACGGGTCGTCGCCTTTTCAAAAAAGTAGGCCAGCGCGCACCATAGTGCCAAAGCAAACAATAGCTGCCCAATGGTTACCTTATCGTCATATAACGTATTTCCCACAATTTCGCTTAACACCAATGATGTTAGGAAATCGAGTGGTGTTAACTGACTGAGTGTTTTCCGACCTGTAATAAAAGTAATGATCCACAAGCCAAAAAAGCTGATGGTCAATTTGACACCAATCGTAACAAATACCTCCATAAGTATGCCTCCCGGAAGAAGTTGTTTTCCTTATGTGTTATTTACACCTGTCTACCTCAGCATAAACAGAGGGGTATTCCTAAAATTGTCCGATTAAAAAAGCCCGCTACCAACTAGAGGCAGCGAACTTACTAATTACGGCTATTATATAATCTTAATCTTTCAGATGTTTATCAAAAAACTCTTAACCACGTCCAATATATGTGGCTGGTTAAAGGCAATATTCCAGCTCCCGTAATTTTGTGCATAGTGACATCATTGCCCGCTAGCTTGGACTCTGGAGTCAGGATTATCTACTCTTCACAAGAAGCTGAATCGCTTCTTTAACCAGCTTATCCGTGTCTCCTCCAGCCTCTTGCTCTTCCAATATACATCGTTGCAGATTCTCTGCTACAATTTGGGCAATCGCTTTATCTGATGCGTTACGTACGGCAGATAACTGGCTAACGACGTCTTTGCACGATTTTCCTTCATCCATTAAACGAAGTACCCCACGCACCTGTCCCTCAATCCTCCTCAGGCGCGTTTTCAGTTCATCACTGTAATTGTAATCCATAAGTAATGCACTCCTTTTTTGACTTACCATATACACGTATAGGTATATTATAAACCAAAAAAATAAATAGGATACCCTAAATAAATAGATTCACCTTGCCCTGCGAAGCATCCCCCAAGTAGGCGGCTACACCAGCATATTCCAAACCGTCGATTAGCTCTTCTTGCTGCAGCCCTAACAAATCCATGGTCATGGTACAGGCGACGAGCTTGATCCCCTGCTCTCGTGCCAACTCTATAAGCTGCGGCAAGGAAAGCGCATTGTGCTTTTTCATGACATGCTTGATCATCTGTGGACCAAGTCCGGCAAAATTCATTTTGGATAGTGCAAGCTTTTTGGGTCCACGAGGCATGATCCAGCCAAAGGCTTTTTCGAGCATTCCCTTATTGGTGCTCACGACTTCATCCTTGCGTAACGTATTTAGTCCCCAAAAAGTAAAGAAAATAGTTACTTCATGATCATATGCTGCCGCTCCATTCGCAATAATGAATGCAGCAATCGCCTTATCTAGCTCCCCGCTGAATAATACAATCGTTGTTTTGGGCTGAGCATATTCTTGATTATTTGTATAAATTCCTGCTGTCGTATTCATATGGATTCGCTTCCCTTAGTCTCTCCAGCCCATTCGGATATGCCTGAAAGTACAGATTTGACTTTATTAGCGCCTTTGGAAACTAATAACTGACAAGCCCTTTCACTGCGTGCTCCAGCTTGACAAATCACCGCTATCTCTTCTTCCAAGTTCAGTTCAGAGAGTCTGTTCTCCAGTTCGCCAAGAGGGATGTGCTTAGATCCAGGGATATGTTTAAGCGCAAATTCAGCGGGTTCACGAACATCGAGCAAAATGAAGTTCTCTTTTCCAGAACATTTTGCTTGTAGCTCTTCATGGCTTATCGTAGAAGAAAATATTTGCTCCTTCTTCACTTCAGCCGGATTTGCTTTGCGTAAATAATGTCGCATTACATCTCCTTCTTGGAGAGTGCCCAAATATTGATGTCCGGTGTTTTTGGCCCAGCTCTGAAAATCGGCTAATGAACCTTTGTCAGTCGCCTGAACCTCCATAATCTTTCCGGGAACGAGCTCATTCATAGCCTTTTTTGTTCTTACTATAGGCATCGGACAAGCTAGCCCTTTGCAATCAAGAATATGATCTGCTTGGATATTGTTAGTTGATGACATTGTAGTACCTCCGTCTGTTTTTTGAGGGGGCTTAGCTTAGTTAAATTTATTTATACATATACCCCTATGGGTATTAGAATAACGAGACTCGCTTCTCTTGTCAACTTATTTGGCCGTTTTTTCTCAGAAGCATTGTCTTGAACAAAATAAAATTAAAAGCAAAAAAGCCGCGCAAAAACGCGACTCTAATGCATAAACCCAAATTAATCGTCTTTTTTCATCAGTTCTGGCAGATCCAGCGACATCGAAATATTGCACAGCATACCTCTGGCAAGAAAAAGCATCGTTCTTTCCATTGCTTGTTCAATACCAGCCCGTCGGAAAGCATCATAAACCGTCGTATGAATTTCACGGAATCCTTGCTGCATCACGCTTACTACCTCATCCTCGCGGATCGTCTGCGCCTGCATTTGCAAAAGTGTTTCATTGCGGTATTCCATCATCATTTGCGAATAGGCTGCAATTAGCTCTTGCTCGAGCTGTTCAGATGAGGCCGAATGAATGACGCTGTGAAAAGAGTCTATGATACGTGCAAATGAAACCTTCAGGGCTTCAACAAGCAACGCTTCCTTGGTAGCGAAAAAACGAAAGACATAGGGCTGAGAAATATTGGCCCGTTCTGCAACTTTGGCTGTTGTAGCCCGGTAGTAGCCCATCTCTGCAAACACTTCAATGGCAGCAGATATGATTTCCTTTTGGCGATTTATAGAGGTTGACGTAGCTTTAGCCATGTTTTTTTCATCCTTTTGTTTATCCCAGTTTTCTGATTAGTGATTAATCAATTACAAATCAGTATAAACGACATACCCTAAAAATGCAATAAAGTTGAAAAAAGTCGCCTCCGCAATTCTGACGGAAACGACTCTGTTAAATACATCCAATTATGGTGTTTTAGA
The DNA here is from genome assembly GCF_024213605.1 of Paenibacillus sp. CH40. Classification (NCBI taxonomy): domain Bacteria; kingdom Bacillati; phylum Bacillota; class Bacilli; order Caryophanales; family Paenibacillaceae; genus Paenibacillus; species Paenibacillus sp. CH40. The sequence goes on from NZ_JANAVQ010000011.1 coordinate 5,632, forward strand.
GTTGAAATATAATCGGATATAATTGATCTTTTGCGTTTTGGTTTGATAGGAAAACACTAAATAATAACTAAGTCCTGATGTGTTATTGATCGTATAATTAGCTTCTGCTGTATCAGGTATGTCTCTAGAGGTGTCAACGGTTTCCGTAGGTTCGCCCAATTCGTCAACAACTTGTTTGATAAGCAACTTCTTATAGTCTGGATCGAAAGATGTAATTTCTGTAACTTTATCGCTTCCATCCAGCATGATGTCTGTATGATACTTAGCATAGCTTCTCATAGGACCTCTAGAACCTGACTCGGATTTCCCCCACAGCTCAAATAACAAATCGCTACTAGTTCCCAAGCCAAGACCTTTAGGCAAATTCGGTAAGGTCCCCTGCTTGGCTGCGCTGAGTATAGCAGCTGCGGAGCTGTGTTTACTGTGAGGTGAAGCTGGATTACTAGCAGGTTCCTGCTGCGTCGAGGTTGAGCCTTGCCCATTAGTATTGAGATCCGTGTTTTGATCTGTAGAACTAGCAGGGGGTGTGACTGTTTCTGCTTTAGTAGGAGCAGTTGATTTTTCCTCCCCGCTATTGCTGCATCCTGTCATCACAGCAAAACCTATAGCCAATAAAGCACTAGTGGTGATTAGCTTGTAAGCCAACTTTTTACGATCATAAGATTGATGTGTATGCTTCATTATAAGATCACTCTTTCCTTGTTCTTGGGTACAAACCAAGTGTAACCGAACCTCATTTCCGGAATACCTCTACTTGTTTCCAACTTGTAAACAAGGACATTGATGATTTTCTAACATACCCTATTTACGACCATAAGCTCCCAGCTGTTGTTTAGAAAAGGAGTAAGGAGAGTCACTCTTCTTCAACCATATATTCCCTTTAATGATGAAGATGTATACAGCAAAAACAAAGTAGATCGTACCCGCAATCCAGTCTATTGCCGTTGGGATGTCTCGCTGTACTATTTCATGAATATACCAGATTCCGACTGGAACATGCAGGAGAAGTGCCGTAAACAAGCCAGGATTATATAAGGTTTTTGCTTTAATATTGACAACGATGCCGTGCCAAACGACCTGAAAGAATCCCATAAAAACTGGTGCGAGTCCAAGCCAGATTACTTGCGGAAACCATACGGGAAGCAGATAAAACACATAGGCAATTGCCACATTGATAATCATCGCTGATTGAGTGTTTAAAGGGTAATGATCCGGTGTGTCACTTTTAAACATAACATTGTTAAATAAACCAGCAAAATATCCAGGCCAGCGGTACTCCTCAAATTGATGAAACAATATAGCCACAAAACTCAACCATAACATGCCTGTTATATCCGAAAGGATAGCTGGATTCATAAGTAAAACAATACATACAACCACACCGATTATAGCCCCTGCATCTTGCCAATATTTTCTCAAAAAATTCATATTAGTCACTCCTATGATTTATTTTTGATCAAAATATCTTTCGAACAGCAGATTTAATTGTTCCTCTATTGAAGGTATTTCCACAACTGCCCCTGATTCAAGAATTGGACTCATCAGTGCAGGCAGAAAAATAGCTCCAAATATTTGCAGCATCATCGCTAACAAGCGCTCCGGCTGTTGCTCACCTGTCAGCTCCTTGATCGTGCTCTGAACCTTTGGAAATCCCATTATGTTTAAAAACCTTCCGTATTCCTGTTGAGATGTAAAGGGCGTGCTGCCCATGGCAATAATTCGCGAAAGAAGCTCTGGATATTGACGAATGACCTGCAGATAGTTAAGTAAAAATTGTTTCAGTCTATCTTGGGGGGGCATCGTTGTATTGTCCAAAATAGAAAAGGTATGCTGAAAGCCATTTAATATCACTTCAATAGCTTCACTGAGCAGATTTTCCTTAGAGCCAAAATAATAATTAACTAAAGAAATATTAGTAGCAGACAGCTCGGCAATTTTTCTAATTGTAACCGCCTCAAAACCTTCCTTTTGAATAAATTCCAGCGTAGCGTCTAAGATTTTTTCTTTGGTTTGTTGTTTTTTGTCTGGGTGATTCATGTTCTTCCTCCTCCTGTTTCGTCCAATCATAACGGATGAATGAAATGGGACGATTTTATGTAAATGACTTTTCAAACAATAATTAAAACATTGTTTAAATTATTGTTTGAACTCAGTTTAGCACTTTATATATCACAAAACAAGGAGCAATTTGAGATTTAGGGAATAGAAAAACCCGCATAACGAATGAGATCGTTTGCGGGTCGATTGAATGGAGATTGAAAAAAGGCCTAAATAGCCCAATTCCCTTTGCGGAACACGGCTTCTTTGCTTCCGTCTTGCAATTCGCCGTCAATATCCAGCTCAGCCGAGCCGATCATGAAGTCCACATGAGTCAGGCTGACATTGGCACCGTTCTGGAGCAGCTCCTCCCGGTTCATTTGTGTCCCATTTTCCATATTAAATGGATACGCACTGCCTAGAGCCAAGTGGCAGGAGGCATTTTCGTCGATACCTGTATTGTAAAAAATGCGATTGAGATTGGAAATCGGTGAATCGTGCGGCACCAGTGCAACTTCTCCCAAATAGCTGGCCCCTTCATCCGTAGCGAGCAAATGAGTCAGATGCTGCTCGCCGGATTCTGCTGTATATTCAGTGACTTTACCGTCCTTAAAGGTAAACGTTATGCGATCCACCAGTTGTCCATTTAAGTTGAGTGGCATTGTACTTGTGACATGACCATTGACACCTGTACGCTTAGGCATCGTGAACACTTCTTCTGTCGGCATATTCGCGACAAAATAATCTCCGTGCTCGTTCTCACCACCACCGCTGCGCCAAATATGTCCGTCAGCCAGTTCAATTCTCAAATCCGTTCCTGGTGCACGATAATGGAGGCTTTTATACTTTTTATGATTCAGCTTGTCTTGTACCTGTTCAAGGTTTTTCAAATGTTTCTGCCAATTCTGAATAGGATCAGAGCCATCTACACGATTCATTTGGAAGATTGTATCCCACATGACACGTATACGATCCTCTTCTGCTACATCTGCAAATACTTTATCGGCCCAAGCCTTCGTCGGCGCTTTAATCAAACACCAGCTAATTTTATGATTTCGGGTATATTTGGAAAAACCTTCTCTCGCCGTAGCTGCCGCCTTAGTCGCACGAGATACCTTTTGTGGATCAATGCCTTGATATAAATCCGGGTTCGGCACTTTAATCGTTAGTGTGGCTCCACCCTCTTCGGCAAATTTCTCCATCATTTCTGCCTTCCAAGCAGGGTAGTAATCAAAGCTGGCTTCGTCACCATGTTCAAAACGACTACGTGTAATGGAATCATCCTCGAACTCTACCTGTACATATTTAGCGCCTGCTTCATAGGCTTTGCTGACAATCAGGCGTGTAAACTCAACAGTTTCCAGTGGTGCAGTTACCAAAAACGCCTGTCCGGGCTGAATGTTAACCCCTACTCTTACGACCAGTTCTGCGTATTGCTCCAACAATGATTCAAATGTACTCATTTTTCCACGCTCCTGTTCCGTTTTGATTATATTGAATGATTTCATCACTACAGTACGGATTGCTTCTCCAGTTCACGCAGCTCCACTCTTCGTATTTTGCCCGAGCTAGTTTTAGGAAGCTCTTGAATAAACTCTATTTTTCGTGGATATTTATAAGGCGCCGTCCATGTTTTCACATGATGTTGCAGTTCCTTCACTAACGCCGGTGATCCTTCTACCCCAGCTTTGAGTACGACAAAAGCCTTTACAACATGTCCACGGATTTCGTCAGGGCTGGCTACGGCAGCACATTCCTGCACGGAGTCATGCTTCATAAGCGCTTCCTCTACTTCAAAAGGACCAATGGTATAGCCAGAACTGATAATGATATCATCCCCACGTCCTTCGAACCAGAAATATCCATCCTCATCTTTGCGAGCCCGGTCTCCCGTAACAAAATAATCTCCGTGGACACTAGCTAATTTGCGTTCTGGATCATGGTAATACGTATGGAATAATGCCGGCAGATCAGCGCGTACCGCAATATCGCCCACTTGCCCCGGAGCCAGCGGAATGCCATCCTCGTCTACGACCTCAACGAGTCCCGGTGCAATAGATTTGCCCATCGAGCCTGTGCGCAGAGGCGCTTCCTTTAAATTACCAATAATTAATGTGCTCTCTGTTTGACCGTAGCCGTCACGAATCGTAATGTTGAACTGCTCCTGAAACTTATTAATGACCTCCTGATTGAGAGGCTCTCCCGCAGAAACTGCGCTGCGCAATTGGGATAGATCATATTGATCCAAACCATCCGTTTTCGCCATAATCCGGTATTCTGTCGGCGTACAGCACAACACTTGGATTCCGTACTGCTGCATGAACTGCAAATAGCGACCCGGACGAAACGGACCATTATATACGAATCCGGTCGCTCCATTCCCCAGTACAGATAAAAACGGACTCCAAATCCACTTTTGCCATCCTGGTGCAGCTGTAGCCCATACTACGTCTGAAGCTCGAATATCCAACCATGGTGATGTTATCCGCAGATGGGCATATCCCCAGCCATGGCTATGTACAACACCTTTAGGATTTCCCGTGGTGCCCGAAGTATAGGCCAGAATGGCCATATCGTCACGGTGCGTCTTCACAGCTTCAAAAGTATCTTCCTGTCCATCCATTAGCTCATTCAGCACGAGCCAGCCAGATACATCTGCCGTGTCGTCCCCGGAGACCACGATACGATAATCCAGAGCAGGCAAATCATCATTTATTTTGTCCACTTCGCTTGTTACTCCCGTCCAGGCAATGACTGCGCGCGCTTCCGAATGGCGAAGACGATATGCAATATCCTTGGCACGTAGCATTTCTGAAGATGGAATGACAGCAAGCCCCAGCTTCAAGCAGGCCAGATAAATTACATACGCAATAATACGCCGTGGTACTACGACCAGAACCCTGTCACCTTTATTAAATCCCAGATTTGCGAGTCCTCCAGCCAGCCGGTTAGCCTTTTTCAACAGCTCTCCGTAGGTGATTTCTTCGTATTCTCCTGTCTCACTCAGCCACTTGAGTGCAGTTTTACCAGCATCATGGTGTTCCATTTCCGAAGTCATATTGTAATATTCAGGCGCAAGCCATTGTTGTTGATTTATCAAATTATACCTTCCCCTTTATACATAAGATGAGATCCACTTTCTTACTGTAGTATAACACGTCTTAGTACCAGGTTCTAATACCAGGATCATTTTTTTGGAAAAAAATAAATTTGGTAAAGCGAACGATAAAAATAAAGAGCCTGATTTCAGGCTCTTTTTCTTCACCGCTATCGTGATCTACAACTGGAGTTCTACCATTGTAAAAGCTGCTTCCTGCCCGTTTACGAGCAGCGCAATCCGGTGCGCTCCCGCATAATGGCGACGAGTTGTCAGGTCTGCAAAACGGTGTGTCCGTGTACCTGTAAGACGGGTTCCTCCGGGGACCGTTTTGTCAGATAGCAAAAACAGTTTACGTGAGACTTGTCCTCTCGCCTTCACAAAATCGATGCCGTACTCGATACGGACTCGTACTGGGCCACCTTCTCGAAGCTGAAGCGCGTAGCTCAACTCACAGTTATCACCGAGCCTTAGCAAGGCAGGGTCTGTGCTGAAAGAGGCTTCAGTGACTAACGGCGCCCCGTCTGTTTCATCCGCATAGCCAAACATTGCCATCACTTCGGGGATGGATTTGCGAATCAAGGTCCGACAGCCATGACGCACAATCCAGTCGGTGTCAGGATGTGTCCCTTTCCACCGTTGAGCCGTAGCAATGACCACATCAGGATGATCCTTGGCAATATCGTTCAGGTTGTTGGCTACACTTTTACGTACATATAGCGAAGGATCCGTCTTCAGTAATTCCAATATGGTCAATACTGGAGCAGGATCGCGCTTAAACACAGGCAATGCCTGTCCCCAGGGTAGCCGTGGACGGCAGCCTTCGCTGGCAAGACGGCGAACGTGTTCACTATGGTGTCCCGCCCAGGTCGTCATCTGCTGCATCATCCGTTCCGGTTCACGCAGGAGGAAGGGTCTCACGGCAAACTCCGCAGAGGATTTAGATGTGAAGCGCTCCAGTGCCTTCATGGACAGGTCCCAATGCTCTTCTCCCTGCCCATACACCTCCACAAAATCGGGGAAAAACAAGTACGGAAAACCACTGCAATGCTCGTCTATAGCAAAAAGAATATCCAGAGCTTCTTCATAATTGCTGGGCAAAAATACCCCTAATGTAAACGAAATACGCCGTATTCGTTCTTTTAGCTCCAGCTCATCCCATTTTTCATCCATCACTTGATGGATGAATCCGTTGGTATCGAACGGCATGTACGCAGACTGTACTTTTTCACCGAATAGTTGAAGAAAATTCTCCGTGTACATATTTTTTAAGGGCTCGGCCATTATATATCTCCTTTTGAATGAGGTTGAGAGAATTGTAGCAAGGCATACTAAAAATGCCAAGTCCTATGATTAGGACCTGACATTTTTACATTAATACAAGAAATCGATTTACTTATAATTCGTGTTGGACAAACCAATTGGTAATACGTTGCAGTCGTTCCACGCGAAGCTGCGGGTGCCCTTTTCGTGAAAGCTCGTGACTTGAAGCTGGAAAACGGACAAATTGCGTAGGTTTCCCCAAGCGACGCAATGCTGTAAACAGCTGTTCTCCCTGCTCTATAGGGCATCGCAGATCCTGCTCCCCGTGCAATATGAGCAGCGGTGTGTTGATTTGCTGCACATAAGCCAGCGGAGATTGCCTCCACAAGAGCTCGCAATCGTCCCACGGATTCCCGCCGACTTCATCTTCAGTAAACGAGTATCCTATGTCACTCACTCCATACATGGACAGCCAATTAGATATGGATCGCTGGGTCACAGCTGCACGGAAACGATCGGTATGGCCGACAATCCAGTTTGTCATAAAGCCACCATAGCTTCCTCCTGTCACACCCAACCTTTCTGGATGAATGAATGGAAATTGACGTATAGCCTCGTCCACTGCGCTCAGCAGATCGGTGTAATCGCGCCCGCCGTAATCTCCAAGGACGACATTGGTAAAAGACTGTCCATACCCTCGGCTTCCTCCCGGATTCGTGTAGATGACTGTATATCCCTGAGCGGCCAGCAACTGAAATTCATGAAAAAAAGAATTGGAATACATGGCATGAGGACCACCGTGAATCTCCAAAATAGCAGGATAAGATACCCCCTCCTTAAACCCAGCAGGCTTCATCACCCATCCCTGCACCCGTCGTCCATCCTCAACCTCAGTCCAGAAGATCTCAGGCACACTGATCTCAATCTCATCAAGCAGAGAATCATTCACTCGTGTCAGCTGTTCCTCAGTTCCTGAATGAATCGCAATCCGGAACAAATCACCCGGTAAAGCTACATCGGTGGAAGCGGCAATGATATGCTGCTCATCCGAAGTAAGCTCGAATTGGTAAATTTCCCGTTCTCCTTGGGTTAAAATTTTAAAAGTTCCATCAAGCGCAAATTGATATACGTGTACATTGCCTTCAAGGGTTACCAGCGTATACAGGGATTGACCGTCCGCACTAAAGCGTGGTGGTCCTACATGAAGATGTGAACGCATGTCGCTCATACCCGCGTTACCGAGGTGAGCGTCAAGCGTCTCACTAACGCATACTGCCGTCCCCCCACTGGAAGGAACCGTGTACAGTCGGGTCTGTGTAGCGTCTTTGGCATGTCGATCATGACCGTAAAAGGCAATCGTTGAACCGTCGGGAGAATAAGCAGCACTCTCGATGTGCAGTTCAGAATGGGTCAGCTTAAGCGGTGCTGCTGCATCACCATTTGAAGTCCCAAGAGCTATCGTAAACAAATCATTCTGCTTACGTAAATCCGTATCCTCTTTCGAATGCTCTGCTATTCTGGCGACGAATAAAATACGTTGACCATCCGGTGACCACACAGGCTCCGCCACATCATAAGCGCCGGAAGTCAGTTGAACTGTGTACCCCGAAGTCACATCAGTTACATACAAGTGATCACGAGTATCATCCCACAGTCCATATCCGTCGGATTTAGCTTTCGTTCGATTAACGACTCGTCCCTTAAGTTGTGCCTCCTGAGTTCCTCCATCGGATGTAGGGCTTGACGGGTTCTCGGCCGTTTTAGCTACAAACGATATGCAGGTCCCATCAGGAGACCAGGCTAATGAACGAATGTTGTTGTTCTCTACGTGTGTAAGCTGTCGTGCCTCCCCCCCGCGTTTCGGAATAATCCATACCTGGCGCTTGCCGTCTGTCGTACGGAGAAAAGCTAGTTGTGTTCCATCTGGTGACCAGACAGGCGTTTCATCTTTGGGTCCATATGTAAAGGGTACTGCGTTAGCGCCTTCAGGCGATAATAGCCAAATTCCTGAGTTATAATCTGTCCGCTCTTTATTAATATGCTGCTCTACGTAAGCAATTTCACTGCTGAAAGGATGAATAGCTGGATCGCTAACCCAGTGAAGTCGATATAAATCCTCGGCTGTTATACAGCGCTTGGTCGCACTAGATTGTGGGTCGCTCAAAAAAATTCCTCCTTTATATCATTAGATTCCACATCTTTAAATTTTAATTAATCCGATTAATTTTATGAATTTAAATAAATATACAATTACGTTACTCTTTTTATGTATCTCTGTCAATTTGTCTAAAACTAAAAAGCCCCTCTCTCAGTCGCTATCGACCCGAAAACACCGCTACTTCGGTTGCTTTCATGAGAGAGGGTAACGTTATTCATCAATCACAACTGAAAAATAGGAGAAATGGAGGGAGCACCTTTAGGAATAGCAGCCAGTGATCCATTTTCTTTGTGTAGGTTCGGCACCTGCTGCCAAATAGTGCTGGGAATCTCTCGCCGCAGCACAGGGATGATATCCTCGGCAAACCGATGCAACTGTTCAAGTTGCTCCTGCTCTTCAAGCCCATCCACGCTTATGCTAAGTACCTGATGGCCGAATGCAGTATAATAGTTTCGTATTTTTTCAAGAACGCTGTCCGCAGAACCAATCAGAACTGGACCGTTGCGGATATTGTCCTCCAAACTTGTAAACGGGGATTGATTATGCTGAGCCGCCGCCGTCGAGTGGTAAGCATCATAATACGGGCGATAGCGTCTGATCGCTTCCTCGTCTGTATCCGCCAGATACAAACTCCCGGCTCCGGCACCAATTACGGCCCGAGCAGGATCATGACCGTAATAAGCGAGCCGTTCACGGTAATGATCAATTAGCGTTTTATACTTGGCCTGAGGATGGAAAGAATTTGAGGAAAATAACGGCTCTCCATATTGTGCAGCCAGCTCCGTCGATAATGTACTGGAGGCACTTCCATGCCATATCGGAATTTGCTTTTGATACGGGCGTGGCTGTGTCGTGACCTGATACAGCGGGGACCGATAGCTGCCCTCCCACGTAACCTCTTCCTCGCTCCATAGCCGTTTGAGCAAACGATAGCGTTCTGCTAGCGACTCCCACTGCTCTTCCTCCGTAATTCCAAACAACGGATAATGGCGTGGATCATTGCCTTTTCCGATAATCAGTTCTAATCTTCCACCCGATAAATGATCCAGTGTCGCGTAATCCTCAGCTACGCGTACCGGGTCAAGAATACTAAGCACCGTTACCATCGTCAGCAGACGAATCCGTTCAGTTCTCGCTGCTATAGCGGTCAGAACGAGTGGAGGTGAAGACGACAAAAAAGGCGCACCATGCCGCTCCCCCACACCATACGCATCAAAACCAAGCTCCTCTGCGAGCACAGCCTGCTTTATTACATTTTGGAATTTTTGCTGCGAACTCCAGGCTTCTCCGGTAATCGCATTAGGCAGACTAGCCATTAGGCTGAATAATACAAACTTCATAAGCTCCTGCCCCCCTTCTGCGAACGAATCGGCTTCTTCGTTCCCTATGATCGCGTCTAATTTCGATTGGCTGTCTCGGCTTCATTTTTTTCACGAATGTAGGTGGAGAATAATTCAGGATTCACCACTTTACGCAGTAAATGCATCGTCCCGTCCCCTGTTCCATGGTCAAAAGCATGGATACGTTCATATCCCCAACGCTCGTACATGGATAGCAAATAGGGATGCTTTTCCGCAGTCGCCAGTGTCACAGCAGGAGCACCGACCTTGTCACGAATAATCGTTTGCTCTACCCAATTCAGCAGTTTTTTCCCATATCCTTTGCCCTGGGCAGCCGGGTCTACAGCAAACCACATCACAAACGGTAGATCAGTTATAAAATTAAGGGCTCTATTTTTGAGATGGCTAACGGTAGCCTGAATAACACCGTCTACTTCCAGCACATAGCAATCATTATTTTTAATGTTTTCTTGAATGAGAGCAACGTCTGCCTGAGCGGCAGGCCATCGAAGCTCCAACTGCCGAATTGTTTCATACGCCTCATACGTCACATACTGCAATCTTTCTGCGTCCTCCTGGAGTGCCAGACGATAGATTTCACTCATACTAACCCGCCTCCTTCTAATGTTTTTATAAAACGAGTGAACCACTATATAACTATTCCCATCTATTTAATAAGATATAAAAGTTAACATAACTGTAGCATGCTCACCATTCAGCGACAAATTAATTTTTTCTATAACTCCATTTAAAATAACAATAGCCCCTCGAAAGATGGGAATTCGTTCATTAAAGTCAACGCAAAAAAGCCCGAAAATCGGGCTCCTCTACTTTCTAGACGAATAAAATGCTGGTCTTAGCTCCGGCATTCAAAACAAACCATGTATGCTGTATTACTCCGCAGGGGCAGTAAAGCTGCGTTTGGCAAACTCGCTGTCCAGCATATAAAAGGCGTTGCTGTCTCTTTCAATGCGCTTAAGCTTCTGGATAACACTGTCGAACAGAGCTTCCTCTTCGACTTGCTCATCAATAAACCATTTCAAGAAATGGATCGTTGCATGCTCGCGTCCATCGAGGGCCAAGTCAGCCAAATGATAAAATTTTTGCGTGTTTTGCTGCTCATGCTTGTAGCCATGCTCAAATACGTCCAGCATGGAATCGTAGCTATTTTTCGGCTCCGGCAATGCAGCCAATGTGGCGCGTCCTCTACGGTCATTAATGTATTTATACAGTTTCATCGCATGAAACCGTTCCTCCTCAGCTTGTACTAGGAAGAAGTTTGCAAACCCATCCAGACTTTCACTCGAGCAATAAGCAGCCATCGCCAGATATACGTGAGCGGAGTAAAATTCAAAGTTCATTTGCTCATTCAGAGCCTGTGCCAAATTGTCATTCATGTCTCAGGTCACCTCGGTCATGTATGTAGTGATGTAACGATCATAGTGTACCACGAATCCGATCACAAAAAAATGGACGGAAGTGAATTCAGTGCTCTCACGTTCCGTCCGCAATTTCCACAATCAGTTCACAATCAAGGCTCCAGCCCCCAGACACGTTTGTCGTTTATATACAAAGGTGCTTTGTCCCAATCCGTATAAGATGTCTTGGTTGAATCATAAGAAAAATCATCACTTTCGTTATAGTTGCTCCAATCCGCCTTGTTCATGCGAATCTGAATATCCCCTGTGTTTTCCCCTGCTGCCAGACTTCCCGCACCATCTCCAAAGGAGATTTCCAGATAATAATCTGCGCCTGTAACGGCCTTATCCAGTTTCACAAAACGTCCCTGAACGTTACTACTGCCCAAATGTGCATAGTCACAATGGAATTCCTGTGACTTGTCGCCATCTACAGTGTAGTAGTATCGCAGCTTGACATTTTTCAGATTAACTGCCTCTTTACCCTTGTTTACTACACGGAACAGTGGCCGAATCTGGTTATCTCCCGGGTTGGTGTCACCCACGCGGTATTGTGCAATCACATCTCCCGTTGCTGGAATGGGTGCTGCCGTAGGCTTGGCACTGACCTCGGCAGAATCTGGGCTGGTTCCTAAAGAATTTGTTGCATTTGCCACATAATAATAAGTGGTTTCATTCACCACTCCTGTATCCTTGTAAGTGCTGTCTGTTACCGTTGCTACTGTGGTATAAGGGCCACCACTGGTTGTCGAGCGCTTGACTGTATAGCTATCGGCACCCGTCGCTTTGCTCCAGGTCAGTGTAACCTGAGCGTCCCCTGCATTTGCCTTCACATTTGCCGGAGCTTTGGGAGCTGTCGGCTCGGTTGGTCCACTACCGTTAATGAGACGGTCATACTCGGCATAAGCCGTTGCCATATCCACTTGGGACCAGAAACGATGATACGTAAATTCTGGAGCACCTTTATCCCATTTTTTGGTCTGATTGTTCCAAGAAGTCGTGTATTTATCTTTGAGATAAGACCATTGCGGATCTTTAGTGATATTAGGCCGGATGTCACTATAGCTGGAATACGTACCATTGCCGCCTTTGGACGGATCAGAAGCCGTAGCGTCGGTGCCAGGGATCGTGTTGCCTTGTCCAGTCTTACCACTCCAGCCGCTCGGAATATACACTTCTTTCGTGAAATAGCGATAATAATCCTCGCGCGCTTCCTTCGTTGTAATGCCTATACCATCGTTATAACCCCATGCAGCATCAAGCAAAGCTTTAGACAGATCCTTAGCTTCCTTGCCTAACTCGGAATAGTCTCCTTTTTCAGCTTTCGTTCCAGCAGCAAAAAAAGTAAGTGCTTTAACATAGCTGCCCAGCACTCCGGCATCCTGCCCTGGATTCTTTGTTATCACATGGAGATTGGTATTCCCTTTATGATTGGCAAATCCGCTCCAGGTTTCAGGCTTTCCGCTCCATTCCAGATTGCTCGGCAGCCAGAATTCCCCTTTAGCTGCTGTAGTAGCCACTTTCGGATTCTTGCCACCCAGAATACGCTTACCTTGAGCGTCCAAATAGTATCCCTGTGCATCAGTCACAGGCCGTTCGTTGGCAAATACATAGCTCTTGGACCACGCTATCCAGTTTTCCGTCACTTGTTTAGCCATTTTAAACTGCTCGGACGAAGTATCCCCTTTCTTGGCTAAAATGTAGTACAGCTCGGCAACCCGCTCGACAGGCCAAGCCTGCATCCCGAACCAGTTGTTCGACGGTGGATCGTTATATACAGGAGCCCCTGTATAAGCCATGCCATAAAAGGTACTTGTGCCAGATGGATAAGCCTTGTAGGCACCATCCCAGCTATTCGTCGCTCCGCCTGCAATGGCCCCCTCATCGGATTGCAACCAAGTATAAAACTCCAGTTGGCGCTTCAGCGAGGTCGCCCAGTCCTGTCCCGCCGTTGGTGAATTCGGTATTAATCCACCATCTTGATCGGACAACGCATACGCTGCGACGACATTTTGGTAGCCCTGATGTGCATGGCTGGCACCAATACGCCAAGCCCAGTTGCCGCTTTGGCCAAGTCCGCCGCCCCAGGCTGTATACCATGCCATCAGATAAAGACTCGCATCCTTGCCCGTACCAGCAATAGGACTTCCATTGGAAGCGCTTCCGGTTTTTTGGAAGTATTTATCGTACATACCGTAACGCAAAAAGTCTCCCATCTTTTTGGCTTTATTCAAATATACGGAGTTATCATATCCCAATTCCTTAGCCCAGTACATCGCTTGAACTGCCCGTGCATCCGCATCGGTGGCATTCGTGTAGCGCCATTGCTGTGCCGGGGCATTATTTTCCTTAGTGAACAAGCTCATAAAGCCTTCATTAGGCTTGCCAAACTTTTGATTGTCTTGCGATGGATGTGGTACAGCCTCCCAGACCGATTCCTGTTCCCCACGCTGGAAGGTGTTTACATAGGCAGCTGTATGCGACGGATTCAGAAGATTGCCGAAGCCATACCAATTATCCACGTCCAACAACCAGTGCATCAGATAAGTCTGGTTGTTGCCATAGGTTGCCTTCAGCTCAGAGTCCAGTGGATCCTTGCCAGCACCATACTGACCACTCAGACGGCTTGGGTACTGATCCGGCTGCGAATATTCTGCGGCATAAGTGGCGGGGCTGTTCGGATTATAGTTACTCATTGTCGGTTGCTCTTCCTTACCGTCCCCTTCATTAACAGGAATGATATATTTCTCCATGTTGTCCCATGCGGATTCCAAATGCCCCCAATCCCCGGTATAATGACCATACAGCACTTCCAGCCACATCCAGTAGCTGTACGCTTCCGAAGTCGTTAAGTGTCCGTAATCCGGAGCCTCGCTCATGAGCGTTTCAACGGAATGATAAGGGATGCCTTCTTTTGAAAAGTATCCGCTAGCCGGATCCTTTAGCTGTTTATATAGTTGTAGAAAACGTGTCGATTCCGGTGTTGCGGCTGATGCACGGTCGGGTCCTGCCTGAAATAAGCCCAAGGTTAACGGAAGTACCAAAATGGCTGACATGACCATAGAGACAGATTTCCTGAACACGGATTTTCTGCTGATCACTTTTGCATTCATCCTCTCCATTATCAATTTTGGCTTTACACAAGAATTTATTCCGAAAAACGACAGCGCAAAAAGACAGCATCATCACCTCACTTTCCCGTAAAAAAGGTGGAGGACACGCTGTCTATTGCTCCAAATGCTTCGCATTGGCCCTGGAAAAAATATATCATACTAGGCGCCAAATGAGAGTCGAAAAATTCTATAAGTTTAGAGATTCACAAGGAAAATTGACGAAATCGATTGGAATCGGTACTATTTCACAGGGAGGCGTTAAAACATGAAAATTTTGCTATTGCTTGGTTGTATCGTGATGTTTTTAGCCGTAGCTCTGGGAGCGTTCGGCGCGCATGCATTGAAAAAAAGACTTTCCGCAGACATGCTCAGCATATTCCAGACAGGAATTCAATATCAAATCGCTCATGGACTGGGTTTGCTACTGCTTGGAGTTCTTGCTGACAGCCTTGTCCATTCTTCTCTCATCGTAACCGCAGGTTGGGTTATGCTGGTGGGTATTCTCCTGTTTTCCGGCAGTCTGTATGCCCTTAGTATATCCGGTGTGAGAAAGCTTGGGGCAATCACTCCCCTTGGCGGGTTGGCTTTTTTGGCAAGCTGGGTCATTGTAATCGTGGCGGTTGTGCAAGGTTAAAGAAGGATAAAGGAACGGAGACTTGGAAAAGGAGGCGCTTCCAAGTCTCTCAATTATTAACGCAGCATTCCTGATTATATGAAAGAATACACTATCTCGTCTGCACTTGTTGCGCTTTCTGAGCGGCTATCCGATGACCTTCGATATAACGTCTGGATTCAGCCATCTCATGCTCCTGAGCAGCTTCCATAATAATATGAACCCCCGGCTTGTACTGCTCCAGTAGTTCCATGTAGAGGCCATAGTTCATGTCTCCAAAACCCGGCGGCACCGTCTCAATTTCACCTGACGATGACAACCGCCGGTCTTTGGCATGCGCTGCGATAATCCGGGGGCCCAGCAGTTGGAAAGCTTCGCGGATGATCTCATCCTGTTGCGCCAGATTTTCCGTTTTCAGCAGATTACCCGGATCAATCACAACACCGATGTGTGAAGAAGGTACTTCCTCCAGAAAGGTAGCCAACTCTACGGCGGTTCCGACCAAGTGATCGTTTGCAGCTTCCAATCCTACGAATACGCCCCACTTCTCCGCTTCAACTGCTAATTCACGCACTACTTCCCTTACAACTCTCCAGTCACGTTCCGTATAGGCGGTACCGTCCTCATGACGTCCGACTTCAGCTGCAACCATTGGTGCTCCTAACAGACCCGCATATCGGATCAGCTCTTTGAAGCGCTCTACATTTTCACGCAGCAATTCCTCATCCTGTATAAAAAAATGTAAATAGCACCCGAGCACCGATATGGATACACCATGCTTGCGAAATTCTTCTGCGATAGACAGTGCCAATCCCGGATTGAACTTACCCGGTTTATTAAAATCTACATCACTGATCGCTCTCCACGGAGCCAGCTGAACATGAGTAAAGCCCGCTGCGCCTACCTTTGCAGCCAATTCACGATAAGGCAACTTGCCAAACAAATGTGCCAATACACCTACTGTCACTAAAAATCACCTCTTATTTTTATTGTTGTATGCTACTTGTTACCGTACTCTGCTCCAAGGTCTCATTGATGATGTGCGTAATCCGTTCCACTTCATCATGAATAAAAAAGTGTCCTCCCTCAAAGGTAAACATACGAAATTGCTGATCCGTATGGTGTGCCCATGCCTCCGCATCTTGTAAGGTCACCGTGTTATCGGTCATTCCCGTCAAAGCGGTGATAGGACAATGTAAAGGTACGGCTTTAGCCATGTACTTGTACAACTCGACAGCTTTGAAATCCGCTCTTAACACTGGCATAAAATAGTCGTATAATTCCCGATTGTCAAAAATCGCTTCCGAAAGCTGACCGTACCGCTGCAAATGCGTCCTGAACTGATCTGCGGGCAGATCATGCAACCACGGGGAGTTTCTTGGGACATGCGGTGCCCGTCCACCCGAAACGAACAGATGTGCAGGCTTGCCATATCCACTCGCCACCAGCTTGTAGTACAGCTCGAATGAGATCATCGTCCCCATACTGTGTCCGTATATGGCATAAGGATCGCCCGGGGCTATCTCTTCGCTGATCTTGTGCAACAGATCCTCGCTCATCTCCTCAATGCTTTCCTTTAGCGGTTCCCCAGAACGAATACCTCTGCCCGCTAATTCCAGTGGAACAAGCTTGATCTGCGGAAGTAGCAACTTTTTCCATTTGAAGCTGACCGACGCCGATCCGCCTGCATACGGGATAAAAAATAATGTGATAGGTGCCATTCTTGCAACCTCCTGCCTTGCTAAGTTCTAACTTTTTCATTTTAGCATAAAAAGGTATATTTACCCATTTCGAATATTTTGCAAATTCCAGAAGAATGCTTGAGAAAATCAAGCACATTTTGTATAAGGCAGGAAATGTCTTTCTAAAGAAAGAACGGCTTTATCTTCGAATATAATCATGTGTTGGGTCTTTTGACGGGTACAGCGGCATGGATAGCTATTACTCAATCCATTCTCGGTATTCAGCCCGAATGGGATGGTCTGCGTATTGATCCGTGCATTCCTACAGCCTGGGACGAATTCACAGTCACCCGTGTCTTCCGCGGTGATACCTACGTGATTCATATCACGAATCCACAGCATGTCTCCAAGGGTGTAGTTACAGTTACCTTAGATGGCACCGTCCTTGCGAATAATATCCTGCCGGTTGCAGGGGACGGGGCTATCCACCAAGTAAAAGTGTTGCTAGGCTAACAAGTTCATGGCCTTCAAAAAAATTAGCTTCAACTTCATCACATAGTATCTTATAATACGAGAATGGCTAAAGATACATTAAGTGTGGTGACATCATGAACAAGACAAAACGGCTTACTCAAACCATGGATTACAAAACAAAACAAGCCCGCTGGGTGCGCAAAATGTTATTACTATATTGGATGATTATAGCTGTACATTTTATCGTCCAGCTGGGCAGCTACTTATTTCTTGATTACCACGCTTCGCCTTATGAATTTTACGTCGGAACCCTTATTATTCCCACGCTAATCATGAGTGGTTCCAACTTACTGGCAGAGTTGGCTCATTTTAAATTTAACAGGTATTCTTTTGCGATCCTGTTTATGGCAAGCACCGTCATTTGCTGGATGATTATTCGCCTAAATTATGATATCCGGATTATTCCTGCGCTATGTTTGTTGCCTATTTTCTCTTCTATTCTGTTCTTCAATCGTCGCTTAATATGGCTTTCCTTTGTATTGCAAGTGGTCGTCTTTTTTCTGTTGCTGGCAGCAGATGAATCATTCCGCAGCTATTTGTCAGACTTTGATATCGTGGCGATTCCAACCTTTTTAATTATGTCCACCTTTCTTGCTCTCATTATTCAGGCCAGCGGCCGCGATTTGTTAGTGGATTTGTATAAAACAAAGCGTGCCCAACAGGAATTAATGATCAGTAACGCGATTATCAGCAAAATGTCAATGACTGATGGTTTGACAAAGCTGTACAATCATTTGTCCTTTCAAAACTTTTATGAAAAAGCACTCGAATATGCCGAACAAGGCGCGATCATCCATCTGGCGTTAGTGGATATTGATAATTTCAAGAAGATCAATGACACTTACGGACACCAGTTCGGAGATAAAATTTTGGAAGGCATCTCGCAAATCATTACAGAACAGATTACCGCAAATGACATTGCAGCTCGCTATGGCGGTGAGGAATTTGCTATTTTGATGTTCGAGCATACTTTCGAAGAAGCTTATCAGATCGTCGAAAACATCCGGCGTGAAGTGGAGAAAATGACCTTTCAGGAGAAATTGCAGCTCGTTTCTGTAACCGTAAGCATTGGACTGAAAAGCTATACAGAGGAAATGAACAAAGATAAAGATGTATTTTTTCAGCAAGCAGATGACTATCTGTATCAAGCTAAGCGCTCTGGGAAAAACAAAATTGTTGCTCTTAATCATATCGCTTAATGTAAAAACACTTCATTTGATGGACTCCGGCATGAGCTTGCCGGAGTCTTTTGAATATAGAGCTTAAAATGTAATAGAGTTGACAATTCCATAAGTTGAAACTAAAATTGTTACATATGTATTGGTTATTTACTTACAATAAATAAGTTCGAAGGAGATGGTTTTAAATGTCAACCCTCGTTATTGTCGTTCACCCTGATCTTGCGCAATCTCGCATCAACAAAAGATGGGCGCAAGAACTCAAGAAACAATCCGACGTGACCATTCACAACCTGTATGAGGTATATCCAGATGAGCAAATCAATGTCGCCCAGGAGCAGGAACTGCTAGAGCAGCATGACCGTATCGTTCTGCAATTCCCTTTTTACTGGTACAGCACTCCTTCCCTGCTGAAAAAATGGCTGGATAAGGTTCTAACCTACGGCTGGGCTTATGGAAGCGAAGGTGGCAAGCTACAGGGCAAAGAGTTGTTGATCGCCTTGTCTGCTGCCAGCGTTGAGGAAAATTATCAACATGACGGACGGAACAGGTATACGATCGAAGAGCTGTTGAGACCTCTGGAAGCTACAGGCCATATGATTGGTGTCAAATTGCTCCCTTATTTCGTACAATATGGTGCTGCAGTATTGACCGATGAGCAACTAGAACAATCCGCACAAAAATACGCGCAAACGGTTATTTCTTAATTTTTTACTAGAAAGCCCCTTGGACGACGCCCGCCATACCTGCTTTACAGCAGACGGCAGCTCCAGCCAAGGGGCTTTACTGATCGATTTACATCGTAACCAAGGTACTGGTTACTTGTGCCATACTTTCTTTAATAATTTCGCAGCCCTTACGCAAGTTTTCCAAGCTTATCGTTAACGCTGGCATAATTTTAATTACCGTATCGTTACGCCCAGCACGTTCAATAATGAGTCCCCTACTAAAGCAGAGAGACGCTACCTCCTTGGCGAACGCTTCTCCCAGATGAGACACATCAATCCCCCAGATCAATCCCATGCCACGAATTTCAATAAGAGGATCTATCGATTGGATATGTTCACGCAAGAACTGCTGAACAAAAGCCTCTTTTTCCTTCACTTGTGCTTCCAGCTCTGCCGTATCTCTGAACTCCAGCGCAGCCTTTGCCCCGACGAAAGCAAGCTGATTTCCACGGAAAGTGCCGTTATGCTCACCCGGACTCCATATATCCAATTCTGGCTTCAGTAGCAACAGAGACATTGGCAATCCGTATCCACTGATCGATTTGGACAAAACAACCATATCAGGAACAATTCCCGCCCGCTCGAATGAGAAGAACGATCCAACCCGGCCGCAACCGACTTGAATATCGTCAACAATGAGCAAAATATCATGATCATCGCACAGCTGTCGCAAATCACGCAGCCATTCGGTCTCTGCAATATGAATACCGCCTTCAGCCTGTACCGTTTCCAAAATGATCGCGGCAGGCTTTTCCACACCCGAATGGGTGTCTGTTAAAAGCTGCTCCATATACAAAATGGTATCCATTCCGTTAAATGTGCTGTTATAAGGTATGAAGGTAACATTGTTCAGGGGGACCCCTGCGCTCTCTCGCATGGAGTTGTTGCTGGTAATAGATAAACTACCCAGCGACATCCCGTGGAACGCACCCATAAAAGCAAAGATACCATTTCTGTTTTTCACCTTGCGTGCAAGTTTCAGTGCTGCTTCCACTGCATTAGTTCCGGTCGGTCCGCAAAATTGCAGCTTATAATTCAAGCCCTTGGGCTGGAGAATACGCTCTGAAAAAGACTCCATAAACTCTTGCTTGGCCGTCGTGTACATATCCAGACCATGCATAATCCGATCGGAAGTTAAATAATCCAATATCCGGTTTTTCATAAAATCATTATTGTGCCCATAGTTCAAAGCCCCTGCACCGGCAAAAAAGTCAATGTAACCCTTGCCTGCCTCCGTGTACAGTACATCGTTTTTAGCTTTGTTGAAAACAACTGGAAAACTTCTGCAATAGGATCTTACATTGGACTCCAGCACTTCGAATGTGTTCATGATCTCTCGTCCTCCCGCTGACCTGATTTTAAAAAATACAAGCATGGAAAGCAAAAAAATGTAAATATGTAATCTAAAAGAGTAGACAGTCTGAATTCACAATGGGATATCCACACCAAAGAATCATAAGTATGATCGCAAGAACAATTAAAGTACGAAAATTAAATACAGAGATAGCACATTGAGAGTAAGTTAGTAGAAGATTAAATAGTGGGTTTTTCTCTAAGAGGCCTATCAGAGGATGTCAACTCCTATGTAATAAAATACCATAATTTTCATTTAAGTCAATGCATGTTTCTGAGGTGTTTTGTTAATTTTTTGTAATTTATCATCAACGACTTGTAGTATATTGTTATAAAAAAACGAAAAATGTCGTATTATAGAAATAAATCTCAAAAATAGTACATTTCCATATCAAATAGATATATATCTGGACTATTTGTCCACAGGATTGCCACAACAAGCCTGATCTTTTGACAGACTGTCCAAAGGAGTTTACTCTATCAACAGGACCTGCCAAAAACTTGTTGTAAACATTGCAGTTATCCTAACTATTTGGCTCGAATTTGATAGAAAGATAAGGAAATATGATCATGTCTAATGTTTTAATTATTGAAGATGACAATATGCTGGGAGATACCCTTTCCTTGTATTTAACAGGAGAAGACTACAACGTTACTCGAGTGGAACAAGCGTCTGAGGGTATTGCTAGGCTTGAGATCGTACAGCCTGATATTATTTTGCTGGATCTGTTGCTTCCAGATTTGGATGGAATGAATCCCTGCCCACTGATACGCAAGCATACGGACGTGCCCATCATCGTGATTTCTACAGAAAACAACATATCAGAGCGCATTCGTACACTTACGTTGGGAGCAGATGATTATATTTGCAAGCCTTTTAGTATGCAAGAGCTAAAAGCACGGATAGAGGCTCTTTTCCGTCGTATTGAAATCACACGCTTGCAAGGAAGAGGCAGAGCACCTGAACCTGAAACGGGCATTACTTTGGATCTAGCGAAAAGAATGATTACCGTTAACGGACAGGATGTGGAGACAACATATTCAGAATTCGAGCTCATGAAGCTTTTTTATTTGAACCGGGGAATTGTATTCAGTAGGTATGCTTTGATTCAGGCTCTCCGTGGCACAGACTCCTTTATTAATGAGAGGGCTGTGGACGTACATATTAACCACTTACGCAGAAAAATCGAAAAAGACCCTAAGAAACCGCAATTGATCAAGACCATCTGGGGAATCGGCTACAAATTTATGCAATAATACGGTCAGCTCCAGGGAAGTGATGACTTGATCTGATTAATCTCCTTCTGAACCGTACTGAGTTGCTCTTTCCAGTCTGAATACAGTTCACCTGTTGAGGTTTCATTACTGCGCTTCAATGCCTTTTCCAGCTCTATTACCTTTGCCAGCAACTCAGGCGCACACAGGTTCCCCGTTCCTCCCTTAAGCGAGTGGATTAATCGAAGAGCAGAAGATAACTGCCCATTGCCCATTTCTTTTAGAACTCTCTTATCAAGATGCTGGTATTCTTGAATCCATTTATAAAGGGCAAATTGAAAAATATATACCTTGCCATCCATAGCGGCTATCGCCTGCTCTGCGTGAATACCATGTAAATCTTGCAGCCACGCTAAATTAATCCAGCTAGTTAACACTCTAACAGCGGTCAGTTCATGGATAGGCTTGAGAAGCACGGCATTAATACCCGCACGAAGACAAACTTCCTGTTCATGCTGCACAGCATCAGCGGTAAAAGCGATAATGGGAAGCCTGTTAAAAGCTTTGTTTCTCCGAATATGTCTCGCTGTCTCAAAACCATCCATCTCTGGCATATGCAGATCAAGCAACACCATATCCCAGTAACGCAGTTCCAGTAACGCTATTAGTTCTCTTCCGTTCGTGACCATCGTTACCTCAATGTTACGCTCTGCTAAAAACTCGCTAATCACCACCTGGTTAATTTCGTTATCCTCTGCTATGAGAATTTGATACTTCTGTGTTGTATCCCCCATCTCATTGCGGGAACTCATGGTCACATAAGTCTCCAGAGTATTACCATCTGCAGGCACTGACTGTTCCTTCTTCAAGCAGAGAACCTCCAGCAGAGCGTTCCGGGTAACGGGCTTGGACAAAAAGGCATCGATCCTATGATCCATGTCCCCATCAGCTATGGTTTCCATCTGAAACACGGTTGTAAGTCCAATGATCTGAGTTATCTGCCTATCCAGCATTTGAAGCCATTGCCTCCGGGAGTCCAGTTCTCTAAAACCTTCCATCCCCATATCAATGATAACAAAATCAAAATGCTCACCCTTTTGAAAAGCGTCCATACTTTCTTGGAAGGATGAAATAGTGAATGGTTTTAGCCCCAAATCTTGCAGTAGTTCGTTCAAACTGTACCTCACCAGTTCATGCTGCGCAACAATTAAGGCTTTGCCTTTGATTTGTTTTTCTATTTGTGTGCTTCCCGCATTCAATTCCCCGGTATCCAACTCGACATTAAAGTAAAATTGACTGTACTCTCCTAATTGGCTTTTCACTTCTACTTTCCCGCCCATAGCTTCAGCCAAATGCTTGCTAATGGCCAAACCCAGCCCAGAGCCCCCATATCTGCGGCTGGTTGAGGTACTCGCCTGGATAAAAGGGACGAATAGCTTGTCCATACACGTCTCGGAAATTCCTATTCCCGTATCTTCTACCATAAAAGAAACGCCTACTCGTCCGCCCTGCTGACTGAGCATTTTCACCTGTAACAATACATGTCCCTGATCCGTAAACTTGATGGCGTTGGTCAGAAGATTTGAAAGCACCTGCTCCATTCGAAGCGGATCTCCCTTAAACCTTTTCGGTAACGCCAGGTCCGTTATAAATACAATCTCTATTTCCTTATCTTCCAGCAAAGTTCCAACGGTATCTGCGAGATGCCGAAACATTTTTTCCGGCTCAAATTCTACCTTTTCCAGCTTCATACTACCGGCTTCCATTTTGGAAAAATCCAATACGTTACTGAGCATGGATGAAAGGGTACGCGAGGAGGCAAGAAGCTTGTGGAGGTAATCTCTTTGAACGGCAGTCAGTTCAGTCTTATTCAATAGCTTTGACAGACCGATGATTCCATTCAGCGGGGTGCGGATTTCGTGACTCATATGAGCCAAAAAAATGCTTTTCGCATGGTTAGCCTCGTCCATCTCCATTCTCTTCTGCTCGGAGGCTTTATACTCTGTAATATCCAACACGTGACCGATAACATACCTAGTAATCCCGTCCTCCTTAACCGGATGTAAGGTAATGAGAGCCGAATATTCCCAAAACTCCAATTCAAATACGGTTCGATCACCAAACCAGGCTTGCTTGTAGTATTGACTAAGCTGCTCCATCGTTTCAGAGGAAAGCTCCAATATGTCCCCGAGACGCTTCACATGCTCCCTTTTGTTGTAGTTGACTTGCAGATTCAGACCTACGCGCTCCAGCAATTCCCCTTCAAGCAGCCTATAATAAAATTCATCACCACTTTTCTCCAGCCTGAAGGTAAAACCCGGTTGGACCCGAAGTAAATTCAGCAGATCACGGTCTTTGTTTAACAAACGTTGTCCATATGTATACTTAGCGGTCATTAAAGTGTGCACAAACAGAGTCATGAACATTAGACCAATCCCTAGCTCCAGCAAGCAGGTCAGCAGTGTTTTATCACTTATACCAATACATAAGAGCAGAATTCCTGCCACTCCATAAAATACACCTGTGATCGTCTGACGAACAAGCTGACGCTGAAAAATTAAAACTAACAATAATATCACGATAGCACATAGCATTAAATCTCGAACCAAGTGTTCGCCCCCCTTATAATCTTCCATGTTTTGTACAATAAATCGAAAATATAAAAAAACTCAGGACAGATTCCTTATGCCATAAGGCTTAAAGAACTGTCCCGAGCATTCATTGTACTATAGATTCCATAGGGTTCAAGCTCGTTTAATATTTGAAACGACTGATCATCACCTTCAAATCAGTAGCCATGGTTGAAAGCAACTGTGCAGAAGCTGATATTTCCTCCATGGAAGCCAGCTGCTCTTGTGAGGAGGCGGCAACTTCCTCAGATGTGGCAGCATTACCGGTTGCAATCGTCGCCAGTTCGTTGGCTGTCGCTGCAATCTCTTGTACACTGGCTGATATTTGCTGTGCAATCGCAGCGACCTCCTCTACCTGAGGTGTTGTCTCTCGAATGCCTTCCATCGCATGACCCAGCTTGACAATGGTTGCTTTGGAAATCTGCAGTCCATCCTGCACCTCAGTCGTAACCCTGTCCATCGTCTTCACTGTTGTTTCGGTTTCATGCTGAATTTCGGCAATCAAGGTGGCAATCTGTGTGGCGGATGTCTGAGACTGCTCTGCCAGCTTGCGCACCTCATCAGCAACGACGGCAAAGCCTTTTCCATGATCACCCGCTCTGGCTGCCTCAATAGCTGCATTCAATGCCAGCAGGTTTGTCTGATTGGAGATATCGCCGATAACCTTCGTAATTTCACCGATTTCATGAGAGCGGGCTTGCAAGGTTTGAATCATCTGGTTGGAACGCTCTACTGATTGATGAATGGAATTCATTTGCTCACCTGTCTGCTCAACAGACTTTCGTCCTTCCTCGGCTTGCAAGGCAGATCGTTTGGCCAAATCGGCTACCGAAATCGAGCGTTCAGCGATTTGGGTGATCCCCTGTGCAATTTCATCGAGGGCCACCGAATTATTTTCCAGCCCTGTAGTCTGCTTCTCTGCACCACTGGCTATTTCTTGCACAGCCTGGGACACCTGCTCACTTGCAGCACTGGTTTGTTCCGCGCTTATTGTCAGTTCATTCGAAGAAATTGCGACATGTTCTGCACTGTTCCCTACGTTCTGAATGACAGATCGCAAGTTATTCTGCATATTTTGAAAAGCCACTCCTAATTCTCCGATCTCGTCCTCGCTCTTTACTTGAATGTCCTGTGTCAGATCTCCGGCGCTCACATTTACCGCTTGTTCTTTTAACTTTAAAATCGGTTTGATGATGGAACGGATCAGGAAATAAACGATGAAAATACCAATCACAAGACAACCGACGATGGTTAGTAAAGTGCTGATCAAAATCGGTCCTGCTGCCTCATCGACTTCAGACAAATATAGCGTTCCGCCTATCTTCCAGCCAGTTAGCTTGTTAGTCGCATAGTTCATATATTTGGGCTGTCCTTCATACTCATACTCGTATTCACCAGCATCGCTCTGAAACATGCGTGATTCAATATCTGTAATTTTGGTGCCTGCTTCCTTCGTCGGATGTACAATGTAAGTATGGTTGCTGTCCAGCAATATAGCATAACCCTCATGACCTACTTTAATATTGTTCAACGTCTCTTTAATACCACTTATTTTCAGGTCAATGCCAATAACACCCGATCCATCTGACGTTGCCTTGGACACCGTAACCGTCATTTGCTTCGAGCTTGCCGAAAGATAGGGAGAACTAATCGCTGTCTTTGCTTGCTCCTTTATCGCTTTATCGTACCAAGGTCTGACTCGTGGATCATAATTATCCGGTAATTGCTTCTGTGGATAGGTTGTAAATTTACCGTCCTTCGTACCATAAGAGATGGATTCTGCTTCAGGATGAAGTGCAGCATATTGCTTGAAAAACTCTTCCAGTTTGGCCGCTTGTTCCTCCGTCTCTACCCGATTGCCTTTTAGTCTTTCTGCAAAATATTCTGCGTCATGTACCTTGGGTTCAATAGTACTATCAATAATAAAATTAGTGCGGATGATAGCCTGCTCGGCACTTTCTTCAATCTGGTTTCGAATCTGCTGACTAGCGCTCACAAACGACAAAGCCCCCACGATCATGGACGGTAAAATCAGAAATGCAATAAAGGCGACCATTAGCTTCGTTTTAAAATTTTTGCTGAGCATCCTTGCGACTAACCACTTTTTCCCCGATAACTTCTTCATTAATAAACATCTCCATTTCATTACCTGGATTTCCTAAACTATGGCGAACCTCTTCGTCTTGCCGATGACGACAATCACCCGACAGACTCTCTTTCACATTTTTCACATCTGCTGCTAAAACGCTTGGACATAAAAGATATAAACACGCTAGTTAAATAGGTATATGTACTTATTTTCGAAAACAGAAAGGCTGGTCGGAACCGGTTCTTTGATATAATATACCTAAAAAATATTAAAAAAAATGCGTAGCATATGTTAAGAAAATATTAGTTTCATCTCACTATACCTACCTCTTAATATGAAAATAATCCCCTTGAAGGTAGCAAACATAGGGTCATTTTCGAAAATCACCTTATGCTTACTACCCCCGAGGGGATTAGGTTTGATCGCTTTATTCAGTTCAATCCAACAACACCTTCAGATCTTCAAGCCTGGTAACAGGTGCCTGACAGGTAAAATGCTCACACACATATACAGCTGGTTTGCCTTCCACAAGATTGTAATCACGGATATAGGAAACTGTCTCTGCAATCTCCGACTGTCCTTCATCCTTCAGAATAACGACCGTATTCGGCCTGAACCCCGCTCGAATCGCCTGAATGAACTGTACGGTCTGCGGATCGTCCCTATGACCTACAATCACAATCTCTTTTGTCGTTCCTGTTGCATACAGCAACGCGCTGAGCAAGGCTGAGTAGCCTGACGGGTAATGAGCAACCATGCCGCCAAAAGCCTTAAACTGCTTGGCTGCATAATTCTCCAATCGGGATTCACCCGTTAGCCGTGCAAGCTGCACAAAATTATGAGCCGCAATGCTGTTACCCGACGGAATCGCACCGTCATAGATTTCTTTAGGCTTGGCAATTAGCTGCTCACTATCTGACCCATAAAAGAATAATCCGTCCCGTTCCTCATCCCAGAATAAGTCGATCATATTTTGATTGAGCGTCAACGCCCGTTGCAGATACTCTATATCGAAGGTCGCCTGGTACAGCTCGATCAAGCCCCACACATAAAAAGCATAATCATCTACATAACCGGGATAAGCTGCTTCTCCGTCCCGATAACGTGCCAACAGCCGTCCATTCTCCTGTCTCAAATGGTTCCACAAAAACGTCTCAGCTTTCTGAGCTTGCTCTGTATATCTCGTGTCTCCAAAAGCTTGTCCCGCCTTCGCCAGTGCAGCAATCATCAACCCGTTCCACGAGGTCAAAATCTTGTCATCCTTATGAGGATGAACCCGCTGTTCTCTGGCAGCAAACAGCTTGGCGCGTAGCTTACTAACCCGCTGTTCCAGTTCCTGCTCAGTCAAGTCATGTTTGATCCCATAGGCTTCCAGATTGATATCAATCAGGTTTGGAATGTTGTGGCCTTCAAAATTGCCGTAAGGTGTAATCCCATACAAATCGTTGAAAAAGGCGGCATCCTCATCGCCTAGTATAGCCCTTACCTCAGAGTCGTCCCAGACATAGAATCTCCCCTCTTCTCCTTCGGAATCCGCATCCTCCGCCGAATAAAAGGCACCCCCTGCATCCGTCATGTCTCTTGCGATATATGTAAAGATTTGTTCTGTAATCCGTCGGTACAGTTCCTTGCCTGTCACCTGCCAAGCTTCTGTATACGCGATGGCCAACAGAGCATTGTCATACAGCATTTTTTCAAAATGCGGCACCAACCATTTCTCGTCCACGGAGTATCGTGAGAACCCCATGCCTACGTGGTCATAGATTCCGCCACGGGACATCGCATCTAGCGTTTTCTCTGCCATTTCCAGTGCCTGTTGATTCCCCGTATGCTGTGCATAACGCAGCAGAAAAGACAGGTTATGCGGAGAAGGAAACTTAGGAGCTTCCCCGAAGCCGCCATATTCCTTATCGAAGGTGTGGCTGTATTCATGGAAAGCTTTATTCAAGCTCTGTTCATCCAGTTCACCGCGATAACCTGCAAGCAAGTCCTGCCGCTCATGCTCGGTAAGCACCTGCTCACTCAGCTCCACCAGCTCTTCGGGCTGTTCTTTCCACCGGGCACCCACCTTATCCAGCAGCTCCAACAGTCCGACACGGCCATACTTTTGCTCCTTGGGCAAATACGTCCCCGCAAAAAAAGGCTTCTGATCCGGCGTCATCAATATTGTCAGTGGCCAGCCTCCATGCCCTGTCATCGTCTGGCAGATGGACATATAGATATGATCCACATCTGGACGTTCTTCACGATCCACCTTAATGGATACGTAATCCCTGTTTAATAGCTCAGCCACTTCTTCATCCTCGAAAGATTCTCTCCCCATTACATGGCACCAATGGCAAGTGGAATAGCCAACAGATAGGAAAATAGGCTTGTTATCACGTTTAGCAATTTCAAAGGCCTCATCTGACCAAGGGAACCAATTTACCGGATTGTGTGCATGCTGTAGCAAATACGGTGATTTTTCCTTGGATAGTCTATTCGGTTTGCTGCTCGTTGTCATGGGACATCACCACTTCCGTTGTTGGATTTTATGCTTGCTACTATTTTACCCTAAATGGGTGGTAAAAGTCGGAAGAGATGAAAAAAAGATGATATCAGATTAGAATTACTACATTGTTAAGAAGTATCAATGACTCTCAACCGAATCTATCCATAAATTGTTTATTCAGATCATAAGTAGGTATGAAAAAGCACTGATGGATATTCTTCATCAGTGCTTTATTTACTGCAATCGTACCTTATTAGCGTTTAGCATTATACTCATTAGAATTTATATCAAAGATCTCCAGCGCTTTCAGTAAGGCGTATTCACTTGTTCTGGCCCCTTCTTTTGAAAAATGTGCATCCGGAAACGCAGGAGACATATGATGGTACCCGGGATAGACATGTAATTCCACTAAGACTCCATCAAAAGCCAGTTGTTTTGCAAAAACCAAGGCTTCATCAATGAATAAATCAATGGTACCTATATTTATATAAGTCGGTGGTAACCCGGCCAATGACTTAGCACGGGCCGGCGCATAATACTCATTTACCTCCTCTTGACCCGGTTCTTCCCCCAATACAGATTTCCAGCCAAAATAATTACTTTGTTTTGTCCAAATAAACTCTCCTGCGTATGGATGCTCTGGTGCGGTACTTGTCCGATCGTCTAGCATTGGCCTCATTAATCTTAGATGATGGATTTCGAATTCCTTCTGATCACGAATGTACAAGGCTAGGCCAGCCGCCAGACCGCCGCCAGCGCTGCTGCCCCCTACGGCAACTTTCTGAGTATCTATCCCTAACTCTTCCGCATGTTCAATACACCATTTTAGGCCCGAATAACAATCCTGTAACTGACTTGGCTGCACATGCTCTGGTGCTAGGCGATAGTACACGGATACACAACAGAAACCATGTTGTGCAGCAAGAGATGCATTAGCAGGACGATCCACGACTGGACTTCCTAAGACCATCCCGCCTCCTTGTATCGAATAATATAGAGGCATCTTATGATGCTTTGAATGTTTGGGCTTAATGATTTCTATTTGAATATCTGGACCACTAAAGTAACTTGGCACAACCTTTTTTTCTAATGTAATAGGGAACATCTGCGTTACATCTATTTGTTGCATCATTTGAGATTGATTTTTACGTGCTTCCATTAGTGTAGATTCGGTAAGATTGGTTGTTGCTATTAAATCAACTGCACTGATAATTTCCGGATCAATCAGATGCCTACTTCTACTTTTTTGCTCTCCCATAGTAATCGTTTCCTCACTTTCTTGTTTTAAGACAATGAATCAATACATTTTTCCCTTTAATTGTTGCTGTTGTTTATATTCATATTTTAAAGATTAAAATAAGCTTAATAAATGAAAACAACGATTTAGAATCATTTTTGGCATAAAAACAATAATGAAAAAATGAAGTACAGCCTTTGAAATAGAATGGGTCTGTTGGATCATCGGGGAGGGTGAACGGAATTTTGGGATCAAGAACGGTATGTAAAAAAGCTCAAGAGAGAAAATGAAATGCGAACACACATCAAACCTTTTGCCAAACAAAAAAGACGTGACCGGATTGATTTTTCACCACGATCATCCGGTCACGCCCTAGGCTCACCATGTTATGAGGCCAAAATTAAATTCATTGACGCGAGTATAGCACCACGCCACTTTGCAAACTAGGTATTTTTATGTGAATACACAATTTTCTTAATGGTTTCGGTAGAGAGGAAAAACTCCTTCGCTAATTGCTCGATACTGCTGCTATTTTGAAAAGCATTTCTGATTGCAGCATTTCGCTGTTCAAGCAACCTTCTCCCGCCACTCAAACTTCCCCAATCCATATATTCCGTTTTTGGCTTAGGAATATACAGCGTCTCTCCTTGAACATATTTTTGGATTTCCATAATTAGTTTTTGAGGTAAAACTTTTGTAGCATTCGTATATCTCAATTTTGCTCGCCCCTTATTTTGATTCTTTAAAATAAGGTGCAAAGCCAAAAATATTAAAAAAGCTTGTAGCGTTAAAAATTGTTTCGCCCCATACAAAGTAACGCTTTCCTAATAATTGGCTTTGCATGAGTGTAAGAAGTCACAGACAATCCCAATAGATTCTCCATCAGTAGGCACCCCCTTTTACTTCGCAAGTATAGCATAACTTCTGCTCACCTGGGACCAGCTAAATGATATCAGTACAATCAAACCATTAAAATTGAGCTGATAAGTAACTGATCTTCATTCGTTTATGAGGTGTTGCCGGGACTTTTGTTTGCCCGACTCTTGTTATTCGCAAGCCGATGTTTTATATTGACATAAGAGTAGGTCAAAAATAAAAGAGGTGAACGGACGAGATGTCTCCACGTACGAAGGAACAAAACGAAGAGATCCGGCTGCGGCGTCTGGCGCAAATCCGAAAAGCCGCTGCCGATGTGTTTTTGAATAAAGGGCCTTTACTGGAAATCCGCGATGTGGCCGTGCAGGCGGGACTCGGCTATGGCACGGTATACCATTATTACAGCAATAAGGGCAATTTGCTCCACGATCTGCTGTGGGACGCGTTGGAGCGGGCCGGGGGATGGCTGGAGGCCCCGCGCGCTTCGGCTTCAGGGGAGGCGCCGGCGGGCGGGCATTTCGGCTTGGTTGCTGCGGCGGACACCGGGAACTCGGCTGCCGCGGATTCCCAAAGCAGCAGCCGCGAAACGGCCGCTTCCACAGAGCTTGGCTCCGTCGCCGTCGCCGGCATTCGGCTGCTGCAGCTTTGGGCGGAGGACCACGCCTTGTACCTGCTGCATAAGCTGGGCGGTGAGGGCTTTGCCTCGCTGCCTGAAGCACGCTCTGCCCCGCTCTCGGCTGCCTTTCGCCGGGAGGTGCTCGCGCCGCTTGCCGCGCTGCTGGAAACCGGTCGTGCGGCGGACGGGGCTGCCGCTTCCGGCGGAAACGCGGCTGAGCCACCGTATCGGCTACAGCGCGCGGAAATGCTGCTGGCCGCCTTGGTCGGCTGCGCGTCGCTTTCGCTTCGCCGCGGAAAGCTGCACGAGGAGGCCAAAGATATCGTCCGGTTTTTAAAATTATAGAATTGATAAGGAGCGAATAGACAAAAATGATCATTTTAAAATCACCTAGGGAAATCGAAGAGATGAAGCCGGCGAGCCAAATCGTTGCGGACTGCTACCGCGAGGTGGCCAAACTGATCGAGCCTGGGATCACCACCCGGGAAATCAATGACTTTGTTGCCAGACACATCACCAAGCTGGGTGGCAAGCAGTTTACGAAAGGGTACAACGGTTTCCCCGCCGAAACCTGCATTTCGGTCAACGATGTGGTGGCCCACGGCATTCCTTCGAACCGGGCGCTTATGGACGGCGACTTGCTGAAGCTCGACATCGTCGTGGAATACGGTGGATGGTTTGGCGATTCGTGCTGGTGCTATGCGGTGGGCAATATCCGGCCGGAAGCGCAAAAATTAATGAAGGTGACAAAGGAATGCTTGGATATGGGGATCGCCCGGGCACTCCCGGGGGGCCGGCTCGGCGACATAACGTCGGCGATTCAACAACATGCGGAAGCGAACGGGTATTCAGTCGTACGCGATCTGCTGGCGCATGGGATCGGGCGGAGCCTGCACGAGGAGCCGAGCTACGAGCATATCGGCGTAGCCGGCAAAGGCATTCGGTTAAAGGAAGGCATGGTGTTTACGATTGAACCGATGCTCAACGAAGGTACGTTCCGTATCACGATCGACGACGATCAGTGGACGGCGAGAACGGCCGACGGCAAGTTGTCGGCGCAATATGAGCATACGATCGCAGTTACTGCGGACGGACCACTGATTTTAACGGCCCAGTAAGAATAGAGGAGAACGACGGCAATGCGTCATTTTAGGAAATAAGTCGCCAACCCGCCCTCCTTGGCCTGACGAAAGTTCGTAATCCGAAACGCGAAAAAGCGCTGGTTCCAGCTTAGGACCAGCGCTTTTTTAATGGTTTGTAACTTTACCGATTTACGAAAAACCACGTTGTTATACGGTTTTTTTATTATGCCTTTGGTATCGTGTTACGGATTTACACTCTCTGCTTTGCTAGCCTGTCTTACGTGTATTTTTTTCATTGCAAATCTTGCTATTGGCTGAGCGACCAATATCTCAATCCAAAATGCTACACCAAAATTTCTAAACCAACTGTGAAAGAAGTTCTGAAAAGGTTCTAGGCTTATTTGTTTCGTACCAACCCAAGTTCCTATAATGGTTAGAAGCATAGATAAGACTGTAACATTCAATAAAGTATTCAATAAAACTCTAGCATTAAATCCATCTGTTTGTCCTACGAATTTGGGTATCACTTTACCCACTAACGGTCCTGCAACCAATCTTACTAACAAAAGAACGATAATCCACATAAACGGAATAATCTTTAGCGTTTCTAAATAGTTTTCTTTACTAAAGCCTCGTTCCAATCCCATAATAATGGGGGCGATCGTGTTTACTGAAATAATTGAAATAATCAATAAAAATAATATACCTTCTTTTGCGTTTTGAGGCAGTCTTTCTTCCTTATACATATTGTTTCCCTCCGAAATAATAATATTTCAGATGGTAGACGTATCATGCGACATATATTTTTGGTCATTAAAACTAGTACCAATATCTCTACACACTGATCTAACAATTATAACAACTTTTTTTAAACAAATAAAAGGGCTTTCTAAGTTTATCAAGGTGACATTCGTTAACTGTGACGATCCTTGGATTGTCGCTACAAGACAAGAGCAGCAAGAGAATGAACGCTAGGGTACATGGTCGTGCTAATAATGTAAAATATAATCAAGTATAAAACTGATAAAGGAGTATATGAACCAGATGAACAATTTTCTAAATGAATTTGAGGAAAGATTTAGGGCAGGATTTTTGGATGATCTTAAAAGCATACTGGAAGAAGTGAAGAATGAGCAGGTTTACGCTTGTGCTTTTGGCACAGACAGCGATTTTATCACCTTGTTTCTTGCTGTTAATACGGAGGAATCACTTGTTAGACATATCACAAACATGAAAGCCCAAGACCTGTGCAACAGCAAGGAAGATGAAAATTATTATAGATGGGGATTAAGCGAATATCAATATGGCGATACAACACATCTCAATCATATTAGCAAATTTCTGTATGCAACCGAAAATGTGTTTGACTATACAGATGAAATGATAAAAATTATGGCCAAGGTAGTTAAGGAAACAGACGATGTACTTTTTAATCAATTCGGCCAATCCAAAGAAGATATTATTTTTTTCGTGTCCATGACGGATGATGATATGGCCGAGGAACTGGAAAATCAGTCCGTAATTCAGATGACAAACGCCAAACTAGTTGATGGCTTCTTGCATCGTTATCAATAAAAGTGCGTTTGGAATATTACACTCATTTCGTTTAGGTAGGTTGCTTTGCTAGACAAATTCGCAATGTGCTTGTCCTGTGCATCGCTAGTACCCTCTTGATCTACACGGGTAGTACTAGCGAAGCTGACACTACCCCCGGGTCAGAAACAACTACTATGATCAGCCCCGCATTTCTCTTCGCAAACTACGCCGCTTTCATACTCATGGTATGGGAATTCGTTTGTTTTATTGTAGCGAGACTCCGGTGCAGCTTATGATTGACGTTTCCGATCACCACGTCCGGCTCCATTTCATCCTGATGGGAGAGCATAAGCATTGCTGCAATATCTCCCATCTGATATGCCGCCGTCAACGCCCTTAGAAAAGTCTTCGAGTTTTCACTTTCCGGTAAGGATAACTCTCCTTTGAGGATATCCTTCTTGACTGCTTCAAGCGATTTTCGTGCCCGGTGGAGTGCAACTTTTACCGCTCCCTCCGTTGTTTCGAGCATGTCGGATGTCTCGCTAATCGAATATCCAAACACATCTCGCAGCAAAAAAACAGTTCTCTGAAGCGGAGATAAATGTTTCATTAAGGACTGCAACGCTATCTCGATTTCAAAAGATCCATGATCCGGTACAGTTACTTTCGCTTGTTCCCTATTCAATATTCGAGTGTAGACTGCTTTTCTCCGTATATCATCAATCCAGGTGTTCTTAGCAATTCGTAGCAAAAGCGCTTTGGGGTTTGTATGCTCGAAGCTATTTAACTTACCTAATGCTTTTATCCAAGTGTCCTGAGCCAGTTCTTCCGCATCCCAATTTGATTTCGTAAGCGACAGACAGTAACGTTTCAGGACCGCCTGTAATTCCTCCAAGTTCTCGATGTTTATTGTATTATCTGTCATTTGTATAGAATCATCTATGCGCATAGGTCCTCTCCTCCACAGTCTTATTCTGCCCTTTCCTAGAGCAAAGCCATTTGTTACCTCCAATGTAAACGAACAAGTGGTTGTAAAAGTTACACCATTTACGCAAATCGTTTTCCCATTGAAACCTCCGTATCTTTTTACGGCCTCGGTTCGTTTACAAGGAGAAATCAACTGAAAACGGGAAATTGGGGGTATCAAAATGAGTGCTTATGTTCCTTATGTTGTTGAGCAAACCGCTCAAGGTGAAAGATCGTACGATATCTATTCCAGACTCTTAAAGGATCGTATTGTGTTTGTCGGGGCAGCCATCGATGATCATTTGGCTAACAGTATTATTGCTCAATTATTGTTCCTGGCGGCAGAAGATCCGGAAAAAGAAATTTACATGTATATCAACAGCCCGGGTGGCTCTACTTCCGCAGGATTTGCCATTTATGATACGATGCAGTACATCAAACCCGATGTACACACGATATGTACGGGATTCGCTGCTTCGTTTGGCGCGATCCTGTTGCTGGCGGGCGCCAAAGGGAAACGTTCGGCGTTGCCGAACAGTGAAATCATGATCCATCAGCCGCACGGGGGCGCACAAGGTCAGGCCAGCGATATTGTGATCAGCGCAAAACGAATTTTATGGACTCGTGAAAAGGCAACCCGTATCACAGCGGAACGGACCGGGCAACCTTTTGAAAAAGTCGAAAAAGATATGGATCGGGACTTTTACATGTCCGCTCAGGAGGCACTGGAATATGGTGTTATTGATCAAGTGATAACTTCTTTGTAGAGTATGCTCAAAACCTAATGATCTGCAAGAAACTTCAAGAAATAATACGAGGTGATATCATGTTAGCAAGCTTACAAGGCAAGGAAGTAACTATTCATTTTATAGATGGGACCCATGTATGCGACGGGATACTGGATCAGATTGACGACAAGTTCGTTAAATACCTTACGCAATATCAGACGCTTGTTATTCCTATTACGTCCATTCGCACCGTATCCATTGACATTAAGGAACGGCAACGCCACAGAGTTGGATTCGCCCCTTGAACCTATTTTAGCATGGGTGGCAATTACATTGTACGGAGGCCCGATATTATGGAAATTTCACAGGGAGTAGAAATGCTTCAGCTAGATTTTCATGGGAATATGATTCACCCCATTCTTTTGTGGGATCAAGAAACGTCTGTTTTAATAGACACAGGATTCCCTGGGCAAATGGAAGATTTACGCGAGGCTATGGAAAAGGTAGGCGTGTCGTTTGACAAACTAAAAGTTGTGATTTTGACGCATCAAGATGTGGATCATATAGGTTGTCTTCCTGAGATTTTGCAGGAGTGTGGCCATCATATCAAAGTCTATGCACACGAACTAGATAAGCCGTATATTCAGGGGGATATCCCACTTTTAAAAGATAGTCACCTTGAGAATCCCCCGAAGGGCAAAGTGGATGATACCTTAATAGATGGTCAGGAACTGCCTTTTTGCGGCAGAATTCGAGTCATCCATACGCCTGGGCATACTCCTGGCCATATCAGCCTTTATTTAATGCAAAGTAAGACTCTTATTGCCGGGGATTCGATGTACAGTGTTAACGGGATTCTCGGGGGAATTCATGTCCTGACCACACCGGATATGGATGCAGCTCATCTCTCATTAAAAAAGTACTTAGATCTCGACATTGCATCCGTAGTTTGTTATCACGGGGGATTAAGTAATGTACATGTGAATGATCAGATATTAGGACTTACCCAAGGATTATAAAGTTAAAGTTCCAGCAAGTTACCTTTGGTGAAACGATGTTGTGGTCGAGAAGATTATTTAAAATAACACTTTGTTAATTCGTGATTGAACTTTAACAAAGTGTTATTTTGCATTTCACAAAATAGATCTTCATTGTTTATTCCTGCAACCCATACTCCACGCGTGCTAACTTGTATATAGATCAGACTTTAACTGATTAAAAATATATTCTTGCATTTGATCTAAAAGAAGAATGATGTTAGTATCTTTACCATTTTTCAAAACCCACTGAATAGACGTCATTGAGTTAGCAGCATATAGTTCAGCTAAATACTCCAATGCGATCGAAGTTGAAGGATTCTGTTGCTTTAAATAATCTAAACAAGTCCGAAACAAAATTTGTTCAAATTCTTTACGTAAATCAGCGGATACTTCATGAACGGTTAACAATGTTGAAATTTCCAGCTTATTTTTAATCATATTATCGGTTACAAGTTCTATGGCGTTTGCCACCTTGCCATCTTCCGTGGAATCAAAACGCTGCTCAATTTCAACTTTAAAATCAGAAGCATACTGTTTTTTTCTAGCAAGTCGTACTTATCTAAATAATGACTATAAAAAGTAGAACGTCCGATAAGAGCTTGATCACAGATTTTTTTGATCGTAATATCTTTAAAATGATGTTGTTGGAGTAATTCTATTAAAGCTCGCTCAATAGCTATTTTTGTTTTATAAATTCTGATATCTTCATTCATTTAACCACTTGCTCCTTATGTGTAAGTTTTCGAACACTTCATATATACCGTGTAAGATATCCTACAGATTATGCGATACTAATTATTTTTTATGTAGTAACTATACTCTATAGTAAGCACATACCCAAATTGAAGGAGGACAATATATGTTTAAATCCTATGTCAATAACGAACAGTTCAATCTTCAAATTAATCGTTTTATCAATGATTATTATCAAGAAGATGATCGAGCACAAGCTGACTTGGAAAAAATGATTCCGAAATTAAACGACACCCATAGCTGGTATGAAGCTTGGCTCAATTTTGCAAAGAAACGCGAAGACAGCAAGGACTATGACTTAGCCTCAGTCTACTATCAAGCTGCAGAATTTTATCTTGCAACCACAAACCCCAATAAAGAAAAAATGTATCGAAAATATAGAGA
Organism: Paenibacillus sp. CH40; assembly: GCF_024213605.1. Lineage (NCBI taxonomy): Bacteria > Bacillati > Bacillota > Bacilli > Caryophanales > Paenibacillaceae > Paenibacillus > Paenibacillus sp. CH40. The sequence goes on from NZ_JANAVQ010000011.1 coordinate 43,789, forward strand.
AACATTCTATAAAGGCTTTCATGATTTTGATTATGAATCCTACAAGATTCCCTATGAAGACTCGTATCTTCCTGCTGTAAAATTATTGACACCTGGAGCTACGAAAACATTGCTTGTCTTTGGTGGGTATGATTCTTACATGGAAGAGATGCTTAAAATGATGAGATTTATGAAGGGAATTGATTACAATATTATTGTATTCGATGGCCCTGGCCAAGGAACTGCTTTAAAAAATGGCCTAAAATTCATTCATAACTGGGAAAAGCCCATATCAACGGTGATTGATTATTTCAAATTAGATCGTGTTAGTCTCGTAGGTGCTTCTTGGGGAGGATATTTAGCTATGCGTGCGGCAGCCTTCGAAAAGAGAATCGATAAAGTAGTTGCTTTTAACATTTTCTATTGTGGTTTAGATGCCTTAAAAATGGGGATGCCAGAAGAAACGTATCAGAGCATGATGCAGCTCGTTGATCGTAATGAAGTAGATCAAGTGAATACATTATTCGAACAGATGATCACTCACAATATTGATTTGCATTGGAAGATTACCAAAGGGATGGAAAACACCGGTGAAGTAACGCCCTTTGATCTCATTAAAAATTTCGAAAAGCACACGATGCAAGGCATTGGAGCATTCATTAATCAAGATGTTTTTTTATTAGCTGGAGAAGATGATCAATACGTACCTATTAGCCGACTCGCTCAAATCCAACAAGAATTAATCAATGCTGCGTCCATTACAACCAAGGTATTTACTAAAGAAACGGGCGGTGAGCAACATTGCCAAGCAGGTCACAGAGAGTTAGCATTTAATGAAATGAAGAAGTTCCTATAACAACAGTAAATATATATTTTTTTATGCGCAACATGCCCATCAAAATCGTAGTTCCATAGCTTCAATCGTTGTTATCCAATTGGCAAGTAAAAACCGACTCCAATTATGGAGTCGGTTTAGTCCATTCATTTTCCCCTGTTATCTCAATGGAGAAGTCCGTAATTTCCTCTGAGCTTTTCAATTCATGCGGCCTAGCAAGGTTAGATTTTCGAACTGAAGAACCTTGAAGGAGCGCAAGAAACGAACTTAGATCCACAGCTTCAAACCCTCTTGTTTGTCACTGCAAGTTTAAATAATCAAAATCAACAAAACCACCCGTTGATTTAGTAGCATAATTGAACAAAGCAAAACGGTATCCCATAAAGTGAGGGATTGTATATGACATCTGAAGTGTGTTGCCTATAGCCGTCCAATTTGTGCCGTCAAGACTGTAGTAGAAATATGCTTTATCCATCTGATTTGTAAAATCACATATAAGCTTAAGATATACTCTGTTCTGGGTGAAAGGGACACTTGCCACTTCAGTCATTGCTCCAGAGCTGGCATTCACCATAACAATGAATTTGGAGGTCCCGTTCATCTTTATGCCTACAAATCCATAATTAGCCTGAAAAGCTGCAAGACCGGAATAGTCTCCGTCCTTCATCCCGTTTGTTTCCATTGCAATGATTCCTGTACTTTTCGGTCCAAATGTCCTTTGGGTAAGCGTATTTCTGGCATCCAGAATACTTTTACTCACTTTCCCTGTAGTCATTCTCATAAATCCAGGACGCTGTGTAAGGGACCAATGAGTATTGTCAGGATTGTGGTTCCATTGCCACTCCTTTTTAAGAGTCGCTTCAGAAGACGAGGTTCCTGTAAACGAAACATCGTCCACATAGAAATTCATCAAATCATTTGTTGGGTCTGGGGTTGAACTGTAGGGTGTCTCAATGAAAATAAATGTTTGTGAGAGGTCGGCACCTGCCGGAAGTGTATATGTTCCTTGAATTGTGCCCCATTGGCCCTTGGTTAGCGTGGTGGACTTAAGAATCGATATACCTGTGTAACTTGGACCATTCTGAATACCAAAATTAAATTGCTTAGTGGCAGGACCTTCAGTGTATTTAACCTTTGCAGAAAAATTATACATTCCGCCAGCTGTTACTTTTCCGGTAATTACTTGTTTTGGACCAGCAGCTGTTTGTTGTCTACCGCTGACAAACAAGCTTTTTGAGCCGATGTAATAGTCTGTAGTGGTTGCTGCAACAATTGCAGTGTTATTATTCGTCCACGGGCTTATGGTGGCATTTTCAAATCCACCGTTTGCAATAAGCTGACTGGAGGCTTGAGAAGATGAAAACTCATCAGATGCATAGACCTTCTTTTCGGGATAACCTTCAACAGGAACATCCATCGTAAGAGGAACCTTACCGTTAACACCGAATACCGGCCAATTATTTGACCATGTAACCGGAACAAGATACGGCATACGTCCAATTGCTCCGCTGTCTTTAAACAGCATAGCATACCAGGAGCCAGAAGGAGTATCAACAATTCCCCCCTGTGCAATACCTGAATCATTCAATGACACCTGACCTGTATAGGGTCCTGTCAAGCTACTTGCACGATAGGTTAATTGTGTGCGGTTGCCTCCCGATGGCCAGCATATAAGAAATATATAGTACATTCCCTTGATCTTTTGTATGTGCGCGCCTTCAGCCTTGACTATGAAGCTGGAACCGGCAATATTACTGGCAGCGGAAATAATCACCTGATTAAGTCCCCCTGGCTTGATAGCCTTTGCATCTGCAGTAAGCTCAATAATGCTGATATTATCACTGCCATAAACCAAGAATACACGTCCATTATCAAACAGCAGCGATGCGTCATGATAATAGTTGCCAAGCACTGATGATGTCCATGGACCAGTTTCTATATTGCTGGTTTGATAGATGTATGTTTTGCCGGTAGAATTGGAGCCAAAGGACACATAGTAGATGCCGTTATAATATCTAAGGCTGCTTGCCCACGAGCCTTTTCCATATTCGTTCTGCCCGTTGTTAAGATTTTGTGCGTCATTGTTGGCATACGTATCGTAAACATAATTTACGATTTCCCAATTGACGAGATCATAAGATTTCATGATCGGAACTCCATGATTCATGTGCATGGTCGTGCTAGTCATATAAAAAGTATTACCTACCCTGATAACATCGTTGTCTGGAGAATCAGCATTTATAAACGGATTTGTAAAAGTAGTAGCTGCAAATACAGAAGTATTGGACATCATACTCATGAATAATGGTAAAACTAATAAAAGCACACTTATCCTCCTATACATATTAGAATCGCCCCTAATCTTTGATAGGTTCAAAAGCTTTTAGTTTTAGTTAATTAAATTGTAAATAATCCACATAGGCATCCCAAGTCCCGTTATCGGTGGTTACGATCAGTCTGACCTCTTGATTTCCGGTTACATGGGTGATATTAGACAAGGTTTGGACCGTCGGCGTAGTTCCAGTAAAATAAAAGGAACCAACTGTGGTTCCTCCTATTTGCAAGTCTACTCTGGCGGTACTGGAGTTATTCGAAGCACCCCTGACTGAAATACTATGAGTAGAGTTGGCAAAATACTGAGTGTATGCACTATAATCATCATTGGCGTATAAAGCGACCCCATTGAAAGGAGAACTGATCTTCCCAGCGTAAGTACCACCGAGAGTCATATCCTCAGCTTCAACCCTTGTTCCAGTAGTATTGGGTGTAAACTGCCAGTAATCAATATTAAATAAGTTACCAGTCCCTGTTCCGGTAAACACTAAGAAAACCTTGTGGACTCCTGTTGCATTGCTTACAGTGGTTTCAACTTCCTTCCAGGTCTGTGTTCCTCCAGTAGAACTGACATTAAGAGTTCCAACCAGAGGACCCGTTGCACTGTCCAGACGTATTTCTATTTTACCGCCTGCATTGGATGCTATGTTTGCTTTAAATGTCTTGGCTCCACCGCTACCAAAGTCGGCATTTCCTACAGCGATCCAATCTCCATTGTGTACGTTTGTCACATTAAGATTATTTGTCGGTCCGCCTGATGCTTGACTCGCCTCGGTTGTAATCCCTGCATTCCACCCGATTGTTTCAGCCTCAATCCTATTGTATGGATTAAGATTCGCTATCTGAGGCACGCCTGCCATATTTCCCTGAACCTCTTGTATCGTTACATTCGTATTATGGATAAGCTTGTTAATATTAGGAGAACGATATCCTTTCCCTTCTCCCAACAGAGCCTTGCTGACAGTTTGGGAATGGTACACTACATACCATTGGTTATTAAAGTTAAACACCGAATGATGGTTATTTCCACCAACTCCGAAAAATGCTTGTGGATTTTTCAGGAAATGTCCTGTATAAGTAAAGGGGCCCATAGGACTGCTGCTCACCATGTAGCCTATTTCACCTGCTGGGTAATTTGACGGGTGTGTACCGGAGAAATTGATACAATAAGAGTAATAATATTTGCCGTTATACTTATGAATTCCTGAGTCTTCAAACATGTAAGGAGCATCAATGGTTACTGCACTTCCAATAATACTGGTCATATCAGCGCCCAGTTTTAAAACTCTGGCTGTTTTAGGATTTGCAATTGAAGCTGGGTCCGAAGTATTGGGTATACCTCCACCAACATATAGATATCCTGTACCATCATCATCCACCAATACTGCCGGGTCAAAAAGCCATGTAACTCCAGACATTCCAGTTGTACTGTGTGTAACAAGAGCCTTTCCGAGTGGGTCTGTCCATGGTCCTATCGGAGTGTCTGCAGTTAGTACACCAATACCTGAGGCACCATTTGCAAAATAAAGGAAGAATTTATCCTTACCATTTATTTTTTTATGTGCAACGGCCGGTGCCCATGAGAGTGATGCCCATTTTGCAACACCTTTTCCATTATTTTGGTTATTGTATCCTGCGACCGGAATTGCACCGTGGTCTGTCCAGTTCACCATGTCAGCAGAAGATATGACGAATATTTTATTTAGTTCACTAAAATCATTCTCTTTCACCGTTCCATTACTGTTATATACATATGCATCACTTGACATATAGATATAAACCCTTCCATCATAGACCAACGCATAGGGATCCGCCCCCAATTTATGGTCCATAAGAGGATTTGAATTCCCTGGAAGCTTTGCAATTGCATTGTTAGCAGCATGTACAGGTACCATTGGTAAACAACTCAGCAATAATGTAAAAGCTAATAAAAACACCGAAAATTTTTTAATCATAAACATATTACCTCCATTTTTATATATCATGTCTATTAAAAGTTTACAAATTGCCTATGCATAGATTTAATTAGTAATTTTGTATCCTATTTGAAGGTTGGTGCTCCGAAACTTGGACTTTTAATATTTTCAGCAGATGTTTATAGCTTCTCCCCTAAACTTGTAACCGCTTTCAATTTTGGGCGGGGACTCGACTCAAGACGAATTAGCCAGTTCATCATTTTTATTTTCGCCCAATAAATTTCAGTTAATGGCTTTTTATAATTACCTTGGTTACGGTACATACAGCAAACTGCGTTGCACGGTTCCAGGCATTCTTTTGGATATCAGCGCCTTAATTCACCGATGGCAAGCCATAACAGTCGTCTTCATGCAAGATGGTGCATTCGAGCTGTTTGTGCTCAAAAGTCAATTCCCAAATTCCCCTCCCTTCTTTATCATTTCACGTACCGATTGAAAACTTTAACTTTAGAGTTGAACTTGAAATCTTTTACATAATTACAAAGGAATATTATGTCGTTAGTAAGCGTGGAAGCGAGTTTTAGGCTACGCAGTCGGGGAAACGATATCCAGGAATATAATACCATAAACGCCACTTTGGAACAAGTGCGACAGCTTTGCAACTTGTGGAGTATGCTAATAATTCCAGGCTGTTGCGAAGCTTATATTCATGTCATTTTATGCGACTAGTTCTATCCAGAATAGCCATCAATCATGAGTTATCTTACAATTCAAACTTCAATCTATAAATAACATTTATCCCCTCTCATTAATGCCCGATCCTTTTCTTTTAGTCGCCCATTTAGATATAAAAAAACTTATTTCTGCTCAGCGTTCGAGGTGAAATAAGTTTTTAACTGAGTACATTTATCCAGATGAACAGGAGACTTACCAATCGACTTCTTCAAAAAGACGGAAACGCATCTTTTTTTCAAATTTATCTAAAATTTTAAAACCAGATATTTCATCTTCATTTTCTCCAAGTTTTATCATAGTAGCTATTGCTAAGTCTCCCAACTTATAATGGCCTAACAGCTTATCTTGATGTTCCCTTTTTAAAGATAATCCATTTAATTTTTTAAATATTTCCTCTGTACGAATGCCTTCTTTTCCGATATGTGTCATTGCATGATATAAAACAATGGGGTTCTTTTCTTCTAGCAAATTTTCTAACTCATCTATTGAACATTTTCCTTCTTCAATTTTTTTTACTATATTCATTTTATTCCTCCTTTAAACAGATATTAATTAATGTTCCAAACTGTAAATACTTGCCCCCACTTGAACAAGATCAGGAGATGCTAACTTACCAATGCATATTCCAATATTCTTCTTTTCAGCCATTGAAGTTGAAATTTGAACAGAGCTAACGCTTAATACCATTTATTTTGATTTGCATATTTAATAAGAATTTTATTACCTATCATTTTTTTTATTTCTGGGTAGGTTAAATGATCTAATCCTTTGTTTGTCCCTACTATAATTGTACCTTCATCTTTTGACTCAAAAGTTAAACTAACATCCATTATTTTTCCCATTTTAAACGTTGCCCCCTTTATCATTCTTCAATATAAAGTTCTCCCTTAACATCACGTATACGTAAATCAGCATTTTTTAAACGGGTTATGGCATCCCTTAGTAGTGTAATTTTCAAGAGATGTTAAATTAGGTTTAAAGACACGCTCTCGTCCAGTAAAAAGATATTGCCCCATCAGATCCGCTAAATTAGCGGCTTTTTTGTTTTAAAAGTGCTGGCGCGTCAGTCCTTTTTTTTATAAAACATCAACACCGTTTCCATATATCGCAAAACCGAGAATGGATGGTATAATGAAGGATGATTTAAAGAAATCTGTAGTGTAGTGGAGGGATGATTCATATTGATAAATCACGATAATCTTGAAGAGTATCGAGACCCGATTAATTATGATCTTGAATTTGGCGGCGAGACTAATAAGTACAATTTCTATCTTGATATGGCTAGATTGAACCCAGGCGAGGTTCTGGAACTTGCATGTGGTACAGGATTGACAACCATTCATTTATCAAAATCGGGGATACATATAACAGGTGTTGATATTTCTTCATCGATGCTTGAATATGCGCGGGTTAAAGCTCAAGGTTTGCCTGTGGATTTTATTGAAGCTGATGCTCGTACATTCGATTCCGAAAAGCGTTTTTCCATGATTTATTTGACAGGAAATGCATTCCAGGCATTTTTGAGCGATGAGGATCAACGAGCCTTACTCGAAACCGTCTACAAGCACCTAGAATCAAATGGGATATTTGTTTTTGAAACACGAAACCCCTTGGGAACCGATTTATCCAACCAAGAGGAAAGCATCTGGGGAAATTTTATCGATAAAGATGGAATTAAAGTCAAGATATCTGGGACACAGTCGTATGATTCAAGTAACCAGATCATGCACTGGGTCACGTTCCGTGATTGGGGATCGGAGAAAACAATTTCTCGAATTGCATGTCGCTTTACTGATAATGACACGCTTCAGCGTTTATTAACGAGCCGCGGCTTTTGTATTGAAAATCAATATTCGGACTGGGATAAAACACCGTTCACTCCTTTATCTCCTTCCATCATTACTGTTTGTCGAAAAAAACATGGAACCTAAAACGAATAATCCCGGAATGTTCATCCCAAGTGTTTGACGACCGCGCGTAAGATATCCATGTCATTCGCATGTTTTTGAAGGAACAACAGGCTATTCAGTGATTCACGGAAAGAAAAATCGCCGAGTCACCCTAAAATATGATCAGGACGTTTACAAAAAAACGTTATTTGGTGGAATGCTTCTTTAATAAAGTAAAGAATTTATCGTCGTCTGGCGACTCACTATGATAAATTAGCGTGTACATTCAAGTCTTTTTTTGCCTTGGCAACCATTATGGTTTGGCTTGCCTGAGTTTGAAGACACGCCCTAATTCATAAAAAATTCTATTGTTTTCTGCCAAGAATCTGATTGACCAAAAGAATTTCCTTTTAAAGTACCACCACAAGTAAAAACGCCTCCACCCATTTTTAAGTTCAATGTTTCGCTTAAAGGTATAATAAACGGTAATGGTAATGAGTGACCTAAATCCTTATAATTTAAAAGATTGTATTTGTATTTATAATTGTTTTTTTTCAAAATACTCATTATTTCTACACATGCCTCGTGAGTATTCCAAATATTATCTTGATGACCTGAAATTAGCAATAAATTTGCATTTGCATTCTCTATTTTTATTCGAGCCTCCTCTTTATTTCTTGCCCTTTCCACACTTTTTTTATATGTAGTAGTAAAACCAAAAGGTATATTCTTTTCTAAGCAATGACGCTGATGGTCGTAAAAAATATCATTATCAACGGGTATAAATGGTAATGATCTCCCTTCATATGACCATGATGAAACATTTTTACCACTCATCAAACCATCCAACGCTTGAAAACAATATGCATGGGGTGCAGAAGCCACAACTTTAGAAATGAAATTATATCGCGATGCCAAAAGTAACGCCAATTCTCCGCCTTTAGATGTACCGTGTACATATATTTCATTAGCACGTGTTAATGGATTTTTTTTAAGCCAAGAGAACACTTTTTCAAAATATTCAAGGGGAATTTCCTCTAGTTTTTTAGGCAATCCCTTTTCATTGAAATATCCAACGGTTAAAACATTAAAACCTCTAGATGCCAATGGTCCTGACAAAAGCGAAAGACCACTTCGTTCACCATCAGATCCACCCAATACTACAATCGTTTTATTATTTGAGTTTTCAGAATAAAATAACTCTCCCATAAATTCATCAGTGATCTGTTGTCTTTTCACTTCCGGTAACTTGAACATACGCTCTAGTCTTATACATTCTCGATCTTGTCCATTTTCACATACTATATCAATAAATACACTATCATCTATTGAAATATTAAGAGCGATATTCCCTCCCTCACTATTAATCTTTTGTAAAGAAGTAATAAGCCCCATACTATCTATATAATCATAAGTTCCAGAATCAGGTTTGTGTTTTGATAAATCAACACTGCCGTTTGAATCCGCAGTAAACCAAGCAAATGATTGATACTTTTCACTTACTGCCCATGGAAAATGCATGGATGCAGTTATTTTCATTTTGCCCTCTGGTGGTAACCCTGTGACACAAAAATCGATTTTTTCATCAATAAGTGCAACTCTTGGTTGTACTTGTAATTTCATCTCGTAGCCTCCAAAGAAAATATAGAACTTGAATGGAAATATTGCCTATTTTCAATTCCATCATTTAAAATGTTTTCTCCGCAAAATAAAACTATCTAAAGCTCGAATTTGTGCTCCTTGAAACCCTTCCAGGTCTTCAAATTTATAATTTACGTCTTCCTCAAAACCAACGTACTCTTCGTTGTGAGTACCATATATTCTTTTCAATAAACTCCATAACACTTCTAATTCTTCAGTTGTGAATTCATTAAAAATATCTGCCATTAGGCATATTGCTTTCTCACCACATTCCAGCATGACTCTTTTCCCTAATTCCGTGATTTCCACGTTAATGGCACGTTTGTCCCGTTTGCTTGGTGTCGTAATCAAGTATCCTTTATTCTCTAAATTGACTACAAGCTTTTGTGCACTTTGTTTGCTTGTTTCTAACTTTCTTGCAATATTAACAAGTGTCGTTTCATCCTCTGGCAAATGAGCTATTGCCAGCATGATCATGTACTGTCGTGATGTTAATTTCTCAAAATAGTTGTCGCCTTGTATTTGCAACTTATTAGTAACGGAAAAAAAAGTAGCGTAAGTTTGTTGCATTATATATAACTCTCTAAGCGCTTTAGAATATTCCATAAATATATCCTTTTCTTTTTATTGTCACCATACTGACTATAATTACAATAACAGCATTTTGTATTATCGTCAACATGGTGACAATGATCATTTGGAAATTTAATACATTAAATAAACAATTGTTATTTTGTATCTGGAATCCCTAGTCGTTATGAACGATCAGCCCGGTCACATCTTTTGCCTTGCAAAAGCTTTGGCAAGTCCTTATCACAGAAAGATACCACCAGCGTTCGCCCACTCAATATTGTGTAATATCCGTTACCCATTTTTGGTTAGGCTTTTACTCTACACACTCAGCAGCTAAGTAGTTTCTCCTAGAGCGACGTTTTCGGCGAATTTTGGACTTGACTAAACTTTCAAAATGAATTGATTACAAACGCTCAGCTTGAATAAGTATTCTATTCATTTGGTTCACCTCCATTAGATATGAAAAAAACTTATTTCTCCTCATGGTTCGAGGTGAAATAAGTTTTGAATTAAGTGCGTTCATTCAAACGAACAGGAGGCATTACCATTCGATTTCTTCAAATAAACGGAAAACCATCTTTTTTTCAAATTCATCTAATATCTTAAACCCAGTTATCTCATCTTCTTTTTCTCCAAGTTTTATCATAGTAGCTATTGCTAAGTCTCCTACTTTATAATGACCTATCATCTTATCTTGATGTTCCCTTTTTAAAGATAATCCATTTAATTTTTTAAATATTACCTCTGTACGAATGCCTTCTTTTCCGATATGTGTCATTGCATGATATAAAACTATGGGGTTCTTTTCTTCTAGCAAATTTTCCAACTCATCTATTGAACATTTTTATTCATTTTATTCCTCCTTTAAACAGATATTAATTAATGTTCCAAACTGTAAATACTTGCCCCCACTTGAACAAGATCAGGAGATGCTAACTTACCAATGCATATTCCAATATTCTTCTTTCCAGCCATTGAAGTTGAAATTTGAACAGAGCTAACGCTTAATACCATTTCATTTTGATTTGCATATTTAATAAGAATTTTATTACCTATCATTTTTTTTATTTCTGGGTAGGTTAAATGATCTAATCCTTTGTTTGTTCCTACTATAATTGTACCTTCATCTTTTGACTCAAAAGTTAAACTAACATCCATTATTTCCCCCATTTTAACGTTGCCCCTTTATCGTTCTTCAATATAAAGTTCTCCCTTAACAATTTGGATTAGAACAACAACCACCTACTCTTTTAGATAATGTATTTTTTGTATTTTTGCTGAATTCATCTCTCACATTAACCGACCCTCCTAGCAATATGTATTTAACAAGAACCTTATGGTAATAGTGATGAGAGGCGTATTTCTGCTAGTTACTCAAATGATTTGAGTTGTTATTAGCATACTAAACATCTACTTTGAATAGATTTCATAGCTAAATATTACTATTACGCCCTCCAATCTTTATCAAATAAAAGCTTATCCTTTGAAAGTTGGATTACAGAATGTGTAATCAAAATTTCTTGTGTAGTACTTGAATATTTATTTAATTCATCAATTGAAATGAATGTTTGTTTTCGTTGCTCATCATATAATTCAATAATATTGTCAACCACACTATTTTCAACATTTTTGAATAGTACTGAATCATATATCAAAATAGGTAGTGGTGTTAAGTCAAATATACATATATCTAAAATGAATAAATTTGTATATGCTTTCCCAGTTCCAGTATTATCAAAAACCTTATACTCATAGTCCTTTTCAAACAAAGTCAGTTCAGGTGCTCTCCGTTTTTCTGTATGAATTTTCTCATTAATAGAAATAATCTTTTTGTTAATCCGATCCATGACTGTTGACAATGACTGTTGTTTACTTTTACTAAGAACTGTTTCAGTACTAATAATTTCTTTTTGCAGTCTATTAGATTCTACAAAAAATTTATTTTCCAGCTCAATATTAGATACTTTACCAGATAACTCAAATAGTTTTTCAAATAAATAATTGTTATGTCTGCTATTTTCCACTAAATCATCTATTTTTATATCAATTATGTTTAACTCGTTATTGAATGCTTCTAGATTCTTCGATGCATCTTTTCTGGCTTGCAATAACTCTTGACTAAGTATTTTAGTAATACCATTATGAAATGAATCTATATTCTCCAATCTTTCAATATTTACATTTGGAAAATATGCTAAAAGAAGTTAAAAATTATTCGAATTAACCTTATTTTTAATACTTCTGTTGATTCTTTCTAGCCTTGACTTATAGTAATCTCTTTCTTTTAAAAATGCTTTTTTTTGACTTTGAAGCTGAAAAACTTCATCAGATAAAGCTTCAGACAATTTGACAGTTGTATTAACAATATCCTCTTTTAATTTAGAAATCTCTAATTCAATTTTATCTTTTTCTATAATATTTTTTTCAAATTTTTTGGGGGTTATTTTAGGAATATAATCGAATTTCTTTGCCTTTTTATAGCCCAGGCATCGAGCCCTTTGTTGTGCTGCTCTGTCAAAATAAAAATGTGTTTGAATGATTTGAATCTTGTATAGGCTCAATCTCAGAAAATAACTTAGTATCTTTATTCAATTGGATTTTCTCTCATGAATTCTTTTTTGGACCTTATCTATACACAACCACAGTCTCATCATACTGTTCTTTATAAAGTAAAATAAATGCTTCCATTCTCAAAATCCCCTTTACGTACTCCCCTTAATATTATTGATTGTTAACATAATCTGAATTAGATGCAATTTCCTTAACTAGAATTCATTTACAATATCTTCGATTTCATTAGCAAACTTTCTCATCTATAAAGAAAGCCTTCTGTCTACACGTATTCCCAAGCCTCGTACTGCACCTCTTGTAATAAAAAAAGTAACTCCTAATGTGAGAGCTACTTTAAAAAACTAAAATGGCATCGCCATTTGTTTCTACGATTCTTGTAAAGATAGTTTATATATTTCACTTACGATTCAATAGTAGTTTTTTCTACGAAGTTTCCATTCTCTTTAATAATCATTCTTGCCAACCTTCGTCCCGCTCTCTTAAAGAAAAATTCGTCAGCATAATTCTCTGAAACTATCGGTGAAATTTGATTTATAACCTCATTTTTTTTGTCATATTCTATTTTCCCCATCACATCTTCACTCGGTCCATAACTATATACAACTCTTTCCTCATCTTCGTAATCTTTTAACATGATTATATATACGGCCATTATTCTCACTCCTCATAAATCTTTTCCCAATTCCATGGTCTTCCAGATTCTATAGTTTTATCATGTGCTGTTCTGTAATTCGTATGGAATATGCCTTCAAATCTCGATTCAAAAAGCTCATGATGTAGTAATTGTACATCAGAATCCACATACTTCCCATCCATTAATCTCTCCCACGCTTGTGATAACTCAAAGTCTGGGTCAAATCTCCCGATTCCATGATCTTTAATGTGGGTATCGTTAAAAACATGGTCTTTGATTCTTTGAATTCTATTTTCTGAAAAACCAGTATTTTTAGAAATGGCTTCCACGTCTTGATTTCCTAAATTCCTAAATTTTTCATACAACTCTTCTGCAATAGCTTCTTCTCTAAAAAATTGCTCTGGAGAAATATTACGGGCACCAGTTTCAGCATAATTAAAATCGTCTGATTTTATATTAGAAGAGCGCTGTTCGCTTTCTTTTAAAATATTGGCTTTACTCTGATTCGATTCAAACTTTACAGACCCTTCCAAAATATTTTTGGGCTTAATCAGCGCTTTAGTTGTCGTAGAACCTATCATCAAACCAGCTGTACCAATCAAATTTGCCATATGTTCTTTTGACCATGCATTTGTGGGATTAAATGCTCCCTGAATCATGCCCGATACTCCAAATGTACCGAAATTGAGCATGTCATTCCATGAATCATTTTGTTTAGCTGCCCGTTCCATGTACCCTTGATACATTCCCTTCGGAATGCCGTACGACATATAATCTAGGAAACTCCAGACTGAATCAAATTTTTTCTCATATCGTTCTGAATTAGCTGCTACAAAATCCTGACCAAGCTCCGTTAAGCTATCCGCCGATTTCTGGAGCGCATTTCGTGTATCTGCAACAGGAACTGCGCAAGTATTCGGTGGAGGCGGCAAGCAACCTGGGTCTAGATTCCCGTCCTCCACCATATCTGCTAATCTAAACTTATTTGCATGCTGCCGTAGTTCTCTAGCAATCGAATCTGTTAGTGTAACAAAGTCAGCCATATTCTTCTGAGATGTTTGGAATCTATAATAGAATTGCTCCTTTGTTATCCCCTCCCAAAATCGTTCCATAAACGAAATTTGCTGCGATAACTGACTATTCATTTGCATCGCCGTTTGCTGCGCAAGCTCAAATTTCTTAGAGACAGTTATAAGTTGTTCAGGTGTCACTTTAATTGTTGTCATAATTTACCTCGGTTGAGTTCATTAAGACATGATAACATTATTCAAATTTATGGAAAACCATCTTTATTACTAATTGTTATATGAATTAGAAGACTTAATCCCTACGACCTATGACTTATATATTATTAGACGTTGATGCCCCTTAATCATATTATAAAGCCTTTTAACTATACATTTTTTTAACTTTAAAGTAGTAGGATCTATCTTAATTTAAATAATTTTTCTATCAAATATTTCAACCATCGTCAAAGCACCAGCTTTGTATCCAGAAATATAATCTGAGGCGGATAATATAGAAAACAAAACATCATTTAAATCGGATAGTTCTTCAATTAATTCGTAATCTTGTTCCGACAATCTTGCTTTTAGTGCTTTCATAGAAGCGGATATTTTCTGATGGACTAGTTCAAGCTCAGGGTTTTTAGGTTTGGTTCGTTCGCTTGGGTACCATTTTCCGTAATATAAATCCTCTAAGATACTCATATTCATCTTCTCCTTTTTGATATAGATAAGGTTTTGAGTTCGAACACAGAGTGCATTTTGTTCCTCAAAACAAGGATATCTCAGAAAAAAATCAATACTGATTTTTAGCGAATATTTCACTAAGGTAATTGAGGACTAATGCCGAGTATCTGAAATGTGACCAGAGGATTTACACCCATTCTGAACGCAGTGAAAAAGAATCACGTCCACATCGAGGATAATACTGTATGGATGGCCGGATTCGGTCCGGTTGCCTGAGTAAGTGCTGGACGAAGTCAGGACTTCATATCTTCTACTCATTAACGTTAGAAGTCATAACAAGCTAATTTTTTTCAAAAAGCCTCACTAATTACCAGATTACTGTGGAGGGAACGAATACTTTTTGCCACCCCAAGCCACGAGAAGCGCAAGGAATAAGAGTATGAATAATGCCCATGAAAATGATCCCGCACCAAAGGTTTCAAGCAAAATACCCCCAGTCATCCCGCCGCCAGCGATAGCCAGATTCCATACGGTCGTGTTAATCGGCATCACCATATCCACTTTGCTCTCCCCTGCAGCCTGAGCAAGCGCCGTTTGCAATAGCGTTGCTGCGCCGCCGAAAGTTAAACCCCATACCGTAACAATGATATAGATTATAAGGACATTGGAGTTGCTAAAGCTCATGGCAATAGAAATTAAGACGAAGGAAATAAGACTAATAAGGACAAGCTTACGCAGCCAACGGTCGATGAATACGCCAGTTATCCATATACCTACAAGAGCAGCAATGCCAAAGAAAGCCAGCGCCAGACCCACTCTCTCCCCTATCCCATTGGCCGCAAGAAATGAAGCAATATAAGTGTAAAGAATATTATGTGCTGTCATCCAGGTCAGTACAACCAATAGTATGGGCCGAATCCCCGGTGTAAGGAAGACTGCATAGATCGAAGCTTGCTTATCGGAGGACTGTCCCGGATAGTCAGGCACCTTCCAAAGCACCCACGCGATCAGTATAACAGTCAGTAGCGACATGATTCCAAAAACAGAACGCCAACCCATCAGGTTCCCCAGAAACGTTCCCGCCGGGACACCAATAGCCAAGGCGATGGGCGTTCCAACCATGGCAACCGCCATCCCCCTCCCCTTCAATGTAGCAGAGACCATGCGGAGAGCGTAACCGCCGATCATCCCCCATAGAACTCCAGCCGAAACTCCTGCCAGCAGACGGGCAGCCAGCGTCAGTATGTAGCTGGAGGAAATTGCGGTGACACTGTTAAAAACCAGAAACCCGCAGATAGCCAGAAGTAACAGCGGACGCCTCCGCCATTGGCGGGTAACTATAGCTACAGGGATGGCAGCCACTAAAGAACCGATGGCATAGACAGTGACCAGTTGGCCAGCCATTGCCTCTGAAATATAAAGTCCCTTGCTTATTTGCGGAAGCAAACCAGCCGGAATCGTTTCCGTCATAATACAGATGAATCCTGTCATAGCCAAAGCGAGCAGGCCAAGCCAGGGAAAGCGCTCAGATGAGACGGAAGAAGCAATCTTTACAGTAGTAGAAGAATTATTGCTGGACATTAGCGCAGCTCCTTAATATCGATTTCAAAACAAGTTCAAGCGAAAAATCAAGCACATATACCAATGATTTGCCCTCCTTTTATTTCAATTATGGATCAATCATTCCATATTTTAAAGATGCCTCTCAGTCTTGTCAATTACTTTTGGATCGATTAGTATATAAGTACAAGATAAAAGGAGGCGACTCCATGGTTAGAACCGGAAGACCACGTAAATTCAGTCGCGACGAAGCGATCTCCCAAGCTATGATGTTGTTTTGGGAGCATGGATTTGAATCAACCTCTTTGGCTCAGCTCAAAAAGGCGATGGGCGGCATCTCCTCAGCCAGCTTTTATGCAGCTTTTGAATCAAAAGACGCATTATTCAAAGAAGCGCTGGACCAGTATTTGGCTACATACGGACAAGTATCGACAAGCCTTACAAACTATTCACTTTCATCGCGCACAGCTATTGAATTAGCCTTAAGATGTTCAGCAATCATGCAGACTGAGCAGACCCATCCCTTGGGTTGTTTAGTCATATTCTCTGCAAATACTTGTTCGCCGGAAAACACTCATATTCGAGAACTATTGACCAGGCAAAGAGCAGTGACTAGGAACAAGTTCCATGCTCGTATTGAGCGAGCTACCAAGAACGGAGAACTTCAAGAATCCACAAATGTTAGCATGTTAACCACACTATTCGTTACCTTTCTAGAAGGTATATCTACGGAAGCCAGAGATGGTGTGCCCCTAGACAACATTGATGCAGCCATAACCAAATTGATGGAGCTTTGGGATACTTGTGCCTGAGACTGGCTCAGTTTTCATGAAATAAGGGCATACAAATAGAAAAGGCAATCCTCCTAAAAAAGGAGATTGCCTTTTTATTCAGTAAGATTGCTTCTCTCAAAAACGGCTTTATTCAGCCTATCCTACACATCAGTTTGACTTAATTGGGTATCGAAGTGTGATTTGAAATAGAATCGATTATTAAATCCCAATCGTCGTAGTGAAGTTCATGTCCAGTTCCTTCCAATGTAAGTAAAACCGCACCCGGAATTTCGTTAGCAAGATTTATTCCGTGTTCATAAGGGATAATCGGATCTTCAGTACCGTGTATAACCAGAGCAGGGACGGTTATTTCCCTTGTCCTAGCCAGATAGGATTCTCCACCTGACAGCATTGCGTGATTGTTCATGCTGGCTATATTGTTGCTTCTTTTCCATTCTTCTTTTACTAATTTATAAACTTTTTTCTCATCGAAAGCGTGTTTTGAACCTACTAGAATTCTTGATCTACCTATCACAAAATCGACCACCGATTGTTCGTTCGTCCAATCTATTGCTCCCATATTCGAGAAATAGTCCATAACCTTTTCCTCCATCGGTGGAAGATCGGGAGCAAAATTGGACGTTGATACGAGGGTAACGGTTAGAACTCTGCCTGGATGTCGCAGAGCTATCATTTGAGTCAGCATGCCGCCCATGGACATGCCCACAATATGCGCTTGCTCAATCTTATACGCATCCAATACTCGAATAGCATCATCTGCCATGTCTTCGAAAGTATAGTCCGGTTGCCCAGGTTCATAGGTTGTAGAACGTCCAACATCTCGGTTATCATAGCGAACGACAAAGCGACCTGTCTCTGCTAAACGCTGGCAGAATTCTTCCTCCCACCAGACCAGTGAGGATTGAGCCCCCATAATCAGTAATATTGCCGGGTTAACTTGCTTTCCAAAACTGTCAGTAAAAATTACTATTCCATCGCTTTTTATCAGTTGTTCGTTCATGTAGAATTCCTCCCCTCAATGATATATAAAACAAAAAAACACAGAATATTAGTCTATGTTTACAGTAATCGAAAAATAATTTAGAAATGAATGCGAATTATCTTCATCACTTACCTCCATAAAGTACTTTCAGTTCCTCTTCCTTCATCGTAAATGTATGTTTTTCTTCAGGAAACGTTTATTCTTCACATCAGCAGTATAAGCTTGAATGGACTCTAATATAAACGGATTCAATGCCCTCCTCCTCAATTTAAATGGGACATATATTCAAATGCTGTTGTTCCATATACACTTCTACTAGTCCTGACTAGGCCCAGCTATGGAATTTAGAGTTTTTCGTAGTCAAACGGATGTTTTAAGCACACAATTGGTTTCTTTCACGCTGTTTGCTATATCAAAATTTCCCTTATCCAAGAGTTTCTTGTTGTCCGCAGCTGTCTTTTAAAAATTACTTAGCCCGAATCCTCCACCATTAAGATGTCATTGACCTTACCGACAACAAACGCAATTATGGATTATTGTGGTATTATTTCGGATTATTGTTAATACTACGTATCTGAGGAGGGTGAAAATGAAGTTACATACCAAATTTTCAAGACAATTATGCCGGAATATCGATCTCATTTGTGACTTCATGGGAAACAGTTCGGATTTTATTGTTCGTGAAATCACAGCTGGCCATAAACACGCCGCACTTTTTTATTTGGACGGAATGACTGACATGCAAAAGGTACAGGACAATGTGATCCGTCCGTTGCATGATCGTGTCTCCTCTGACGAGATCACTTTACCATTATTGAAAAACGCAATTTTGGACATTGGTGAAGCAAGCTTTACTCAAAACTTTGAAGATGCTTTGGAACAGATCCTCTCAGGTGGTCTTCTCCTACTCCTGGACGATATGGATGAAGGATTGATCATTTCTTTGCCTGGATGGGAAGAACGCAGCATTACAGATTCGAAGTCACAGCCTGTGGTCAGAGGTCCGCAAGAGTCGTTTACAGAAACTTTACGTACGAATACGACTATGGTTCGTCGAAGGGTGAAGGATACAAGAGTACGTCTAACTACCATAAAAGTTGGCGAAAAAACCAAGACCGATATATCGGTCATGTATTTACATGGGGTCGCTGACCCAAAAAAGGTGCAGGACATGATATCCAAGTTAAAGAACATGCATGTAGAAGGCGTGCTTGAAAGCGAATATTTGGAAGAATGTCTCCATGAAGATAAACAACTCACGATATTTCCTATCTTTTATAATTCTGATCGCCCAGACTCTATTGCAGCAGGAATTATGGAGGGGAAAATTGCGATATTTGTGGATGGATCTCCCTTCGCCATCCTTGCACCTGCGGTGTTTGTAGATTTTCTTCAATCCGCAGAAGATTATTATCAATCCTTTATTTACAGTAGTATCATTCGAATATTAAGGTACATATGCCTGGCAATCTGTATGTTGGCTCCGGCCATTTATGTCGCATTAACGACATTCCATCAGGATATGATTCCAACAGTTTTGTTATTAAGCTTATCCGCGCAACGTGAAGGAGTTCCGTTTCCAGCATTTATTGAGGCGATGATCATGGAAGTGGTTTTTGAAATTCTGAGGGAGGCAGGTCTTCGTATGCCACGGACGGTCGGTCAAGCCGTTTCTATTGTCGGGTCAATAGTGATCGGCCAGGCTGCTGTAGAAGCAAACATCGTTTCGGCTGTTATGGTCATTGTTGTTGCAATAACTGCCATTTCGAGCTTTGTCATTCCCTCGTACACCTTTGCCATTCCAATCCGGATATTACGTTTCGCTTTCATAGGCATAGCCGCTATGTTTGGTGTGTACGGATTGACTGTTGGTATTCTCATGCTCTTTGTGCATCTCAATGGGCTTCATTCATTCGGTGTACCGTATTTAAGCCCCTTTGCCAATTACAAATCGTCTGAGCAGAGGGACGCCATATTGCGTTTTCCATATAGAACTAACAAAAAACATCGCAAAAACTAAAGGAGTAGACCATCATGAACTCGTATCGATCCACCATTTTATTACTGATTATGTCCATCTGGCTAATGGTGTTTCTTACGGGTTGCTGGAACAGTAAGGAATTGAGTGCAATTTCCGTCGTGATGGCTCTGGGCATTGATGCAGTTGATGACCAATATGAAGTCAGTTTACAAGTGGTTGACCCATCGCAAATGTCTCAGAATTCCCCCATGGAACGGACGCCAACGATCGTTTTTTCCAAACGCGCCGATACCATATTTGAAGCTATTCGAAAATTAACAACGGAATCGTCCCGAAAAATGTATATGTCTCACTTAAAGTTTGTCATTTTTGATGAAAAAACGGCAAAAAAAGGAATCAAGGAGCCGCTGGACTTTCTGTTCCGTGATCATGAAGTTCGGCCTGATTTCTATTTGGCCGTTGTCAGAGGAAACACGGCAAAGGAGGCCGTTACTTTTGTAGCTCCAACCGAGGTCTTGCCTGCTATGGATATGTATAAGGCATTAAGGCTTTCTGAAAAAGCATGGGCTCCAACTTCCGCGGTTAATGTGAAAGATATTTTACATAATTTCACAGATGATGGCATTGAACCGGTTCTCACCGGTATTCGACTGACAAACCTAGAAAAAGGTCTAACTATTGATAATGTGACAAAGTCGCCCCAACATGTTAAATATTTTTTTACTGGAATTGGTGTTTTCAAGGGCGACCGACTTATCAATTGGATGGATGATTCACAAAGTAAAGCCTTTACCTATATATCCAATCGTGTTTCCAGCACCGTTGCTTCCATCGATTGTCCGAATTCCAAAGGAAAATTTGTTGTTGAAGTAATCCGTTCCAAAGTAAAGATGCGTCCAAAAATAATAGACCATGAGCCGCACATTTCTCTTATTGTGGATACAGAATCCAATATCGGAACGGTCTCGTGCAATGCCAACCTTAAGAATGAAGAGACATTTAGAGATCTTCAAGAATCAGCTAAAGAGCATCTGGAACAGTCTTTGAAGGAAGGCATTTCGTACGCACAACAAATCGGTTCCGATATATTCGGGTTTGGAGAAGCTTTTCACCGCAAGTTCCCACGTGAATGGCATAAATGGAAAGCGGATTGGCCACAAAAATTTCAAACGCTTAAAGTGGATATTCAGCTCAATTATCGTTTAGTCCGGTTCGGAGACATTACCAGTCCAATCGATATGGGAATACACAATCAGGAGTGAATGCAATGCTTTATGTGATTCTCGTAACTTCCATTTTAACATCTTTGTATGAGTTTAAAAAATTCAAGGAGAAACAATATGTGCGTGAAATTGTATTCAGCTCGATATTGTTGATTATAGGCGTTATATTGATTATCCTACGGATCGCCAACATTAAACTGCCGACTCCACTGACGGTCATTCAAATCCTATTCCAACCAATAAGTCGGTTACTTACAGAAATGTTATCTTAAGGGGGCATTGGAATGAATTCCAATTTGACGGTTCGACAAGCTATTTTGTGGTTTGCATTGTATCAAATAGGAAGCGCATATCTGGTGCTCCCAGCGGTAATTACCGCTGTCGCTAAACAAGATGCCTGGCTCTCCATCCCAGTCTCCTTAGGTTTCCATCTGTTATTGATACCTTTATATGCCTCCATCGCTAGGCAAATGCAGGGGAAATCTTTCGTAGAGCATCTCCGTTGCCTCTTCGGTCCCTTGGGCGGGACGATCAGCATCGTTTTCATTTTTTTCTTTCCCTTTCTTGTGTTCATTATGACACTTCGAAATCTGGGCGACTTTATCACGATAGCTATTATGCCGGAAACTCCCTCCGACGCGATATATTTTATCATGCTTATAGTCACTTATTTTGCCGTTCGATCAGGCCCTGCTGTAATTGGCCGTTGTGCGGAAATCCTATTTTTTTTCCTTCTGGTTCTGTATCTGTTGGTCAGGATTACCCTTCTTTCTGATACCACCATAGATAATGTGCTCCCTATTTTTGAGTATGGTTTGAACCCTATCGTTCTCGCTTCGTTCAATCTGTTTGCCTTTCCCTACCTTGAGGCAATTCTGTATCTTTTTTTTGCACAGTACATCCCCGATCCAAAAAAGTGGAGAAAGACAGTGATAACTTGTGCTTTGATTAGCGGCGGCATGTATTTTTTCATGGTTCTACAAATAATCGCCGTGATGAGTGAAGGTGTTGTATCTAATTTGACATTTCCTACTTTTTTTATTAACCGAACAATCAGTAACGGAGAGTTTCTTCAACGGTTTGAAATTTTCGTTGCAGTGTTCTGGTTTGTCACCATTTTTTTCCGACTCGCACTGCTTTTATATGTTTCAGCGCAAGGGCTTGCAGATGCTTTTCGTCTTCGAAGCGCTAACTCTCTCTTAGTTCCTCTGATCCTAATCGCATTGGCAATGGTTCATTCTATTTGGCCAAATATGCAATTTTTAATCAAGTTTTTTTCAGTATGGCCTTTTTACGCCATGATTTTCGGTATCGTGTTTCCTATTGTGCTATGGCTGGTGGGTAAGGTATCGTTGAATTTACGTAAAAAGTATCACTAACGTTGCGTTGGCTGTATGAACATACTGTTCTCAAATAAACTTTTGTTGTACTCATTATTGCAATTTAGCAAAAAGTAGCTCCAGTTCCTCCCTCTCAAGATGTCTCCATTGTCCAAGTTCCAGATGATCCAAGGTAATATTCATAATTCGAACACGTTCCAGCTTTAGCACCCTGTACCCCAAGGCCTTGCACATTCTGCGAATTTGCAAGTTCAGACCCTGCGTCAAAATAATGCGGAACTCGTATTCGCTCGTACGATCAACCTTGCACGGTTTGGTAATGACGTTCAATATTTCAACGCCACAAGACATGGCCTGCGTAAACTCGTTTGTAACAGGTTGGTCTACAGTCACTACATACTCCTTCTCATGACCATGTTCGGAACGCATCATTTGATTGACAATGCTTCCATCGTTGGTTAATAGAATGAGTCCCTCTGACGCTTTATCCAGCCTGCCGATGGCAAAAATCCGCGAAGGATAATTGACATAACTAATAATATTGCCAGCCACTTGCTCCGCTGCGGTACAAACAATGCCTATAGGCTTATTCAGAGCCAAATATACAGGTTCACTGGAATTAAGCGGAATAGCTTCTCCATCAATCAGCACGATATCCTTTGGCTCTACTTCCGCGCCCGCTTCACAAACATTTCCATTAATCGTAATTCGTCCTGCTGCAATCAGCCTGTTGGTTTCCCGACGTGAGCAAAATCCTGTCTCACTGATGTACTTGTTAATTCTCACGATTCACCTGCTTCTGATTATAATATGCGAGTTTAAGTAAAATAATTAAAAAACACCTGATTGTTCTTGCTTAATCAGATGTTCGACGTTTACGACAACTTATACTTTCCCGGCTTATTTGCTACTGTTGCCGCCGCTTTTATTCCTTGTTGGTTTGGCTGTGCCGCCTTTTGTGCCACCTGCCGCTTTGCTTCCCGGTGCGCTTGTAGAAGCGCTTTTTGTCCTTACTGGCTTCGCAGTTTTGTTCCAGCGTGTCCAGCCCTTACTACCTGTACCTCTGCCGGTTCCGCCGCCCTTGCTTTTTCCACCCATATGATCACTCCATTACTAGTCGTTCAGATTTAACTAAGCTATCATACCATTACTTTGATCATCATGCCCATTTCTTTTAAAAATTGAACATGTTAAGCCGCAAATACTTTCGCAAAGCGGATCTTGTTGTATTTTTGTTTGTTTGCAAGTAAATAATGATTCTTGAAGGAGTGAAACACATGTCTGTTGATGTTTATCTTAACTTTAATGGAAATTGTCGTGAAGCAGCGGAGTTTTACGCAGAGGCATTTGGGACTGAGAAACCACAAATCATGACGTTCGGTGAAGCACCACCCAACCCCGATTATCCTCTCCCTGAAGAAGCCAAAAATTTGGTCATGCATACGCGGCTTCAAATTGATGGTAGTAATGTCATGTTCTCAGACGTTTTTCCTGGTATGCCTTTCGTAGCCGGAAACAACATCAGCCTCGCTATCGTCAATAAAGACGAAGAGAAAATTCGATCGTACTTTCATAAGTTAAAAGAAGGAGGAACCGTAAGCATGGAACTTCAAGAAACATTCTGGAGTAAATGTTACGGTAGCCTTAAAGATAAGTTCGGAATTGAATGGCAATTAAGTTATGATAACGGAATGACCGACAGTTAGTCTGTTATATTACCCTGCGATAGTTAAGCCCTCGCAAGCCATTCTGATTGAATACTTTGTAAGGGCTTAATATCAGCTTAAAGTTACTCTATACAGCAGCCTTAGAATTCTTCCAAAACCTTGAATTTGTCTCCATGAATCTTATCCAGGTGATCCTCTCCCCAGTAGCATAAATGGTCTAGCGCGGGTTTTAATCCCCAGCCGTAGTCCGTTAACTCATACTCTACTTTAGGAGGGATTTCATTATAAACCTTTCGTGTAACGATCTCATCCTTTTCTAGGCTTCTGAGCTGAGTGGTCAGCATTTTTTGTGTAATGCCGGGTATTAACCGACGAAACTCAGACGTTCGTTTCCGTCCTGTCATCAGATGGTAGATAATTAAAGGCTTCCATTTCCCTCCCATCACCTCTAAAGCCGCTTCCACTCCAACTTGATACTTCTTTTGAACCCTATTTTTTGTCTGTTCAGTCATTTCTTAATCCTCCTTTAGAAGGCTTCGTTTGCTCAGAACAACCCATCACTTCAATTCATTACTCAGATCAGTTTCTAGGGAATCTACCTAGGGCACTTCCATGTTCCTATGGCACCTGTATCATCCTATAGAACTTAGAAGTGCGTACTTCCAGATTATTTTCCTACTGTATATAATAGCATCAAGCATTGAGCATTCCTAGAAGTAAGCTATTGAGAAAGGTAGTGAAGAAGCATGAAAGTATTAACCGTTGTTTCACACCCGAGAAAAGATTCCTTGACCTTTAAGGTTGCTGATCGTTTCGTACAGGGTCTTGCCGATGCAGGCCACGATTATGAGATATTGGATTTGCATGGGATTAGTTTTGATCCTATTTTAAAAGGAGTAGATGAACCGGATTTGACAGTTGCGGAACAGTCCTTTTCCCCTGAAGTAGAAATGGAAATGAGGCGGATGAAGGAGCATGATGCAGTGGCATTTATTTTTCCTCTTTGGTGGTGGAATTTGCCAGCTATGCTGAAGGGTTATATTGACCGCGTATGGAACAATGGGTTTGCGTACGGTTCGAATTACCTGCATCATCAGCATGTCTTGTGGATTGGCTTGGCCGGAGTTTCGAAGGAACAGATGAAAAAGCGTAAGTATGATGAAATGATTACTCATTTGCTGAATGTGGGAATTGCAGATTATTGCGGGGTTTCCAATTCCAAGGTTGAATTCTTATATGAGACCCTGAGTTCAAATTCCGGTCATTTTGAAATGCTGCTGGGCCAAGCTTATCACTTGGGTTTGAATTATGCCAAGGATTAGGCTTTAAGTAGGCTGAGTTTGAACAATCGTGACAACTTATTGGCCCAACGTATCAAAACTCCTACAATGATAATGGTTTCCTACAATAATTGTTCAGCTTTATAGCAAATCAATTTTTTACAATCCCCACCTTCAACAAGAAGGCCGGAAATCCTAACAGAATGTGAGAAAGAATTGTTTTTCCACAAGGAGACCTAAGTAGTAACAAAAAAAGATACTAACCTAGCCATTTTTTCTATGGACATGGGTTAGCGTCTTTTCATTTATCTGCATTTAACTGGCTTTCGACAGCAAGTAAAGGAAATAAGGGGTGACCAGTATGGTGATAATAATTCCGGTTGGAATATCTGCCCCAAAACTAATTGTCCGAGTAAGTGTGTCAGCAATCAAAATGACGAGTGCACCAACGAATGCCGTCGTAGGTAGCAATAGCTTATGATTGGGCCCTACTAGCTTGCGCGCTAGATGGGGGCTGACCATGCCTACAAAAAAGAAATTTCCGCCAAGTGCCACGCTACCAGAAGCAAGCGCAACGGCAGCAATCGTCAAGCCGATAAACTCCCTTTTAATTGCTACGCCGAGGCCCGATGCTGTCTGATTCCCCAAATTCAACGTATTGAGTGTGTTAGACCTGTAAAAAACGTAAAAACAGATGATAAGCACCCACGGGAGCAGCACCATAATATAGCTCCAGTCGTCCCCCCACAGGTCTCCAGCCTGCCATCTCAAAGCAAAGTCATACTGTTGCTTGTCGAGCCGGAGTGTCAACATCAGAGATAATGCGCTGTAGCCACTGCCCATAGCGACACCAGTTAAAATTAAGCCTGTAGGCGAGATGTCTCTTCCCCGCCTGAAAGCAAACATAAAAATCATAAATGCTGCCGTAAGGCCGCCTGCAAAAGCCAGCCCAGGAAGAAGAATAGGCGATAGCAATCCTTCACTAGCGAACAACGTAATATACATAAGTACAAATAACCCTGAGCCTGAGCTGATGCCGAGTGTTCCCGGACTGGCCATGTCGTTTTTGAGCAAGCTTTGCATAATACAGCCTGATATCCCCATGCCAATACCTACCAATATAGAAAGCACAATACGTGGCAGTCGAAAGTCAAACACGATTAGGTTCTGTTTGCTCGTTCCTTCGCCAATGATAACCTTGAAAACTTCGAATGGAGTTAGGTTCATTTTCCCAACATTCATACTAAGTACAGCCACTAGCAGCGTCAGCACTACTAACAGTAGAATAATGCTAATCCCCCTGGTATTACGGGACAGTTTCAACTAAACTCCCTCCTCTGCTTGCGCACAAGGTAGAGAAAATAGGGTACGCCCACCAAGGCAAAAATAATGCCAAGGGGTGTTTCGTGGGGACGATTGATCAGACGTCCGAGTAAATCCGCCGCCAACAGAAAGACTGCTCCATACAAAGCTGAGGCCGGGATAATATACCGATAATCCGTTCCGACCAGATGGCGCATAATGTGTGGCACGATCAAACCAACAAAGCCAACAGGGCCGACCACAATAACCGATAACCCCGTTAGAATTAATACAATTAAGGTTGAAAACAGCTTAATCCTGTTTGCACGAATACCCAAGCCTGATGCCACATCCTCCCCGAAGCTCAGAATCGTAATCGAGGGAGAAAGCGCGATGGCACAGACCAAACCCACTACAAACAGTGGCGCAATGAAAGCTAATTCACCCCACTTGGCACTGGCTGTACCACCAGCAGACCAATAATCAAGGGCTTGGCCAATCTCATACTTAATAGCGATAAACGTACTAAATGCACCAAAAAGCATAGAAATAGACATTCCTGCCAGCACCAGTCGCTGAGGCGTCATTCCTCGCTTGCCTATAGAGGCGATGTAATACGTAATGCCTGTAGTGATTGCTGCACCTAGGCAAGAATACAACATGGTTTCCCCGTAGGTGCGACCAGGCAAAAAGGCCATACATAACGCAATAGCAAATGTCGAGCCTGAACTTATACCAATGAGTCCCGAATCCGCTAGTGGATTGCGAGTGGTTCCCTGCATAATCGCCCCACACACAGCCAAGCTACACCCTACAATGATATCTGCCACGGTGCGTGGAAACCGCAAGGTGTGAATAATCTGATGTTCCGTAATGTTGGGATCAAACTGAAATATAGCCCCCCACGCCAGCTTCAAGCTCATTTCCGCAGCACCAAAGGTAATAGATGCTGCGGTAACCACCAGGAGCAGGAACACGCCCACGATCATGTAGCTTACAAAATGAAATATTCCTTTTTTATTTGGTTCTTTGTGAGTAGACATCGATTACACCCTTAGTTGGTCAATTATGCATCGTTACTTAGTCTGTTCCAGCAATTTGCTAATAATATAATCTAGCTGTCCCGTCATACTTGCAACGTCCGAATAATAGAACAGTCCTGCATATTTCGCTGGAATTTCGATGATATGTCCGTTTTTCACGGCTGGAATACTGCTCCAGATTTTTGTCTTCGCATATTCAGATTCCTTGCCTTCCTGCTTAAACCAAAGGACATAATCTCCAAAGTATTCAGCAGCTACCTCGTAGGATAAAGAACCCCGACTCTCTCCGGAATTTTTAACCAATGTGTTGAGCTTTTCCGGTTTGTGAAGTCCCAGATAATTGTAAAGCAACGTTCCTCCACGTGAGCCTGTTTCATAATATATTCCGTAAGAGCCACTGCCCCAATCCTCGAAAATGCTAAACGTTTTGTCCTTGAATATGTCGGAATTTAGTTTTTCTTTGGCCTGACTCAGCTTGCTTTCAAACAGTGAAATCACTTTGTCTGCTTCTGCTTCATGTCCCGTGGCCTGACCAAGAAATTTCAAACGTTCTAGGGAGGTCATTTTATCCTCAGGTATCACAAGAACAGGCGCAATTTTAGACAGCTTATCATAATCCTTTGTATCATATGTAATAATGAGATCAGGATCATACTTCATAATTTCCTCAGTTTCCCACTTTTCAATATTGGGAATGTCGTTAAACTTATCGTAAAAAGGCATTGTTTCTTGTTTCCAGCCCATTACTGCCGCTGGCTTAATCCCTAGTGTAAATACATCGCCAACATACCAGTTCACGACTACCCGTTGAGGATTAGCGGGCACCTTCACGTCTCCTTTTACCGTAGAGACTGTACGCGTATCAGAATCACTGCTTACCTCTTCCTTCGCGGACGACGCGGGTTTAGCAGATGAATCAGAGGAACTGCCAGCATTCCCACAACCTGAAATAACGAAAATCATTACAAACAGTGCACATAAAATCATGTGAAACCTCTTGTTCATCATACGATGCATGTTGAAAATCTCCTTTGAAATATAGTAAGTGCAAAACATACTTAAAATTAGTGATATTGATAATCATTATCAATAATATAAAAGTGTAAATTTTACCTCACTGATTGTCAACTGTTTCTTTAAGTTTTTTGTTTTACTTTAATGGGTTCTCCAGTGCTCCCCTTCGATTCGCATCATGCCATTCCTGATAGATTCCTCCAATTTCATAAAATGCTTTGTTCATTACAGTTGTCAGCTCCTTCGTGATCTCCTTGGTATATTTTAAATGAGTATTTATGTTATCCACTTTATATTTGCGAAGCAGATTTAGATGAGCAATGATGTAAATCGTATCTTCGATGATCCAATAAATCACATCCTCTACATCTTTCGTAAGCTTGTTTAGCATCTGCATGCCTCTTTCGTACATCTGGAGCGTATACCCCCGCTTGCCAACTTGCACATACGGACTAAGATCATCATAAAAATCCGTACGGAAGGGTCGTCTTACGTATTGCTCATACTGCTCTTCATATATCGAAGTTTGTTCAAGCAGTTTAATAGTCATATCTATGATTTCTTGTTCGCTATATATATTTTTCATCAGATTTTCCCTTCCCTTTCTTTACTAAATAAATTCATGTCATAGTCAGTTTAGATCACAAGTGATGCAATAAGAAGCCAAACTCTCTTTTTACCAACCATTAACAATTTTGTTTGAAGCAAACGATAATTAGAATAGAGGGTTTACCCTCAATATATCCAACTGAAGGAGACAGGCGAATGAATAGAGTATGGACGAAAGCATCGGCTATTCTATTGGTAGTGATATCCCTGATGTTCAATGGAACGTACGCGCTCGCAGCTTCAGCAACATCAACGTATATCGTTACGTTTCAACAAGCAACCTTGGTATCCAACGATCACGTAGGCAACAAATGGGCCATTGCTGCCCAGGTGGCGGGCCAATCCATTAGTGAAGGCAACAGCGTAAAGGTAAAGGTCAAATCAGGGGGCAGCATTAAGCTGTATGCGTATGCCGAGGAACAAGACAAAATTCCTGATGAAGGTGAAGCCACCAAGAATGTAAAGGTCTCCTCTGTTTCTGCCAAAGGTTCTACCGTTAAGCTAAGAGTGACGGTTACTGAAAACCGTGGACGTTACTCAGGTCATCAAGCCGTTTGGGAATTTACGTATAAGATTAAGAAACAATAATAGAAAAAATAGACCGTCACTCCTAGGAGGGCCCGGTCTTCACTTTTACAAGTCGCGGTAACTGGGCACATACCATTTCGGTATATAGGTTTGAAAGTAATCATACGCTTCCAAAACCTCTTCAGCTCGTTGCACCATATCGTCTACCTCTTTTTTGCCAAATGGAATGGCCCAGTGAACCGATGAAAGCTGATTGCTTGCAATATACAGAGCCATTAATCTAAAAAATAAATCAGGTACATGGTTATTAAAATAACCGTGGATACGGCCCGAAGCGAATAAAGGACTTAACGCTGCACACCAGGTAATTCTATTGAATTCCTCCCAAGGATCACCATAATCCACTCTATTAAAATCGATGATACCCAGTTCACCGGATGGGGTAATCACCATATTGCCCACATGATAATCCCCATGCTGAAAAGTCTGGGGACGATTTTCTAATAGCTGACGATTTTGCTCAATAAAGCTTATGGCTTGATCTGCTCCCTTTAGAGGAATACCGCATGACTTATAGTTTGTAATATATCTGTTTATTTTGCCATTATAATGTTCAGCCCATGGAACTCGATCTTGCTCCGCATGAATCTCATGCATTTTTTTCAATGCATCTCCTGCTTGAACCCCGAGTTGATACTGTTGTGCTGCGGTCAACGTAGGGATACTCTCTTCAGCATCTTTCCCTTCGATCCAGGTGAACAGGGAATATACAGATTGACCATCATGACAAATCCCAAATTCAAGCGGCCGGGACATGAACAGATTCTCCACGTGGTTCAGCTTTGTTACAGCTTCAAACTCGCGTTTCTTTTTATCATAATGAACCATATCCGCTATTCTTAGCAGCAAGTCCCTACCGTCAGTGGTTTGAATATAATATTTTTTGTCACTGGACCAGCCTCTATGAATTTCTTCCACGTGGCTCCACCTGCTGGCACCCGGTATTTCACTAAAGAGTTGATTCACGCTCATCCCCCCACGTTAAAATAGCCTTACTTACTATATATGCTTTCCATAGTTTACCTTTGAAATGACAGAGGAATCAATCTCCTTCTAGGAAAAACTCAAATAAAAAAGGCTGAAAAGACAAGCCGTCTCTTCAACCTCAATATTCACTGAGTTGCCATCGTGAACACCCATCACTTGTATTGTCAAATCAGCAAGAATAAGAAAACTCATGTTTAAATTCGTCTACCCGTTGAATGGTTTTCAGAATATTTCGACCTTCACGTGTGCCATCAATAATACGACGAGCTTGTTTACTATCCCCGATATTAATAACTTCTACTTGATGTTCTTTACCATATTCGAGCAAGCTGTCCATCAGTGGACTGTGTGAACGCATACCCAAGCATACGAATCCAAGATCAAAAGGAATTTCAAACTCCTGTTTTCCATGCTTTACTTTGAAGCGGTCGCTACACACTTCTGTCAATGCTGTTTCCGTATGGACGTTCACTTCCCGCTCCTCTACCATTTTCATCATGGAAATCCGAGTAATCATATCCAGATCTTTACCCAGTAACGGCATCATCTCAATAATAGTAACCTCTTGTGCTCCACGCTCTGCATAATATTCGACGACATCCAGTCCCACGGCTCCGCCGCCAACTACAGCAATGCGTTTACCTTCAAATTCCTGGAATTTCTCCATGTTGTGCAAAAGATCAAAGATGGAGAACACTTTTGTACCTGGTTTACCCAGTTGCTCATGTAAACCTGCAATGGGCGGAAGAAGTGGTGTGGCCCCCGTCGCATTGACAATAATATCAGGATTCAGAGCACTAATCATCGCCAAATCGGCTCGGGCCCCTGTTACAATGTTCAGATTGGTTAACTGTTTGGTGCGCTGAATCAGATAATCAGGGAAATCATTGATGCGTGTTTTGTCTGGCAGGCGGGCAATATCACGAGCCAAGCCGCCCAACCCTGGTTTTTCCTCAAAGAGGGTTACTTTACAGCCTACTTCGGCTGCCGTACATGCAGCTTCCATACCAGCGGTTCCACCACCAATAACAACAACCTGAACATTGTTCTTAACTCGTTGTTTCCGGTATTCAGCTTCTTTGAACAGATCCGGATTTACCGTACAGCAAATTGGTTTACTTTTGGAGATACGATGATCCGCACAACCAATGTTGCAAGAGATACATTTTCTAAGCAAATGTTCGTAGCCGTTCTGCACTTTAAGCACCCAGTTCGGTTCTGCAATCAAGCCTCTACCCATTGCCAGAAGATCAGCGTCACCTCTCTCCAAAATATCCTGCGCAACCTGTGGGCTCCGAATATTACCTGAGGTCATCGTGACCTTCCCGAATTTTTCTTTGACCGCTTTGGCCATATAAGAGCGCCAACCATCTGGCAAGTTCATCCCGTCAATCTGGAACTGGATGGAATCATTCAGAGCAGCAGAAACGTTCAGAATATCTACCTCATCATTAAGATACTCCAATAACTCGAGTGTATCTTCCAGTGTGTTCCCACCTTCTGTGAACTCTTCCGCGCTAAATCGTAAGCAAATAGGGAAAAATGGGCCCACCACTGAACGAATTTCATCAATGACTAATCTGGCAAAACGGGTACGGTTTTCTGCGCTGCCGCCAAATTCATCCGTGCGTTTATTATACATCGGCGAAAGAAACTGACTCAGCAAGTAGGAGTGTCCCGCATGAATTTCAACACAGTCAAATCCTGCTCGTTGCGCTCTTCCCGCTGCTTCTCCGTATTTGCGCACAATGGCGTAAATTTCTTCTTTTTGCAAAGGTCTTGGAATCACTCCGCCCTTTTTAGAAGGAATATTCGAAGAAGATACAGGCTGAACTCCGTTCAGTCGTCCCGCATAAGCTGAAGCACCCGCATGGTTAATTTGTACAGAAACACAAGCTCCATAAGAGTGCAGGGCTTCTGTTAATCTAAATAGTCCGGGAATAAACTGATCGTTATCCATACGCAACTGGGTTGTTCCGTTCGTACCCATCGGGAAATCCAGACAAACATTTTCTACTGTTATCAAGCCGGTACCACCTTTGGCCCGTTGCACGTAATAGTCAATATGATCCTGAACAAAGCTTCCGTCCATGGCAGCAAAGTTAGTTCCCATCGGGGGCATAACAATCCGATTTTTCAAGGTCATTCGTCGTATGGTTAGAGGTTCAAAGATAGCAGGATAGTGGTTCATTGTTCTTCCTCCTTGCGAGTTTACAAATTTCATGTTCAAGCTTCCATTAAAGCATTCTCATATGTGATTTTTTTCACTTTTGGGAATATCGAGATATTATTGAGTACGATCATTCCTTATGGTTTGATTTTATATCATCTAATTCATAAATTCTAATGCTATTTTATGTAGTGAATCATAGTTTCAGTCTATAGATTAACTGGATTAAGACATAAAAAAGGAACAAACCTGTGAGGAATGTCCCTTTTGTGTGAAAAAAATCATGCTAATATTCCGAACCGCCTACCGATCTGTTCTTTTGAAATCGTTGGGTACACGCTCCAAAATCCCCTGCCCGAAAAGCCGGGTGAGTCCAATGAAAGGAAACACCTCAGCTTGACGTCAAGGGAGACTTGTCTATCCGTATACAGATTATACTTTTAAATCACCATCATAGGTGGCAATCATATTGTACAGTTCAGGACGACGGTCACGGAAAATGCCCCATTCAATCCGTCCTACTTCCAGCTCATCCAGATCAAATTCAGCAGTAAGCACTTCCTCATCGGTACGACCCGCTTCTGCGATCTTGTTACCTTGATGTCCGGCAATAAAGGAAGAACCGTAGAATGTAATACTGGAGTCCTCGTCCGTTTCAGTTCCGATCCGATTGGAAGCAATGACTGGAATCAGATTGGAAGCCGCATGACCCAGCATGCAGGTCTGCCAGTGATCTTTGGAATCAATGGCAGAGTCCTGCGGTTCCGAGCCAATAGCTGTCGGATAGAACAAAAGTTCTGCGCCCATGAGCGCCATACAGCGGGCCGCCTCAGGGTACCATTGATCCCAGCACACGCCTACCCCGATTTTGGCATAACGTGTATTCCATACTTTAAAACCGGTATCGCCCGGATTAAAATAAAATTTTTCCTCATACCCAGGACCGTCAGGAATATGGCTTTTGCGGTATTTACCCAACACTTCACCGTCTGCGTCAATGACAGCAAGACTGTTGTAGCGCGCGTAGTTTTTCTTTTCATAAAAACTGATGGGCAGCACAACCTGTAATTCTTTGGCGATCTTCTTAAAATGGTTAACCGCCTTGTTGTGCTCCAGCTCAGTTGCATATGAATAATAATCAGACTTTTCCTTCTGACAGAAATATGGAGTCTCGAACAACTCCTGCAGCAAAATAATTTGTGCGCCCTGCGCAGCCGCTTCACGTACTAGCTTCTCTGCTTTACTAATATTTTCTTCGATATTGGTAGAGCAGCTCATTTGAGTTGCTGCCACTTTTACTTTTCTCACGTTAGTCCTCCTTTTAGATGTTGTATCGTTCAACGATTTACAGCAGGCATCTGCTGGGTCGTACAGTGTACGTTACCGCCTTCACGGATGACCGCCATACCGTCTACAGTACGAATGGTGCGATCTGGAAATACATTTGCCAGCACTTGCTCAGCTGCAAGATCGCTCTTAGCGGCAGTACCGCCAAACACCGGCAAAATAATGCCGCCATTCACAAAGTAGAAGTTAATATAGCTCAGTGTCAATCGGCTATCTTCATAATCCACGCGCGGTGGCTGACCGATCCGAATCACTTCCAGCTTACGGCCTTGGGCATCCGTTGCTTGCTCCAAAATACGCAGATTTTCCTGCGTGATTTCGTAATTTTCATCCTCAGGATCATCACATACTTGCATAATGACCTTGCCAGGAGCTGCAAAGCAAGCAATATTGTCCACATGACCATCTGTTTCGTCGCCACTAAGACCACGTTTTAGCCATATTATTTTCTCGACACCTGTATACTCACATACATACCGTTCAATTTCTTCTCTGCTTAATTCCGGATTTCGGTTGGGATTGAGCAAACACTCTTCGGTTGTAATCAGTGTGCCTTCGCCGTCTACGTGCAATGAGCCGCCTTCCATCACCAGCGGTGCATCAAACCGTGGAACTCCAAGTTGGTCCAAAATTTGCGGCGCAACCTGGTCATCTAGATCCCATGGAGCGTATTTGCCGCCCCAGGCGTTAAACTTCCAGTTTACACCTGCCAATTGACCATGCTCGTCTGTGAGAAAAGTAGGGCCGTTGTCACGCAGCCACGCATCGCTGTGCTCAATCGGCAGCAGTTCTACCCGTTCCCCAAGTTCAAGCGCCTTAACGCTCTCCAGATCATCCGGATTTACGACCACAGTAACTGGTTCAAATTCCGCCATTGCGCGTACAATTCCGGCATACCCCTTGCATACATCGCCATGCATATCTGGGTAAACCATTGAAGATTTTACAGGCCAAGAAATATACGTGCGTTCATGTGGCGCCCATTCAGGTGGCATCTTATAATGTGAATCCTTAATTTGCATGTATTGAAGCTCTCTTTCTTTTTCATAATGTAGACTCCGCTCCTATCATACAATAATATGATCTTTGTCTCAATCGAAGCGGAAAAGTTTTAATAATTTACATTTACATTGGAATAAATTACTTTGAAAACGTGATTGCTTTCACCGTATTCCCATCAAAATCCTTCACAGTGAATTGTGCTCCCTCCAGCACACCGTAAGAGGATGAATAGTTTTCTTTTGGCAGCGAGATCGAACCGGGGTTCAGTATAAAGACCCCATTTTCCACATCCGCTACCGGAATATGAGTATGTCCCTGGATGAACACATCTCCCGCTTCCAGTGGTGGTAAATTTCCGATACTAAAGCCATGTCCGTGCGTGACATAGATTCGCCGTCCTTCATGGTGCAACAAAGCATAATCACCCATCATAGGAAACTCCAGTAGCATCTGGTCCACCTCTGCATCACAATTTCCGCGCACAGAAACCGCAATATGGGACTTGTACTTATTCAGCAGAGCTGCCACTTCTGCCGGATTATACCCTTCTGGTAACGGATTACGTGGTCCGTGGTACATATAATCTCCGAGCAGAATAAGACGATCGGCTTTCTCCTTCCTGTACTTTTCCAGTGCCAATTGCAACCAGTGTAATGAGCCGTGAATATCTGATATAAACATCAATTTCATGATTGTTCTTTCCTTTCTGAATAGGCTAAAAATATTCCACTTAAGCACATTATTGCATTATTCCCTGAACAAATCTGTGCAAAAATGTTCTTTTATTTGGTAACATTCTTTTAAGACAATAAACTACAGCTCCGAGTGAGCTGTAGTTTATTATTAGTTCCCTTTTGTACTTGGTCTTATCACCTTCGGTGATTTTACGGATTACCTTGCATGGGTTTCCAGCAGCGATCACACCAGAAGGTATATCTTTGGTAACAACACTTCCTGCACCGATAATGGAGTTATCGCCTATAGTAACACCAGGCAGAACGCTGACATTACCACCGATCCACACATTATTGCCAACTGTAATAGGAAAAGCAATCTCCAAACCCTCATTATGTTGTTCTACATCAAGAGGATGACCCGCAGTATAAAATCCGCAGTTAGGAGCAATAAACACATGATCACCGAAAACGATTTTTGCCCCATCAAGCATGATCGTATTATGGTTACTATAGAAATTTTCACCTATTTCAATGTTATAGCCATAGTCACACACGAAAGGTTGCTCAATCAAAAATCTATCAGTTGTTTTCCCAAGTAAAGTTTTGATGAGTGTTTCTCGTTCTTCGATATTTCTAGGATGAAGCTGATTATATTCGTGGCAGAGACTTTTGGCGTATAAACGTTCTTCAATCAACTCTTCAGAACTGGAAAGCTACTCACATTGAAATTTCCACCAAATTACCTTCTGGATCTTTAATTACGCTTTCATAATAGCCGTCACCTGTCAATCTTGGCTGACCCACAACTTCATATCCTGCATGCATGAGCTGCTCTGTCTTTTCATTCACCAGTGCTTTACTTCCAACGGAAAATGCCACATGAGCCCAGCCCGTAATATTTATCTGTGGTGAATGATCTACTCCCGTTTTACGCATAACCTCTAACCTTGCTCCATCCTCAAAGGTGATAAAATAGGACTCAAATCCTTTTGTAGCGTTATAATATTTATCGTTAGATTTTCCATCAAAATATTGCTCGTAAAAGCTTTTCATCTTTTCTAAGTCCCTCACCCAGATCGCTACATGCTCAATCTTCATTATTTTCCTCCTTCTACAGCTCTCATCAT
This sequence comes from Paenibacillus sp. CH40, assembly GCF_024213605.1. NCBI lineage: Bacteria > Bacillati > Bacillota > Bacilli > Caryophanales > Paenibacillaceae > Paenibacillus > Paenibacillus sp. CH40. Next base: position 81,280 of record NZ_JANAVQ010000011.1, read on the forward strand.
TAAAAAATCATTAATTTATACTGGACTCAATTTTTAGCACAGTTATTATTAATGTTTTAATAAGTCTCAATATATCTCAGTAATTCATTTTTGTCCAATCTATTTATCATCAATTATCAATAAATAACGCTTTCGTCTTCAGCTTGTAACTCGGTTGCTAATACCCCTAAAAAATTAGCGACCGCTTCGTAAAAGAGAAGAAGCGGTCGCTATCTATAAGCCTTCATTGTATATTTAATACTTAATCACTGGTTTATTTATAAATTAACGTTTCAAGCTTTCACCGTTCGTAGCAATAACTTCTTTGTACCAATGGAACGATTTCTTCGGATATCTTTCAAGTGTACCGCTGCCATCATCATGACGGTCTACGTAAATGTAGCCATAACGTTTTTTAAGCTGAGCGGTCGATGCGCTGACAAGGTCAATACATCCCCAAGACGTATATCCCAAAACCTCTACTCCGTCCTCAATAGCTTCTCCAACTTGAACCAAATGATCATTCAGGTAGTTGATTCGGTAGTCATCCTCAACCGTTTTTTCGCCTTTTTCATTCGTGATTAGTTCATCAACGGCGCCCAGGCCATTTTCAACGATGAACAGTGGTTTTTGGAAGCGATCATAGAACGTATTCAGTACATAACGCAGACCTTGCGGATCAATTTGCCAGCCCCACTCACTTGCCTCGAGATGCGGATTGCTGACACCACCAAGGATGTTACCTTCACCTTTGACTTTTTTAGCTTCGTCAGCTGTCTCACAAGTACTCATATAATAGCTGAACGAGATAAAATCAACGGTATGCTTCAAATCTTCGGCATCACCTGGTTCAAAGTGAATAGAAATTCCGTTTTCTTTAAAGAAACGTTTCATGTAACCTGGGTATTGACCTCTTGCGTGAATATCGGCAAATGCCATGTTTCTGTGATCAAATTCCATCGCAGCAATCACATCGTCTGGATTAGGTGTTAGCGGATAAGTAGGCATACTCAGCACCATACAGCCAATTTTGAAATCAGGGTTGATCTGATGACCGATTTTTACCGCTCTTGCACTCGCTACAAGCTCATGGTGAATAGCTTGATAAAGATCTTGCTCACTAAGTTGATCTTTTGGTGTGCTAATTCCTCCACTCATGAATGGTGCTTCAAGAATGGAGTTGATTTCATTGAAAGTCAACCAGTATTTAACTTTATCTTTGTAGCGATTAAATACAGTTGTAGCATAGCGCTCATAAAAATCAACAAGCTTACGGTTTACCCAACCATCGTATTCTCTGGACAAATGTAAAGGTGTTTCATAGTGAGATAATGTAACGAGTGGCTCAATTCCATATTTGTGAAGTTCATCAAACAAATCATCATAAAATTGCAAGCCCTTTTCGTTAGGCTCCAGTTCGTCACCTTTAGGGAAGATACGTGACCATGCAATAGAAGTACGGAATACTTTGAAGCCCATTTCCGCAAAAAGTTTGATATCTTCTTTATAATGATGATAAAAATCAATACCGATCAACTTCATGTTATCTTCTGTTGGTACATCCGTAACGGGCCCCCAGCCACCACGAGGAGTTACATCCTGAATGGACCAGCCTTTTCCATCTTCTTGATAAGCGCCTTCGAGCTGATTAGCAGCAACTGCTCCGCCCCACAGGAAATCTTTTGGAAACTGTGTACTCATATTTTCTCCGCCTTTGCTGATGTTTTTCATTAACTAGATAGAAATACGTTACCTCTATGCTAATGTGTTATAAGTACTTCTAAATGAATCTTAAGGTTTGTAACGCGTTTCATGTCAAGTATTATTTTAAAAACTTCTAGAGCTTATAACTGTATTATCTCCAATAAGTACTCCCATATTTATAACTCTTCTATTATTGAGTAAAATGACTATTCTTTAATTGGCGGATCTACATGAATATCTCTATCTGGTTCAGTGCTTACCCAACGTGTAAAAATAACCTGAAAGCCGGCTCGAGTCGGCGCGCAGGCAAAAGGACCCGCCTGTTGTCCCGTTTCATAAGGAAAACGTGCTACACGTACGGTGCGCCAGCTTTGATTTTCGGTTCGAGCTCTAATGATAACTGCATCCTGTAGCTGTGAAGCACGAATCGTGACATTTTTCCCTACCCACTCAGGTACAGGAGCTAATGACCAATCGGAATAGCCATCTGTGACTACGACAGCTAATTGAGGAATTCCGTCATTTAATTCAATCCCAGCTTTAATCCACTTTTGCTGTCCTTGATACAGCATTATACCGGCCTGATCATAGAGCTCCGTAAATGAGCCTAATTGAAACGTGACTTCGATGGCTGAGCCTTCTTCCCAGTCTGTAAGCAGGGAATGTCCGCTACTGCGTTCAAATCCATACAAAGTTTTTTCCCAGTAGTCGCTTCCTTCTCTGGTTTCAACTTTAAGAAACTGGTCTTCTTCTATGGATGATACAGGGTGATTAGTCCATGTTCCTGTAGTCCATGCAATTGATTTTTGAGTCATTGATCTCATCCTCTCATGCTTTATTGAACGATGTCCTATTTCCTTTTCTCCACCAATTGCAAATTGTACGTCAGACTTTCAAGGGTCACCGAAATCAACCCATACATATATTCATCATGCGTATCGTTTTTCACAAATATCTCGGGCATATGTTCTTTGGGTACATCTTTTAGACAGCCGTTATAAATATCGTCCAACAGAGTCGGCTTGGATAACTCTCCAGTCAAAGCGATAGATACAGGGTCTATAATTGCAATAATGGAAGTAATCGTTTTGATCGCCAGAGGAACAAATCCCTCTGTGCTATTTAACTGTTTAAGCTGTTCCTCTCTTGTTAAATCAAAGGGTAAGAAGGACACCTCCCCCGCAAACTTGGTATTTCCTTTTAACAAATGTCCGTCGACAATAAAACCCGCTCCGGGGAAATTGTCTTTGGGAAACGAAACAATAGCAAAGGTTTTATCCTCATCATAATTCTGCATGTTATAAAATCCGTAGACTGTCAAATGCATATCATTTTCAATGGTAACTTCTAATCCGTATTTATCTTGAAGCCGTGGACCTACAGGGACTCCTATGAGCAGGTCGAGATCGCAAACATCGATAATCCCTTGATGAACAACCCCAGGAATGCCAATCCCAATGGCTTTGACGTTTCCATAGTTATTAATCAGCTCTCCAATTTGGGTTTCTATGACCTCATAATCAATATGGGGCACTATGGAAGTATTCTCGATGATGATATCACCAAGCAAATTGGCAACAGCATAAGTAAGAGAATGTATACCGCCTTCCGTTTTCACATTTAAACAGATAATATATGAATAATCAGCGTTATATTTGTACCGTCTAGCCGGACGTCCGCCGTTCGATTCTTCCAATTCCGTCTCTAATACTTCCCCGGTTTGAAGAAGCTCATTCAGAATATTTCCGCAGGTTGCCACACTAAGACCTGTGATACTGGCTATGGATGACTTGGTTGCATATTCCTTGGATTTCAGTGTGTTTTTAACTAACTCTACATTAATTTGTTTAACCCGAATAGTATTATTGGAGACTGGTTGTATTTGAATACACTCCTTTTCCAGTATTTATTAAAAGGTTTATAATAAGTTGTAATATACCGCTCTGCCTGCAAAAAGTCAATTTGAACGCGTATTCCTCTTCTCCTCTATCATCATGCTATACTATAAATAAGAAACAAATTTTTAGTGCGGCATCTTTGCGATGAAACTAAGTGAAATAGGAGGGATTCTGTTGTCAGCTATTGAGTATATAGCAATAATCGCGTTGCTCCTCTCCGTCATACTTTTAATTAAGGTCTATAGACTTCAATCGCGTCTTAATGACCTGAAATCCGACGTGGAGCGTCTTGAAAATCGTTCAGGAATACAAGGAACATCGCTGTCAGGTACCATCGCTGCCACTCCTTCACATGTTCTAGATGCAGGAGCTTCAGAAGATATCAATGAAAAGTTGCTCCTGCTAATTAGGGAAGGAAAAAAGATTCAAGCCATAAAAGAGCTGAGAACCGCTAAGGATCTTTCCCTTAAGGATGCAAAGGATTATGTCGATCAATTGGAAAAACTCTAAAGAAAGGAAGAAATAAGATGAGTGCCAGCAAAACAAACGCCATGCGCATATTGGATGGGCAACACATACAATACAATATTTTGAGTTATGATCATCAAGACGGAAAAATAGACGGGATGAATGTGGCTGAGAAAATAGAGAGAGCCCCAGAAATGGTTTTCAAAACTTTGATTGCACACAGCAAACAAAATCTGTTTGTTTTTGTAATCCCTGTACATAAAGAGCTTGATCTCAAAAAAGCAGCCAAATGCGCGGGAGAGAAAAAAATTGAAATGCTTCCAGTTAAGGATTTGCAAAAGTATACGGGATATATTCGCGGTGGCTGTTCCCCCATAGGAATGAAAAAGCTCTACCCCACTTTTATCGACCAGCCTGCATTGGAACTGGAAGCCATCGTTGTGAGCGGTGGGAAAATTGGGACCCAACTGGAGTTGAGTCCACACGATTTAGCTCAAATCATTCAAGCACAGTTTGCAGATCTGACGCATACAGCATAAAACTCACCACATGATCATAAAATCTTTATGCAGATTTTCTCTAATCCCTTGCTTCATCAAGCTTTAACTTGGAGAGGAAGATCTAATGATGCATAATGATTGCCCGAAAAATGTAAGAATCCCCCAACCCATCAGAAGCGATGGTGCTGGGGGCATCGACAAGGGTCCACGCGATGTGATGAGGGATCTACAAAATCCCGATATGCTGGTTCCCCCCGTAACGGACAATGGTCTCATTCCAAATATGAGATTTTCTTTTTCTGACGCCCATATGCAGCTTAATCATGGTGGGTGGTCAAGAGAAGTAACGGTAAGAGAATTACCTATTGCTACAACCCTTGCCGGGGTGAATATGAGTTTGACGCCGGGAGGTGTACGTGAGCTTCACTGGCATCAGCAGGCGGAATGGTCTTATATGCTGTTGGGAAGTGCTCGTATTACGGCAGTTGACCAAAATGGACGTAATTTTATTGCTGATGTGGGTCGCGGGGATCTCTGGTATTTTCCTCCTGGCATTCCCCACTCTATACAGGGGCTTGAGGATGGCTGTGAATTTCTGCTGGTTTTTGATGATGGCAGCTTTTCCGATCTGAACACCCTATCCATCTCGGATTGGTTCGCACATACTCCCAAAGACGTACTTTCTGCAAATTTTGGTGTACCAGAAGCTGATTTTGCAGCAATTCCTCAAGACCAAGTATATATCTATCAGGATTCCGTTCCCGGTTCAATTCAAAGCCAAGCGGTTCCCTCTCCTTACGGGACGTTGCCCCAATCCTTCAAGCATAAATTACTAGCCCAGCCCCCAATCAAAACACCGGGCGGAAGCGTACGAATCGTTGACTCCTCTAGTTTTCCGATTTCCAAAACCATCGCAGCCGCCCTTGTTGAGATTGAGCCCGGAGCCATGCGAGAAATGCACTGGCACCCCAATAATGACGAATGGCAATACTATCTTACAGGGCAAGGACGGATGACTGTCTTTGGTGGTAATGGCGCTGCCCGCACATTTGATTTTAGAGCCGGAGATGTCGGATATGTGCCTTTTGCTTACGGTCATTACATTCAAAATACTGGCTCTAGCTCATTATGGTTTCTTGAAATGTTTAAGAGTGACCGTTTTGCGGATGTTTCACTAAATCAATGGATGGCTCTTACCCCCACAGAACTGATTCAGAGTAATTTACATGTAGGTGTTGATGTAATCTCTAATTTACGAAAGGTAAAATGGCCCGTCGTCAAATGTCCTGGTTATTCTTATGACCCTAAAAAGAAATAACGGGAACAACTTTGTCATGATTATTTCCAGCTATCCCCATGGCTCAGAACAAACTGCTCGAATGATATCGGACGGCGTCCAGTGACACGCTCTACGGTATGAGTAACTTGATCTTCACTTCCATTTTCACGTATCCTTCTATCCAATCCCGCCAGCATATCTGCATATTCTTCAGGCATTCCAGCTCGACCCATGCCCGCTTTTAGCTCTTCATCAGGCAACGAGATATGCTGGATCGCTTGGCCTGTTAAATTCCCAATAATCTTACCGACTTCGCCATAGGTTAGTGACTGAGGTCCAGTGATGACATGAGCTGTGTTATGTGGTTTATCGTCAATCAGAGCTCGTACTCCCACTTCTGCAATGTCATCTGCACTGACAAAACCTACTCTCCCATCTCCTGTCGCACTATAAATCGTGCTGGTGTTTTTGATGGTACTTACATGCTGACCTTCTGTAAAATTCTCCATAAAGTAGGATGGCTGCAATACAGCCCACTCTGGAGCTAATCTACGTAGTGCTTGATGTACAGGTCCAAATACTGGTCCGTCCTCAGGCACAGATGCGCTCCCTAACAGCACAAACCTTTGCACTCCTTCTCTCAAGGCCCTCTCAATAAAAGGAATCATCACTTTGGCGGGATTGACATCCAGCACAGGTACTACCAAATAAATTTTATCTACATTCATCAGCGCCTGTGCATGTGTTGATTCATCATACCAATCAAAATATACATAATCTTTCCCTTCCCATTCGGCAGGATGAGCACGTCCTGCCAAACGTACCGGATGCTGAAGTTGCGTAAGTCTGGCGGCTACACGGCTACCTGTTTTGCCGTTTGCTCCTGTAATCAACGCTATATTTCTGTCTTTCATGAAATTCAACTCCTATTTAAATTTTTTGTTTTCGCCTAGATATCCATATCCCTATGAGGCTTGAACTCTTTCATTTATGATTCCAGGGCTTCAAGAGCTACTAAAGGGTTCCAGTAATCTTTGTAGTGAATAATTTTTCCGTTCTTCAGCTTAATAACAGAAATGTAGGTTTGATTATACGGTTTACCTGTGCTCACAGCCTGCGCCTCACAGGCGAACTCGGCCACGAATAAATCCGGGTCTGTTGTCGTATGGATAATTGGTGAAGAGAAATGCTGAATCCGAAGTATATTAGGAAACTCCTTAATGTACTCGTAAATTGCTGCTTTGCCCTGAAGCATTTGTGCAAAATGCTTAGGTGCATAAGGGAACTCGAAAACAGCGTTATCATCAAATAATGAAATCCATTGCTCCATATTTTCTTCTAACAGGTTGCTCGTAAATTTATGCATGACTGCTTGCGCTTGCTGTTTTACTTCGTCAGTATTCGGATTGATTGTCATGGTAGACACCTCGCAAATATATTTTTAGTTCCTGCTTAAAAAACGAATTCAAGACGCTAAAATAAACATAAGCATTCTAGATTGAACAGTCTATAATACTTAAAAAAATTTGACCAATCAGTCTGGAATGTTCAAAAAATAAACGCTATTAAGCGTTCATAAAGATCAATCTAAAATCGACAGCGTTGTACGCACAATATCTCTAAGCACCTCAGTGCTCGCGCCTGTCTTCGCGGTAAATGTCAACGATAGTCGGGCATGATTTAGAAATCTGGCGATTGACAATAGCTCAGATTCCGTAGCATGAATCTCCCCCTCTTTTTGGGCGCGGACTAGGGCGTCGTAAAAAGCAAGTTCAAGCTTTTCAGTGTTTTCAGAAATAAAAGCTTTGATCTCATGATGATGCGGAGCCTGTTCAATAGCACTGTTCATAATAAAGCATTCCTTGGACAGCCTCTTATCCGTCAACACTCTAACAGATTCATTAAAAATCATCGCTATTGCATCCTTAATGCTCCCAGGTTGACTGAGCAGATGAACTACGGCTTCGGTCTTGTCACGTATATAAAGCTGAATAGCCGAAAAAAACAAATCATATTTCGTTCCGTAGGTATCATAAAGACTCTGCCGCGCTATACCCAGCTGATCCAGTAAAATTGTCAGAGAAGTTCCCTCATAGCCATGCTCTCCAAATACAGCCATAGCTTTTCGTAGAACACTTTCAGTATCAAATTCTTTTGCTCTTCCCAAACCTTATGTTCACCTCCTTGCCTATGATTATAATTTTTACAGACTGATCAGTCAAGAAAATAAAATTGATTTTTTATAAGTTTATTTACAAAAAAACCATCGTACCGAAATACGATGGTTTAGGAATGTTTATTTTATACAAAATGCTCAGATGTAAATGATGCAATCCGACTATTCGTCAGAGTCTACATTGTGGTAAACCTGCTGAACATCCTCCAAATCTTCTAATGCATCAATCAATTTATCGAATTGAACTTGTGCATCTTCTGGAAGTGAAATATCATTTTGGGCAAGCATGGTGAGCTCCGCAACGGTAAACTCAGTCACTCCTGCTTGTTTGAAAGCTTCCTGCACAGCATGGAATTGATCAGGCTCTGCATATACGATGACGGCTTCATCTTCTTCAATGATGTCACGCACCTCTACATCTGCCTCCATCAGCAGCTCCAGCACTTCATCTGCGGTTTTACCCACCAGACCAATAACTGCTGTTGAATCAAACATATAGGCTACAGATCCGCTCACGCCCAGGCTACCGCCATTTTTAGTAAAAGCAGAACGCACATCCGATGCTGTACGATTAACGTTATTGGTCAGTGCATCTACAATGACCATGGAACCGTTCGGTCCGAAACCTTCATAACGAAGCTCTACGTAGTTTTCATCGCCAGCACCTTTTGCTTTTTCAATAGCACGGTCAATGATTGCTTTGGGTACATTGTACGTTTTTGCACGTTCTAAAACGACTCTTAATACCCGATTGGATTCAGGATCAGGTTCGCCCTGTTTGGCTGCCACATAAATTTCCACGCCAAATTTAGCATATATACGACTCGTATTAGCATCCTTGGATGCCTTCTTTTCTTTAATGTTATTCCACTTACGTCCCATAATATCCCGCTCTCTTCCTGTATGAATATACACAACGAACTTCATTATATCCTTATATATTATATCTCCTAAAGGACATACGAACAAGTTCAAACAACTCCGTTATGGAAAAATAAACAATTATACCTGATTAGGGATGCTTGGAAATATGAACTTTCAATTCTCCTCATCTATGGACAATCCCCCTATCCATGTCTAAGATGAGGAGGAAGTCTGACTTGAAGGAGATCATTTAATTGGATGTCTTGTACAAAAAGTTGAGCCATAATCATGAAATCACAGTATACGAAACCACCGAGCTGTACGGTGAAAAGGGATTATTTCGGGTGATGCAGTTTTCAAATACAGCCATCCAAGGCGCGGTGGACTTGAATCATCCGCAACGCATTTTGTTCGAATATCCTAGAGCAATCATCCATCTCATGGAACTGAACGATCCGACATTTGAAGACGTATTTGTTATTGGGCACGGTATAGGTACAATAGCGAGTCATTTTACAGATAAACGCTTTAAGATTGCCGAACTGGATGCACAAGTCGTAGAGTTCAGCCGAACATTCTTTGGATACGATCAGGATAATGTAACTGTTGGCGATGGACGACGCATTCTGGAGAAGGAAGCGCCTGATGCTTATGACTATATTATTCTGGACGCCTTCACAGAGCAGGGTACACCCTTGCATTTAGTATCCTGGGAATTTTTCAAGGTGGCCAAAGAAAAGCTGGATTCCGAAGGCTCCCTGATCATGAATTTAATGGGCAAAAGTGAACACGACCATCTGATTAATGCCATTCACACAACGTTGCGTGAAGAATTCGCCTATGTCACAACTTTCTCACTCCCCTCGGATGGTGCTGCCGACATTCAAAATATCATTATGGTAGGTCGGGACAAGCCAATCCGGTTTCAGGCACGTCAGATGGCGGACTTTCATGAGATTACACTTGGAGAAGGCCATATTCTACGGGATACAGATGCTTAACGTAGTTCCAATATTCGTCTCTCTACATCTTCGATATGAATCGTCTCTTTGTTGCAGCTTTTTCGTTCCACTAACTCTACTTTCCCGTGTTCGGCATCTTTACCAACGACAATGCGCACGGGAATACCTACTAAATCAGAGTCTTTGAATTTAACCCCGGGCCGTTCCTCCCGATCGTCCAGCAGCACCTCCACACCGTGATCCTGCAGTTGGTTGTATAATTTCTCGGCTAATTGCATCTGAAGCCTGTCTTTCACAGAAATCGGAATGATATGAACTTGAAACGGGGCCAGCGCATGAGGCCATATCATTCCGTTCTGATCATGATTTTGCTCTACAATGGCAGAAAGGATTCGGGATACGCCAATGCCATAGCAGCCCATAATCATCGCTTGCTCCGTTCCAGAAGCATCCAGAAAAGTCGCACCCAGCTTCTCACTATATTTGGTACCCAGTTTAAACACGTGTCCGATCTCAATCCCACGATAAAGTTTCAATTCCCCTTCGTCACATCGAGGACATCTATCCCCTTCTATGACATTCCGCAAGTCAGCCACATGCCGAAGATCTATATCGCGCCTTGGATTCACATGTCGATAATGATAATCCAGCTCATTCGCGCCTGCGATACCGCTGGACATTTGGACAACGGCGTAATCTACCCACACAGGGATCGTCAATCCGCATGGGCCTATGAACCCCGAGGGGGTTCCAGTCGCCTTTGACACGGTGTCTGCACTTGCTATTTCGAATTTTTCACTACCTAAAATATGTTTAACTTTCACTTCGTTAACCTCATGATCACCCCTGACAACTACAGCAACAGGTTGATCGTCAGCCATATAAATCAGTGTTTTGATGATTTCTTCAGGTTCTATGTGAAGCGATTCAACCAGTTGATCTATTGTACGTAGGCCTGGAGTATGGAATTTTTCCATTTTAGCTGTATCAAAAGAAGGATAGCTGACATGTTCATTTTCATCTGAGACTGGAGCTATTTCTATTTTCTCCGTCGACCGCGCCACGGCTTTTTCAAGATTAGCTGCATATTCACAGCAGGTACATGCTACAATGGTGTCCTCTCCAATATCAGCTAGAGCCATAAATTCATGGGTTTCACCTTCGCCACCAATGGCACCCGCATCTGCTTCTACTGCACGAAAATTCAGACCACAGCGGGTAAAAATGCGCTGATATGTCTGGAACATAGTCCAATAGGTATGATCTAGTCCTTCCCAATGTGCATCAAACGAATAGGCATCCTTCATCAAGAATTCTCTGCTGCGAAGCAGGCCAAATCGAGGACGTCGTTCATCCCGAAATTTGGTTTGAATTTGATACAGGGTTACAGGCAATTTGCGATAAGAATTCACTTCATTTCGTATTAAAGACGTAATGACCTCTTCATGTGTAGGCCCCAATGCAAACTCTCGACCATGTCGATCTTGCAGACGCATCAGCTCAGGACCGTAAACATCGTATCTCCCTGATTCTTGCCATAGCTCCATTGGCTGCAATACAGGCATCAGCAGCTCCCCAGCCCCTGCGCGATCCATTTCATCTCGTATGATTTGCTCTACTTTTCTGAGCACCCGTCTGCCCAATGGCATGTAGGTGTACATTCCAGCCGCCAGTTGGCGGATAAATCCTCCCCGCAGCATAAGCTGATGACTGATCACTTCGGCATCTGCGGGTGCTTCACGCAAGGTTGTCAGTAATAATTGGCTTTGGCGCATGTGTAGCTACCTCCTTGTATGGACGATAAAATGTACGCAAAAAGACACATCCGTCAGGGACGAATGTGTCGTGGTACCACCCTTAATTTGACCGTAGCCATACACGGAACGGTCCTTCATCAGATAACGGCGTCTAGCCGGTAACGGTTTATCTTACAAACCGCTACAGCTCGCAAGGCAGGGAAACGTTCATTCGCGGCGAGAAACCTTTCAGCCCATGAGTTTCTTCTCTGTACAGCGGGTATTGAACCTTTGATCCTTGGTCTACACTATTCCTATATATTACAATTTTCACCACTTTACACGAAATGTAATTTCTAGTCAAGGAGATAATCGTCTATCTGAGATCAGCCAGGGACATGAACGATATTTAATTTTCAAGATAATTAAATTCCGTTGGTTACCCTATTGCATAATGAGTGGCCAGACTTTAGAACGGATACACCTGCGAAAACCCAGAACAAAGCGGACACTACCAAAGAACCTCCCTTTAAAGGCAAATAAAGGAGGCACTGTGGCAGAAAAACAATTACGTATTTCACGCTGTCCATCAGACAACATGCTCCTTTTACCAATTATTACTTATGTATCTTCCTTTTTAAAATACACACCCTTGAAAAACACAAAATTTTGCGAATGTGTGCCATACAGCTCCTGAAACCTAGAATGGAGTTTATTCATAGAAAGGGTCTCTGAAACCGTCCGATCCGTTTGCAGGGTCAAGTCGACACAGCTAATTCCAAATTGGCACACTTGCTCCATAGGATAACCTTGGGTGATTCCATAAATCATCCCGGCAATAAAAGCATCATCTGCGCCTGTGACATCAATGACCTCTTGAACGGGATGCATAGGAATTTGTCCATGAGTTCCATCCTGAGAGGCGTACAAAACTCGATCAGCACCGCAGATAAAAATGACATTTTGAACCCCAAGTTTGTGAAAAATCCGGGTGGCATCCAACATATGCTGATCATCTGTAAGTTCTAGCCCCAAATAAGCTTCAGCCTCCACCGGTTTACATACCAGCCATTCCACCCCATGCAAATTCCGGGGAAGCTTTCTCATCTTGGAGGCCGATACCGAAGAAACGACAATCGGAACCCGATGTTCATGGCAGACATGTATGGTGGCTGCAATTACGTTCATAGAGAAATTAGTGTCCAGCAGAACGAGTCGGGACGAGGCGATTAAAGGAGTATTTTCATAAATTACTGAAGGACGAATCTGATCATAAATCTCCATTTCTGCTGTCGCTACAATCAATTCACCACGCTCATTCAGCAAGGCAGTATAAACCCCAGTTGACGGCTCACCTTTGACTTGCAGAGGAACCACGTGCATGTAACGGCCGGACTGTTCAATAATAAATTCACCTTCCGCATCGTCCCCAACCGCAGTTAGCAGGCTGACCCGTTGGCTCAACCTCCCTAAATTTTCGGCTACATTTCGTGCTACCCCACCGCAAGATTGCAGCCTTGTACTGCTTGGATTGGAGGTATGAAGCTGAAATGTACCTTTAATCATGATTTTACGATCCAGATTGGCCCCCCCGATACATAGTATTGGTTTGCTAGAGGGCCAAGGCTCGTCCTGTTCATTTTTGTGGATTTTTTTTAATTTCATGATTTGACTCCTTTCTCGAGTCTATTCGCTAGAATGATTTAAATTTGTACAGAAATAGGCACCCTATAAAATTAACACGTTCCAAATGTCAAATTCCCAAGAATAATGTCGAGTCCGTTAAAATATCCAAAAGTTACCCATGCAAAAAAATCACCCTATCGTAAAGTTTACCTTCCACTTTTACGATAGGGTGATTGGGTTGGAATTGCAGCATAGTTCTTCCTTACATTATGTTATTCAGGATTTTTGCAAAATCCTCTATTTCAAAATAAATAGAGCTGCTCCGTGAGGAGGTAAATCTGCGGACAGTTCTTGTGTTAAAACACCTAAATCTACATGATTCCATAAATCTCTGGCATTTGCCTGTCCTTCAATACCAAGGTCTTTTAAGGATACACGCACCTTTGAAGCTTCATCTCCAGCATTAAACAAAGCTGTATATACATGACCTCCCCCGTTAAGTGAAGTCCAAACGATATGTTCATCCTTTCTGTACACCTGCCGCGCATTCAAACCGTTGCGATGAGCATTTAACACTTCTTCATTCGTTAGCAAGGAAAGGGTCCATGCATCATTATCCCGCAGTTCTCCCCCGAACATCAGTGGAGACCGGAAAATGCTCCACAAGGTCATCATCGTTAGCTGCTCATCCTTCGTAAAGCGTGTCCATCGGTCATGGCTGCCGGAATCCACCGAATCTACCGAACGAATACCCAGATGACCTAGTGGCAGCATGTCGCAATCCGGCCAGTGACCCGGACCTACATGTTCCGCCCACTTCTCGCAGCGCTCAAACATACCATACAGTAAAGGCCATACATCCCAGAAGTCATCAGTCATACGCCACATATTCGCGTTTGCAATTAAATCAGATGCTTGCTCCAGTGGTGCAGGACCAGGTGATAGACTCAGCACCATCGGACGTCCGCATTGGGCGATAGCCCGCCTAATCAATTCAATTTCCGCCAAATGAATACCATAGAGACGTGATGCAGCAATGTCATCTACTTTGACAAAATCCACACCCCATTCCGCATACAGGTCAAACAACGAATTATAGTACTCCTGTGCGCCTTCCTTGGATGCATCTACCCCATACATATCTGTGTTCCAGGGACAAATAGAGTTGGGATGCGCAATTTGTCTCGCCGTGGCTGTGGTTCCCAAAATCGGGGTATCCTGGTGCACCGCCTGACGGGAGATGCCTCTCATAATATGTATACCAAATTTCAATCCCAGACTGTGTACATATTCCGCAAGAGCTTGGAAGCCTCGTCCATCTGCTGCCGAAGGAAAACGATTCACCGCTGGAATAAGACGTGAAAATGAATCCATTTCCAAGGGGACGAACGGGCGATACTGTGAAGAAACTGCTCCTGACTCATACCACTGAATATCCACCACGACATATTCCCAACCATATTCCTTCAGATGCTCCGCCATATATTGAGCATTTCCCCGTACTTCCTCTTCCCGTACTGCTGCACCGTAGCAATCCCAGCTATTCCACCCCATAGGTGGTGTATGCGCTGTCAAATGATGTTTCATTTCATTCATCCTTTCACCTAGTAAAACTCATCCTGCTACCAGATATCCCCTCATTACTACGTTACTATTATAATGTAAACCCTTACTTTTGTCGCTCGTCATCTTTTCCATTTCCACTTTTTATACATTTAAGTTGACTAACTTAAAGAATGTGGTACATTTAAAATTGCTTGTTAAAAAACTTTGACTTGAATCAGAGGGTGATTTTACGTGTGTGAACATGCTTATCGAATTTTGTTGTTTTACAAATATGTCAACATTGAAGATCCTGCCACCTTTACGGCAGAGCATCTGGCTTACTGCAAGGAGCTGGGCGTCAAGGGAAGAATCTTGATTGCTGCAGAAGGAATCAACGGAACACTGTCTGGTACAGTAGAGCAAACGGAGCAATATATGCGTGATTTGCGCGCCAATCCGAAATTCCACGATATTGTTATTAAAATAGATGAGTCTGACGGTCATGCGTTCAAGAAAATATTTGTACGCCATCGTCAGGAGCTAGTTACGCTGCGTCATGAGGATGAACTGGACCCTAATGTAATTAGCGGTAAGCGGCTGTCACCAAAGGAGTTTTATGAACAGCTTCAAGATGAAGATGTAGTTGTTCTGGACGGACGTAATGATTATGAATATGACATCGGTCATTTCCGCGGGGCTATTCGCCCTGAAGTCGAATCGTTCCGTGAATTTCCACAATGGATTCGCGACAATATGACTCAGTTCAAAGACAAAAAAATCCTGACGTACTGCACCGGAGGTATCCGTTGCGAAAAGTTGTCCGGTCTTCTGATCAAAGAAGGGTTTAACGATGTAGGCCAGTTGGATGGCGGCATTGTGACTTACAGCAAGGACCCGGAAGTACAAGGACGTTTGTTTGACGGTAAATGCTACGTATTTGACGAACGAATCTCCATTCCAATCAATCATACGGATGAAGACGTCATTGTCGGCAAGTGCTTCCATTGTGAAACGCCAAGCGATCATTATATCAACTGCCCGGTGTGCAATCTCCAGCATATCGTATGTCCGGATTGCGAAGAACAGCATCAGCACTATTGCTCTGATGATTGCCGAACCAAAGCGGAAACCGTCGCTACTGCATAAATCGGCAGTATCATTGGTTCATTATAATAAAAGGGATGCCCCACAGCCATGATAAACGGCTAATAGGGCATCCCTTTTATTGTTTTCACAATAAGTGTCGAAGGCTTCATAGTATATACCTATGACCTTGATTGTGTTTTTATCTTGGACGGGCTCAAAAGTAGCGCCTTATAATGGAAAATGTCATTACAGAAAGGATGGGTGGAATTCATGATACAAATCGTACTTTCAACTCTATTATCCGTTATCGTTCCGCTGTCCATTCCAGTGATCGCCGGATTTTTACTCGGAAAATTCATGAAGCTGGAAACGAAACCGCTCTCGACTTTGTATTTATATTTTTTAAGCCCCGCCATGATTCTGGACACGCTACTCAAAGCACAGCTTTCTTGGCATGATGTAGCGCAGACTGCCGCTTTTTCAATACTGAACCTGCTGCTGTTGTGGGGAATTGCACAATTAGCGGGGAAAATCTTTAGACTGAGCACTCCGGAAACGGCTGGACTTACTTTAATCTCCACGCTGACCAATAGTGCAAATTATGGCCTGCCCCTTATTTTACTTGCCTTTGGGCAGCTCGGTCTGGATAAAGCCTCCGTGTATGTCGTCATCCAAATGATTATGGTCAATACCATTGGCGTTTACTTTGCAGCCCGCTCTGAATTTTCTGTTCAAAGTGCTGTTAAGTCGGTGTTTTCACTTCCTGCGATCTATGCAGCTCTACTCGCCATGGGACTGCGGCTGCTGGACTGGCATCTTCCCTCAGGGATTCAGTCAGGCGTCTCGATGATTGCTGCCGCCTATTCTCCAGTCGTGCTGGCGATCCTTGGTACCCAGATGGCTTATGTGAAAATATTCAAACTGGAGTCGTCTATTAAAAAAGCCAGCTACGCCGGACTAACAATTCGCCTTTTGCTCTCTCCGCTTGCGGCTTGTCTTGCTATGCTGATACTGGGAATTTCAGGCCTTTTGTTCTCCGTTCTCTTCATTTTGGCCTCGATGCCGGTTGCTGTGAATGCTGTCATTTTAGCAGAAAAATTTAATGCATCGCCAAAACTGGTTTCCACCTGCATCCTGTGGAGCACGCTTGCCTCATTCCTGATATTGCCTATTCTGATTATGTTGGTAGCAGGTTAGCGAGAAAAAAAGACTCTCTACACCATAGAGAGCCATGCACGATCCTGTCTCCATTCTACTTGTACAGGCGTTTCAAAAAAAGCACTAAGTGTGTCACTACTCAGAATATCAGTCGTTTTACCTTTGGCAAATACCGTGCCCCGGCGGATTAAAATCGTATGCGTGTACATCGGTAGAATTTCTTCGATATGATGTGTAACATACAGTAAATTCGGCGAAGTCGGCGACTCCGATAACTGGCGAATGCTATCCAGCAATGCTTCCCGGGAGAAAAAGTCCAAACCATTACACGCCTCGTCCAAAATCAGTAGCTTGGGCGAGGCCATTAATGCGCGGGCGATAAGCACTTTTTGCTTTTCTCCCTGTGAGCATCCCTGATACAACCGATCCACGAGATGAGCACACCCTAGTTGCGTCATAAGCTGAACGGCCTGTTCATACTCTGTATCCGTCGTCTGGTCATAAAGTCCAATGGAGGCAAATTTGCCGCTAATGACAACATCCTGCGTACGCTGACTCCCATTAATTCTTTCCTGTAAAGAGGAACTGACCCAACCAATAGATTTGCGCAACTCCCTCAGATCCACATCTCCAAAGGTATGCCCCAATACACCGACACTACCTGTGGTTGGCCATATGTAACCGTTAATCATATTGAGCATCGTTGTTTTACCTGATCCATTCAAGCCGAGTACAGCCCAGTGCTCCCCCTCAGCTACCTGCCAATTGATTTGGTCCAGTATGGTACGGTTATCTCTCTTCCAGCTTACATTATTAAGTTCAATGACAGAATTCATGGCTGTACACCCTTTCTATTCGTCGTATCATCAGATGTTTATACGCATAGTAAAGATCATCGTTAGTACGGCTAGCTCCTCTTTTATGTAAGCATAGCACAGGGTCACAGGTTGTTCAATTTTAAATAACCCACTCCATTGTTCCTATAGGAGTGGGCTCAACATGTACTGCTCATGTAAATTCTCTTGCTCCATCTACTTTTTCTTACGCTCGCGAAAACGGCGTACCTTCATCAAATTACCACACATCTTATCGTCGCAAAATCGCTTTGACCGATTTCGGGTATCATCGTAAAATACCCATCGGCAATCGGTATTATCGCAAATACGAATTCTGGAGCCGCCGCTATTGACAAGTGCCTGGGCAAAATCGGCTACAACCTCTGCCAGCACTTTTTTCCAACCATTTGCCACGGGTTCCAGCACAATGCTGAAATGCTCATCCTGTTGCTTTAATAAGCGAGTGACCGGCCCCCCTTCCATCATCTTTCGGTTAATCATATCCACCAGATCAGTTGTCATTTGTCCGCCAGAAGTCAGGTGCTCAGCGAAGCTACGTAATTCCCGCCGGAGAATTTGCATTTCTTCGATATCTTCCGCACTGGCTGGGACCGAAGCGGTAAATTGCCACCGCATAAGAAATTCATTTTGCCATTCGGGCTTCAACAAACGATCTTCTGAACGTCCGCTCCCCCTCCAATCGTGCCATTCGCTGTTTACAAAATCAGTCCAAAGTGTATTCAAAAGAGTTCCTCCACCGTCTGTAACCATTAAAATCATTTTAACTGGTTGCAAATCTTAATTTGTCATGCTACATTGTTAATTGTAACGATTTATCCTATGTTTAGCTAGTTACATCCCTACAAAAGGAGTTGGGTTAGGTGAGCCGAGATCGAGTAAATATGCTGGTATTGCAAAGAGAAAATTCATGGGATAAGGAAGAATGGATTGTTCCTCTTGCCGCAGCACTTCACGGTGTGAATACACAGGAAGCCACTTGGACACCACCAGGTGGAGGAAACACGATTTGGCAAACGGTTCGTCACATTAATTATTACAATGAGCGTATTTTGAGACGTTTAACTGACCGACCTATAAGTTCAACTGGAATAAGCAACGATGAAACATTCGGGCCGCCAGGGGATGCTGAAGACCATGAAGGATGGCAGGAGACGCTGAAAGAAGCGGAAGCTCTTGTAAACCAACTGCTTGTCGCCATTACTGCTCTAAATGATGCTGATCTGGATAAGCCTTTCGGCTCCGACACTCTCGGTACTGAATTATCGCGGTGGACGCTGCACGATGCATATCATAGCGGACAAATCGTACTTATACGCAAACAACTGGGGACTTGGCGAGTTTAAAATGTAATCCTAAATAAAAAGGATGAATTATGAAAGATTCATCCTTTTTTTTGTATTAGCTGCTGGCAATGAAGCAATCTACTGGTCAAGATATTTTTTGTTTTTTAGAATCTTTAATTACATTCTTATCTTTATTTTCACCTTTATTCTTGTCTTTATTTTTATCTTTATTTGTATCTTTGCTTGGGACGGTGACCTTCCTTTTTTCATTAGCTAGTCGCCAATAGCTTAACACTTTACGGTACATGGACTTATCTGTTAATTGTTTAAAAATATATGGGTCCGGCTTCGTATTCACCTCAATAATCCACGGGATAAAGCGATGATCCAGTCCAATGTCCACACCAATTTGCCGGAATTTCGGATATGTTTTTTGCAGTTGTTTGGCGATAGTAAGACCCAGTTCATTTAGTTTCTTAACCAGCTCCGCCTGCTTGCTTTGCGATAAATGGGATTTTAGTAACTGCTCCAAGGCCATCGGCTTACCACCACTATGATAGTTGGTCACGATTTTACGGGGATGACCAAGACGTCCAATAATTCCGGTAGACTCCCATAGCCCTTCTTCATTACGCTGCACCATGACCCGAATATCAAAATAACGCATTTGATGGCGTAGTAAATGGATTCCCTTTTGAATGAGATAACTTTTCTTCCCCGTATGTTTCGATAGGCTGATATATAGTGCATCCAAATGTTTGAATTCTTGACGCGTTTCCTCATATTGATAGGCGAAACGCTGGCCGGCCTCCTGCTCTACTCTCATTACACCTTTACCAAAGGTACCTCGCTCGGGTTTTACATAGACCATACCGCACTTCTCCAGCATTGATTTCAAATTCGCTTTATTATATTTGCGAGTTTCTGGTACATAAGGTTTGATGCTGCCGTGCTGGAGCAACAATTGGGTTTTATGCCATTTGCTGCGCAACGCCTGCGCTTGTGAAGAATTCACTTGCCCCTCTCCTCTCTACTCTCAGGTAGAACGCTCCTGTTAAAAAAGATCAATCTATCGTATGCGCTAACTCCCCTTTCGAAGCTTCATCAGCCCTGTCCTGCATAGAAATGGACGTTTGACCTTGCCCGGTCGAAAGCGCCTGTCCAAGCATACGATATGGAGAGACGCTGGGAGCGTATATTTGCACATATAGGGAGTGAATAACATGTCAGCGCAATCGGATGGGCCACGGAAGGGTTCCCTTACAATCGATGTTCTGATTCCAGCAATTGATAAAGATATTGCCACACTACCGCTGGTGATTGACAGTCTGCGCCGTCACGTGCAGCACCGAATTGGAACTATTTATATCGTCTCACCACAAAGCACCGGGATTCGCCGTCTGTGCGCAAACAAGAAATGTTCATTTATTGACGAAAAAACGGTGCTGCCCATCACCAAAAAACATATTCATTACGGGACAACGCGCTGGGACCGCTCAGGCTGGCTGTATCAACAATTACTCAAAATGAATGGCGACAAAATCAGTAAAGCCTCTTTTTTTCTCGTCATTGACGCGGACACGATTTTGATTCGTCCACATACGTTCCGTAAAGACGGAAAAACGATTTTTTACTACCGCAGCTGGAGCCAGCCTGAGTATTTTCGCACCTACCACAAGCTGATGGGCGTTAAAGCACCCTCACCAAAATCCTTTGTCACTCACTATATGCTTTTTGAAAAAGCGCGGCTCACCCAGCTCAAGCAAGTTATCGAGGCCCGACATGGGAAACCTTGGTACAACGCAATTATCCACAGTATAGACCGGACAAAACAGTTTGGTTTTTCCGAATATGAAACGTATGCCAACTATTTATACAGCAATAAGCCTTCTCAGATGATTTTGCGCAAGTCATTGAATAAAGCGCTTCATAGTCGGTCTTCTTCCCTGTCACAAAAACAATTGGATGTCTTGGCCAAGAGCTATCGTTCCTTATCTTTTCATCAACGCAAGGTGTACCAGCTTGCTCCAAAAACAAAGATTGAATCATCGCTAAAATAGTTCTTAAAATCCTGCAAAATGATGCAGTCCAAAATGGATCTGCATTGAAGGAGGAAACGTCCGTGCGCATCGTATTGTTATGCGGTGGTGCTGGAAAACGGCTATGGCCACTATCCAACGAAATTCGGTCGAAGCTGTTTCTCCAGTTGTTGCCCGCCCCTGACGGGCGAAAGGAATCTATGCTCGGCCGGGTGTACCGTCAGCTTACCTTAGCCGGGCTGGATTCCTCTGCCCTGCTTCTGGCTCATCGAAGCCAGGTAAATCTAGCCTTTCGCCATACAGAAGGTCGTCTGCCCGTTTTGGGCGAGCCTGCCAAACGGGGAACCTTCACCGCTGCTGCACTGGCGGCTGCTTATTTTCACACCAGAGGCATGGGGCTGGATGAAGTTCTCTGCATTGCTCCAGCGGACATGTTTGCAGGGGAGGATTTCTTCCATAGCATAGCAGCGCTCTCCGGCTTATTGCTTGAGAGCGGAGCCGATTTGGCTATGCTTGGGACAAGGCCCACTCATCCCTCCGACCAATACGGCTATGTCGTTCCGGGTCTGCAAATGATACGGGAAGGGAAACCTTCTTATGCGCAAGTTGCTCGCTTCACAGAAAAGCCGGATCATTCCGGGGCACAGCAGCTTATTCATCAGGGTGCGCTGTGGAACTGTGGTATTTACGCTTTTACATTACGGTATATGCTCTCCTGTATGGAGCGAAGTTATTTGCCGCTGAACGATAAAGCATTATGCGCAATGTATGATGGCCTCCCGGTTCGCAGTTTCGACGAGGAGATTGCAGAGCGTGCCGAACATGCCATCGTCCTGCCATACGATGGCGAATGGCACGACATCGGCAACTGGCAGGCTCTAACAGAGCAGCTAAATAGCCAAGTGATCGGGCGTGGACAGATCAGCGGCCAAACTCATGGCACGTACATCGTCAATGAGTTGCCCTATCCACTTCATGTCATTGGTGTAGAAGATATTATTGCAGCTGCGAGCCCCGACGGCATTCTCATAGCTTCCAAGAGCCATGCTCACGCGATCAAGGACCAGCTAGGCAAACTTCAACTACATCCCAAGCATGGCGAAACCTCTTGGGGCAGTTACCGGGTGTTGGACGAATTTGATCATCGGAGTCTGAACGATATACTGGCCATACGGCTGACGGTACTGCCAGATCACCGCTTGAATGGCCGTATTCACGGCAGTGGACTTAAAGTATGGACGATCGTGTCCGGCCGGGGAGAGGTCATGCTGAACGGAGAACGTTTTGCTGCGGCAAGCGGTTCTGTATTTAGCATTCCGGTCGATACGTATCACACGATCCGTGCCGATCTGGATACATCACTGGAGCTAATTGAGGTACGTCTGGGGAACAGCTTAGTGAACGCCTTCTATAAATCCGAGACCTGACAACACATAGATATAATATCAGCACGCCACGGATTCTGAACGAAGGTCGCACATAAAAAATCGCTCCTGAGCAAGGTGCAAAAATCCTTGCTCCAGAAGCGATTTTATTTTGTAATCCCATATTTCCTTGAGGTAACCGTTCTAACCTTGGCAGATAAATAAACCTCGTTGCCTTTGACTATTCCGGCTTCTTTTAAAAAATGCTGGACGATCTCCAACTGATAGTGTATGCGTACTTTCTTGGGCAGGCTCCAACCCGTTTCCACGGTAACCGCGCGTGCACCTAAAATACGGGCTGCTGCAGTGCGGGAGGAACCTGGAAGCTCATGCAACCGAATGTTGAAATGTCGGTCGCTCATCTGGATGGAGCGATTCATTCGCTTAATAATCCGACGAACCATAGGTACCACCGGATTGGCCTTATTGGAGATTAGCGTTTGACCAAGCACCTTGGCATCCTTTTGTGACAGTCCGTTGGCCTCATGCAAGTCGAGATACCATTCAGGTTGATGCTTTTGTGTTAATTTGAATAGAGCAGCCGAAAGTGGTTGTGTTGCCAGCTGCTTTTTTTTGCGCGGAAAGGTCCGATTAAGATCAGGTATTCCTCTAATCCGTTTGCGGTAAGCCTCTTGATTTACAATCGGTACAATTATAAGCTTACCATGGCTAAATCGCAGTTTTTGCTGATTCAAGAGCTTTACCAATTTCTCAGCAGCTCGTATGCTTGCTATTTCTTTACCATGTATTCCCGCCACTACCATCACACACGGACCTTTCTGTCCCCCTGTAGCTATATAATAAGGAGTTGCCCAAGAGCCCTTTCCGAGCATATATCGTTTGACCTGCATCTCCTTCACCTCCGTATAGGCTGCCGTTGTCCTCTCTTCTGTTCTCGCCGACGGATGATTTCACGGTATAGTCTCAAGTAGTTACTGGTCATTTGTTTGTTGGTAAATCTTTGAGTCACATACAAACGCAGCTGCGCTGGTGACGGGTAATTTTTTTGCTGTGCTTTTCGTGCCATTTGGCTAACCGATTTGCAGATCAACTGTGGAAAGCCCGAAAGTACCTCGGGAACGGAGCCATTTTTTAATGCCAGCACCGGTGTTCCACAAGCCATGGCCTCAACCATGACAAGTCCGAATGGCTCTTCCCACAGTGTCGGAAACAACAGACACTCTGCATGTTTCAGCAACTTCTGTTTCTGATCGCCTCCAACTGCGCCTACATAGCGTATATTCGGATTGCGCTGAATTCGTTTCTGAATCTCTTTACGGAAAAATTCTGGTGCTTTGATAGGACCTGCAATAAGCAGTCTTTTTCCTGTTCGTTCTGCAACCTGAATGGCCTCCAATACACCTTTATCTCGTATGATTCTGCCCATGAATAGCAAATAGCCGCGCTTCTCACTACTGAACTCGTATTCATGTGTGTTGATACCGTTATAGATATAAAATCCTCTACCCCCGCCCATCAGCTGACGTGCTCGTTTACTGACATATACCGGGTTTTTTCCGTGTCTCTTCACTGGAAGATGCACCGTGCATACCGATGGACAAGGCAGCTTCCTACGCCCCACAGCAGAACGAAAGGTATGATCATGAATGATATGTGTGTCGGAAGGCATATGCCGGAGTACATATTGGGGGATCTGACTATGTTTCAACCCCTTGGGATAGGGAATCAACCGCGCGCTGCTCCTGCTCCCACGGGCGGCAAAAAGAGATACATGATGCCCTCGTCTCACCAATTCCTCCGTTAATTCATACACGACCTTTTCCGTTCCGCCCTTGTTGGAGGGTACCGGCTGTGCATCGGGATAGTTGGAAATGACCTGAACAATGGTTAGACGCCGTTTTTTGAGTGCTTTATTCTGTTTTGAAGCCATACGAATTCCCCTTCCTGACCGGAAATACGGTGTGATCCTTACAATGTCAACGGGAATAAGAGCATACTCCCGTACAGGTTATAAATGTAGTATATAGGTATGTATATTTTGCGTGATTGCTTGTGCCAATCGACTGCAAGTCGATTTTTGTCATACGAGCCTATCTATAAGTGGAATCTATACATTTTGTCAAGCCAAAATTAAGGAGGAAATTCTCATCGTTTTCTAATAAATGAGGACAAAGCGTTGGGGTAACAGGTTTGTAACCACGAGTGGTAAATTCCGGACATTTTATTTGTGTTATTGTCATTTCAGGACATCAACACAATACGAATAACGGAGGAATTTATATATGAAACGTACTTCTAAAAAATTGTGGATGGGTATTTGCTTTACTATGACTTTGGCATTGAGCGTAGGGAGCATCGTCGTTGGACCAGCCACCACTCATGCCGCTTCGGCAAGTAAAGCTGATCGGATTATTTCTAAAGGCTCCCAGTATATGGGCGTGCGTTATCAACATGGAGCCCCAGCTGGCAGTACAAGCTCTTTTGACTGCTCTTCATTCACTCAATATGTATTTGCACAAAATGGCATCAAGCTTCCGCGATCTTCCAGACAGCAATCAACTGTTGGCACTTTCGTACCGCGTAGCCAGCTGAAAAAAGGCGATTTGGTCTTTTTCTATGCGCCAATTCATCATGTAGCCATTTACATGGGGAACGGCAAAATTCTGCATACGTATGGTAAAGGCGGCGTAACGGTTACAGATCTAAATTCGGGATGGTGGAGTCGCAATTACACAACAGCACGTCGTGTCCTTTAGCATAAATTTTAGATGATTTCTATCTACCGAATGCTTAACTTACAAGTAACAATAAAAAGGCTGTTCCGCGAGTAGATATTCTACTGGAGGGACAGCCTTTCCTGTTGTCTTTGGGGCAGCGTGACGATGACTACCGTTCCTTCTCCTTCTACGCTCTCCATACGTATCGTACCCTGATGGGCGTCTGTAATTGCCTTGGCAATCGGCAACCCCAGCCCGGTTCCTCCGGTTTTACGATGTCTGGAGCTATCTACCCGATAAAATCGTTCAAAGACCCGCTTGATCTCGCCCTCAGGTATTCCGATCCCATAATCCTTAACCTGGATATAGACATCCTTTTCATCTGTAGATAACCCTATTTCGATCTCATCCGAGCTGTATTTTAATGCATTATCCAGCAGGATGACTAGCAACTGCTTCATTTTTGTCAGGTTGGCATCCAGCCAAATTTCTTTCTCTTCTGTTAAAATAGAAATTTGACGATCATGTACAGGCTTGAGATGCGCTACTACCTGTTGACAACAACCGATCATTTCGATCCGCTCATGCGGCTCAGGGTCTTTCTGCTGTGAGGAGGCAAGAGTCAGCAACTGCTGTGTCATCGTACGCATTCGCTGAGTTTCTTCATAGATCGATTCAATGGATTCCTTACGAATCTCCTCGTCACGCGTACCCCACCGCCGCAGCATGTTGGCATAGCCCTCAATAATCATAAGTGTCGTATTCAGCTCATGTGAGGCATCTGAAACAAACTGCTGCTGACTCTGAAAGCTTTCTTCTAATCTCTCCATCATTCGGTTAAAAGTAGCGGTCATTTGGGACAATTCATCTTGATTGTGACCACCAACGGGGATTTTTTTGAATTTCAAGCTTCTTTCAATTTCCTGCATCGTTTGAATACTATTTGAAATCGGCAGCAATATCGCATTCGCCAAAATCGTGCTCCCTACCAAACTTAGCAACATAGCCCCTATAGTGGATGTGATGAGGATCGTATTTAAAATATCGAGATTGGTTTCGAGTGCATCCCATTTTTCTACAATCTCCAGGGTCCCCTTCTGATTACCCTCTGGAGAAAGCACAGGGAGATGGATTACCAGAATTTTATGACCCTGTACATCTGTCAGTTGAGAACTTTGTGAAGTGTTAAAACGTATATCGCCCAGCTTAAAGCGGGACTGGCGACTTACTTCATACAGAAGTCGGGATTGCTGATCAAACACTCTCAGAGTGGTGTCTCCAGAAAGCTCATCTTTCAGTTTGGGGCCCCATGCATTCTTTAGAATCATCGTGGGTCCTGTTTCGGCAATGATTTCAGTCCATTTATTTTGCAGCACTTCTCTTTCATTTCGCGTAGCGATTTTGACGAACAATAGGTGCACTGTAACATCCACAAACAGGAGTATCGACATCACTAAAATAGAACTGAGCAGGGTTATTTTGGTCCGAAGCTTCACTAGTCTTCCTCCCGAATGCAGTACCCAACGCCGCGCACGGTTTTTATCAATTTCTTTTTGTATCCATGATCAATTTTTTTGCGAACATACCGGATATACACATCTACGACATTCGTATCACCGACAAAATCAAATCCCCACACGTCCTGAATCATTTGATCCCGCTGCAATACCTGATTTTTGTGCTCCATCAGATAAAGAAGCAGATCATATTCTTTTGGCGTCAGTTCGATTCGATTGCCCTCCCGCAGCACTAACCGTGTCTTGCGTTCCAACACCAAGCTGTCCACTTGGAGCCTAGACGGCGGTTTATCTTCTTCCTGTAAAGCGGTAGCTGTTGGCTCCATTTGATGCCTCATACTGGCCCGCATCCGCGCTAATAACTCCTCGATCTCAAAAGGCTTCGTAATGTAATCATTGGCACCTTCATCCAGACCTGAAACCTTATCAGGAGTCGTGTTACGTGCAGTGACCATAATTACTGGTGTATGATTGTCCACTTTTCGAATCTGCTTTAGCACCTCGACCCCGTTCATCTCCGGCAGCATTACATCCAGAATGATGATATCCCATTTACCAGCTAGAGCTTTTTCCAATCCTTTTCTGCCCGTCTGTGCGATTTCAACTGCATATCCTTCATGGGATAACTCCAACTGAAGCAATCTGGATATCTTCTCTTCATCATCAATAACCAGCACCGACTTTTCCATCGCAAAACCACCTATTTTCTATAGAAAAAACAAATGAGTAATGGAAATGACATTCATTTTTTATTTGATTTTAAGCTTTTATCCGTGTAGTCGCTCTATAATATAACTTTGTTATTCAATTTTTTGATGTTAAGGAGTAATTTATTCATGTTAATTAATGTAGACTATGCTTTATTTCACTGGATCAATGAACTGGCTAATTCCCTCGCCTTTTTGAATGGAACCATGCTTTTCTTGGCGCAATATGCACCGTATTTTTTCGGAGTGGCTTTGCTGATTTACTGGTTCACTTTTAAAATGCCGCATCGGATGATGGTTTTAGAAGCCATCATAACGGTTTGTATCGGCTTTGTAATTAGTTGGGGCCTTGGACATTTGTTTTACAGAGATCGGCCTTTTGTCGGACATTCAGTCATTCAGCTTATTCATCATGATCCTAATGCTTCATTCCCGAGTAACCATGCCCTTGGATCGTTTGCTCTGGCTACAATTTTATGGCTTCATCATCAAAAATTTCGTGTCCTCTGGGTTATCTTGGCTGTACTCATCGCAGTATCCCGCGTGTGGACCGGAGTGCATTATCCCTCGGATATTTTGGCAGGTGCGCTTATTGGTGCAGTTTGTGCCGTCGGCGTTCATCAATTCATTCGAAGCCGGAAGCTTCCTGGCATCTTCATGCAGGCGGCTATTATATTTTATGAAAAATGGGAGCATAAGCTGGGGCTTAAGCCTGGTGAACAGGCCAGAACTAAGATGACTGAGCACACTTCCTCTGTCCAAATGAAAAGCAGACGCTAAAGCGTCTGCTTTTTTATAAGCTTTATTATTTATGCTACCCGTTATGCTGTCGATTTGGAGCGAAGTGGCAGCATTCGTCGTTCTTCGTACCGCTGATAAAACCAAATACAAGCCGCCATCCAGCAGCCACTCATAAAATAGCCACCCACAACGTCGCTCGGATAATGTACGCCCAAATAAATGCGGCTCGTCCCGATTGCTACAATCAGCAGGCTGCTGAGTACAATAAGAAGGATACGCCCCAGCCTAGAAGGAACATGCTTCCACACTAAAAATGTCAGCGCCGCATACATGCTGAAAGCTGTCATGGAATGTCCGCTTGGAAAGCTGTATCCATTCTCTTCAATAATACGGTTAATCTCCGGTCTCGCACGCTGAAAAAGCAATTTTAGTATCGTATTCAGCATTACCGATCCCAATACACCAGCCGCCAAAAAAAGCAGTTCTCTGCGATGTCCCAATACTCTATAGAGCACGAACATGGCAATTAAAATGATGATCACAACTGGAATCCCACTTCCGATCATGGTAAAAAATTTCATTAGACTTGTCATGGCGGGCGACTCTAGTTGTCCAATAGCCGAAATAATTTCCTGGTCAAAATGCCGAACTTGATGGTCACTCACCCATAATGCGACCAAGCCAAAACCGAATGCACATACTATACATGTGAGCAGAGCCAAGGAAATGGGCAGCTTTGTTGATGTTTGCTTCATTTTCTATAGTTCCTCCATAATATTCATTGCGTGATAAAACAAAGTTCAGCATTAGCTTACATATAGGTCTTACTTTGCCCACTTTTCTCTTATCATTTCATTAAAAGAATTAGATGCCTCCCTGTTGGTAACCACTGCCACTCCCTTTTTACCAACGTAACAGCGTCTTCGATGCAACGTTGAATGAGTTGAGAGCCTAATCTTCTCATACTAGCCTCTCCCAACTTTAGTATCACTTTATAATATAAGGATTTCATATTGACTACAAAATCGCAAGCGGAATGTAGCGAAAAAAGCAGCATCAAAAAAGGACGCCATTCAAGCCTTATAAACGGCTCGAATGGCATCCTATGATTACACGTGGCATACTACAAGTGCAATTCCCAAGTTAAACAGACGTCATCTTCTATTTAGGTTGGTGTGACTTCTCCAAGTTTAACCTTACTCTCTGCTTCCTCTATTGGATAGCGTCTGCGGAACCACAGCGACTGAAGCAGCAAAAAGGTGCCGCTTACTGTCCAATATAATGGCATGGCAGAAGGAGCATTAAAGGAAAAGACCGCCATCATAATCGGTGAAAGATAGCCCATGATCGCAAATTGCTTGCGCTGGTCAGGCGTCATCTGAAGCTGAGAAAGCTTGGCCTGTGCCAAGTATACAACTGCGACGACGATTGCCAAAATCCAGTCCGGCTGTCCGAGCCGGAACCATAGGAAGGAGTGAGACGCCAGCTCCGGGGTTAAGCGGATTGCAGTGTACATACCGCTCAAGATCGGGAGCTGAATGAGAATAGGCAGACAACCGATATTAAGCGGATTGAATTGATGCTCTTTGTAAAGCGACATCATTTCCTGCTGCATACTCTGCTGGCTGGCGGCATCTTTTTTGTTTTCATACTTCTTCTTAATTCGGTCCAAATCGGGCTGCATGGCGCTCATCTTGCGCTTCATCCCCTGCTGGGCACGCGTTTGACGCATCATAAGAGGAAGTAATGCCAGCCGAACAATAAATGTCAAAGTCATAATCGCCAGCCCAAAGCTTCCACCAAACCATTGCGCCAATTGCTGAATAAGCCAAGAAAGCGGGAACACCACGTAATGATTAAAAAATCCCGGTGTCTGTGCATTTATCTCCGCAGCATTCGCACCACAACCAGACAGCAGCATGACCACCGCCAACACTACCATTAATCCAAATATCCGTTCTTTTTTACCCCAAAAGGTGAATCCCTTGAATCGTTTCATATGTTCCTCCTCGTTGATTGGCTGTGCCATCGTTCAACGAGGGA
The DNA here is from genome assembly GCF_024213605.1 of Paenibacillus sp. CH40. Taxonomy (NCBI): domain Bacteria; kingdom Bacillati; phylum Bacillota; class Bacilli; order Caryophanales; family Paenibacillaceae; genus Paenibacillus; species Paenibacillus sp. CH40. The sequence continues at coordinate 111,550 of NZ_JANAVQ010000011.1, forward strand.
AAACAATCGGATGCATCTTCATCCGGTGCTTCCTTACGCCGGATATGTCGGGCCAGCCGGACAGGCATGTCCTGTCCACGGGCAGACATCGGCATCTGTGGAGAAGCATGAGACCTTACGGGCCCGCCTTCGACCCAGCATTCGGGTACATTGCCGTGCAAATGAGCGAGATACGTATAAGTCACTGTGCACAGTAAGCCGATTGTAAATAAATAAGGGAGTAGGTCCTGAAGCTCAAACAAGGGATTCACCTCCTTCGGTTGGTTGCTACAATTATAGCACGAAAACCGGACAAGCGACTAATCTTTAATTAGAGATACAGGTTGGATCACAAGCAACTGAATTTAAGTATTTATGCTCAAAACAACCAAAATGCAAATACAACATGAAACTTTTGGTTTTTTTTACAGTCTAATCAAAGGTGACTTTCTGAAATCCTTACTCCCCTATTAACCATTAAAGGAGCCAGCGTATGAGAAAAACGATACATAACACTTTGTTTACAGGATTGGCGGTAGCCAGCATTGGGTTGCCCTTGATCAGCGGTGGATTCGCTGAAAAGGCAAGTGCAGAGCCGTCTGCGGTCTCTATGAGTAACGGCGCTTATAGCACCTCAATCCAAGCACCTGTGATCAAACCTTCCTGGTCTTTTCCCGTTATCCCAATCGATAGAAACCGATATCCAGATCAGGCGGTAACAATAGCGGAAAACGGTAAGGTATTCGCGGTTGACTCGAACCATAGACTGGTTGCCCTTGAGGCCAGTTCGGGTCGGAAATTGTGGCAATATGGTGATCAGCTTACCCCTGTTTTAACGTACAACAAAGGCATCATTTACGGGATGACACAAAGCGGCTCTATCTATGCTGTTACAGAAGCTGGCAAGAAAGTGTGGTCTACTCCGCTGGGATTTACTGAAGCATATCGTATTCAGCGCATTGGTCCAACTATATATATTATGCAATCGGTGCAAACGGCAGCCATTGATGCTGTCAGTGGCAAGGTGAAGTGGAAAATCAGTGAGGATAAGAACTCATACAGTGGTTTGGGCGAAATAATGGAAACTGACGGTGTGCTTATCCGCAACTATAATGTACAAGGCAGCCTGACCTTTGAACAGATTAATGCCTATGACGCTAAAACCGGCAAAAAGCTTTGGGACAGCTTTAGAACTTCCTTTCCACTGGCGGTTAAAGACGGAATCGTATACTCTGTAGCCAACACGTTTATGATTGATGATGACCCGGTAAACCATAAAGTTACGATCGCACAGTACGACCTCAAGACAGGTAAATCCAAAGGAGATCGTCAGTATCGCTGGACCGAGCCTGAAAATAAAGACGGTGTCTACCGATCTGGAGGTGTATATGGTTCTGCTTTTTTGTACGGCAAAGATCTTTATGTCTTTCAGGGAGAGACACTAGCTTCCTATGATTTTTGGAACTACAAGCCAGACAGCAAACCTGCTCGCAAGTGGGCGCAAAATGGCTATGATCAACTTGTTCCTTTATTGTCTATTCATGAAGGTCGCATGTTCTACCAAGATTTTAGTACATCCAGACTGACTGCTATGAAGCTGTCCTCAGGTCAATTCATTCATTACGACGGCGATAATCCGACCGTTCAAGCTGACGTATTCGGTAAAGGAGTCTATGTCGGGCAATCAGATGGCGTATTTCATGGCTATGATTTGATGAGCTTAAAGCCCGTGTTTGCTGTCAACACAGGCTCACGCTCCTTCGGTCCAACGCTCAAATCCGGTGGAATGATATTTATTCAAAGCGGAAACCGTCTGCTTGGCGTCAAGCTCCCTGCTTCTTTAAAATAAGGCCAAAGATTTCAAGCAGCATTCTCGCTGGAACAGCAAAAGGTTAACGGATAGCAAGCATACGATTCAATGCTAGTACAGCATCCTGTCTGATCTGAGCATCCACACGAATCACACCCACAGGCTCACCCCGATCAAACTGCTCCATTGCCCACAGCAAATGGGGAAGATCGATCCGGTTCATGGTCAGACAGGGACACATATCGGGATTGAGCGATTCAATCTGCTGTTCAGGGTACTGCTGCTTGATTCGTTGCACGAGATTCATTTCTGTGCCAACAGCCCATTGGGTTCCCGGCTCTGCCGCGCGAATGGTATCGATGATGAATTTTGTGGAGCCCGCGCAATCTGCGAGCTGTACGACCTCATAAGAGCATTCGGGGTGAACGATGACCCGGATGTTCTTATCACGCTCGCGGACATTACGAATGTGATCTACTGTAAACTTTTCATGAACAGAGCAGTGTCCTTTCCATAAAATAATTTTTACAGTTGCCGGGTCCTGTTCAGTCTCAAGCTGATCGGTCATTGGATTCCACACGGCCATTTCATTTAGCGGAATTCCAAGATCGTAAGCTGTATTGCGACCTAAATGCTGATCCGGCAGAAACAAAATACGTTCCTTTTGCTTCAGCGCCCACTCCAGCACTTGCTTAGCATTCGAAGAAGTCACGGTAGCCCCGCCATGCCGTCCTACAAAGGCTTTGATCTCTGCTGTGGAATTTACATACGTTAACGGAATGATCGTATCTCCTACCAACTCCTGTAAATTCTTCCATGCTCGTTCTGTCTGCTCCACATTCGCCATATCTGCCATCGAGCAGCCTGCACGCATATCCGGCAGGACAACAGTCTGTCGATCAGTAGTCAGCATATCCGCTGTCTCCGCCATAAAATGTACCCCACAAAATACAATAAACTCCGCTTCCTGATTTTGTGCAGCCAATTGAGCAAGCTGTAGAGAATCTCCTGTTATATCAGCAAACTGAATAACCTCGTCCTTCTGATAGTGATGGCCCGGTATGAGCAGCTTGGGTCCCCATTTTTGTTTCAGCTCGGCCACTCGCTGCTCCATGTCAGCAACCGTCAGTGTCTTATAATGCTCTGGCATAAGCCCTCGATTTCCTTGTAAAACGTCAAGCATAGACATTAGAATCCCTCCATATCGATGCGGCTGATCGTTCCCGCTCTCACGAACAGATAACCGCTCTGTGTACATACATGTTTACAAGTGTCTTGACACTTATATTTACACATGCCTACAATAATCTCAAGAGTTTTTGAATGGAATTATTTTTAAGCAGGGAGGATTTGGTGTGATTTATCTGGACTATGCCGCTTCCACACCTATGTGTGGCGAAGCTTTAAATATGTATAACGTATTAAATAAGGAAATGTTCGGAAATGCCAGCAGTCTCCATGATGCGGGCGGTCAAGCAGCCTACACGCTAGATTACAGCAGGCAACGAATAGCAAATATGATTGGCGGTCAAAAGGAAGGCATCTATTTTACAACAGGGGGAACAGAATCCAATATGTTGGTTGTGCAATCGATCCTGAACGGGTTGCCGCAGCATAAAAAGCATTGGATCATGAGCGCTTTGGAACACCACTCGATGTACAACCTTGCTACTTTGCTGGAACGTCAGGGCTATGAACTGACCATTGTGCAACCGGATCGGGAAGGACGAATGACTCGCGAAACTCTTTTACCTCACCTGAGAGAAGACACCGGACTTGTCTCCGTACAACACGCTAATTCGGAAACGGGACTGGTTCAGGACCTTGCTGCCTTATCTCTCCTGCTACGCGAACGGGGTATTTTGTTGCATAGTGATGCGGTACAGACATTTGGGAATATTCGCGTAGATGTAGAATCCATGGGTGTAGATGCACTCTCTGTATCAAGCCATAAAGTGTATGGCCCCAAAGGTGTCGGTGCTGCATATCTCAAACCCGGAACCCCGTGGCGTCCCGTGTACCCTGATACACTACATGAAAACGGATTTCGTCCTGGAACGGTTAATGTTCCCGGGATTGCAGCCTTTGTCGCGGCGGCAGAAATGATGACCGAACAGATGGAGTCGCATCAGGAGCGATATACTACCCTGAAAAGACACTTTATTACGAAAATTCAGGAAAAATCCATTCCGTTACGTTGGGCCGTACAGGAAAGCGAGAATAAAGCAGTGCTTCATCATATAGTAGGATGTTTTTTTCACGGTTACGAGGGACAATATGTTATGCTGGAATGTAATCGCAGAGGTGTCTGTATATCAACTGGAAGCGCATGTGCTGCCGGACACCACGATCCTTCGCCTGCCTTACAGGCGCTTGGAGCATCCGGCCGTGAAGCGTTACAATTTATCCGTGTTTCTTTCGGAAGAACGACCACCATCGAGGAATTGAATGTATTGGTAGATATTTTGACAGACCTGACGCATCGAAAAGAAAGGAGCTTATCCCGTTGACTGAATCTTTAAAACGGTCAGGTACGGATCGTCGCGAACAGCTACTGTTGTGGCTCAAGAGCGAATCACCACTGACCGGGAGCGAACTGGCGCGCAGATCCTCCGTCTCCCGACAAGTAATTGTACAGGATATTTCCCTGTTAAAAGCAAGCCAAGAGCCTATCCTTGCAACAAGTCAAGGATACATTTATATGGAGCCTGCGAGTCAGGCAACTCCCTTAGCCTCACGTATTATTGTGTGTAAACATCGACCTGAACAGACAGAAGAGGAACTAAAGCTGATTGTGGACTACGGTGTAAGTGTGCAGGATGTTATTGTTGAGCATCCGGTATACGGGGATCTGACTGCTCCGATACGGGTTGGAACTCGCAAGGAAGTGGACGATTTTATCCGTAAAATCAGCTCCACCCAGGCCACTTATTTGTCCCAGCTGACGGGAGGCATCCACCTGCACACCTTGAATGCCTCGGATGAAGATAAAATTAATGATGCCTGCGCTGCATTGGAGCAAGCAGGCTTCCTAATGACGGACTAACTTAGTGCGCTTAGCGGAGCAAAGAAAATCCTGTCCAGTATGTGGAGTGCAACTGTGCTCCACATGGACGGTATTGTAGGCAGCGAGAAATAAAAAATCCCGGCCCCCTCATATAAGGGAATCGGGAATGAACTATGTGAGCTTAATTTCAAGCAGCTCATATTTAATTACAGCCATGGGTGCATCCACATGAATGATACTGCCCACTTCTTTTCCCAAAAGTGCCTTGCCTAAAGGACTTTCATAGGAAATTTTGTTATCAAGAACATCCGCCTCAGCAGGACTTACAATTTTGTATTCCATCTTCTCTGAAAATTCGATGTCATTCAGAATGACAGTCGATCCGATACTAACGGTTCTAAGGTCTAAATTACTCTCATCCACGACCCGGGCTTTGGTCAGCATCTTCTCCAATATGAGAATGCGGGTTTCCATAAACGCTTGGTCGTCCTTGGCTGAGTGATACTCACTATTTTCTTTCAAATCGCCGTAGCTGATAGCCAACTTAAGGCGTTCGGCTAGCTCCTTGCGTTTTACGGTCTTCAGTTCCTTAAGCTCATCCTCCAGCTTGGCCAATCCCTCTTTAGTTAACAATACTTCTTCATTCGACATATTTTATCTACAACTCCTATTTCAGCATTTTGCTTAAGTCCAATTCAACGCTCAAAAATACAATAAACGAACTAAACCGTTTCAGTCTAAACATTGCTGATTGAAAACGCTCCTGGGATTTATGCAAATGCTCATTTGGCTTGCTTTATTGTAGTTTACTCTAAATCGGACCAACATGCGAAATAAATTACTGGATAACAGTAGCCAACTGCCTTCAGCCAGGATGATTCTTATAGTAACCAATGCTCTCTTATTCGCATATCGTATGATCATAACGTATATTGATGAGCACATGGAGTGCCGCTGTCCTTGTCTCGAATTTTGTGAAAACCAGGCAGGAGCAGTATATGGCGGGAGGAAGATTCAATGGCTTCCTTAGGAAAGAATGGTAATGGGAACGGGAATCGTAAATCCAAATCCCCCCTCAACGGTCAAAAGAAAAATGGATTAAACAGTAATTCGGCTATCTTTTCTGCGCTTCAAGGAAAAAATGTGGAGGTCCTCGTGGCAGCCCTCCTACTAACAGGAAAACTAAACGTCGATTCCGTGACTTTATACAGACAAGCAACATTGTTTTTAGGACTCACAGGAAAATACAAAACACTAGCATCCACTCCATCCAATGTCGATAATATGGTGAAATTTTTAAATGATAACGGGAATATGACACTGGACCAGGTGATACAAGCCTTTTCACAGAAAATAAATAATTAACAAGTGGCGAAAGGAGACTTATGCGGTGAGTGAGTTTGATGGAGAATATTTTGCAGAGGTTGTCATTATTGTGATTCTAGTTGCCATGTTCTTCTATGGCTCCTCAGATATAGAGGGACTTTCCGCTTCGCCAACCCAATCCTAAAATGATAATTCCCGCTTCGAAAAAAAATAAAAAAGCATCTATAGACTCTCACGAGGTCAATAGATGCTCTTACTTTTTAACGGCCCATCGTTTCTACTTAATGCCCCTTTACTTCTACACTTATCGTTTGACTAGAAACTTCTCCTGAAGCATTGACTAACTCGGCCCGATACTCATATGTACCCGGCTTTTGATTTTGGATGTTGGTGACTGCACTTTGGGCCTGCGGGCTTTGGCTTGGCAGATCCTGGGCATCGATCAGTTCTCCATTTTCATATAAGTTGTATTTTGTCGCATTCGTACCCCACCACATGTTCATTGTAAGGGTGTAGGTGCCGTCACCGTCCCAATTGTCATGAGACAGCACTGGAATGCCAGGGGAAGCATCGGTCACTTCGACAGTTAACGGATCGCTGGTCGTTTTACCAGAAGCGTTTATCAGTTCTGCAGTATACGTGTAGGTACCATTGGTCTTGCCTGTAACAGGAATGACTGCATGCTGTGCTCCAGGGGAAGCGGCTTGCAACGATTGGGTGCCAATCAGCTTGTCGTTTTCATACAACTTGAGTTCATCACCATTCGTACCCCACCACAGATTCATGGTGATGTTGTAGTTGCCATCCTTCAGCCCGGTGTCCTGCCCGTTATCATGCGACAGCACAGGTTTATCCGGCACTTCACCTACAGCAGTCTTTTCGACTCTAACGGTTACAGGATTGGATACAACCGTTATACCGTCCAAGGTGACGCTGGCTGTAATCTCCGCGCTCCCCTCTTTTAGGGCCTTAAGTTCTCCATACGTATCCAGCGAAACGGATTCATGACTGCTGATATACTGAACAGAAGCGCGGCTTAAATCAGCTTCGCTGCCATCTGTCAGCGTACCCTTGAGATGTGTCGCTGCCGTATCCCCAATGTTGAGGGTCGTTTGATCCATTGAAAGCTCTACTTCCTGCAAAGCTGCGCCTGCCTGAGCTGAAAAATCATCCAGTCCACGCGGTTTTAACTGATAATCCCCTTTGAAAATCGCCGAAATTCCCTTCAGCTTCACTTGCTGTCCTTCTTGATATGGAAAAGATGTCCGAGTTAAGCCTGTACGTGCATCGACGCGCACATGGTGACTTACTTCACCAGATACTGCATCAAATTCAAACGAACCTACGGGAGTGGCGTCTATCACATTACGAATCATTGCCGTAGGAAGCTCAACCAACTGTCCTTGGTTCGCATCACTGAGTTCGGTGACTTGTACAGCTTCCGGAAGTTGTCCTTCTCCCGTTTTTTCAATTGCCACTGGAGCGGTTAACTCCAGCTCACTATTATACAGTGCCAAGCTTGCTGTAAGCTTTACTCGATCCCCTTGGTGAAAGCCGCTTTGGTTCTGATATACATAAATACCGCCACTTTCATCCTGCATGTAAAAGGCTTGACCACCGAATGCACCTGGTTCTGTTGTCACAACACCCTCTAAGGTCACGACTTTGCCAGCCGGGAGATTCCGTGCTTCTGCGACACTGATTCGAGCTGGAACCGTATTGCCTTCCTCAGGCAACGGCTGGGCCGGGACATCAGCCAGCACGACGGATTGGGTCAGCAGATTGCTGCCGTTTTGCCTCAGTCTAAGATTAGCTGAACCACTGGTTCCCGGCTTGATCCGCACCGTCAAGTCTTTATAGGCATGGCCTTTGCCGTTGGACTCCAGGCTAAATGTTCCGCTATAGCCGTAAGAGGTTGGCCAGCTTCCATCCGGATTTTGAATTTGGGCTACTTGATTGCCGCCCGCTACATAAATACCTGTGCTGAATCCGCTAATCGTGCTGTTAGGAGCCAGTTGGTCGGCAGTAACTCGAATTTGAAAAGGCTGTGCATTGGGCAGCTGCTCTTGACGAACGATGCTGTACACTGGTTGCGCACTGGCTGTAGATCCGCCATAGGACCCTGCTTTGAATGTTCGCTGATCCCACCATTTGTAGTCGGCTGCGGGAGCGGACCAAGGCTCGGCTTGTGGTTCCGTGGAAGTCTGCGGCTCTTCAAAAGGCAGTAGTGCCGTCGGCTGGTCCAGCTGTAAGCTTTTCACTTCCGTCAGGCTGGTATACTCCTCCTTCTTGGACAACCAGTCTACGATATTGACCAGTAACACAGCGTCATCCTGCTCCTTAAAGCCGTCATACGTTGTCTTCTTGGTTCCTGTCTCTTCGCGCAAATATTTTGGCGTTGCATCTTCGACAGGAGACGAGTCCCCAATGAAAGCAGCTTTGCCTAGCCCTACTTTCGATACAGCTGCATAAGGTCCTTCCGGAATGCCGCCTCCGTTATAAACGCCCTGATCTACCGCGTTGCCCCAAGCCTGATTGGTTTTAGGAAGATATACGATTCCCTTGGCTTTCGCTGGGTCGATAATCGCGAGTGTTGATCCTGCATGCATTGCGACATTACTCACTCCAGCTGTAATGTTGAACGCCTGCGCTGGCTCAACAATCTGATTGGCCGTGATATCGCCTAATGCATTGTAGCGAAAGCGCACACCAAACTGGCTGCCCAGCCAATCTGAGCTGACTACGCCCTGCATTGCTGACGAGCTTTTTTCTTCCGCACTCATTCCCTTCGCAGGGTCTTCCCATGCACCACGACGATAGCCATTAATGCTCTCCGATCCGTCCCAGCGATTCTTGTTGCGGTCCGCGTTATAATGATCTCCAATGAAAAAAATACTATTGCCTGCTTTTACATACTGCTCCATTGCAGCCTGTTCGCTCTGTTTAAAAGGAATATTCGGCTCTGCCGTAACAAATACATCATAATTCTTTAGATCATTGTAAGTAATAGGCGTGGATTGGCGAAGCTCGTGTACATCATAGCCATTACTCGCGAGGGCTTGGCCGAAGTCTGAAAATCCACCATCAATCACCCAATCTGCTGCGCCAGCTGTCTGTCCATGTGTATTATCAAACAGCACTTTTTTACCAGCGTTCTCATTGACCACTTTCGCTGCAATGAAGGGGGCTGGGTCCGCCGGACCTTCTGCCCGTGCCGGTTGCATGCTGCCCGCAACACCAGCGTACAACGATAAAGTGAAAACCATAGCAGTTGCGTATTTGAAGCTACGGGATGTAAAACGACGAAATATTCCCATTCTTTTCCTCCTGTTTGTTGTTTTAAAGCCCCTCTGGGGGGCATCAGATACAAATTTTAGCATTCATTTATGTTCGAATATGCATTGTTTTGTAAATCTTTAGGAATAGTGAATAGGAAGGAAATTCCAATAAAAAAGATACACCGTATGCAGCAATGTGAGTACCGCAAATAGGATTTTCCCGGCAGCCCGGGTTCTTCTTTCCCCTGTAATCAGCTTTGCGCCATTCACGATTAATACCCACACGGCAATGAGTGCTGAAATGAGTGGCAGCGTGCAAATTCCCCAGATATACCACGCGGAATAGCCATACACGATCTGATTGTTACCATAGATGACCTGCACCCCGAGAAAAATCGTATTTAGTGACGCAATGAATGCAAGGTTGGACGAAATGTGATTATTCGTTTTACGGATATCTCTGATCACATATCTTACGATCCAAATCAGCAAGGTCGTGATGAAAAATAAGGAGGCGGCAGCGTAGCTGACAAGCAGAGTCCAGGTACGGTGCCAAAGTGTCGTCTGCTTCATGGTCTTACTATCCGGGGCAACCATCATCCACGTACCGTTTTCCTGATACAGCAAAATTTTAAGCTGGCCCCCCTTTTCCACAAACAATCCATCGCCTGCTGCTTGAAAAACTTTGTCTGTTGCTTCATTCTCATTTGGGTATTTTCCTTTAACAATTAACGTATGATCATCTTGAATTCGCACGGTGTATGTAATGTTTCCCAGTATCCGAATCCATTTTCCCCACCCATGAACAGGATTAGAATCCACCTGATATACGCCCTCAATCTCTGGCGAAAGCTTCACTTGGGTGGAAGAACGAGCTAGTGACTGCGAAACGGCCTTCGGCTCTGAGGGCAGCATTTGGGCTATCGCATGGATGACTTTTCCATGAAGCAGGGTGTCCGTGTCAGCTGAATTAATGATCACAAAAATACCGATCTTTTGCGACGGAATCAGTACCATTTCGGAAATAAAATCATCAATTTCCCCGGTAGCCCACAGCATAGGTACTCCCGTCTCCAAATGACCACGGAAAAATCCGTAGCCTACGCCATCCAGTCGTGCATCGACTGCAAATTGCTGCGCATGCATCACTTTTACCGTATGTGGCTGGAGCACCACTTTGCCCTCATACTTGCCCTGGTTTAAATGAGTGATCAGGTAATGGGAAAACTCGTTGGGTGTGACGTTCAACGCTCCTGCTCCCGGCAGATTGATATATGACAAAGGCTGTTTCAAATACGCTCCATCCTTCCACTGATACGATTGGGCCAGTGCCGGATGATTTAACGGCAATTCCAGCGTCGCGCTGGGCATATTCATCGGCTGGAACAGATGTGTACGGAGGTAATCGTTCAGTCCCTGACCGCTTACTTGCTCCACGATATTACCGATCAGACCATAGGCGACATTGCTGTAATCATACTGAATTCCAGGTTTGCGGATGGGAGGCTGATTTTGAAAATACGTGCTGAGATACTGCTCTGTGGGCAAAACGCCTGCCCGAGTCGAGCTGTTAATGTCGTACAGCGCTTCGTCCAATCCTGAGGTATGTGTCAAAAGCTGATGCAAATTGAAAGGCTGATTTTGGTATTGCGTAGTTTTATAGCTGTGGAGATAGCTGTTCACGTCTTCATTCAAATCAAGCTTGTTTTGCTCAACCAGCTGCATCGTGGCGCTTGCACTAAATGATTTGGTTAGAGAGCCGACACGAACAATGGTCTTCGCTGGATCGAATGCCACTTTCCGCTCCAGATCTGCATATCCATAGCCTTTACTAAAAAGGATTTGGTTTTCTTGGGTCACGACGACCGCAGCCCCCGGAATATGCAATTTTTCCAATTCTGTATTCATGATATCGTCCACTGTTTTTTCCAATGAATCAGGTGTTATGCTGTCTGTTGCCCATGCCGAAGCAATGAGCAGGTTCCAGAGAAACAATGCTGCTAAAAATGCGGATAGGTAGCAAATGCCTTTATTCTTCATATGAAGTACCATCCTTACGTATGAAGTTGATTTAATGATTTGAACCGTGCGGTGATTGCATAGCGAGCAGATATTTATACTCCGTATGGAAGCCATCAGCATGGCGCTATGGAATCATCGCACTTCCCATCGCGGGAGTGCACATGATAAAGCGAATCCTGATCGAATCGTGTAAGCAGAAGGCTTCTTACCTGTCGATCAGGATTCATGAGTTACAGATTAAAAATTAGTGATTCCGTTCGTTACATCATCGACCATAGACTTTCAAGATTTATGATGTGCCAAATCTTGTGTCATGTCTTTGTCCGTGTTCCGAGTTATCTTTTGTATTGTGGAACGAATACTTTTTACATTTTCCTCGATAAATCCGGGTTCCAGTAGTTCATAATGATTACCAATCAAGCTATGCTCTTCATAGCTACCTTGTGTAGCGTCTTTCCATAAAAGTCGATTATCTCCTGTGCCCCTCACCGTTTCCGATCCAACGGCGACAAAGCCGTGAATATTCGCCTGAACGCTCTCTGTATTCACAAGCTGGTTGCCATACACCGCGTAAGCGATCATTTTACGTTGGTACGTTTCATTCAACAGCTCACGGTAGGAGTCGGGAACCTGTTCCAGCATGTCATGAATTTCATGCTCTGTTTCTTCAACTGTGAAGGGCAGGGCTTCCGCCCTTTTGACCGAATCGAGCATAAAAATATCGGATACAGCATGGCCTTGACGTTCCAGTGTGTCAGCAACCTTATGCGCCAGATTACCACCTATGGAATAACCAAGCAGCACATACGGACCTTGCGCTTGCGTGCTGACGATCAAATCAACGTAACGTGCCAGCATGGCCTGCTCATCCGCAGCATCATCCACGAACTCCAATCCATACACGACTGCGTCCTGATCCAGTTGTTTCGCCAGCTCCGCGAACGACAGCCCGTATCCAAGCATAGGAGGAAAGCAGAAGATAGAGATCGGACCGTGTTCATTCAACCGAATGATTGGACTATCGGCCTTGTATTCCAGATCGGCTTTCAATAATGTGAGCGCCTGCTCTTCTATAGTCGGGAAGTCCATTACACTACGGATGGGAAGCTCAATGTCTGTGGCAAGGTGAACTTTGCGTATAAGCTCTAGTACTTTCAAGGAATGTCCACCCAACGTGAAAAAGTCATCATGGATACCCACTTGTGGAATTTCAAGCACTTCCTGCCAAATGGATGCCAGCAACTGCTCCACATCGGTTCGCGGTGCGACATATTCTATACCCGTGTGCAGCCCTTTGTCCGGCACAGGTAAAGCTTTGCGGTCGATTTTGCCGTTTGTCGTCAGCGGAAACCGATCCAGCTGTACAAATGCGGATGGAATCATATAGCTCGGCAGACTGGCCGACATCGCAGCTCGAATCTCACGGATGGTCAGCTGTTCATCAGCAGTAAAGTAAGCACATAATTGCTGCTGACCTGCTCCATCCCGCAAAGCAATAACCACGCTATCCCGCACGGACGGTACACTTGCCAGCCGCGCCTCCACCTCACCCAGCTCAATCCGGTAACCGCGAATTTTAACCTGTTGATCAATCCGTCCAGCGTATTCCAGTATGCCGTCTTCACGCCAGCGAACAAGGTCTCCCGTACAGTACAGGCGATCTCCGTCCCTCCACGGGTTAGCAAGAAATCTCTCAGCCGTCAGCTCAGGACGATTTAGATAACCACGTGCAACTCCGTCTCCGCCGACGACCAGCTCACCCCAAGCTCCGACCGGTTGCAGGTTAAATGACGAATCTACAACATACGCCGTCGAATTGCAGATGGGCCGTCCGATCGGCACAGAATCCAGCTGTTCTTCCGTAATGTGATACGTCGTCGAAAAGGTTGTGTTTTCCGTTGGCCCATAGCCGTTAATGATGTTCATGTCTGGATTATCGCGCAGGACCCGGTTAATATGGGGTGCAGACAAAACATCACCACCAACCAGCAAATACTTCACATCGCCGAAAAGTTTACTATCCTGCTGTGAAAGCTGATTAAATAACGGTGTGGTCAGCCACATCATGGTGACGTGATGATCCCGTATCGTCTCTTTAAGCTTGGCCGCGTCCAATAGATCATCCTTATGCACAAGAACAAGCTGACCACCATTCAGTAGCGCACCCCAAATTTCAAACGTAGATACATCAAATACAAACGCGCAAGTCTGCAGCATTCGAGTCGATTCATCAAATGGCACATAATCCGTATTGCGGACAAGGCGCACGACACTTTGATGCTCAACTACGACACCCTTAGGTTTACCTGTTGAACCTGAGGTATAAATGACATAAGCAGCATGATTACCCGCTCCATCTATACCCAGATTGGAAGCATCTGCACTGTAGGACGTATCCTCATTCAGATTCACAATCTGTCCGTCGAAATAGCAACGATCCAGTAAATCCTGCTGAGCCAGCAGCAGCTTAGCTCCCGAGTCCTCCAGCATATAACGGATACGGTCCTCCGGATATTGAGGGTCTACCGGCACATACGCGCCTCCAGCCTTCAAAATAGCGAGTGTTCCCGTAATCATATCCAGTGAGCGCTCCGTCAAAATGCCAACAGGTTCATCGGATTTCACCCCTGCATCACGCAGCGTATGCGCTAAACGGTTGGCTGTCTCATTGAGTTCCCGATAGGTCAATGATTGATGACCCAAAGCTACAGCAATATGATCCGGCGTGCGCTCTGCCTGCTCCTCAAACAGTTTTTGGATCGTGTGATTGCTTGGATATGCAGAGGCAGTGTCATTAAACTCTCCTGTAATTTGTTGTTTTTCCGCCGCTGTAACCAGTTCCAGCTCTTCTACGCAAACATTCGGGTTAAGCAAAACTTGCTCCAACAGATTCACAAAATGCCCATGCAGACGCTTAATGCCTGTTTGATCATAACTTAACGCATTATACATAAAACGAATCTTGATGCATTCTCCCGGCATAACGACTAAGCTCAGATCATAGTTAGTCTGCTCTGCAGCCACCACGTTGGAAATCGGGAATGTATCCTGCCCGTCACTTCCCAGTTCTTCGACCTGCTCATCTACCGGATAATTTTCAAACACCATAATATGGTTAATTAAATCCTGTTTCTGGTCGGTTAATGCCTGAATCTCAAACAGTGGATACGTATCATACGCATGAGAAGCCAGCGCCTGCTCCTGTGTTTTCTTCATAACTTCTGCAAAAGATTCCCCTGCCTCACTAAGAATGCGAACTGGAATGGTATTAATGAACAAGCCGATAATATCCTCTACCCCGATAATATCCGATGGACGGCCTGAGACGACACTACCAAATACGACATCACTGTGGTTGTTATATTTTTGCAGCACAATCCCCCAGACGGTTTGTAATAACGTATTCATGGTCACCTGATATCGCTTAGCCGTCTCCTCCACCCGGAGGGTCAACTCACGTTCCAAAACCGTCACCCAATCACTAGCCGTGTTGCCTCCACTCTTGCGACCGGATTTTACAGCTGGTAATGCTGTTTGCTGCTCATATCCGGATAAATAGCTGCTCCAGTAGTCGGTTGCCGCCTTGGCATCCTGTGCTTCCAGCCATTCAATAAAGCGGCTGTACGGCACTGCCGGTGCCAGCTCTGGTACTCTGCCCTCCTGAAGTGCTGCATAGCTTTCAAACACTTCTTTATTTATAAGGGACAGGCACCAGCCGTCCATGACGATATGATGGAAGCTCCATACAAAATGATAGCTGTCTTCTCCGGTACGTAAAATCGCTACACGCAGCAGGACATCCCGACGCAGATCAAAGCCCCGTGCTTTATCTTGTAGCTTGAAATTTTTCACCCTGGTATCTATTTCATCCTCATCCAGATGGTGTAAATCTTCATATTGAAAGCCGCAATCCCGATTTCGATACACCACCTGCAACGGTTCCGTATCTCTGCCAAAATAAAAATGTGTACGCAGCGCCTCATGTCGCCGAACCAGAATATTCAGGCTTTCTGCAAAAGCCCGAATGTCCATCTGACCTCGCATATCATAAGAAACCTGCTCAAAATATGCGTCATTCGCAGCTGCTTGACTATCTAGCTGGCTGTGAAACAGCATCCCTTTCTGCATGGGGGTCAGTGCATATACATTGTCGATCTCGCCCGCAGCACCCATTTCAGATAAGAGGCTGTCCAAGCCCTCCACACTCATTCCTTTGTAAGAAATATCACTTGGGGTAAGCTCCGGGTGTTCTTTATGGATGCAATGCGCCAAAATTTCACGCAGGCTCGATTCCAGGAATTTCGCCAATCGCTCGATGGTCTCCGGTCTATAGCTGGTACGACTATAGCTAATCGTCAGACCCAGTTGGCCTCCCGAAATAATGCCGCCAAAATCCAGCGTATACGTTCGAGCCATGGTCGGGCTCAGCGGCATCCCACCCTCATATGAGGATGATTGCAAGTCGTTCCCTTTCATATCCTGATCGAACTGTCCCAAATAGTTAAAGCTGATTTCGGGATCTGTCGTAAATATGGCTGGAGATGCCTCCGGTGCCTGTGTCTGACGGTCGGATAAATATTTCAGTACACCGTAGCCAATCCCTTTTTGCGGAATGCCGCGCAGTCCTTCCTTCACACGCTTAATCCGTTGCGAAAGTGCCAGTTCTTCCGGCATATCGAGCAAAACAGGATATTGGCTTGTAAACCACCCTATCGTTCGAGTAATGTCCACCTCTGGTAAAATGGCTTCACGTCCATGTCCCTCTAGATTTATCAGGAAACGATCATTTCCACTCCATGCTTGCAATGCCATTCCTACCGCCGTCAACAACAGGTCATTAATTTCTGTACGGTAGGCACGATTGGCCTGCTTGAGCAGCTGCTCTGTCTCTGCATGTGTCCACAAAGCAGTAACCGACTCACTATCGCCAATCAATGGCTTTTCGTGCTCGTTATGCCCATAATCCTGCGGCAAAGAAGCCAGTTCCGCTTGTGCAAGTTTCCCCCAATACGCTCGCTCATGTTCCATAGCTGGACTGTTGGCATAAGCGTGCAGCTGCTCGGCCCATGTTTGGAACGAATCTGTTTTATGAGGCAGCTGAATCACCTGTTCACCCTTGGAGGCTTGATCATAAGCAGTCGCCAAATCCTCGAATAAAATGCGCCAGGATACCCCGTCTACAACCAAATGATGAATCACGACCAGCAGATGATCTCCATCTGGGCAACGGAACAGCCCCAGTCTCATCAGCGGACCTTCGCTTAGGGAAATACCAGATTGAATTTCATTACATTTCGCTTCAATTATCTTCGCCAAATCTTGCTTGTTTACATCGCTGTCATTATAGTCAAAGCATTCCAGATGGTACGGTTCGCCTTCCTCTACACTGCGGTTCCATGCTGTACATCCGTTCTCCGACAAACTAAAAACCATACGCAATGCATCATGGTGCGAAGTAATCTGATGGAGCGCCCGCCGTAGTGCCTGTTCGTCATAGCCTTCCTGACGATAGAGCATGACAGATTGGTTAAAATAGTGTGGTTCTTCCGTTGGCTGTTCAAAAAACCAGCGCTGAATCGGTGTAAGCACTACATTTCCTGTAACCTCGCCCTGCTCGGCTATTCGGTTAACAGGCTGAATATATGTGCTTAGTCCCGCAATTGTCGGGTATTTGAACAAATCCTTCATTTCCAGCTTGTATCCAGCCTGAAACAAGCGGGACGATACTTGGATGGCCTTGATGGAGTCACCACCCAAATGGAAAAAGTTATCCTGTATTCCGACTTTCGGGATACCAAGAATGGCTCCCCAAGCCGTAGCCAGTGCCTGTTGGACATCCGTCTCGGGTGCCACATAATCCATACCTGTATCGAGATTGTGCTCAGGTGCGGGTAGTGCCCTGCGGTCTACTTTGCCATTCAGCGTCAAAGGCAGTCTGGAGAGCTGCACAAAGTAAGACGGCACCATATAGCCAGGCAGATCCTGCGACAAAATGCTACGTAAGTCGCTGGCGCTCAATTCACTGTCTGTTGCAAAATAGGCACACAGCTGTTTTTGTCCGTGATCATCCTGCCGCACGGTAACAACCGATTCCTTCACACCTGGAATCGTGGACAAACGGGTTTCAATTTCACCCAGTTCGATGCGGTAGCCGCGAATTTTGACCTGTTCATCCATTCTTCCCTTGTACTCCAGTACACCATCAGCACGCCAACGCACTAAATCCCCTGTACGATAGCAATATTCTCCAGACCGGAATGGACTTTCAATAAATTTTTCCGCCGTAAGCTCGGGCCGATTCAGATATCCTCGCCCAACACCGTCGCCACCGACGATCAGCTCTCCCCAGGCTCCGATAGGTTGCAGCTTCAACGAACGATTGACCACATAAGCGGTCGAGTGATCAATTGGACGTCCAATGGGAATAGCCTGGGTTTGCGATTCTGTAATGTCATAGATGGTGGAAAAGGTGGTGTTCTCCGTCGGACCATAAATATTGGCCAGGCGAAGCTGCGGGTACTCCTTCAACACACGATTGACGTGTGGTACAGACAACACATCACCACCCACGAGCAACTCCTTCAAGGACGCAAACACTCCGATTTCTTGCTGCGAATACTGATTGAATAAAGCCGTAGTTATGAACATCGTGTTAACACGATACTTGTCAATTGCCTGTTTGAGCTTGGAGGCATCCAGAATAGTGTCATGACTTACCACATACAGTTGTCCCCCGTTCAGCAGCGTTCCCCAGATTTCAAATGTGGAGGCATCGAACACAACTGCGCCCAATTGCAGCATACGTGTATTTTCATCAAGCATGGCATAGCTTTTGTTTTTCACTAGGCGCACGACATTACGGTGCTCAATCATCACGCCCTTCGGCTTGCCTGTCGTACCAGAGGTGTAGATCACATACGCAAGATCGGAAGAAGATCCCCCTGTTGTAATCGCAATTGTTCCATCCGTCTGAGCGTCACATTCAGATTTGCTATTGCATCGCTGTTCATCACTCAAATCGATGACCGGAATGCCGGGTTCAAAAGGTATCTGCTCACGTCGCTGTAACAGTAACAGCCCCGCACTGGAATCCTCCAGTAAATAACGGATACGCTCTTCAGGATAATCAGGATCAATGGGAACGTAAGCCCCTCCGACCTTCAAAATCGCCAGCATACCGACGACCATTTCAATGGAGCGTTCAGCCATAATCCCTACTCGCTGTGTCTCTGGCTCGGACCCGCGCTGTATCCCATGGGAAGCGAGTATGCGTGCCAGACGGTCGGCACGTTCATTCAGCTCGCGGTAGGTAAGCTGCACGTCCGCAAAGGTGATGGCCAGCCGATCTGGTGATTGCGCTACCTGTTCCTCGAACAGCACATGCAGTGCTTGATCTCGTGGATACGGATAGTCTGCTACCGTATCATTGAATCTCTGCACAAGCAGCTCTTTTTCTTGGGCCGAAACCATTTCTATAGCCGAAAGAGCGATATCCGGCTGTTTTATAACCGCATTGATAAGCTGCTGCAAATGTTCAGTCAGTCGTTCAATGGTTTCCCGTTTGTACAGCCGAGTTCCGTATTGAAGAGCACAGGAAATTTGTTCTCCATCCTCCACTGCGAACAGACTCAAATCAAATTTGGCCGTCGTTTGTTCACTTGGATAAGATGCCAATTGCAGCCCCACCAGCTGCTGCTCTTTTTGCTCTATGTTTTGCAGTGCAAACATGGTATCAAATAACGGATTACGGCTTAAATCTCGATCTACGCCCAGCTTCTCCACCAGCTCTTCAAACGGATAATCCTGATGTTCAAAAGCCTTTAACGCGTTTTCCTTGACCTCCAACACATAATCGCGGAACGTTTTCCCGCCTTCTGGATAATTACGGATTGCCAGTGTATTCACGAACATCCCGATCAGACTACCAAGATCCGCATGGGGCCGCCCTGCAATTGGCGAACCGACAATAATATCTTCCTGCCCGCTATAGTGGCTAAGCAAAGCCGAATAAGCAGCCAACAGCACCATATATAATGTCGATTCCGTCTGCACCGCAATGCTTTTTAAGCCTTCGCTTTGTCGTTGGTCAAGCGTAAATTCCAGCACATCTCCTTCAAAGCTTCTCACCGCTGGGCGTGGATAATCAGTCGGTAGATCAAGCACAGGTAGCTCTCCTGCGAAGGTATTGAGCCAGTAGTTTTCCTGTTCCCGGTAGCGTTCACTTTGCTGCTGCTTCTGTTGCCAAGCGGCGTAGTCTTTATACTGAATGCGTAGCGATGGCAGCGTGTCGCCTGCATATAAATGAATAAAGTCCTGAATTAGTACATTTATAGAGGTGCCGTCCGAAATGATATGATGCATGTCCATGAGCAAAATATGATGCTCTGGGTCTGTTTCAATCAAACCAACTCGGAATAACGGGGCCTGCCCCAGATCGAATGGTTTGACAAAGTTACGTACCAGCTCATCCGTTTCCTTTGGGGCAGCTCCGTGAGCATAGGTCAATTCCATGCAAAAAGGAACCTCGTCATGTACTCGCTGGACAGGTTCACCGTTCATGGTCTCAAAACTTGTGCGCAATGTTTCATGGCGGTCAATAAGCTGACGGAACGCGTTATCCAGTGCCTTGTGATCAAGTGAACCGGTCAGAGTCAGGGCACCAGGTATGTTATAGCTAATTCCCGCTCCATCAAGCTGATTGAGGATATACATCCGTTTTTGAGCTGAAGAAACCGCATAAAATGGCTTATTCTCCGTAACAGGGATGGATTCATAGGTGGTTTGCTCCAGTGCTTCAATAACCTGCGCCAGCTGTTCAATTGTCGGATGCTGGAACAGATCCTTTAGCTGCACATTTTTATGCAATTCCTTATAGATGAGTGATATGACATGTGTCGCCCGCAGGGAATGTCCTCCTGCCTCAAAAAAGTTATCCTTAATCCCAATGCGCTCAAGCTCCAGCACATCTTTCCAGATGCTAGCCAGTTGTGCTTGTAATTGATTTTGAGGAGGTACATATTCTGCGCCTGAGCTTACACCTCCCTCTGGTTGTGGCAACGCTCGGCGATCCACCTTGCCATTGGGCGTCAGTGGCAATTGCTCCAGCTGCACAAAATACGACGGTACCATGTAGCCCGGTAGCTCCTGGCTCAAAGCACTACGCAGCTCACTTGTCGCTACTTCCGCATGGGTGACCACATATGCGCAGAGCAGCTTTTGCCCTTGCTCATCTTCATGTGCAATTACAACAGCTTCTCGGACTGCCTCCAGCTTCAACAGCTGTGCTTCCACCTCGCCCAGCTCAATCCGGTAGCCTCGAATTTTCACCTGCGCGTCGATTCGTCCCTTATATTCCAGCGTCCCGTCCGCATTCCAACGCACCAGGTCCCCTGTTCGATAGCAGCGTTCGCCGCCACGGAACGGACTGTCAATGAACTTTTCGGTCGTCAGTTCTGGGCGGTTGCGGTATCCGCGAGCCACCCCGTCACCGCCGACGATCAGTTCTCCCCACGCTCCAACAGGCTGGAGCTGCATCGAACCGTCCACGACATATGCCGTCGAGTTATGGATCGGGCTACCAATGGGCACAGATGCCGATTGAACGCCGGTAATGGCATGTGTGGTGGAAAAGGTCGTATTTTCCGTCGGACCGTAGCCGTTAATGATATGTAGATTCGGATGGGCCTCCAATACCCGGTTAATATGCGGTACGGACAGCACATCACCACCAACCAATAGCTCCCGCATCCCCTCAAATAGTTCCAAGTCCTGCTGGGATAGCTGATTAAAGAGTGGTGCGGTCAGCCACATCGTGGTAATGCCGTGATTGCGAACAACTTCCTTGAGCTTGGGCGCGTCCAAAATAATATCCTGACTCACCAGCACCAGCTGTCCACCGTTCAATAACGCACCCCAAATTTCGAAGGTGGACGCGTCAAAGACAACAGACCCGGTCTGCAAAATGCGCGTATCGGCATTCAAGCGTGCATAATTTGTGTTTGTCACCAAACGCACGACATTACGGTGCTCCACCATAACCCCTTTGGGCTGGCCTGTAGTCCCTGAGGTGTACATAATATAGGCCAAGCGACCAGCTGCGCTCGCTTTCGGTTGTTCTTCAGCTGCATAAGCGTGCTGTATTTGTTTTGCTTGTTCTGATTGCGTAGCTTTGGGTTGCATGTTTTCTGGTTGTATGGTTGTCGTAGAAGCAAGTTCGGGACTGGCGGAAATGGAGTAGAACGGATCTAGGGAGTCCACGTATCCCGGATCAGTATTCGTTCCGTGATCATTCGGCAAAATGGGATCGTAACGATCAGCATCATCCGTTCCATAAATTGCAGTATCGCTAAGGTCAAGCACCATTCCCTTAAAATCAGTGGGCCGATGTTCCATTCGCTGCACGAGCAGTATGTCCGCACCGGAATCCTTCAACAAATAGCGTACACGCTCATCCGGGTAATCAGAATCAATGGGTACATATGCTCCACCTGCTTTGAGAATTCCGAGCATACCGACAATCATCTCAATCGAGCGTTCAGCTACAATGCCGACCGTCTGCTCGGTGCGGATTCCCTGCTTACGTAAAGAATGAGCCAGTCGGTTGGCCTTTTCATTCAATTCTGCATAGGTTAGGCTATCTTGCCCACACACTACCGCCACCTGCTGTGGTGTCTGCTTCACCTGTTTCTCGAACAATTCATGAATAGACGCATGACGTGGATAATCCACATTTGTATCGTTGAAGGTATGGACCAGCTGCTCTACTTCTTGCTCTGACAGCACTTGTGCTGTGGAAATCGCCAACTCTGGCTGCTGCAAAACAATAGTGTACAGCCGCAGAAGCTGCTCAACAAAGTGCTCAATCGTCGTCTCGCTATAACGGTCGCTATTATACTTTACGTTCAGGGAGACCGCTTCATGTTCCCATTGAAACTGGAAATCTAGTTCAGATTGTACGTGACTCAAAAAATCAGAAATATGAATGTTTTGCAAGGATACTGTGGTGTGAATAAGAGGCTTTCCATCCTCATTACGTTGAATGTCAAGTAATTCAGAATAGTTCCAAAAAGGAATGTTTTGATGTTCAATTGCTTCGCCGACAGAGGTTTTGATTTGAGACAGCAAGGCTTTGAAGGTTGTGCTGGAATCCAGCGTATTTTTCAATAAAAGCAGATGGTTGATCGGCTTTGTAGCACCGTTGCTAGACTTGGCTACCGGAATGCCCAGCAGCACACGTTCCTCACATGTGTATTTATGCAATAAGCTCTCTACTCCAGCAAGCAGGACCATAAACACAGCCCATGGAGCGCCACCTGTTATAGATGATATTCTTTGGGAAATTTCAGTTGGAAATGTGAGCGTGTACGTATGGGAATTTAAACTCGTTACAGTTGTACTTCTGGACACATGGTTGGTGTATGGTAGGCAGATGATATGATCCTCAGATTCCAATTTATGACTCCAGTAATTTTTTTC
>NZ_JANAVQ010000012.1:0-96173 GCF_024213605.1 Paenibacillus sp. CH40
ACACGACCGTTAAGCCCTCCAGCGCCGATGGTACTTGGACCGCAGGGTCCTGGGAGAGTAGGACGTCGCCAAGCAACAAGTAAAGAGGATCATGATCTCGTTGAGATTATGATTCTTTTTTTGCATATACGTATATTTTAGAAATATCCTTACAAAAGGAAGGTAACATTTTTGTTACGGAATGTAGGAGTAAACCCTGTATAATATAGGTATTGAATCCCATACACACACGCTGCATTATTGCAGATTTATGCAAACTCCATCATAGGATTTTGTATAGTCAATCAGGCTGGTAAGGAGGGAAGATCATGCGGCGAAATAAATGGCTTGCTCTATTGGTGCTATTCAGTGTCGCTGTCGCGATTCTTACCGGGTGCGTGGAAGAGGAGCCTTCTTGGACATCGTTTGAGGGTGCTGCCAACGAGAAGACGTTTCCGGTTCCTAAAGAAGCTAGTAAAACCGATCGGGCCAGCAGTAATTCGGACATGGACTATGTTCGCTATGCACTGCCAGCGTTGAAGGAAAGTGATAGTCTACCTGCTCCTTATTTAGAAGAGATTGCAGCTTGGGGCTGGACTGAGGAACCGAATTTATCCACCTCGAATCAGAAGGTGTTTCAGAAAAATAAGCATATGGTGCATTTGTCTGTGCATGATGGTTCTTTTACTGTATTGGTTCCAAAAGACAGAAAGGCTGTTGTGAAGAGCAAAAGCGTGGATCTTAATTAGGGACACGGTTTTCAACCGAGTAAGTAGCATAGGATTTATTGTAGATCATATTTATAGTAAACTCAGCATATTGTATGCTGTGTATAATGATGAATGAAGAGATCGGATATGGGGAAGCACTCAGAACTGCCGTTGAGTAGGGAGTGGCTTCCTTTTATATATTTGCATGTTGATCAAATGCTCTACATGAATAACGAGGATAACGATGAGGAAAAGTTTACTTGATAAGAGAATAAAGCGATTTTAATTGTTAAGACACAAAAAAAAGGAGTAACCGTTTGAGGTTGCTCCTTTTTTATTGCTTCAGTCTAGATCGTTGGTAGGTTAGTTCAGACCTGAGTTTTCTATCTGTACGGATAATGAGTGATTAAATTTACTGTTGATAATATGAGGCATCTTCATCGGTAAACTTCAACATGCCGTCTTTTCTCTCGCCTGTAAGCCGACTGAGGATGTATAGACGCGGTGCAATAAGCCATAGATGCCAGAAGAGTAAGGATACAGTAAAGGCTGGTGGAGACCAGAGAATGAATACGGCTGATAAGCAGATACCGATCCAGAGGGTATGTATGTGCACACGACGAAAGATGCTATAGCCTATGTACTGGTCTGTCATATAGCCTAGCCAAGGTAATTTACGGTGGAATGCCCAGCGTTTGCGGAAGGATGTTCCGCCACCGATGTATAGGACAGATCGTGAGATTACGAAGTGTACCCATAAGGTTAGGAAAAAGGCAAGAGCAAACAAAAACACGCTAGTCCAGGAAAAGGCAAGAAGCAGAAAGAGAAGCATAATAACAGGCAGTGTGATATGACTCCATATTAGTTGACGCGGTATACTGATTTTTTTAATGAGCTTGTAGTGATAGTAGGTAGCTTTGGTTCCGGTTTCCTCTGTCATGCGAACAGTCCTTTCATTAATCTACTGCATCACAAGTGGCTTCCCGTCCACAGCCGGAAAAAGGGACGGTACTTCGCTCATGCCGCTTAAATAAGCATTTAATCGTTTTTGTAGAAATACAGAATGATCGACATCCAGTGTTAGCTAGCCTAGTCTATAATTACTGGAAAAGCTATCACTGATGAAGTGTTCAAGGGCTCCGATGAAAGGGTATCCATACATAAGAGCTTTTCTTATTATATCGGCATAGACGGCTGTTTTTTAAACATACGGGGTACAAACACCATAATGGCCCAGATGGAATATATATAGAGTATATCGTCGAACTGGGCTATGAAAAGGTTTAAAATAGTAGAAAGTGCCCCATACTAATAGTAAAAGAAACAAGGTGGGATGGATATGCATGATCAAGGCGGCCACCGCTGTATTATATGCGGGCAGCACAAGCATGAAGGCATTTTTATCGTTTCCGAGTTTATCTGTGATACGTGTGAAGCTGAAATGGTGCACACGGATGCAACTGATGCCAAATATCATTTTTTTATTGATCAACTAAAGCAAATCTGGGTACAGAAAAATGCATAATATCCTTTGCTAATTAGTCTTTGAAGGATTGGCATTCCAAGGTCTGTCGATACGGGCCTTTTTTTCTGTGAGTAAAAGTAGGATTCCGCTTGATTTTACGATAAAATAAGGTAGATATAAAGCTTTGTTTGGAAGGATTGCAGAATGATGGGGAAAAAGGCGGTACATGCACCATTAATGGAAGCTCTAATACGTTACCGGACTCAGGGCAATGCTTCTTTCCATGTACCCGGTCATAAAAATGGACAAGTATATGAGCATGAAAATATTGCATCTCTGTTGCAAGAAGTGATGTCTATTGATGCGACAGAAATTACTGGACTGGATGATTTGCATCACCCAGAAGATGTGATTCGTGAAGGGCAAGAGCTGGCTGCAAAGTGCTTTGGTGCTGAAGAGAGCTTTTGGCTCATTGGAGGAAGTACGGTCGGTAATTTGGCTATGATTTTAACTGTATGTACGGAGCCGGGAGATCTACTGCTGGTACAGAGAAATGTACACAAATCTGTCCTGAACGGTCTCATGCTGTCAGGGGCTAATGCGGTATTCCTAGATCCGGAAATAGATACACGAAGCGGGCTGGCGGTTGCCCCAACGACGGATACAATAAAAGCTGCACTGAAGGCCTATCCTTCGGCTAAAGGGGTGTTACTTACACTACCTAATTACTATGGGATGGGGCATGACCTGAAGGCAACGGCTAAGGCCTGTCATGCAGCCCATGTGCCGCTATTGATAGATGAGGCACACGGTGCCCATTATGGGCTGCATCCTCGTTTGCCAGCCTCTGCGCTATCCTGCGGGGCTGATGTAGTCGTCCAGTCGACACATAAAATGCTTCCAGCCATGACCATGGGGGCCATGTTACATGTGCAGGGAGAGAGAATCCATCGGGAACTGCTTCGTCAGCGTTTGGCGATGGTGCAAAGCTCTAGCCCTTCTTATCCGTTAATGGCTTCACTGGATTTGGCAAGATGGTATATAGAGGCGTATGGAACAGATGCTTTTACAGTGGGCTTAGCGGCGGCAGATGCTTTTAGAAAGGGCCTGGAGCAGCTCCCACGCTTTCGCTTGCTAGAACCTACACAGCAGGCACTAGAGGGAGAATATGCTCACAGGGGAATCTCTGAGGTCCTAGAAAGGGCTGATGAGGGAATAAGCGGATATTCAACCCAGGATCCTTTTAAATTGGTGCTGTATGATACATGGGGTATACTGGATGGGTTTGGACTCAAGCATGAGTTGGAGACTTATGGATGTACTCCAGAGATGAGTGACGAAAAACATGTTGTTTTATTGTTTACGTTAGGCTCTACGGCTAAGGATGCGAGTCACCTGTTGCAGGCTCTTGTGCATATAGATAATGATATAAGATTTAAGGAGACGGCTGGTGAGCCGGGGTCAACGGAAAAAGAGCAGCAAAGATTCGAATTAGATTTTTCCACGTGGAACAATGATAGAATGAAGGGATACTCTAGTCCGGTGCCGTTTGGGCTTCGACCGATTAGCCCGGATCAGATGGAGACCGTGCCTGTAGACGAATCCGCTGGCAGGGTAGCGACTGAAATGATTATCCCGTATCCTCCAGGTATTCCACTGCTATATGCAGGAGAAACGATTACAGAAGCGGTTGCATTGCGGATGAGTCGTCTACGTGAGCTGGGAGCCAAGTGGCACGGGGTAGCAGATGAAAGTATGCTTACAATTCGGGTATTCCGTTTACAATAAAGATTAGATACTAGAGACTTAACAAATACAGAAGACTGAATAAAAGAAGCATACGTAGCCTATGGGTGACTTTTATTTTTCAGGCAGGAAAGCAGGGAATAACATGAATCGCAAAGGCATTTTTATCACACTGGAGGGGGGAGACGGCTCCGGTAAAACAACTATGATTCAACGGCTGGCGAAGTTTATGGAGGAAGAAGGCTATCCAGTCATCACGACGAGGGAGCCGGGTGGCATCGAAATTTCCGAAAAGATTCGTTCTATCATTTTGGACCCTGCTCATACCAGTATGGATGCTCGAACAGAGGCACTTTTATACGCGGCGGCGCGGCGTCAGCATTTGGTGGAGAAGGTAAAGCCGGCTATTGAACAGGGAGCTATCGTATTATGTGATCGTTTTGTGGATAGTAGCTTGGTCTATCAAGGATTTGCAAGAGGGATCGGAATTGAAGAGGTAGCTTCAATTAATCGCTTCGCGGTGGATGATTGGGAGCCGGATGCCACATTTTATCTGGATATTGAGCCCGAATTGGGATTGGCAAGAATTAATGCGTCACGAGGAGCAGAAATGGACCGCCTCGACATGGAGAGTATATCGTTTCACCATAAGGTGCGAGAGGCATATTTGGAGTTGGCTCGCAAATTTCCAGAGCGAATTACAATTGTTGATGCATCTCCGGCGCCAGAGCAGGTGGAGCAAGTATTGAAGGATTTGCTGAAAAAGCGGTTTGTTCAGAATTTTAGCATATAATTGTCGAAGGATATACGGTAAAATTGAGCTAGGGACAAGGTTGTCTCTAATATGACTTGAAGGAGGAATACAGGATGAAGCTGATTATTGCGATTGTACAGGATAAGGACAGTAACAGATTATCCAGCGGACTGGTGAAAGCTAATTTCCGTGCTACTAAATTGGCGAGCACAGGAGGATTTCTGCGTGCTGGTAATACGACATTTATGATCGGTGTTGATGACAATCAGGTGGACTCATTAATGAACGTCATTCGCAGCAGTTGCAAGGTTCGTGAACAGCTGGTCACACCCGTTACCCCTATGAGCGGGACGACGGATTCCTATTTACCGTTGCCTGTTGAAGTCCAGGTGGGTGGAGCGACGGTATTCGTGATGCCTGTAGACCGTTTCGAGCATTTCTGAATCTACACAATAGGGCCTATTCTGCCGATATGATAGGGGAATCGCCTGTATCTTCTCACATGATGAGAGTGAGGGCAGATCCACTAAAACGGTAGCGCTACAGCGCAGTTCCCGGAAAGCCGAAGAAACCCTGAGTTCTAGATTGAACTGTTCATGAAGGGGGAAAGTGGAAGCATCCGGGGAGAAAGCAGGTTTATATGAAAATAAATCCGGGCTATCGCCCTTTACAAAGTACATTGTCTACAAATGAAATGAGTGCAAAGCCAATTCAGCCCAAGAGCTTCTCCGACGTTATGCAGCAAAATGGGGAGCAAGCTTCGCAGGAGGAATTGAATCGGCGCTTTAAGGAAATACAAATGCAGGGAGATCGTCTTGCACGTTCAATGACGATTCGTGAGCTGAAGGCCTATAAGATGTTGGTTAAACGGTTTTTGGAAGATACCGTTCGGCGAGGCGTGTCCATGAAGGACACGAAGGGCTGGGATCGCCGGGGACGCAGCAAACGTTATAAGCTGATAGATGAAGTGGATGAGCTGTTGCTCAAAATGGCGGATGAGCTGCTCGAAACCGAGCAAGGCAAGATTGAGCTTTTGCAAGGGGTCGGTGAGATCAGAGGATTGCTAATTAATCTCTCATTTTAATGTAGACTTATGTTATAAATGAATACAGACGGGCTGTTGCCACGAAGAAATAATCTGCTTGCTGATCATGCTGGCAGATTATTTTTGACTATGTACATGCCCGGAAGAACAACGATTTGTTGAGGGATCACAGTTGTTTTCAGTGGAGAAAGTGAGGAAATATGTCTTTTCAACATATAATGGGCCAGGATGTAGCCAAAAAAATGCTGCAAAGTGCACTACGGAATCATACGGTCAACCATGCCTATGTTTTTAGCGGGCCGCCGGGAAGCGGGCAGATGAACATGGCGCAGATCTTTGCTAAGGCTTTATTTTGTGAGCGACAGACGGATGATGCATGCGGGGAGTGTTTGTCATGCCGCAAGGTAGAGCACGGGAATCATCCAGATTTGCATATTGTAGAGCCCGATGGAGCTACGATTAAAATTGATCAGATTCGTGGGCTTCAACGTATATTTTCTTACAAATCTGAAAGCTCCAATCCGAAGGTATATATCATTCGGCAGGCGGATACCATGACAGTGCAAGCTGCTAATAGCCTACTTAAATTTTTGGAGGAGCCCCAGATTCCAGTGGTCGGCATACTCATTTCTGAAAATGGACAGGCGTTGCTGCCTACGATTCAATCACGGACGCAGCAGGTCCCTTTCCACGCTTTACAGCCGGAGGTGATGATGCAGGCATTAATTGGGGAAGGCTATACAGCAGGGCTTGTCCGGTCGGTCGTTCATATTGCTTCAGGACTGGAATCATGTAGAGAAATTCTCCAGCAGAATTGGTTTGCAGAAATTAGAAACGTAGTGTTACAATTAGTGAAGGAGTCCATGAGTCGGGGGAGCTCGTCTATTATTCTGGCTCAACAGAAGATTTTTAAAACTGGACTTTCTGAACACCTGGATATTCTGTTTCATCTGTTTCATTTGTGGTTTAAGGATATGCTTCATTTCCGTTACGGAAGGCACGAAAGCATTGTTTTCATAGATCATTTGGAGTCCGTCTCCAAATTGGCAATCACCCGCAGCACGGAACAATGGGTCTCTTATATGGATTTGGCCGCGAATTGCAGGAAGAAGCTCCGTTTTCACGTCAACGGGCAATTATGCGTGGAGCAGCTTCTGATTGGGTTGTCCGATACAAGCGGTTCTATCACCGGCTAACAGGAAGGCGCGCTTGTTCCACTCTGCACAATCCGCGACGCCAGGTTCCCGGTTTGTGCGACAGTGAGACTTCAATTGCGGCCATTCGTACAATGTCGGCTTCAAATGAGGTTTAGTGGCATACAAGGGGGTTAATTTTTGTATAGTGTAGTGGGTGTCCGTTTCAAGAAGGCGGGCAAGACTTATTATTTTGATCCGCTGGATCTTCCAGTGGAGAAAGAAAACTGCGTCATTGTAGAGACCGCGCGCGGTATTGAATATGGCAAGGTTGTAGTGGGCAAAAAAGAGGTAAATGATTCGGATGTTGTCCTGCCCTTAAAAAAAGTCATTCGTATTGCTGGGGATGATGACGCTCTTGTTGTAGAAGAGAATAAATTGGCGGCCAAGGATGCATTCGGCACGTGTTTAAATAAAATTAAAGACCATGGCCTTAAAATGAAGCTGGTAGATGTAGAATTTACATTTGACCGAAATAAGATCATTTTTTATTTTACGGCAGAGGGTCGGGTGGATTTTCGAGAGCTTGTAAAGGACTTGGCCAGTATTTTTCGTACACGGATCGAGCTGCGGCAGATCGGCGTACGGGATGAGGCTAAAATGCTTGGCGGAATCGGACCTTGTGGACGTATTCTGTGTTGCTCCTCATGGCTGGGGGATTTTGAGCCGGTATCTATTAAGATGGCGAAGGATCAGAGTTTGTCGCTGAATCCGACGAAGATTTCCGGGTTGTGCGGGAGATTGATGTGCTGTCTCAAGTTTGAACATGATAACTACGAAAGCATGCGAGAAGAGCTACCTCAGGTGGGTAAGATGGTTATCACCTCTTTGGGAGAAGGTAAAGTCGTAGGTGTGAATGCAGGTCATCGCACGGTGCATGTTCAACTATTTGAGATCAGTAAGGTCAAGGAACTTCCAATGGACGATGTAGTCGTCAAGTAAACCATTAGGTTGCTTCGGGGTGGAAACTTGGATAAATTAAATGTTTTTGCGCGTATTCACGAAATGGAAACCCAAATGGGACAGTTGCATAGCGATCTGGGTGAATTGAAACTGGCAGTAAAAGAGCTGCTGGAGGAAAATCAACGACTAACGATTGAAAACGAACAGGTGCGCAAGATGCTCAAACGTGAAACCTCTGGAGAAGAAAAGACGGCAAACAAGCCGAAGCTTCCTCCTCCGATCGTCATTAAGGATGAAGGGCAAACGGGTGAGGTCGTGGGCGAAGGCTACGACAATCTAGCGAGGCTGTATCATGAAGGCTTTCATATATGCAACGTGTATTACGGACATTTGCGAACGGAAGGCGATTGCCTCTTCTGTCTGTCATTTTTGAATAAATAAAAACAAGCCGTAGGAGCAAGATGCCTACGGCTTTTTTGTAAGGAAGTATGAGTGAAAAGCGATTTTGGTTATAAAAGATGGGAGAGCACTATGTACGAAAATGAAAAGAAGTCGGAACGAATTGATGATCTGCTTTCACATAATTTGCGTATTATCCAAAGTGATGAAGTATTCAGTTTCTCAATGGACGCGGTCTTGCTGGCACGTTTTGCCGGTATTCCGCAGCGTGGAAAGATTCTGGATCTGTGTACTGGCAATGGGGTTGTCCCGCTGTTGCTAACGACACGAACAAAGGCGTCTATTGAAGGAATTGAGATTCAACCACGTTTGGCAGATATGGCTAGACGTAGTGTCAGCTTGAATGGATTAGAAGCAGCAATCCAGATTCGGGAAGGGGACCTACGTGAGCTGGTTCACACCACGGGACATGGTGTTTATGATGCGATTACCGTGAACCCCCCCTATATGCCGCTAAATGGTAGCGATATCAAGCTGAATCCTCACCAGGCAATTGCTCGTCATGAAGTGAACTGCACACTCGAAGAAGTCATTCAGGCATCCACCCGGCTTGTCCGTAATGGGGGAAAGGTATCTATGGTTCATCGCCCGCAGCGGCTGGGTGAGATTATAACCTTGATGCGTAAACATAGTTTGGAACCCAAACGAATACGTTTTGTTCACCCACGAGTTCATATGGAAGCCAATATGGTCCTGGTTGAAGCATTACGTGACGGCAAACCGGAGGTTCGTTTGTTGCCTCCGCTCATTGTATATCAGGAAAATGGGAATTATACTCAGGAAATAAGAGATATCTATGGAGAAGTAAGCAAGGGGGATTCTGTGTGAAAGCAGCTGTACAAAAAAGCTTTAGTACCAGTGAAGAAGAACGGGGAAAGTTGTATCTTGTTGCGACACCTATTGGAAATCTGGACGATATGACCTTTAGGGCGATTAACACCTTAAAATCATGTAGTATTATCGCTGCTGAAGATACACGGCAGACACGCAAACTGCTCACTCATTTCGAAATTACACCGGATATGCTCTTCAGTTATCATGAACATAATAAGGCTGCTAGTGGGCCTGAACTGATACGTTATATAATAGAAGGAAAAAATTTGGCACTGGTTAGCGATGCAGGTCTACCGGCCATTTCTGACCCTGGTTCGGATCTGGTCAAACTGGCACTGGAAGCGGAAATTAGCGTCATTCCTATCCCAGGAGCAAATGCGGCACTATCGGCTTTAATTGCCTCAGGACTGGATACAGAAAGGTTCACCTTCGCTGGCTTTCCACCACGGGAGAAAAAGGACCTAGAGAAGCTGTTGCTATCGTTTCAGGTATCTCACGGCACAATTATTTTTTATGAATCGCCTCATCGTATTGTGAAGACATTGATGGTGTTGAAGGAAACATTAGGTTCACGCAAAGTGGTGCTTGCGCGTGAGCTGACCAAGCTGCATGAGGAATGGGTGCGGGGAACCGTGGAGCAATGCCTTGCTAAACTAGAGGAGAATCCGCCGATTGGTGAATATTGTCTGGTGGTTGAAGGGAAAGACGAAGAGGAAGAGGAACAGGAACGTCAGGCATGGTGGCAGTCTTTATCTTTGGAGTCCCACGTCGCACATTATGAGGCAGAGGGACTCACACGCAAGGATGCAATGAAGCGTACAGCCACAGATCGTTCAATCTCCAAGAGAGATGTTTACAACGCACTCTTATGAATATCTGCCTAAACAAAAAAGGGCCTTCCAACGGTTGGGTTCAAACCGTGGAAGGCAACAAGGAGTATATATGAAAAAGGTTAGAATTAACAATATCTGATAAGTCTATTATATACTAAAATTCTCAGTTTGTCACAGGTGTTGGGATTTCAGAAATGCAATCTTGGCAAACAATTTTTCCTTTGAAGTAAATTACGTTCTCAGCATTGCCGCAGAAGATACAAGCTGGCTCGTATTTTTTAAGCATGATGCGTTCGCCATCAACATAAATTTCCAAAGCGTCTTTCTCTCCGATTCCCAGGGTACGGCGCAATTCGATTGGAATAACAACACGTCCGAGCTCGTCAACTTTTCTTACAATACCAGTGGATTTCATCATAATAAATCAGGCTCCTCTCGCCGTTTAAAATAATATAAGTGTCATGATTCGACAAAATTTTCTCTTTTCTGATATTTACTATACCAACGATTCCCAAAACAGTCAACCTTAAAAATGTAGTAACAGTCTGATTATGCAAAAGTATTTAGATTAAAGAGCTTTACTTGTGTGTATTGCCTTATCTCATTGATGATTTATTCAGTTTGTCGATTTGGAAATGTCGAAAAACTATAATTCGACATATTACGACAAAGAATGTCGAATGAGGGAAACCATTTAGGATTTTATTGTATTTTAATCCATTATTCCGAATATTAAAGGAGCTGATATCTTGCACCAGCCACTCAGTGAAGAAAAAGTTTTTAAAGACCCGGTACATAATTACATCCATGTTCAGGATACTGTGATATGGCGGTTGATCAACACGCCGGAGTTCCAACGTTTACGGCGCATACGGCAGTTAGGAACGTCGTATCTTACGTTTCATGGAGCGGAGCATAGCCGGTTTTCACACTCATTGGGCGTATATGAGATTACGAGAAGTATTATTTCTCAATTTGAACGTGGAGATTTCCCGGATTGGCCGAAGGAGGAAAGACTGGTTGCTCTGTGTGCAGCTCTATTGCATGATGTGGGGCACGGCCCATTTTCTCATTCAATTGAGGAAGCCTTTCATATGAACCATGAGGATTGGACATGCCGCATTGTACTGGGAGACACGAAGATCAACGCCGTGCTACGGCAAGTCGACGAGAAGCTTCCACAAAAGGTGGCTGCGGTTATAGCCAAAACGTATGATAAACCGATTGTTGTCAACCTGGTAACCAGTCCGCTAGATGCCGATCGTATGGATTATTTGTTGCGGGATGCTCACTCGACAGGTGTCAACTACGGCACGATTGATTTGGATCGTATTTTACGACTGCTGCGTCCTCATAATGGGAGAATTGTTGTGAAGGAATCAGGTATGCATGCAGTAGAAGATTATTTAATGTCACGCTACCAGATGTATTGGCAAATTTATTTTCATCCTGTAACACGCAGCTCGGAAATCCTTTTACGTAAAATTTTCAAGCGAGCAAAGGAATTGTTTAAAAACGGATATGAGTTTGGATTTCTGCTGGACCCGTTGCCGGATCTGTTGAAAGGAGATCTTACAGTAGAGCAATATCTGATGCTTGACGAGTCATTAATCCAGACCGTATTTAGCCAGTGGAAACGAGAAAAGGACGAGATTTTAAGTGATTTGAGCAGCCGGTTTATGGACCGTAGATTGTATAAATATGTAGAGATTGAAAATATGGATACAGATACCATTGACAGTATTCGAGAAGCTTTGAAAGAGGCCGGTTTGCACCCTGAATATGATTTTGAAATTGATTTTCCGACAGATCTTCCTTATGATGTGTTTCGGCAGGGTGGCTCGACGGACAACCAGATTTTGCTGCTTGGACGTCAGGGCGAGGTGAGTGAAATATCCGAAGTTTCGGAAATTGTGCGCTCAATAAGTGGTATTCACCGAGGGAAATATCATATGTATTTTCCCCAGAATAAATTGAACGCGGTAAAAGACAGGCTTCCTGCCGAAATAAGGAATTATTTTGTCAAAGAATAGACAACTATATAGAAATGTAAGTAAAAAAAGGAGATGTAAACCTTGGATTTATTCGACACTCATACTCACTTGGATGCGCCACAATTTGACGAAGATCGTGAAGAAGTTATAGCACGTGCTGTCGAATCAGGAGTAACGCGGATGATCAATATCGGATTTAATCGTGAGACCATTCCATCCACCATGAAATTGGCCGAGACGTATGATTTTATTTATGCGGCAGTTGGATGGCACCCACAGGATGCTATTACAATGCAGGAGGGCGATCTAGAATGGATTGCATCGTTATGCAGTCATAAAAAGGTTGTAGCCATCGGGGAGATCGGTCTGGATTATTACTGGGATACATCACCGAAGGATGTGCAGCATCGGGTGTTTCGAAATCAAATTGGTCTGGCTCGTGAGCTCAAGATGCCCATTGTTATTCATAACCGGGATGCACATGAAGATATTGTTAAGATTTTGCGCGAGGAAAAAGCGAGTGAGATTGGTGGAGTCATGCACTCCTTTTCGGGTAGCTGGGAGACAGCCAAAATGGTGCTGGATATGGGATTTCACCTTTCCTTCGGTGGTCCAATAACGTTCAAAAATGCCAAGCAGCCAAAAGAGGTGCTCGCACAGGTGCCGCTGGACCGTCTGCTCATTGAAACTGATGCTCCCTATCTGACGCCTCATCCGTTTCGTGGGAAGCGAAATGAGTCTGCACAGGTGAGACTGGTAGCAGAGGCTGCAGCCCAAATCAAAGGGATTACAGTGGAGGAAGTAGTGTCAATAACGACCCGAAATGCCCTGGAACGATTTTACATTCAATGAAAAAGTGAAGAAATCGATCAAAATAAAGAGATAGACGAAGCTAATCATGAATTTGTTGCAGGAAACTCGAGAATATTACAATATTTTAACCGAATATTTTAAAAAATGTACTTGAAACCTGCTTTACAACATGCATAGAAACAGGATATCATCTTTTCAGTGAATTGTTGTTTGAATGTAAACATCAACAAGTCATTTCATGAACCAGTCTCGCTGAGTCCCTTTTACAGGGAACGGGGGAACCGATATGGCTTACAGTACGTCCGGCGTATGTGCAAGAAGGGAACGTCTCTTCCGCCAGCCGGCTCGACCTAAATTCTTTTCCCGGATGGGATTGAACAGGTGGAGGAGCCGTATTTCGATTTCTTTCTGGGTCTTCGGGGTGAATGTGAAGGCGACCGCCATGAGCGGTTGACCCAAGCTAGGGCGACTCTCTACGTCCGAACCCGACAGCTAACCCCGTAAGCGTAACAAGAGAGAAGCCATCTCGTGCATGAGTTTTCCCGCATATTCACACATGCCGGAAGCCACGAAAGAGCTCTCTAGTCTCTTTCTCTGGCTTTTTTTGTTGTGAATAAAAGAAAATCTGTCATCATACTGTGGTTAAACAGGGGAGGACAGCATGCCGCGAAGACGGGTACATGGTGCAGGACAGTCGTAGTTTGGGCTTGTCTTGTAGAAAATCTGTTATAGTCACGTCAAATCTCAACTATGTCTTACTCCAGACGGCGGGCTATGTAAGGAGGACGGAGGAAATGGGCATTTTCCAAAAAAAGGATACCCATGAGTCACGCTCATCCAGCATGTCTTACGTATTGCGTTGGAAGCAAGAGAATGTGCGCCAGGCTGCTTTGGTTGCTATTTTTCTAATCGCGCTAACGATTATGATTTCAATTCTGATGTACACGCAATCTAAAAAACAAGTCTTTTTTGTCATCGATGGCAAGGCGTCTGCGGTAGAAACCCGGGAATCCATGCTTCAAGATTTGCTGAGCGAGCATTCCATTTCACTTCAGCCGCATGATACAGTTTCCATGCCGCTAAATGGAGCAATACAGGATGGCGATCGCGTAGTCATTAAACGTGCCAATCAGGTTAAAGTATCTTCAGGCAATGAGACGAAAAAGCTGTACACAACAGAAAATACAGTAGAAGGTGCCATTCGTACCTCGGGCTATAAATTATCATCAACGGATAAAGTTTATCCTGCGTTGGATGCCTCTGTTTCGTCTAACATGGACATAAAAATCGTC
The DNA here is from genome assembly GCF_024213605.1 of Paenibacillus sp. CH40. Lineage (NCBI taxonomy): Bacteria > Bacillati > Bacillota > Bacilli > Caryophanales > Paenibacillaceae > Paenibacillus > Paenibacillus sp. CH40. The sequence goes on from NZ_JANAVQ010000012.1 coordinate 14,021, forward strand.
CGTGTGAAGAAACAGCAGGTCGAACAGAAAAAACAGGTGCCTTATCAGGTCATCAAAACGGCCGATCCGAGTCTTTATAAAGGCGATAATCGGGTCATTCAAAGCGGCAAATCGGGTGTGGTCGTCCAGCACGTTCAAAAGGTATATCATGATGGAAAGTTGGTATCCAAACAGCTGGTTAACAAGGAAGTTGCACAGAACCGTGTGGATAAAGTCATTGCGGTAGGAACGAAGAAAAAACCGGTCGTTCTTGCTGCTTCCGTCGGTCCCAATGATGCGGTTAAGGCAACAACGGTTAGTTCGGGCAGTGCTGTCCGTAAAGCAGGCGTAAATTTTAAATATAGCAAAGTTTTACAAAATGTCTCCATGACGGCGTATTCCTCACAGGAGCCAGGTATCGGTACACGTACTGCATCCGGCGCACGTGTCACGGAAGGACGCACCATCGCGGTCGATCCGAGTATAATTCCAATCGGCTGGTGGGTGTACATCGAAGGGGTGGGCTTCCGTCGTGCGGAGGATACCGGTGGCGCGATTAAAGGCCACAAAATCGATGTGTATTATGAGAGTTTGAGCCGAGCCAACCAATTTGGTCGTAAGCACGGTAAAACCGTATATGTTATCGGACCGGTAAAGCCTGAAATCAACTAAAACAGGTTGTGTATGTTGAGGGCAATGCGATAGTATTAACAACATAGTTATGCCATGCTAAGAAGAGGATATCCTCTTCTTATTTTGTTTTCAAAAGCAGGGAAAGATAAATATAGCTTGCTGTGTAGCAGTGGAGGGAAACGCAAATGATCAAGGAAGTGATCGTGGTAGAGGGCCGGGATGATACGGTGGCCATTCGCCGCGCTGTTGAAGCGGATACGATAGAAACTGGCGGCTCCGCCATTAATAAAATGACGCTGCGTAAAATTGCATTGGCGCAGGAGCGGCGGGGGGTCATCATTTTAACCGATCCCGATCATGCAGGGGAGCGCATCCGTAAGATTATCGCTTCCAAGGTACCCGGCTGCAAGCAGGCCTTTATACCCGAGGCAGAAGCGACGCGTAAAGGAGATATTGGCGTGGAGAATGCCTCACCAGAAGCGATCAGACACGCTCTTGCACGGGTCCATACGACAGTGGAAGGCGCCGACCCGCTGATTGAGTGGGCGGACCTGATTGATGCTGGACTCATCACCCATCCCAATGCTGCTGCACGCCGTATGGCCTTAGGGAATGTGCTGGGTATTGGTTATTGTAACGGAAAGCAGCTACATAAACGGCTCTCTGTATTTCAGATCAGCCGCGAGGAATTTGCCGGGGCGCTGGCACAAATTGAAAGTGAAGGATTGTGATGTCCGTATGACAGGGATTCAAGATATAGCAACACCGCGGCGTACGAAGGAAATTATTCAACGGCACGGTTTTTCGTTCAAAAAGAGTTTGGGACAAAATTTCCTGATTGATCAAAATATTCTCAATAAGATTGTAAATGCTGCTGGATTGGATGAGACGAAGGGTGCACTTGAGATCGGTCCTGGGATTGGCGCTTTGACCGAGAAGCTGGCTCAATCGGCCAAGGCAGTTACCGCTGTCGAGATTGACCAGCGGCTGCTGCCAATTCTCGAAGAGGTGTTGGCCCCTTACGAGCATGTGAAGGTACGTCATGGAGACGTGCTGAAGCTGGATTTGCGAGAGGTGTTCGCAGCCGATTTTGCAGACGTGAGTAAAGTAAGTGTCGTGGCTAATCTGCCGTACTATGTTACCACACCGATTCTGATGAGGCTGCTGGAGGACAAGCTCCCTCTGGAGAATATCGTCGTTATGATCCAAAAAGAAGTGGCTGAGCGCATGGCTGCGTCTCCTGGAACGAAGGATTACGGCAGTCTGAGCATTGCAGTGCAATATTACAGCGAACCTGAATTAGTCTGCACTGTGCCGAATACAGTATTTATTCCCCAGCCAAATGTGGAGTCTGCAGTCATCCGGCTGCGTGTACGGGAAGCCCCTCCGGTGGAAGTGGTGGATGAGAAGCACTTCTTTGAAGTGGTTCATGCTGCTTTTGCCCAGCGTCGTAAAACCATTTCCAATAACTTAAAAAGCCGTTTCTTCACCAAAGAGAACAGGGACACGCTGGAGCCGCTGTTGCAACAAGCTGGTATTGAACCCTCCCGTCGAGGAGAAACGCTAAGTATTGAGGAATTTGCGCGTCTCAGCGCTGTGCTGTTGGAGGCAGGTATATCCTAAGCTGGAACCAAACTGTGCATTCACCCATACGATATAGGAGGGGTGATACAGTGTGATGAGTTTAGGAGACTTGGTCGTTCGGAAATCGTACGGCGGAGATGTCACGTTTCGTGTTGAGGACATCCAGCGGGATAAAGCGATCATTAAGGGAATAGAATTTCGGCTGCTGGCCGATTCCCCGGTGAACGATCTGGTCAGAGTGCCTGCAGACCAGATTAGTGGTAAGACTCAGCAGGCCCACATTAAGGCTGGTGAGTCTCTTAATCTGTTGCAACGGGCACGCCAGCAGCAAGCTGCTCGTAGTCAGGCAGCTCTGGTAGGGGACTGGAGTGATCCGGTTGAGTCAACGTATTTTGAAATGCCGGGAAAGGTTCTTCACCTGGATGGAGATCCCAGCTATCTGAAAAAATGTCTCAGTTTATATGAACAGCTCCGTGTTCCTGCAGAGGGACATCACGTTCACGAATCGGCAATGGCAGACACGTTGTACCGACTGCTTCCTCGTATCCGTCCGGATATCGTAGTCATTACTGGACATGACGGTGTGCTGAAGCAGCCACAGCCTTACGATTTGTACAGCTTGAAAAGTTATAAAAATTCGCAAAATTTTGTGGCGGCAATTCAGGTAGCAAGACAATATGAACGTCATCTGGATTCGCTGACGATTGTAGCGGGAGCGTGCCAGTCCCATTTTGAGGCGCTGCTACGTGCGGGAGCGAACTTCGCCAGCTCACCAGGGCGTATCCTGATTCACGCGCTGGACCCCGTATACGTGGCTGCCAAGGCGGCCTTTACTTCGATCCGTGATACGGTCAACATGGGGGACCTGTTTCACCAGACAATCAGTGGCAGTCGTGGAGTGGGTGGAATTGAAACTAGGGGAAGCTATCGCATCGGCCTGCCGAAGCTTGAAAATTTATCAACGCTTAAAGTAACGCCTTCCGCAATCTAGGATTCAAATGTGCCAATAGGATTAACCTGAGCAAAAAGCCTCTGCTTTCAGAGGCTTTTTGTCATTTTTTATATAAATTATTCCTGTTCGCAAAAAATTAAATTGACAACTTATTTTTCGTGTTGTTATAATATTTAGCTTGATTTGACAATCCCTCTAAAATTCGTTATAATGGACAAGGAAAGAGGTGGTCGTTAGGCAATGGCTAAAAATACGCTGTTGGAAATCAAACGCAGTCTCGACGCACATGTAGGGCAAAAAATTTTGCTGCGGGCTAACGGCGGACGCCGTAAGACCGTCGAACGAACTGGTGTCTTGGAAGAAACGTACCCTTCTGTTTTTATCGTCAAGCTGGATCAGGAGCAACAGACGTTTAAACGTGTCTCCTACAGCTATGCTGACATTCTTACCGAGTCGGTAGAAGTCAGCGTATATGATCCCGACTCCCATACAAGTGTAGTCGAATATTTTGAAACACCTTAATTGATTTCGTGATTTATACCAGCTTTGCAGGTTTAACGACGGCTTCGTCATTTCAAATGACGGGGCCGTTTTGTATATACAGAGCAGGATGAAGCATGACATCTCTGCACATACTAAGCCGGGAATGATCTTCCTTATTCCATTGCCGAAGGAGGCGTATGTATGAGCCGAAGAAGACGGAGTGTCATGTCGGAGGAGCTAAAGTACGAGTTGGCCAAAGATCTTGGATTTTACGACACGGTCAAGGAAGAAGGCTGGGGAGGCATTAAAGCCAAGGATGCGGGCAATATGGTCAAGCGGGCTATCCAACTTGCCGAGCAGGCAGCTTCCCGCAAATCGTAGCTATCGGTGGTGCTGATGAAAAGCGGGGATATCCGGGATTAGACCGGGTCATCTCCGCTTTTTTGAACCTCATGACTTGACACGCTGAGTCTGATATAATATGTTAAGCTGTCTTGAGGGAAAAGTTGAAGGTGGGTGAACGCCTTGAAAATATATGAAAAAGCACCGGCGAAAATCAATTTAATGCTTGATGTTCTACGTAAGCGGGACGATGGTTATCACGAGGTCGAAATGATTATGACCATGGTCGATCTGTCTGACCGATTGACGATGTCTGAGTTACCGCGTGATACCATTATTATTTCAAGTCAAGCTGGGTACATACCATTGGATGAAAAGAACTTGGCTTTTCAGGCTGCTCGTCTGATCAAAGAACGTTATAACGTGTCTACGGGCGTCCACATTCATCTGGATAAGCATATCCCGGTGGCGGCAGGGTTGGCAGGTGGAAGTAGTGATGCTGCCGCAGCGCTGCGTGGATTGAACAAGCTATGGAAGCTTGGTATCTCGGATGCCGAATTAAGGGTGCTGGGTGCGGAACTGGGCTCAGATGTACCTTTCTGTATTACAGGGGGTACAGCTTTAGCAAGTGGACGCGGAGAACTGCTCAAGCCACTTCCGAATCCGCCACAATGCTGGGTGATCCTTGCGAAGCCGCCGATTAATGTATCGACGGCTGAAGTGTATGGTCGTGTCAAAGCAGATCAGATTGCGCACCACCCGTCTGCCCGCCAGATGGAGCATGCGATCCATAACGCTTCTTTTACCGATGTATGCGACGCGCTGGGGAATGTACTTGAGGATGTAACACTAAAGCTGTATCCAGAGGTAGAGCATCTTAAAAACTCCATGATCCGCTTAGGAGCAGACGGTGTGCTGATGTCAGGTAGCGGACCTACAGTGTTCGGACTGGTATCGAAGGAAGCCAAAGTGCCACGGATTTACAATGGACTAAGAGGGTTTTGTAAAGATGTGTATGCAGTACGACTTTTGACCTGATTTTAGATATTTCTTTCATATTATAGTGGTAATTGTTGTACAAATACGTACGAAGATGATATATTTACTATTAAATATTCGGATTTTACTATATCACTTACATTCCGCCAGCAACCGGCCAGTCCGCCGGTGCTTTTACTGTACAAAGCGGGCGGCAGGAGAATAGATCGCGAGGAATTGTTGTGAAAAAACTTAAAAGAAGCTCACGTTTGGTGGAAATGACGCAATTTTTGTTGTCACGGCCGCATACGCTGGTGCCTCTTACTCATTTTGCGGATCGCTACGGGGCAGCTAAGTCCTCCATAAGCGAGGATCTGGCCATCATCAAGGAAGTTTTTGAGGATGAGGGCACTGGCGAGCTTCTGACACTGGCGGGAGCGGCAGGGGGCGTGAAACTGATCCCGAGGCTTTCCAAGCAGCATGCGCTTGCGTTTGCGAACGACCTGTGTGCGCAACTGGAGCAGCCTGACCGCATATTACCGGGAGGATACCTGTATTTGTCCGATTTGCTGGGCCAACCTGCGATGATGAACGAAGCTGGTAAAATATTCGCGACCGCTTTTGCCAATCGTCAGATTGATGTGGTTATGACGGTGGAGACCAAGGGTATTCCACTTGCCTATGCAACTGGAGCACAGCTGAATTTGCCAGTCGTCCTCGTACGGCGTGATCATCAGGTGACAGAAGGCTCGGCTGTAAGTATTAATTATGTTTCAGGATCACAAAAGAGCCTGCATACAATGTCTTTATCCAGACGTGCGATGCGTGAGAAATCGCGTGTGCTCATCGTAGATGATTTTATGAAGGCCGGTGGCACGATTCAGGGGATGGTCGACTTGCTGGCTGAGTTTGATGCTGAGGTGGCCGGTGTAGGTGTGCTGGTAGAATCGGGTGAGGTGGAGAACGAAGAGCGCCTGCTGCACGATTATATTTCACTGGCGAATCTGACCGCAGTCGATTCTCGAAGCAAGCAAATTACGGTCAAGCTGGGCAATTATTTTGATGAGTGAACAGGGCAGTAAATTGTCACAATCCATCATAAAATACCTAAATATGTCGAAAAGAAATCTTTTCAAAAAAATTACCTGAATTTAGGATACGAATTACCGAAAAAAAGAAGGATTTCGAACTGCTGTGTGGAATGTATACACCAAGTCCTATTTGGAAAAAGGTGGTGAAACACACATGCAGATTACGGATGTTAGACTCCGCCGAGTGAACTCAGAAGGAAGAATGAAGGCGATTGCATCCATTACGATTGATAACGAGTTTGTTGTTCATGACATCCGAGTTATCGACGGTAATAACGGGATGTTCGTAGCTATGCCAAGCAAACGAACTCCAGACGGAGAGTTTCGCGATATCGCTCACCCGATATCTTCAGGAACCCGTGAGAAGATCCAAGCTGCTGTATTAACTGAGTACGAACGTGCAGCTGTGGATGAAGAAGTTGCTATTGAAGAAGGCGCTTAATTCGCCTAAAGCAGGATTGGGGAACAAAAGAAAAAGAGAGCCACTAACTGTGGCTCTCTTTTCTTTTTGTCTGGAATGAGATATATTCTTTAGTGAGTTAACAGTCAGTTTTAAGGCAACTTGGAGCCATCCGGGCTGCCGAAGCGGCTTTTTCATAAGACAGGGACTAGGCAGCGATGCGTCCCGGGGATGAATGTCCAGCACAAGCTGGCCTGAAAAAATAGCCATTAACCAAAGGTTCGCCGTTATTTTTCAGGAGGATTGTGAAAAGTTAAGCAAAATCTGATCTGGGAATTAACGTTTTAGCCAAGGGGTAACTGTTATTTTCAGGATAGGAGGTTGGACTTGTTGGAAAGGTTGGCAGTCATTCTTGCCGCAGGGCAGGGAAAACGTATGAAATCCAAATTATATAAAGTTCTGCATCCGGTGTGCGGAAAACCGATGGTCGGGCATGTGCTCGACACGGTTCGTGAAATCGGTGTGTCCCGAAGCGTAGTCGTCGTGGGTCATGGAGCAGAGGCGGTACAGTCTTATTTGGGACCGTCGGCAGAATATGCGCTTCAGGCTGAGCAGTTGGGAACGGGCCATGCTGTCAAGCAAGCCAAGGACTTGCTCGGTCAGGAAAAAGGTACAACCATTGTCATTTGTGGGGATACTCCTTTGATCACAGCGGAAACGCTGGAGGGCTTGGTGCAACTGCACGAGAGCCGTGGGGCGGCTGCGACGATTCTGACCGCTGAGTTGGACGACCCGAAAGGATATGGACGAGTTATTCGTGATGCTTCCGGGGCCGTGCTCAAGATCGTGGAACAGAAAGATTGTTCACCTGAGGAAGATGCTGTCCGGGAGATCAATACGGGAACGTACTGCTTTGACAATGCCAAGCTGTTTGCAGCGCTGGACAAGGTAACGAACACCAATGCACAGCAGGAATATTACCTAACAGATGTCATTGGTATTTTGCATGGTGAAGGTGAGCAGGTTGAGGCGTATTTGACAGATGATGTGTCTGAATCCATCGGTGTTAACGACAGAGTGGCTTTGTCGATAGCTGAAGGCTATATGCGTGAGCGCATTGTTCGCAAGCATATGCTGAATGGTGTCACTGTCATTGATCCGTCTTCTACCTATATCGGGAGCGAGGTTGTTATTGGTTCCGATACGGTACTGTATCCGAACACATGGCTGCATGGTCAAACACAAATCGGAGAAGATTGTGTGATTGGTCCACAGGCTGAGATTCAGAATACGATTATCCATTCAGGCGCAACGGTAAAACATTCGGTGTTGAACGAAGCGGAAGTGGGAAGCAGTACATCTGTGGGGCCGTTTGCTTATCTGCGTCCAGGCGCGAAGCTTGGCGAACATGTGAAAATTGGTGATTTTGTTGAGGTGAAAAATGCGACCATTGGAGATCATTCCAAGGTGTCTCATTTGAGCTATGTCGGTGATGCTAAGGTGGGTACAAACGTAAATATTGGCTGCGGGGCAATAACGGTCAATTATGATGGATATAATAAATCCATTACAGAAATTGAAGACGATGCCTTTATTGGCAGCAACGTGAATCTGATCGCCCCGATTAAGATTGGAAAAGGTGCTTATGTTGTAGCAGGCTCCACTGTAACACATGCTGTCCCTGATAACGATCTGGCCATTGCCAGACCACGTCAAGAGAACAAAGCCGGATATGCGGACAAAATCCGCGCACGTGCCAAAGCGAAGAAGAAAAGATCGGAATGACCTTAATCAGCAAGCTGTTGAATCTGTAATGAATGAACCAGCACGGAGGGTTTCTATTAATGACTTATTGCGATTCCAAACTCAAAATATTTACTTGTAACTCCAATCCGAAGTTAGCCCACCAGATTGCGGACTACATCGGCATCCCAATGGGGGAATCCCATACCACATCGTTTAGTGACGGTGAAATCCAGGTTAAGCTGTCGGAAAGCGTACGCGGCTGCCATGTGTATATTGTGCAGTCAACTTGTCTGCCGGTTAACGACAACTTGATGGAGTTATTGGTTATGATTGATGCACTTAAACGCGCTTCTGCCAAAAGTATCAATGTCGTTATGCCATATTACGGTTACGCTCGTCAGGATCGTAAGGCTCGTTCACGCGATCCGATTACAGCGAAGCTTGTCGCTAACTTGATTGAAAAAGCGGGAGCTCACCGCGTAATCAGCATGGATTTGCATGCGATGCAGATTCAGGGATTCTTTGATATTCCAGTAGATCATATGTTGGGAGCGCCAATTCTGGCCCAATATTTCCGTTCCAAGCAAATTGAGAACCCGATTGTCGTTTCACCCGATCATGGCGGGGTTGTTCGTGCGCGTAAGCTGGCGGACTTCCTGAGTGCGCCGCTAGCTATTATTGATAAGCGTCGTCCAGAGCCAAATGTCAGTGAAGTGATGAACATCATCGGGAACATTGAGGGTAAAACGGCTATTTTAATTGATGATATCATTGATACAGCCGGAACGATTGTATTAGGTGCAAATGCGCTTAAAGAAGGCGGCGTAAAAGATGTGTATGCGTGTTGTACACATGCTGTGCTGTCCGGTCCTGCTATGGAAAGACTGGAGAATTCACCATTAAAAGAGGTGGTTGTGACGGATACAATCCCGATCGTTCACCCGAATCCGACAAGCAAGCTGAAGGTATTGTCTGTGGCTCCATTAATGGGAGAAGCTATCATCCGTGTGCATGAAGAATTGTCGATCAGCAAACTGTTTGAAATCGAATAAGCGCTGGCTCATTAAAAAAGGGGTTGCCTTTTCCATATGGAAAAGGTAACCCCTATCAGCATGTCAGGCTAAAAGCCTGGGCGAGATATGAATGTGAAACGTTGACGATTGTATAGTGTGTCCTCTATTTCGACGAAATGCTCATTAAAACGCGCAACGATGCCAATCTGAATATGTACATTCCCGTCATATATCTGGACAGGAACGGAATGTTTTAAATGATATAGAAAATGGCTGTCATATAAGAGGATATCACCTTGATTGAGCATACCGGCACGCACCTTCCTATTCAATACAACTATTTTACCAAAAAATCAAGACTGCGAAAGAGGGTGTCAAAGTTATGAAGTGGATTGTAGGATTGGGCAACCCCGGTCCCCAATACGAGAAAACGAGACATAATGTCGGATTTATGGCATTGGATGCTCTTGCCTCGCGTCATAACATCCAGATTAACCAAAGCAAATGCAAGGCGTTAATTGGAGAGGGTCACATTGGTGGCGTAAAAACCGTACTGATTAAGCCAATGACCTATATGAATCTATCAGGCGAGTCTTTACGTGCTTATATGGACTATTATAAGGCCGATATGGAAGATCTGATTGTCGTGTACGATGATCTGGATACAGAAGTCGGTAAAATAAGATTGCGTTATCAAGGTAGCGCAGGCGGTCATAACGGCATTAAATCGATCATTCAGCATACCGGCACGCAGTCCTTCAATCGGATTCGTATGGGCATTTCCCGCCCGGAGCCTGGACATGCTATTGTCGATTATGTTCTGGGTACCTTTCCCAAGAAGGAAAAAGAATTACTGGCCGGAATGATCGAGGACACGTGCAACGCCTTAGAACACAGCTTGAGTCATCCGTTTGAACGGACGATGGCTGAATTCAACAAGTAAGTTCAGACGTAGGCAGACGGGCTTAAATGGAAGATTGTTGGACATACTGAAAGGTATAGAAAACTTTCAGGAGGCATATACATTACATGATTGTTAATTATGTATGCAGACATTGTCGAACTTTCTTGGGACGAATTGATTCCGCGGCAATAACCGAAGAAAGGTTGGGCTTCCATTCCTTGACCCCTGCCGAACGTAGAGATATAATAGCGTATAATTCGGGTGGTGAAGTGACCGTCAAAGTCATTTGCGAGCATTGCAGTCAGGCATTGGAGAATAATCCAGAGCTGAGTCTGCTCGTTAATCCGCTCCAATAACAGGTATTCAACTGGTAGGATGTACCAGCTTGAGAGGTGAAGCGGCAATTCCGCTTATGGAGCCTTGGCAGCATTGCTGAGGCTTCTTTTTCGGTTTACATGTAACTATTTATAAGCATAAAGGGGTGCCTTTTTTGTTACAAGCACTTATTCAGGCTTTTACGAAGGATGCTGATTATGCATCCATTGCAGCAGGTATTTCATCAGGGATGAAGGAACAACTGATATCAGGTTTATCAGGCTCTTCCCGACAGGTACTGATGGCCGCGCTTGCCGAAGATACCGGACGACCGTTAATGGTCATGACGCACAATATGTTTGCCGCTCAAAAAATAGCAGATGACTTACAGGAAGCGCTTTCTCCTGATCAGGTTTTATTGTATCCTGCTAATGAGCTGGTAGCTGCTGAAGCTGCAATATCCAGTCCAGAGACATTGTCCCAACGAATTGATGTATTGATACGCTGCGCCCAGAGTTTTCGTGGGATTGTTGTCGTGCCGTTTTCTGGTGTCCGACGTTTACTGCCAATCCCGGAAACATGGCGTGAGGCTCGTATTGAACTGAAAGAAGGCGAAACGATTCAGCTGGAAGCGTTTTTGCTACATATGGTCGAGATGGGCTACCAGCGTGTAGAGCGTGTGGAATCACGTGGAGAGATGAGCGTACGCGGAGGAATTATTGATTTTTATCCAATGACAACCCGTTGGGGCTATCGTGTGGAGCTGTTTGACGATGAAATCGATTCGATCCGTAAGTTTGATCCGCAAGATCAGCGTTCGGTGGAAAAGGTTCAGGACGTTACCGTAACACCGTGTAAGGAAGTTATTGCGAATAACCAGCGTATGGATCAGGCGGCGGATGCCGCTGCTATTTTGTTGGAGGAGCAGCTGGGCAAAATGACGGATCGTCAAGCTAAGCAGCACCTGAAAGAAGAGATCCATCGTGAAATTGAGTTGCTGCGAGAGCATGTGTATTTTGACGAAATCTATAAATATATCTCCCTGCTGTATCCTGAACGTAAAACCCTAGCAGACTATATGCCGGAAGATACGATTCTGATTATTGACGAACCGGCACGTATGCTGGAAACAGCCAAGCAACTGGAACGGGATGAGTCAGAATGGAATCTGCATTTGCTTCAAAACGGTAAAACGTTACCGCAGCTAGAACTGTCAGATGACGCGGACAATCTGCTGTACAACCGGAGATTTCAGACGTTGTTCCTGTCGATTTTTCTCCGTCAGGTTCCTCATACCCAGCCACAAAATATTTTGAATTTCATCTGCCGAGGCATGCAGGATTTCCATGGCCAAATGAATGTGCTCAAGGCGGAGATGGATCGTTGGCGCAAAGCTGGCACACAGGTTATGATGCTGGCAAGTGGGGATGAACGTCTGGACCGGATGCGCCGAGTGCTTGAAGATTACGGTATTGATGAGCCGACGATGGCTATCGGCAATCTGCAAAGCGGTTTTGAAATGCCATCTATTCATCTGGCTGTCATTACCGAGGGTGAGATGTTTTCCCAGAAGCAGCGGAAAGCTCGTAAGCAGGGCCGGCATGTGGACAATGCAGAACGGATTAAGAGCTATAGCGAGCTGAAGGTGGGCGACTACGTCGTACACCAAAATCACGGGATTGGGAAGTACATGGGGATCGGCACGCTGGAGGTTGGCGGTATCCATAAGGATTACATGCATGTCCTCTACGCGGGTGGAGATAAGCTGTCTGTGCCGATTGAACAAATTGATCTGATTCAGAAATATGTCGGCTCAGAGGACAAGGAACCCAAGATTTATAAACTGGGTGGCAATGAGTGGACACGGGTTAAAAGTAAGGTGCGCAGCTCGGTTCAGGATATTGCGGATGACTTGATTAAGCTATATGCAGAACGACAGTCGGCACCAGGGTTTGCTTTTGAAAAGGATTCACCGGAGCAACAAGAGTTTGAGGATATGTTCCCGTATGATGAGACACGTGACCAGATTCGGGCCATTGAAGAGATTAAGAAGGATATGGAGCAGAGCCGCCCGATGGATCGTTTGCTATGCGGTGATGTAGGTTACGGCAAAACTGAAGTTGCCATTCGTGCTGCTTTTAAGTCTGCTATTGAAGGCAAACAAGTAGCGGTGCTGGTACCGACGACGATTTTGGCACAGCAACACTATGAGACGTTCCGTGAACGTTTTTCAGGGTATCCGTTCAATATTCAGGTATTGAGCCGTTTCCGCTCGCGCAAAGAGCAGAATGAGACGATTAAAGGGGTCCGGCAAGGCACAGTCGATATTGTCATTGGTACCCATCGTCTGTTGTCGCAGGATCTGGTGTTTAAGGACCTCGGAATGCTGATTGTCGATGAAGAACAGCGATTTGGCGTAACTCACAAGGAAAAGCTGAAGAAGCTGAAAACGAACGTAGATGTGCTGACGTTAACGGCAACACCTATTCCGCGTACGTTGCATATGTCCATGCTGGGTGTACGTGACTTGTCAGTCATTGAGACGCCACCGGAAAACCGTTTTCCAGTGCAAACCTATGTGGTTGAGCACAGCCAAACTCTAGTTCGTGAGGCCATTGAACGCGAGATGGCACGCGGTGGACAGGTGTACTACCTGTATAATCGCGTGCAGGGTATTCAGGAGATGGCTGCAGAGATCAATGCGCTCGTACCGGAGGCCAAGGTGGGCGTGGGTCACGGACAGATGTCCGAAACCGAACTGGAGAAAACGATTTTGGATTTCCTGGATGGCGAATACGATGTGCTGGTCAGCACCAGCATTATCGAAACCGGCGTGGATATTCCGAATGTGAATACACTCATTGTGCATGATGCCGATAAAATGGGGCTATCTCAGCTTTATCAGCTGCGTGGGCGTGTAGGTCGTTCCAATCGGATTGCCTATGCTTATTTCACGTACCAGCGGGATAAGGTGCTCACGGAAGTGGCGGAGAAGCGCCTTCAGTCGATTAAAGAATTTACGGAGCTCGGCTCCGGGTTCAAGATTGCAATGCGCGATTTGTCCATCCGTGGAGCGGGTAACTTACTTGGCGCTGAGCAGCATGGTTTCATCGCATCCGTCGGTTTTGATCTCTACTCGCAGATGCTGGCTGAGGAAATTAATAAACGTAAAGTCAGCGTACTTGGAGAAGAGGATCAGTCCAATCGGAATTGGAGTACGTCGATTGATTTAGGCGTCGATGCTTACTTGCCGGGAGACTATATTTATGACAGCATCCAGAAGATTGAGATTTATAAAAAGGTTGCAGCGGTCAGCACCTTTGACGAGGCTTCCGAACTGGAGGATGAACTGGTCGACCGATTTGGTGATCTGCCAGAGGCTGTGCGTCATTTGCTAGCCGTGGCTCGCCTCAAGGTATATGGACGCATGTATGGCATCGAGTCCATGGTGCAACGGGATGACAATATAGTGCTGAAATTCCATGAAGGGCGCCAGCAGGCGGTACAGACCTCCAAACTTGCCGAGATTGGCAATCGCTTTGAAAGACGTGTACAATTTGAACAGGGCACTTCTATGAGCGCACGCATAAAGGGCAAAGGTCTAAATGATCCACAGTTGCTAGAACTGCTGGAACAATTTTTGAGTGCATTGAAAGAAGCATTCACATTGAAGGAGGAACTGCAAAATGCCACAACTAAATAAAAGAAAACCTTGGAGAATGCTCTCCTTGGGAATGGCAGCGCTGCTAGCTATATCTGTCCTCGCAGCATGTACGAAGCAAGCGGATGAGAACAAGGTCAAGGATGAACCGAAGGACAACAGCAAGGTTGTCGTGACCTATAAGGGTGGAACCATTACCGAAAATGAGTTCAACCAAGAAATCAGCATGATGAAATTCCTTTACCCGGAATATGAGGCTGCGTTAGCTTCGGATCAGGTGCGGGAGCAAATTGTAAAGCAGGAAGTAGTGTACAAGCTTCTGGCAGCTAAAGCGGACGACAAAGCCAAGGAGCAGGGTGCCAAAGAAGGGAACGAACAGCTGGAGCAGTATAAAAAGTCAGTCGGAGAAGATAAGTTCAAGACATTTCTGAGTGATAAAAAACTGACCGAACAAGGTGTGAAAGATTATTTCACGCGTGTAATGACGGTAATCAACAGCGAAACCAACAAAGTAACAGATGATCAGCTAAAACAGGAATTTGAGAAAAATAAAGATCAATTCACGACGGCAACCGTGCGCCATGTATTGATTAACTTCGAAGATCCTAAAACGAAGAAACAGCGCAAAAAAGAGGATACCCTCAAGCTGGCCAAAGAAGTGAAGGCGAAGCTGGACGGAGGAGCCGATTTTGCGACGATTGCCAAGAAATATTCAGAAGACCCAGGTTCTGCGTCTAACGGAGGTTTGTATGAGAATGCATCCGTAGCGCAATGGGTACCTGCTTTTAAAGAGGCCGCTGAGACTCAACCGATTAACAAAATTGGTGAGCCAGTGGAAACGGAATACGGATATCACGTGATCAAAGTGGAGTCCCGCAATGAGCCAACGTTTGATAAATTGAAAGACAACGAAAAGGCAGCCCTGAAAAATAAATTGGCCGGGGAAAGTATCCAAAACTTTACCGAAAATGATTTGGCGAAACTTGATTTGAAAATCAATCTGCCGAAGGTACCAGCTACGCAAGAGAAAAGTGGTGCAACTTCCGGGGCCGGTAGCACAACTACACCGGGCGCAACAACAAACGGTACGGGCGATACCAACGCAGGAACAGCCAAAGATGGAGCTACAAACGAAGGTAAATAACTGAACATGCATAAGGAATTGGGAACAGATGAATACTATGGTCAGATATCACCATAAACACCATGACCGTGACGTTCTTCGTGACCGCTTCTGGGGGAGTGGAAGCGTCTTTCGATACCGTCAGTAGTTTACTAAATTCTTCTTGAGAAAGTGGGGCAACATGTGAAATGAAAGCTACTGGTATAGTTCGCCGTATTGATGACCTTGGGCGGGTAGTTATTCCAAAGGAAATTCGCCGCACCTTGAGAATTCGTGAAGGAGATCCGCTTGAGATTTTTGTGGATCGTGACGGAGAAGTCATTTTGAAAAAGTATTCACCTATTGGTGAACTTGGTGATTTCGCCAAAGAATATGCTGAGTCCCTGTTTGAAAGCACGGGCCATATTACAATGATTACCGATCGGGACACCATTATTACGGTGGCTGGAGGCTCCAAAAAAGAGTTTCTGGACAAGCCAATCGGTAGCATTATCGAAGGTAGTATGGATAATCGCAAAACTGTGCTGGAGACAGCCAGCGGCTCCTATGAGCTAACGCGAGACCACGAAGAAACACTCTCGTCCTTTGTGGCGGCTCCCATTGTTTCCGGTGGTGATCCCATTGGTTCCGTTGTATTGTTGAACAAGGACGAAAATGTAAAAATGTCCGAAATGGAGATTAAAATGGCTGAAACAGCCGCTGGCTTCCTGGGCAAACAAATGGAACAGTAACATCCCGTTTCACCCCTGTATGACGTACAGAATGGCGAAAGCCGTTCTGCGTTGTACAGGGTTTTTTTTTCTTTCCGAGAGAAGAGGCGGTATAATAGGACTCGTGAAAGATGCATATTTCAGGTGGGAGTGGAGACGGAGAATGCAGGAAAATCGCGCCGCTTCGCGGCTGCTACGGGGTGCTGTCATTTTGACACTGGCAGCAGTAGCGAGCAAGCTGATCGGCACAGTGCAAAAAATCCCGCTGCAGAATATCGGCGGCGACGGCGTGTTTGGCATTTATAATACGGTTTATCCTTTTTATACGCTGTTCATTACCATTGCAGCTGCTGGATTTCCGGCTGCAATATCCAAATTTGTAGCTGAGTTTGAGGCAGTGGGAAACCAGGCAGCGGGGCAACGTGTTGCTCGGCTATCTTCGCTTGTCTTGGGTGTCTTTGGATTGATTCTGGGCGTGCTGATGTATGCGTGTGCGCCGCTCATTGGTCAATGGATTGACAATGCTCACGTCATTCCGTCGGTGAGGGCGGCGGCGTTTGCCTTTTTGTTCGTGCCGGTTATGGCGGGATTGAGAGGATATTTTCAAGGTTTGCAAAATATGGTTCCGACTGCTGTTTCCCAAGTGACGGAGCAGGCGATACGGGTAAGCGTGATGATTATGCTGCTGCTGCTCATGCTGTCACAAGGAGCGGGGGCGGATATGATTGCCGCCGGAGCAGTGTTTGGTTCAGCAGCAGGCGGTGCAGCGGGCTTGGTCGTCATGTTGCTATATTGGCGAAATCACAGGAAGAGGCTTAGAAGGCAAGGGACGGTCATGGCGACAGTGCAAGCACAAACTGGAGAGCTACACCCAGCGGAAAGAAACGGTGCCTTACTAAAGGCGCTGCTGCGTTATGCCTTGCCTGTTTGCCTTGGAGCGCTAGCCGTTCCGTTAATTAGTCTGGTAGACACATTTACCGTACCTCGATTGTTAAAGCAGGAGGGTTTGGACGATACTGCGGTTATGGTGGCCTTTGGCGTGTATAACCGAGGTCTGCCGCTGGTACAGCTAGTCATGATGTTTGCCACCACCCTGTCGGCATTATTCATTCCATCGCTGGCTGAAGCGCGGGTGACCGGCGGTACGGAGCTGGCACGTCGCCAGTGCGAGCAATCGCTGCGCTGGTTTTGGTTACTGGGACTAGCCGCTGCGACAGGCCTGATCGTGCTGGCTGTGCCCGTCAATGTGATGCTGTATGCGGACGACGCCGGCAGCGGGGTCATGCGCTGGATGGCGCTAACCGCCGTTGGCGGCACGCTCAGCATCATCTCGGCTGCGCTGCTGCAAGGGCTTGGCGCGGTTCGCGCGCCGGCTCTGGCGATGCTCGCGGCCGCAGTAGCCAAGGCGCTGCTAAACTGGCTGCTCGTGCCGCAGCTAGGCACGGCTGGAGCCGCCATTGCGGGGGCTGTCGCCTATCTGCTGGCGGCGGTGATCAACATCGTGCTGCTGGCTCGCTTGGTAGGCTTGCGTGGGAGCTGGTCCGCCAGCGTGCTCAAGCCGGCGGCACTGCTTATCGCCCTGGCTGGTGCGGCCGGGGCGGCGATGTGGGGCACCAGCGCTGTGCTGGGTGCCTTGGGGTGGGCTGCCGGAGGTCGTGCCACGGCAGCCGCGGAGAGCCTGCTGGGCGTAGCCGCAGGCGCCGTAGTGTTCCTGATCGGCCTCGCACGCTTGAGGCTGATCACGGAAGCCGAGCTTGTGGCGGTGCCCAAGCTCGGGCGCCCGCTGGCAGCCGTGCTGCGCAGGCTGCGTGTACTGACGTAGCCCAGGCATAGGGCTTAGGGCACGAAAGCGGCACAGCCATTTTATGAGCCTATACAACTTTGTGGTATAGTAAATGCCAAAGCAAAGGAAGCAGAAGCGGGTTAGGCCGTGTATTTTTTCGAGCATGAACCTTGTTTCTGCGAAACGGAGGATTGAATATGAGCGTAACATTAACGGTCGTAGGTTTGGGCTCGGGAGACCCGGATCAGCTTACGATAGGGATATTGAACAAAATGCGGGGCGCTTCAGCGCTGTATCTGCGGACCAAGGAGCATCCTGCCGTTCAAGTGCTGAATGAGTTTGAAGTGGCTTTTGAGTCGTTTGACAACGTATATGAGACAAAGGAGTCTTTTCCAGAGGTATACGAGGAAATTACCAGCCAATTAATTACGACGGCTGCTAAGGCGGCAGACGGAAGCGAAATCGTCTATGCGGTTCCCGGTCACCCGATGGTGGCAGAAGCAGCGGTGCAGTTGCTTAAGGAGCGTTGTCCTGCGCAAGGGATTGAACTGAACATTCTGGGCGGCGAAAGTTTCCTGGATGAAGCTTTTGTGCGTCTTGGTTTTGATCCGATTGAGGGTTTCCAGCTGTTGGACGCAGGTACACTGGATGCCAGCTGGCTCCAGCCTCAGCTGCATACGCTGATCGGACAGGTGTATGACACCTTCACGGCATCTGATGTAAAGCTGTGCCTGATGGAGCGGTATCCTGACGATTATGAGGTGTATGTCGGTCACGCTCTTGGGGTGGAAGGTGAGGAAGCGGTGCACAAGGTGCCGCTGTACGAGCTGGATCGAGTAGAGGGCTACGGGAACCTATCCTTGGTATACATACCTCGCAGTGAAGATGAGGCGCTGAAACGGCGTTCTTTTGACCGTTTACACGAGATTGTTGATATTTTACGCAGTCCGGAAGGTTGTCCATGGGATCGTGAACAGACACATCAGTCGATCCGCAAAAATCTGATCGAAGAAACGTATGAAGTCATCGAAACGATAGATGAGGACGACCCTGAGCATATGAAGGAAGAACTGGGCGATCTGTTGTTGCAAATTTTGCTGCATGCCCAAATGGAAGAGGAAGTCGGAACCTTCAATGTGTATGATGTTATCCAGGGGCTGAACGATAAGCTTATTTTCCGTCATCCACATGTATTTGGTGACAATCAAGCGAATGATGCGGAAGAGGCGCTGCAAAACTGGGAGCAGATGAAGGCTGAGGAAAAACGGCTTAAAGGCACGACGGCAGCATACCCTTCCGTACTGGATGGGGTTCCACGTGATCTGCCTGCTCTTATAAAATCGTACAAGCTCCAGAAGAAAGCAGCTAAAGTAGGCTTTAACTGGGATAGCATTGAGGGCGTATTTGATAAATTAGACGAAGAAGTGGCTGAGTTGAAGGAAGCGGTTCGTGAAGGGCATGCCGTGGAAGCCCAGTTGCTGGAGTTAGGCGATGTGTTATTTGTTGCCGTGAATGCAGCCCGGTTCATGGGAGTAGATCCAGAAGAGGCATTGTCCGCCACCAATCGCAAATTTGTCGACCGTTTCCAGTATATTGAGCAGAAATTACGCGAGCAGGGGCGTCGTCCCGAAGAAAGCAGCGTAGATGAAATGGAGACTTACTGGCAGGAAGCGAAAAAGCTCCTTGGCAAAGCGTGATTCCACACATTCGCTTTTGGCTGCACAGACCAGTAAAATGAGACATATGCAGGGTTGAAAGAAGGCCCAGTTTGAGAAGACTTGCCAATGGACAGAGTTTTGTAGTAGGATGTTGGCTTAACTGGGGTCGAATAAAAAAACGCCTGTCATTGCAGGATTTTTACGGACAAGCCAGAATAACTTGTAGTAATTCTGAAAATAACTGTAGCTTATAGTTAAGCGTGTTACAGTGACATTCAGGAGGGCTTCGGCCACAGTTGGACCTCACGTCTGCTCCATAAATGGACATGCAGCGTGATGATTATTTTTTGACATTTGGGAGGCTTTTATCTTATGAACAAGACAGATCTGATCAACAATATTTCCAGCAAAAGCGGTTTGAGCAAACGTGACGTTGAAGCTGTATTGAATGGCGTTCTTGGTGAAATTACAGATGCACTTGCTAGCGGTGACAAAGTGCAACTGATCGGCTTTGGTACTTTCGAAACACGCAAGCGTTCCAGCCGTACGGGCCGCAATCCACAAACCGGTAACACGATTGAAATTCCAGAATCGACCGTTCCTGCTTTTAAAGCCGGTAATAAGCTTAAAGAAGCCGTTAACTAATGCGTCTTGATAAATTCTTGAAAGTCTCGCGGCTGATTAAGCGGCGTACGGTAGCCAAGGACGTCTCCGAACAAGGGAGAGTGCTGGTGAACGGACGCGAAGCCAAGCCGAGCAGTGCGGTCAAAGTAGGCGATGAAATTACCGTCCAGTTTGGCCAGAAGCTGGTGACCGTGCGAGTGGAACGGCTCGCCGACACTACACGCAAGGACGAGGCTGCAAGTATGTACACTTTGGTAAAGGAAGAGCCTATTGCCAGGGACAATGGTTTGAACTGGTAAGCAGACCTCTGATTTTCTCATAACTGTACATGAAAGCATTCCTTCATTATTTTATGAAGGAGTGCTTTTTTTCTTTAGATGACGAGTTTTCGTCCATCATATGCTGATTAACAGCAAAAGCGGTTCTAAATCATACGGCCCCCTTCATAAGCTAAGAACAGAAGGAGGGGTACATGCCATGATTGAACAAGGGAAGTCCAAGCACCATGATCTGCGCATGCAAAGCCGCAAGCAACTCGATATTTCAGGCGTCAGCAATGTGGAGAGCTTTGACAGTGAAGAATTTTTGCTTCAGACCGAGCTGGGCCATCTCACCATTCGCGGACAACATTTACATATCAAAAACCTCAGTCTAGAAGAGGGGCTGTTGTCCATTGAAGGTCTGATTACTTCCCTCGTCTACCTGGAGCCCGGGGCCCCGGCCAAAAACGGAAAAAGCCTATTCGGCAAGATCTTCAAATGAACCCTTACACGCAATGGCTGACGTTGACGTGGATGCTGTTGTCGGGCATAGCTATGGGAGTGGTGTTTGACAGCTACCGGGTGCTGTCCATCCGCTTTCATTTTGCCCGCTGGAGCGTTCATATGTTGGACGTGCTCTACTGGGTGGCCTCGGCTTTGTTTATTTTCCGTGTGCTATACGCGAGTAATCGCGGTGAGCTGCGGTTTTATGTCTTTTTAGGACTACTTTTGGGGGTTTGGCTCTATTTTTGGGCCTTTAGTGTTACAACCCAACGTTTTGTGGTAATGTTATTAGAGATAGTTCGCAGACTGACGTTGATCGTGAACAGCATACTGCGCATCCTGATTGTTCTTCCGGTGTTAGCGCTGTATCGGCTGTTACGCAAGCTGGTCGGATGGACATGGGCACTTATTGTGTTCCTGGGAAGGATGCTGATATACATCCTGATGCCGGTTTGGAAGCCGATCCTATGGCTGATCGCTCCGCTTAAAGCACGCTGGAAGACTCCAGAGTTGCTCGTAAAGCTAGGTATCAGACTGAAAAACACAGCGAAAAGATGGTTTGGAAGGAGGTAGTATCATGCGTAATTCGTCTGTAGATCGCCATTCATCTTCTACGTCCAAGTCCAACGCGGGCGGGCGCAGGCGAATCATGATTTGGTTGCTATCGCTTGCCGCCTTTGGTAGTTGGGCAATTTTTACCTTTTTTTCTCAAGGCATGATTATGGCCGATCGAAGTGAACAGCTCACCCAGAAGGAAAAGCAGAAGCAAGCTGCTACACAAACGGAACAACAGCTTCAAACCGAAGTGAATCGTCTCAAGGACCCTGAGTACATTGGCGAGATTGCCAGAAGCAAGTACGGTCTTTACAAACCGGAAGAGACGCCAATCATCGGAGATCAGAAATAGGAACATTATCGGGCCAATGCTTAGTTGACCTTGGTTCCGCCATTTTGTATAATCAAATCACCACAGCGGGATTTTTTTGCAAAAAAATCGGTTGTATATTTTAAGGGAGGATCATTTTATTCTATGGCAATTGAAGTGGGCACCAAGTTAGAGGGCAAAGTGACAGGCATCACGCATTTTGGAGCATTTGTGGATTTGTCTGGAGGTGTCACGGGTCTCGTTCACATCTCGGAAATCGCCGATAACTATGTTAAGGATGTTAACGACCACCTGAAGATTAATGATGTTGTGACGGTGAAAGTCATTAATGTTGACAAAGATGGCAAAATCGGGCTTTCCATTAAGCAAACGATTGACAAGCCGGCAAGTGAAGCCCGTCCCCCAAGAGCTCCAAGACCGGAGCGTACAGGAGGACCAGGCGGAGGCGACCGTTTCGGCGGTGGAGGTTCAGGTCCAAGTCAAGGACGCGGTGGTGGTGGCGGTGGTTTCAACCGCGATCGTGGAGGCCGTTCTTTCAAGCCTGCACCGGGTAAACCTTCATTTGAGGATAAAATGTCACGCTTCCTGAAAGATAGTGAGGAACGCATTTCGTCGCTGAAAAAGAACACCGAAGGTAAACGCGGAGGACGCGGCGCGAAGCGTGTTTAATTCACTTTGACAACCGTATCAATCATACACGGAAAACCGTACAGTCGAGAGACTGATACGGTTTTTTTGCGTTCTACCGACAACAGATGTGATAAGCAGCGATTGTGGGCGCTGAATCCAGTGGTTAGTCGTACGGGCATTTATGAGATTCGCAATTTTGATGAAGAAGAAAAGAGCTTCGATGCTGGAAAGCGGATGTTTTTTTTGTCGTGAGGACATAATCGTCCGACAAACTCCAACGGTTTTCCGTCTATCTTCTGTGCAAATCGCTAGTTTGGACATCAGGATGAACGACATCGAGAGGTCATATAAGGAGTAGCGGGACGTTTCTTCCATCGGCTTCCATACGGGCGTAGCTTGATGTTCAGAGTGATGCTCTGTCCTTTCGCGCAGAACGTTTTTTTGTCGGAAATTTCTTGGAATAAGACGTGGGGTTCTGACAAACTTTCTCAGTCGTTCCGGTTTAAGATAGGAACATCAAATTGATGAATGGGGTGCCTGACGCATGATGGAGAAATGGAACGTGGTACATTTTCCGGGGTTAAAATCTAGAAAGTCCAAATCCAAAGAGCGTACGGAAGGTTGGTCTTCCAGACTCAAGAAACGGCTGGATTCACATAAAGTGGTGCAATGGGTAACGGCGCAAAGATGGATGCTGCTATTGTCAGCTATGGGAGTTCTACTGGGACGCGCCACTATTTTGGACGAGCTTTCTCCGTTTGCCCTCGCTTATTTTGCGGTCATAACGTTTCTTCGGCGTGATCTGATACTGCCTGTAGCTGTATCCGTTGTGTTAGGCAGCCTGTTAGCTCCTTACCCATCGTTATTTATGATTGGTGGCGAGCTACTGGTATTTTATCTCCTGTATCGCGGACTACGAACCTTCGACCGTCTGGAATTATCCTATGCCCCGCTTATGGTTTTCTTGTCGGTGTTTATGGTCAATTTATTTAACGCCGTGATGGCTCCAACTTTTACATGGTATGAGCTTATCATTGTGGGAACGGATGCGGTTCTCAGTTTTATGCTTACGCTGGTGTTCACGCAGGCCATACCGTTGTTTACGTACCGCAAGAAGACAAGCCAGCTCAAAAATGAGGAAATTTTATGTCTTATTATTTTATTAGCCTCTGTGATGACGGGAGCAGTAGGATGGACTGTTCATTCATTGTCTGTCGATCATGTACTATCGCGATATTTAGTCTTGGTGTTTGCTCTGGTGGGAGGTGCCTCGCTGGGCGCATCGGTCGGCGTAATTACCGGTTTAATTTTAAGCTTGGCCAATATGTCTGCAATTGTGCAGATGAGTTTACTCGCTTTTGCAGGTTTGCTGGCAGGGATGCTGCGTGAAGGGAAAAAGGGTGCTGTTGCGCTTGGGATGCTGCTAGGCTCCTCAATTCTGACAATCTATTTGGACGGGACCGGAGACGTCTTGACATCAACTTGGGAGAGCTGTGCGGCAATTCTATTATTCTTAATAACCCCAAAAAGTTTCTTTAAAGCGGTTTCTACCTATGTTCCCGGTACGCAAGACCACGCCAAATCTCAGCATGAATATGCCAAAAGGGTCCGCGATCTCACCGCAGAGCGGGTAACGAAGTTTTCCCGTGTATTCAGTCAGCTATCCCGCAGCTTTCACCAGATATCTGCGAGTGAGAGCACGAAGTCGGACGGAGAAATCGAACACTTTATGAATGCGGTGGCAGAAGGGACATGTGCCTCCTGCTTCAAGTGTGAGCAGTGCTGGGACGGCAAGTTTATGCAAACCCATCAGTATATGACGGAAATGATGAGCGCCATTGAGGATAACCCGGATTTGGAGCCGGAGCAGATCCCCCCGCAATGGAGCAAGGCATGTGCTAAAACGGGCGCTGTCCTGCAAGTGATGAAGCAGCAGTATAGCCTCTACCAACATAATATGCAGTGGAAGCGCCAAGTATACGATAGTCGTCAGCTTGTTGCTGACCAGCTATCGGGTGTATCACAAATTATGGAGGATTTAGCGCGAGAAATTCAGCGGGAAGGACAGACCATGCATCGGCAGGAGGAGCAAATACGAGAGGCTCTTGATAGACTGGGCTTGTCCATCCAATCCATCGAGATTATTAACCTGGATGCAGGTCAGGTAGAAATTGAGATTGTCCATGCCTATACAAGGGGATTTGATGAATGTCGGAAAATCATTGCTCCACTTCTGTCGGACATACTGGACGAGCATATAGCTGTGATGCGCGAAACGGAGGCAGATCGCCGCCAAGGCTTGGCTACAGTCATGTTCGGCTCCGCTAAAACGTATGAGATTGCTACAGGGGTAGCTAGTGCCGCCAAAGGAGGCGATTTTTTCTCAGGTGACAGCTACAGCATGATGGAGCTAGGGAATGGGACATTTGCAGTCTCATTAAGTGATGGTATGGGGAACGGAGAGCGCGCGCAGCAAGAGAGCAGTGCAGCACTTAACATTTTGGAGGAATTACTGCAATCGGGTATGGACGAAAAGTTGGCGATCAAGTCGGTTAACTCTGTCCTGATGCTGCGATCACCTGAAGAAATGTATGCTACGGTCGATATGGCGCTGATTGATCAGTACACGGCCCAGACAACTTTTATGAAGATTGGGTCTACGCCGAGCTTTATTAAAAGAGGGGAGGAGGTCATCCCTGTATCTGCCAGTAACTTGCCGATTGGCATTATACAGGATATTGAAATTGATTTGGTATCACTGCAGCTCCAGCCGGGCGATATTCTCATTATGATTACAGACGGTATATACGACTCACCGGGTTACGCGGTTAATAAGGAAATGTGGATGAAACGCATGATACAGGAAATTGAAAGCGAAGATCCTCAGCAGTTGGCCGACTGTTTGCTAGAACGGGTTATTCGATACCAACAAAATCAAATCTATGATGATATGACTGTAGTTGTTAGTAAAATCGACCACTTCCGCCCAGAATGGGCAACTCTCCATGTACCTGGCATGAGGTGGTTGGAACGTCCACGGACGGTGAGCTAAGCCGACATTGCCCGGGAAATTCCTTACCCATTTTTAAAAATCCGCATCCTTCGTTTGAATCGTTCCGGATTAGGCAAAGATAGAATCTATCGGGATAGATTAAGAGGAAGCGGAGGTCAAAAAACGATGAAGCAAATTTTGATCATTACAGACGGATGCTCGAATGTAGGTGTTAGTCCAGTCATGGCGGCTGCCCAGGCTTTACGGGAAGGTATTACAGTGAACGTCGCCGGAGTCATAGATTATGGAACTATTGGCGAGCTTGGCAGTGCGGAGATTCAAGAAATTGCTAAAGCAGGGGGAGGGTTTAGCCAAATCGTAGGGACGAAACAGTTGGCGCAGACCATGCAGATGATGACGCGCAAAACGGTGGTTCAAACCATTCAGCAGGCGGTTAATAGAGAGTTAACGCACATTCTGGGTGAGGGTGGCGCCAAACATATCGGTGAACTTCCTCCGGCCAAACGAGCCCAAGTGGTTGAGGTGATGGATGAACTGACAGAAACAAGCACCCTAGAGATTGCTTTGCTCATTGATGCAAGTGCGAGCATGAAGCCCAAGCTGCCTGCTGTAGAGGACAGCATCCGCGATTTGCTGCTCAGTTTACAGTCCAGAAGCGGACACAGTCGTATATCTGTATTTCATTTTCCGGGCGGTAAAATGGGAGAAGACGCAGTCATGGATATCGGTTGGACCTCTGAGCTTAACCAGATCAAATCGATATTTGGACGCTTGCGGATGAAAGGGGCAACACCGACAGGTCCTGCCATTTTACAAGTGATTGATTATTACCGATATGTTACACTAGGAGAACAGAAAGATCTGGAAGAATCCTATGGCAAAGGAGAAGGGATGCTCGGTGACTACGTCGTCTGATCCCGTTCTTGCACCCGGAACGGTCATCAAGGGCAAGTGGAAGCGGAGCAGCTATGTCATCCAGCGCTTGCTGGGCCGGGGAGCGAACGGAACTGTATATTTGGTAAAAGAAGCACAGGCCGATCGGCAATTTGCTCTGAAAATGGGGAAGAACACGCTTGATCTGCAATCAGAGATTAATGTGCTGACCACATTGCAGTCTCAGGGGACTCAGGCCGCCCTTCAGCGAAATGGAAATCCTTCCTTTTTGTTTGAGGTGGATGATGTAGTGTTACGCAGCGGAGAAATCCCCTTTTATGTTATGCGATATGTTAAGGGTGATCCGCTTCATCGTTTTGTGGCAGCTAAAGGGCCGGAATGGTATGGTGTGGCTGGAACCGGTATACTGAATCGTCTGGCGGATCTCCATCAGGCAGGATGGGTGTTTGGCGACCTGAAGCCGCAGAATATTTTGGTCAATGCCTATGGAGAGGCTGAATTAATTGACTACGGTGGGGTGTCTCTTGCTGGTCGGAGTGTTAAACAATTCACAGAGTGGTATGATAGGGGATTCTGGAATGCTGGCAGCCGAAATGCTGATTCCCAGTATGACCTGTTTGCCTTCGCTCTTCTAACGATTCATATATTGGAGAGCGAATCATTAAAGACCGCTGCGAGTAGGCTGCCACAGCTGCGGAATACGGCAGAATTGACGGTCATCATTCGCCGTAGCCGTGTATTACGCCCCTATGCCGAATGGCTGCTGGGTGCAGTGCGTGGAGAATATTCCGATACTCGTGCAGCGGCCCGATCTTGGTCACGTTTGGCTTCCGCACATGTCAGGCAATCGTCGGTCAAAAGAGGGAACTCACGCTGGCTGGGATATGCTTTCACGGTATCGCTTTTGCTGCTTGCCGGAGCGCTCTGGATTGCGTTAAGGTAGCAGCAGACTTACATAAGATAACAGATGATCATCATTTTTACGGTCGGGAGAAAAGAGGGTCGTGAATGGGAACAACAAAACCGACCGGTGTTGTACAGGAAGTGCTCGCCTTGGCGCGAGATCATTCACTGTGGAGCCCCGGAGACCGCATTGTGGTTGCTGTATCCGGTGGGCCGGATTCGGTGGCCCTTTTGCACATTTTACATGAAATATCCGTTATACATATGCCTTTACAACTCGTCTGCGCTCACGTTCATCATGGCTTCAGACCAGAGGAATCGGATGCGGAGGCTGAAGAGGTACGCAATATTGCCCAAAAGCTTGAACTTCCATTTGAAATGACTCGGGTGGATGTACCCGCTTATATGAAGGAGAGCGGGAAGGGGCCACAGGAAGCAGCCCGCGAGCTGCGCTACAGCTTTTTACATGATATGGCTACAAAGTGGGAAGCACAGCATATTGCAATGGCCCATCACGGCGACGATCAAGCCGAAACGGTTCTCTTGCATTTGCTACGTGGTAGCGGCCCAGCAGGTTTGGCAGGTATGCGTTTGGCGCGCAGGGAAAAAAATGTGCAACTCATTCGCCCGCTGCTACGTATGTACAAGGCTGACCTGATTGAGTTTTGTAACTTTTATGATCTTTCCTATGTGATAGACAGCACTAATTTATCATCCAAATACCGTCGTAACGCCATTCGTATGGATGTGCTTCCTTTTTTGGGGCAATATAATGAGCGACTGACACCGTCCCTAAACCGGCTGGCCGAAACGATGGCTGACGAAAATGACTTTATGGAGGCATCCACGCTGTCGGCATACGAGAAAATGGTGCGCTTGGATAATGGCAGGTACATGTTTCCCATCGCTTCATACCGTAAGCTATCCGTTGCTTTACAACGGAGGTTGATTAAACTAATATTAAATTATCTGCCTTCGGACAGTGAAAATTTTGATTTTCGTAAAATTGAGACCGTTCGACTAAGACTTCTCCAAGAGGCATCGACTACATGGAGTTTGGACTTGGGAGGCGGTGCGGTTGGAGTCCGCGAATATGACCAGGCGGTTTTGTTTGACCGTACGCAAGTCGTTATGGGCGAATGGTGCTATGGACTAAGTGTATTGCCTTTTTCCGGTGAGCTAGAGTTGCCTGAGGCAGGTGGTATACTTCGGTGGCGAAGGGCTTCCTATTCGGATGCGGACCATCCGGCGAATAAGGAGGAAACGTGGTTCGACGCAGATCAATTGAGTCTGCCTTTGACTGTACGCTCGCGATTACCTGGAGATACCATGTATGTAATGGGATTAAACGGAAGAAAAAAGGTTAAAGATATTTTTATTGATGAAAAAATACCTCCTTCAATGCGTTCCGTTACTCCCATCGTCTGCGACCACGCTGGAGCTATTCTCTGGATTCCGGGCGTACGACGTTCTGTACATGCCGCAGTGCAAAAGCACACGTCTTCGGTTATATATATGTCATGGCAAAGACAAGAGAGTCCGGGGCACCGGTAATTGCGCAGGAACGGCTTTCATAGTATAAACTTAGGAGGTTTACACCGTTGCAAAATGATATTCAGGAAATATTGATCAGCGAAGAAGAAATTCAGAGTAAAATTAAGGAATTGGGTGCACAGCTCAGCGTGAAATATGCAGGTAAAAATCCATTGGTGATTTGCGTACTGAAAGGTGCGTTTATCTTTATGGCTGATTTGGTTAAAACCATTACAGTGCCGTTGGAGCTTGATTTCATGGCTGTATCAAGTTATGGAGCATCCACAAAATCCTCAGGTATCATCAAAATCATTAAGGATTTGGACGCATCTGTGGAAGGACGCGACGTTCTGATTGTCGAAGATATTATCGACAGCGGCCTGACGCTGACGCATTTGATTGAATTGCTTAAAAACCGTAATGCCAATTCGGTATGTGTCGTAACCTTGTTCGACAAGCCTGCACGCCGGACAGTTAATCTTGAAGCAGATTATACTGGATTTACGCTTCCAGATGCGTTTGTTGTCGGCTACGGTCTGGACTATGCCGAGCACTACCGGAACCTCCCATACATAGGGATTTTAAAGCCGGAAATCTACACCAGCTAATCTCAGCCTCCAGTCCTAGGACTAAATAAGGCCCTTTGTTGAGAAGGACTTACAGGCTATGGTAAAATAACTTAAGTGTCTCGAGAGGAGGTAGGGGATGAATCGGTTCATCCGGAATTCTGGTTTTTATTTGATTCTTTTTTTAGTTGTGGTGGGTATCGTTCAGTTTGTTAGCAACAGTAACGAAGCCTCCGATCTCCCTAGATATGACCAATTACGGCAAGAGGTTAAAGCTAATAACATCTCTAAAGTAACGGTCCAATTTGACGGTTACGCCTATCTTGTAACCGGTGCATATAAGAAGCAGCCGGCTAATGCTAAATCGACCAATTTTTCCGTATATGTTCCACCAACGGATCAAGCACTAAGTGAACTGGTGAATGCCAGCGAAACGAACGGGTTTGAATACGTGCAGAAGAAAATGGAAGGCGAAAGCATTTGGCTGACGTTTTTGACTTCTATTATTCCTTTGGTGATCATGTTCCTGTTGTTCTTCTTCCTGTTTAATCAGGCACAGGGCGGTGGCGGCAAAGTTATGAACTTCGGCAAGAGCAAAGCCCGTCTGTATAACGAAGAGAAGAAGAAGGTTACGTTCGAGGACGTGGCAGGGGCTGACGAAGAGAAGCAAGAGCTTGTCGAAGTTGTAGAATTCTTGAAGGACCCACGCAAGTTTGCAGCTGTGGGCGCTCGTATTCCAAAAGGTGTTCTGTTAGTGGGCCCTCCAGGTACGGGTAAAACACTCTTGGCGAGAGCTGTTGCAGGCGAGGCCGGAGTACCGTTTTTCAGCATCTCGGGTTCTGATTTTGTAGAAATGTTCGTCGGGGTCGGTGCTTCTCGTGTTCGCGATTTGTTCGAGAATGCGAAGAAGAACGCGCCTTGTATCATCTTCATTGATGAGATTGATGCCGTTGGACGTCAACGTGGCGCCGGATTGGGTGGCGGACATGATGAACGTGAGCAGACGCTCAACCAATTGCTCGTAGAGATGGATGGATTCGGCGCAAACGAAGGTATCATCATCGTAGCGGCTACAAACCGTCCGGATATCTTAGACCCGGCGTTGCTTCGTCCAGGACGTTTTGACCGTCAAATTACGGTTGACCGTCCAGATGTTAAAGGCCGTGAAGCAGTATTGTATGTACATGCTCGCAACAAGCCATTAACGAAGGATGTTAAATTGGACGTAATTGCGAAACGTACAACAGGCTTTACGGGCGCTGATCTGGAAAATCTGTTGAACGAAGCTGCTTTGTTGGCGGCTCGTCGTAACCGCAGAGATATCTCGATGCGAGAAGTAGATGAAGCTATCGACCGTGTTATCGTAGGTACCGAAAAACGCAGCCGCGTAATCAGTGACCGCGAGAAACGAATTGTTGCTTATCATGAAGCAGGCCATACGATTATCGGCTTCTTCTTGGAAAATGCGGATATGGTTCATAAGGTAACGATTATTCCACGTGGACGTGCAGGCGGATATGTCATCATGCTTCCGAAGGAAGACCGCATGTTGACAACTAAGCAGGAATTGCTGGACAAAATCACTGGATTGTTGGGTGGACGCGTATCCGAGGAACTGTTCATTGGTGAGATCGGAACGGGAGCCTATAGCGACTTCCAGCAAGCGACAAGCATTGCACGCAGCATGATCGTAGAATATGGTATGAGTGAGAAGCTTGGTCCGATGCAGTTCGGTACTTCACAAGGCCAAGTATTCCTTGGACGCGATATCGGTCATGAGCAGAACTACAGTGATCAGATCGCTTATCAGATTGACCAGGAGATGAATCGCTTCATCACTGAGTCTTATGAGCGTGCTAGAGAACTCCTGACCAAGTATTCCAAAGAGGTTCATTTGATTGCTCAAACCTTGCTGGTAGAAGAAACTCTGGAACTTGAACAAATCAAACGTTTGATCGAGACAGGTTCTTTGGATGGTGGCGCAACGGAGGGAGAAGGAACACCAGAAAATGGTGAGCCTGTGATCGACAACATTGGAGACGTCCGTGTACGTATTCAAGGTAAGGATGACGAGCCTAAGAATACAACGGATCAACCGAATGATATCCCTAATCTGAAAAAGCCAGAGGATGATAACAATTCGGGCAACTCCGGTGGTACTCCACCGACAACACCCTAATCATCCGATGGATAGTTGAATAAGCGTATAGGTAAGCTCCGGGGAACCAGGTATTATTGGTTTTCCGGAGTTTTTTAAATGGAAGATTATTGCTAACGTGATTTGACAGACATCGGAACGTTGTGTACATTTATTGTTAAATAAACGGCTGTCGTCTTCTTAGCGTATAAAAGCCAACAGTCGCTGCAATCGACTCTCTATCATTTTGAACATATACGTGAGCGCATACTGTAGAACCTATGGTGTGCGCTATTCTTCTGTGAAATCAGGTGAAGGCATGATTCCAAGATATCTAGTTGATTTTGATGTAGCGGACTTGACCCGATTGGAGGCCGACGTATTAATTATCGGCTCAGGCATTGCGGGCTTATATACGGCGATTAAGGCTGCGGAGAATCGGAAAGTGTTACTGATTACCAAGAAGACTTTGATGGAAAGCAACACGCGTTATGCTCAAGGCGGCATTGCTGCTGTCACATCGGACGAGGATACACCAGCCTATCATATGGAGGATACTCTGATTGCTGGTGCAGGTCTGTGTGAATCTGAGGCGGTCAGTACGCTTGTCCATGAAGGTCCAGTTGGTATTCAAGAGTTAATACGTATGGGAACGGTTTTTGATCGTGTGGATGGTGAACTAGCGTTGACACGGGAAGGAGCGCATAGTCACCGGCGTATTTTGCATGCGAATGGAGATGCTACCGGTTATGAAATTGTGCGTGCCTTATCAGACCAGGTTGCTGCCCATCCCGGTATCGAAGTGTGGGAAGAATGCATGGTAATTGATCTGCTGACGGAGCATGGTGAGTGTATTGGAGCCCTCGTCCAAAAGCCAGGTGGGGAAAGGTCGTATATCACTGCTAATGCAACGATTTTGTGCTCAGGAGGTAGCGGGCAATTATACCGTTATACGACCAACCCGGATATTGCAACCGGGGATGGTATCGCTATGGCATATCGTGCTGGGGCGATTGTACGGGATATGGAATTCATACAGTTTCATCCTACGGCGTTGTGCCATCCGGGCGCTCCAAGGTTTCTAATTTCCGAAGCCGTACGGGGAGAAGGAGCCGTGTTACGCAATATTCACGGAGAACGCTTCATGGACAAGTATGATTCCCGGCAGGAGCTTGCACCCAGAGATATCGTAGCTCGTGCTATCATTCATGAGATGGAACGCACCCAAGCTGCGTTTGTATACCTGGATATTACGCATGAGCCACCTGAGCGGGTGAAGCAACGTTTTCCAACCATTTATCGGACATGTCTGTCATTTGGTTTGGATATGACGACAGACTGGATCCCCATTGCGCCTGCTGCCCATTATATGATGGGTGGTGTTCAGACTAATCTACACGGGGAAAGCTCCATTGCGCGTTTGTTCGCCTGCGGGGAAACCTCTTCTACAGGTGTTCACGGAGCTAATCGTCTGGCGAGCAATTCGTTATCTGAAGCTATTGTATTCGCCAGCAGGATTATTGAGCGACTGCATTCATTGCCACCGCTAGTCGGCCATACGTTGATATCTTATAGCGATAACCGTACAGAGTTCCCGGCTTCATCCGTCGCGGAGCAGCGGCATAGGCTGCAAGAAGCAATGGTTCGTTATGCTGGAGTTCGTCGGCACGGCGAAGGGCTGCAAGCAGCATTAGATGAGTTGCAAGGGCTAATGCCTATTTTTGAGGCTGTGATCGCTAGCCGGGAAGAGATCGAATTTGCCAATTTGCTCACCTGTGCTTTATTAGTAACAGATGGTGCGCTGCTACGTGAGGAGAGCCGGGGAGCGCATTATCGCGAGGATTTTCCTGAGACAGATGATAGCGTCTGGCGAAAGCATGTTCAGCAACGACGTGAGCAAGGGATAACGGAGGAGTACGTTCATGACATCTAACAGCGAGCTTTATGGAGAGTTTAGTGGATATCAGGAAGAACTGACGGCACAAATTCGCAGCTGGCTGCGAGAAGATACGGGTTCTGGCGATGTGACTACGCGCTGGACAATTGAGCAGGGCCACCAATCCAAGGCTGTCATTCATGCCAAGGAGAGCGGCGTGGTTGCGGGGTTACCCGTGGCTGCCCTTGTATTTCAGGTAGTGGACCCTTCCTTGTCGTTCACTCCGCTGGTAGTTGATGGACAGTGGATTGAAAAGGGGAGCGTTTTGGCAGAAGTAACGGGGAGTACCCATGCAATCCTGACCGGGGAGCGATTGGCGTTAAATCTGCTCCAACGGATGTCTGGTATTGCCACGCGGACTCGGGCTTTTATAGATCAATTGCATGGTCTGTCCACTCGTTTGGTGGATACACGTAAAACAACACCGGGACATCGACTGCTGGAGAAGTATGCTGTTCGTGTAGGCGGTGGCTCGAATCATCGTTTTGGCCTGTACGATGCTGTTATGATTAAGGATAATCATATTAAGGGCGCAGGTGGGATTGAACAAGCTGTGAGTCGAGCGCGCGCTAATATACCGCATACGATGACGATTGAAGTAGAGACGGAAAACATGAAACAAGTTCAGGAAGCCCTGGAAGCTGGGGCGGATATCATTATGCTGGATAACATGTCTGCCCCAGATATGAAGGAAGCCGTTCGGTTCATTCGGGAACGGGCACCACATGTCAAAACAGAAGCCTCGGGCAATGTATCGCTGGATACAGTGCGTGAGATGGCTGAGAGTGGCGTAGATGTGATTTCTGTAGGCAGGCTGACATACTCTTTTCATAACCTGGATATCAGCCTTGACCTTAACGCAAAGAAAGATAGGTGACACCCATTGATTCTTGTAGTGGATGTAGGTAATACCAATATTGTTCTGGGGATATACGAAGGGCGGGAGCTGTTGCACCATTACCGGATCAGTACCTCCAGACAGGCAACCGCAGATGAATACGGCGTACTCATACATAATCTTTTTAGTATGGGTGGCGTATTAAAGGATGACATCCAGGGAGTGATTATTTCCTCTGTCGTTCCGCCATTGGTCCGTGTATTAGAAGAAATGTGCGATAAATACATAGGCAAAACGCCGTTAATCGTCGGGCCGGGAATCAAGACTGGTCTTAACCTGCGTTATGAGAATCCTCGTGAAGTAGGTGCGGATCGGATCGTGAACGCTGTTGCGGCTGTCGAACGGTTCGGCGGGCCGCTGGTTGTGGTGGACTTTGGAACAGCGACGACGTTTGATTGTATTGACGATAAGGGAAACTACTTGGGCGGTGTCATTGTGCCGGGGATCGGGATTTCGACGGAGGCACTGTATCAACGGGCTTCCAAGCTGCCCCGCATCGAGTTGGAGAAACCCAAAAAGGTTATTGGTCGTAATACGGTTCATGCCATGCAAGCTGGGATTATCTTCGGTTATGCTGGGCAAGTGGATGGCATTGTGAGGCGCATTAAGGAAGAAATGCAGGTGGAACCTACGGTTATTGCTACCGGAGGTCTTGCAGAGCTAATCGCATCAGAGACAGAGAGCATTCAGAAAGTGTTGCCGATGTTGACGCTCGAAGGATTACGCATCATTTACCAACGTAATGCTGAATAAAAAAAGTGGATATAAGCTGCCGCTGAGTCCAACCGATGATCTTATCGGTTTGGATTAGCGGCGTTTTTCGTCTATACTGAAATATGTTACGTTTTTGAACAATTCGCGTGATCTGTCGATGCAGGTTGTTTATATAATAGGAAATTATGCTTCAATGATGAGCCATACTAACGAAAATAAGCAGCATAGCTGTCCTGGAGAATAGGGGAGGATATCAATATGGAAAATAAGCAGGATCGACTTATTCGTGGCACAGCCATGGATGGAAGGGTTAGAGCTTTTGCTGTTCAGACAACTCAATTGGTAGAGGAATTACGGAGAAGACATGATACGTATCCAACGGCTACCGCTGCTTTAGGGCGAACCCTCACAGCAGGTGCTATTATGGGTTCTATGCTAAAAGGCAAAGAGCGATTGACCATTCAAGTTAAAGGTGATGGACCGATTGGGCAAATCGTCGTTGATGCCAATGCTGTAGGGGAAGTGCGAGGTTATGTTACTGAACCGCATGTGCATTTGCCGAGCAATAGTATGGGCAAACTGGATGTAGCGGGTGCCGTAGGTACAGAGGGTTTCATTCATATCATCAAGGATTTGGGGTTAAAAGAACCGTATCGCGGCAGTACTCCGATTATTTCCGGTGAACTGGGTGAGGACTTTACCTATTATTTTGCCAAATCGGAACAGACCCCGTCAGCGGTGGGCTTGGGTGTGCTGGTAGATACGGATAACTCGGTTATTGTGGCCGGTGGATTTATTATTCAGTTGCTTCCAGGCTTGAATGATGATGAGATTACTGCGATCGAAAATGCAGTCAGCTCCATTCCACCCGTTACTGCTTTGCTGGATCAAGGGTTGGAACTTGATGAAATGCTGCGCTGGATGCTGCCGGACGTTCGGATTCTCGATGAATTGGATATTCATTTTCAATGTGAGTGTTCACGTGAGCGCGTGGAAAAAACATTGATCAGTTTGGGAGAAAGCGAATTAGAGCAGTTAATTGAGGAAGAAGGACAGGCTGAGGTCGTATGCCACTTTTGTAATGAGGCTTATCAGTTTAATAAAGATGAATTGCAAAATCTGTTAGATCAAGCCAAAGCCTAACCGGATGGGCGGTGCAAGCGATGACTACACGGGAAAAAGGATTATGGACAGCTGTCATTATTCTGACCGTTAGCGTCGCCGCCTTGGGTGGTCTTATCATGCTTCGGGGGCTGTCAAAGCCGGGTGATGTAAGCAAGGATGACGGCGATCATACTGTGGCGGAGATGGGTCAGGAAGGCATATCGGAGGAACAGTGGGTAGCGGAACTGAAAAAGCGATATGGAACCAATACGCTGTTGCAAATGTTGAATCGTAAAGCCGTGCAGGCTGAAACCAAGCGTCTCGGTATCAAGATCACCCAAGAGGATCTACAGCAGGTGCTGGAGCAGGATAGTAAAGGGTATGACTCAGATCATGCCTATTTTGATGAAATGCAGCGACAGTTTGGCTTAGGTCCGGTTGATTTGCGGAATGAAGCGGAATACCGGATTGGTTTGGAGAAAATAGCCACGCAGGGTATTCAGGTTCAGGAAGCTGAGATTGACGAGTATTGGGAGCAGCATCCTGAGGAATTTGCCGTCGGTAAGCAGATCCAATTGGCAGCTCTTTATGTAGATAATGCGGAGGAAGCAGAAGCGTTGCTAGATCGGGTTAAGCAGGGGGAGAGCTTCGATGTGCTGATTCAAGAGCATGCAGGTAAGCCTTTCGACAAAGATAGCAGTGGACAGCTGGGATGGGTGGATGAATATGATCCATTGCAACCGGAGGCGATCATGAAGGCGGCGAGAGAGCTAAGCTCTGGGGATGTTGCAGGTCCGATCTCTGTTAACGATGGCTATGCTGTCATTTATGTACAGGATGTCCGGTTGAAGAATTCTCCGGATAAGCAGCAGATCCGACAGCAAATTCGCCGATCTCTTGCGCTTGCACAAGCCGCTCCTTTGGAAGAGGTCGAGAAGGGTCTGCGTGATAAATATGGAGCGCGTATTTTATCTGGAAAGAATGCATCCTAAGCTTCTCTGTAACGTAGTGAAAGAATATTGGTTTGAAGGAAGCCCGATGCTGATAACGCGGGTTGACAGCATCGCGGCTTATTCACTCGTATTGACATTGGAATTGAAGATTGTTATGATTAGCGTATAAAACCAACTATTTTTATCGGAAATTAATGAACGGCACTAAATTAAAGTAATTGACTAAGAATCATCTACAATATGATTTCGCAATTTTTAATATATCATCTACAGTCAGGGAGGAATTATCATGGCTAAAGTTGTTAATAACATTACCGAACTTATCGGAGAAACACCCCTCGTTCGCCTCAACCGGATCGTACCGGAAGATAGCGCCGAAATCTATTTGAAACTGGAATATCAGAACCCAGGCTCCAGTGTAAAAGATCGTATTGCGATTAGCATGGTAGAAGAAGCTGAACGTGAAGGTCTGCTTAAGCCAGGCGGTACCATTATTGAAGCAACAAGCGGTAATACAGGAATCGGCTTGGCTATGGTAGCTGCTGCGAAGGGCTATAAGGCAGTCATCGTTATGCCAGAAACGATGAGCATAGAGCGTCGTAATTTGTTGCGTGCTTATGGAGCCGAGCTTGTGTTAACACCAGGATCAGAAGGCATGAATGGGTCCGTTAAGAAAATGGAAGAATTGCTGAGTGAAAATCCGGATTATTTTGCTGCTGAGCAGTTCAAGAACAAGGCTAATATCAAAATTCACCGTGAAACGACCGGTCCTGAGATTGTGGAAGCTATTCGTTCCATTGGCGGAACTCTGGATGCTTTTATAGCGGGAATAGGCACTGGCGGAACCATTTCTGGTGCCGGAGAAGTGCTTAAGAAAGAATTCCCTGATATTAAAGTTGTGGCTGTAGAGCCCGCCTCTTCCCCGCTGTTAGCAGGCGGTAAGCCAGGACCCCACAAGATCCAAGGTCTGGGTGCCAACTTTATTCCTGAAATTTTAAACCGTGATATCTATGATGAAATTATTCATGTAGAAAACGACGAAGCTTTCGAGGTAGCACGTAGAGTGGCCAAGGAAGAGGGCATTTTGTCCGGTATTTCATCTGGCGCGGCTGTTCATGCGGCTTTGAAACTTGCTAAGCAATTGGGCAAGGGTAAACGGATCGTTGTCATTGTTCCAAGTAATGGAGAACGTTACCTGAGTACGCCACTATACAATTTCGAGCTGTAATTATGTCGTAATTGTGTATACTATACGTAAGGATTCCCTCATTTCCCTGTTGCAGGGGGGTGGGGGTTTCTTTTTAAGGAGAGAATGTAGACTTATTGAAAAGTAGGGAAGGGGAAGCACACACGGATGAAATCGACAGCTAGAGTGACGGAGGCGCAGTGGCAGGTTTGGCAGGAGGAAGGCTGGAGCATACTTCCCTATATCGCTGAGTACCCATTACCTGTGGGAGGGCTACCGTCATCGTGGCGGAAGGCTTGGGAGGATTCGTCGCCATATGCCTTTTTGCTGGAGAGCGCTAAAGGTGGGAGGTACACCTATCTGGCCTTAAATCCGGTTGCTATATTGGAAGGCAAGGGAGAACATGCAGTTTGGACTGATTTGCAAAGTGGGAAACATGGAGATATACATGGTCAACCTTTGAAAGTCATGAACAACTGGATCGCTCCTTATCGTGCACCGCGTGTACCTGGCATGCCTTTTTTCTCTGGGGGATTTGCGGGTTATCTTGGCTACGATGTAGCTCGCTCGTTGGAGCGTTTGCCATCTCAAGCTGCAGACGATACGGGCATACCTGATTATGTATGGATGAGGGTGAATGAGCTATGGATTTATGATCACGAAAAATCCTGCATATATTGTGCTGTTCATATGCCTGCTCCTGCGCATTCCGATAAAGTCAGCCGTGATACCGATTTGACCAATCCCGTTATACTGGATGGGCCAAATCCCATACTTTGCGAGCATTATGCGGAAGCTGCTCAACGTGCAGAACGTATGCTGATTCAGTGGAATAACATCATAAATGCAGGAGAGATTGATCCTGCGTACCCTCGTCGTTGTGCTAGGCTTGCCGAAGAGGGGTTAGAGGCTGCTCATCAAGAATCTGATGGTTGGACAGCGGCATTCAACCAACAAGATTTTGAACATGCCGTAAGACGTGTGCAGGAATACATTGCCCAAGGGGATGTATTCCAGGTTAACTTGTCGATTCGTCAGCAACGTGCGCTTACAGCCCTCCCTGAAAATATATATGAATGGCTTCGTCTGCTGAATCCTTCCCCTTATATGGGTATGCTGCGTATGCCAGATTTACGGATCGTCAGTGGCTCGCCAGAATTGTTGGTGAAGCTGGAGGATGGACGTGTGAGCGCCCGACCTATTGCAGGTACGAGAAGAAGGGGGCTAACACCGGATGAAGATGCCGCTATGGCAGCAGAGCTTCTATCAAGCGAAAAAGAACGCGCCGAGCATATTATGCTCGTCGATCTGGAGCGTAACGATATCGGACGGATTGCTGAATACGGATCGGTGCATGTGCCTGAACTGCTGACTGTCGAATACTATTCGCACGTTATGCATCTGGTATCTCAGGTTGAGGGAAAATTAGCCCCGGGTCGTACAGCTATAGATGTAATTGCTGCTACCTTTCCAGGCGGAACCATTACCGGGGCACCCAAGGTGCGCACCATGGAAATTATTGAAGAATTAGAGCCCGTTCGTCGGGGTCCTTATACAGGGTCCCTTGGATGGATTGACTATAACGGCAATATGGAATTAAATATTATAATAAGAACACTAGCTGTTAAAGGCAGCACTGCCTATTTACAGACAGGTGCGGGGATCGTCATTGATTCAGACCCGTACAGGGAATATCGGGAATGTCGGAACAAGGCCAGAGCTGTCATGAAGGCGGTACAATGTGGTGAAGAAGAAGCTGCTTTGAGCAGAAGCGGTATCACAGGAGGGTGAGTCGTATGATTTTGGTGATTGATAATTATGATTCGTTTACGTACAATCTTGTTCAATATTTGGGTGAACTTGGCGAAGAAGTAACCGTAAAACGGAACGATGAGATTGATGTGAAGGGCATAGAAGAGCTGGCACCAGAGCATATTTTGATCTCGCCGGGTCCATGCACGCCGAATGAGGCAGGGATATCATTGGATGTGATCAGCCATTTTAAAGGTCGCATTCCGATTTTTGGCGTTTGCCTCGGCCACCAGGCCATCGGACAGGCTTTTGGCGGTAAAGTTATCCGGGCTGAACGACTCATGCACGGTAAAACATCACCGATTCTTCATCACAATACATCGGTATTTGAAGGCTTGCCTTCTCCGTTCACAGCAACCCGGTATCACTCATTGCTGGTGGAGCGCGAGAGTCTGCCTGAGTGTCTAGAGATTACCGCAGAAACCGCGGAAGGTGAAATTATGGGTTTGCGGCATAAAGAATTTGCCGTAGAAGGAGTTCAGTTCCATCCAGAATCCATTATTACGGATTACGGGCATCAACTATTACGTAATTTCCTAAAACGCAAGGTAGGCGTCTGATTCATGAAATATATCGGAGTCAACGGCGTCCTCACGGAAGCCGCAAAAGCCGTGATTCACGTAAGTGATCACGGCTTTTTATACGGAATGGGCTTGTTTGAAACATTCCGCACCTACAAGGGTGTCCCATTCTTGCTGGATCGGCATCTGCATCGACTTCAGGAAGGTTGCCGAATGCTCGGCATTCCTTTTCAACCGGATGAGGAGCAGCTTACGAGACACATCCAACATCTGATGGTGGCAAATGGACTGGATGAAGCCTATATCCGCTACACCGTATCAGCGGGCGAAGAGGTGCTAGGATTGCCGACGGGGGACTATACGCGCCCCAACCATATTTTGTTTGCGAAACCGTTACCCTCTACCAATACACAAACCGGGCAATCCATTTCCCCATCGGCGCTTCAGTTGTTGCGAACCCCCAGAAACACTCCAGAGGGTGAGGTTCGTTTAAAGTCGCTCCATTATATGAATAATATTCTTGCGAAGCGGGAACTTCAGCAGTATGCCGAGGCTGTCCGTTATAAGGCTGAAGGAATGATGCTTACGGCCAATGGTTTTCTGGCGGAGGGAATGGTCAGCAATCTGTTTTTTGTGCGGAATAATACGCTGTATACCCCTGACTTGTCTACAGGAATTCTGCCAGGCATTACGCGTGAATTCATTTTGGAGCTGGCGCATCTGCGAGACATTCCTTGTGAGCAAGGTTTGTACCGCTGGGACGAGCTGAAACAGGCTGATGAAATTTTTATGACCAACTCTATACAAGAAATACGGCCCGTGGATTTGTTGTTGGAGCCGGGTGGAGCAACGAACCATGTATCGGTTCCCTTGACGCAACCCAGGTCCATAACAGCTTTGCTGTTGCACGATTATAGACAGAAAGCAGGGATCAAGTGAACATACCGACCCTTTATCAACGTAGTTACCGAATGGGGGATGCCGAGCTTACGCTCGG
This sequence comes from Paenibacillus sp. CH40, assembly GCF_024213605.1. Taxonomy (NCBI): domain Bacteria; kingdom Bacillati; phylum Bacillota; class Bacilli; order Caryophanales; family Paenibacillaceae; genus Paenibacillus; species Paenibacillus sp. CH40. The sequence goes on from NZ_JANAVQ010000012.1 coordinate 55,447, forward strand.
ACATTCCACACAGATCATGGGTATACTGAATGTGACCCCGGATTCATTTTCCGATGGAGGATTACATTATAGTCCCGAGATTGCTGTTTTACATGCATTGAAGCTGGTGGAAGATGGAGCCGATATCATTGACATTGGTGGGGAGTCTACCCGTCCGGGTCATGATCCGGTAGGTGTGGAAGAGGAGCTGGCACGGGTCATTCCGGTCATCCAGGCCATTCATCGTATCGCACCGCACATTTCGTTATCTATAGATACTTACAAAGCCGAAGTAGCCAGGCAGGCGCTTGAAGCTGGTGCACATATCATTAATGATGTGTGGGGGTTTAAGGCAGACCCCGATATGGCACGTGTAGCTGCGGAATTCGATTGCCCGGTCATTTTGATGCATAATCGTCATGATCGTAATTATAGTGATTTGGTTTCTGATATGCTGTCTGATTTGAAAGAGAGTATCCGATTAGCGCTGGATGCGGGGGTACGTGAGGAACAGATCATTTTAGACCCAGGCATCGGTTTTGCAAAGGATTATGATGAAAATATCCATGCCATGACTTCTCTCGATACATTGAGTCAGCTAGGTTTTCCACTGTTATTGGCTACGTCACGCAAAAGATTTATTCGTACAGCACTGGATTTGCCTGTGAATGATGTGGTGGAGGGCACGGCGGCTACTGTTGCTTTTGGCATTGCTCAAGGGTGCCAGATTGTGCGTGTACATGATGTGGCACAAATCAAGCGCACCGTACGTATGTGTGATGCGATGGTGTACGGGTCTAAAAATGCACTGAGTTATGACGGGTAAAGCCCGCTCCACGAATGATTTGATCCTACGATCGCTGTTGCAACGGGATTCTTTGAATTGGTAAAACATGTAACTGTAAGAATCCCGTTGCAAAGGCGAACGCTTCGCTACCACCAGTAAAGTCACTTGATTAGAAAAATCTAATAAAAAACAGGGGGTCTACCCACGATGGATAAAATGGTTTTGCATCGTATGGAATATTACGGATATCATGGCGTTTTTCCAGAGGAGCGCAAGCTGGGACAGCGTTTCTATATTGATTTGGAACTGGAGCTTGATCTGCGTGAAGCGGGTGAGCAGGATGCTTTGGACAAAACGGTTAATTACGCCGAGGTACATTACACCGTTAAAGATATTGTAGAAAAGGAATCTTACCAATTGATTGAAGCTTTGGGCGAACGTATTGCATCTTCCCTACTGGACACTTATACTAGTGTCAATGCACTGACTGTCAAAGTCACGAAGCCGCATCCGCCGTTTGATATTCATTTTCAAGGCGTGACGGTTGAGCTTTATCGCGCAAGAAAGTAGGAACGATACATGAATGCACATTCGACCTCTGAGGGATCAGAGGCTTATATTGCTTTAGGGGCTAATTTGGGGGAGCGCGAGCATACCCTGTATGAAGCCATTACGGCGCTGGACGAACATCCGGGTATACGGGTGCTGCGGTGCTCCAGCCTGTACGAAACAGAACCTGTTGGGTATCTGGATCAACCTTCTTTTTTGAACATGACGGTAGCCGTATCTACAACACTTGCTCCAGAGGAGCTTCTGGTATATATGCTGGAGGTGGAGAGTCGTCTGGGGAGAGTAAGACATATTCCTAATGGTCCACGAACCATTGATCTGGACTTGTTATGGATGGGAGCGGCGCAACTGGCTACACCGGATTTGGAGCTTCCTCACCCTCGTATGTTGGAGCGTGCTTTTGTGCTGGTTCCTTTGGCTGACATCGTTCCGAACCAAGATCCGTCCGGTCTGTACAGTATCGTGCATACTGCATTGAATTCTGTGGATGGAAAGGACGGCATACAGCTTTGGAAAACATGCAGCTGGCGCAACGACTCCGCGCCTTTCGGAAGCTAAAAGGGTTCACCCAGCAGGAGTTGGCAAACCGAACCGGCATATCTTTGACTGTATTAGGTGCTGTGGAGCGAGGTAATCGTGCAGTAGACCCAGACATGCTGAACATCATCGCCCAAACGCTAGAGATTGAAGTCCGGGAATTGACGGATTGACGATAAGTGACGATACAAAAGAAAGAATAAAGGGGTGAACAGATATGTTGAAAATCGGCGATATTGAAATGAAAAACCAAGTCGTCTTGGCACCCATGGCAGGCGTGTGCAATCCTGCTTTTCGCTTGATCGCCAAGGAATTCGGTACAGGCTTGGTATGTGCAGAGATGGTTAGTGATAAGGCCATCATTCACGGCAACAAGCGTACACGTGAGATGCTGTTTGTAGATGAGCGCGAGAAGCCGCTTAGCTTGCAAATTTTTGGAGGCGACCGCAAATCTTTGGTGGAAGCGGCGAAAGTCGTAGACCAGGAGACGAATGCAGATATTATTGACATCAATATGGGCTGCCCGGTTCCCAAAGTGACCAAATGTGATGCAGGCGCTCGTTGGCTGCTCGATCCAAACAAGATTTATGAAATGGTATCGGCGGTAGTGGAATCGGTAAGCAAGCCGGTTACCGTGAAAATGCGTATTGGTTGGGATAGCGAGCATATTTATGCCGTAGAGAACGCTCGCGCTGTTGAACGTGCCGGAGGTCAGGCCGTTAGCGTACATGGCCGTACACGGGAGCAACTGTATACGGGACATGCGAATTGGGATATTATAAAAGAAGTTAAAGAAGCAGTTTCCATTCCTGTAATTGGAAACGGTGATGTGGCATCACCGGAAGATGCCCGCCGTATGCTCGATTTGACCAATTGTGATGGCGTTATGATCGGACGTGGTGCTCTGGGGAATCCGTGGATGCTCTACCGTACGATTGAGTACCTGCAAACAGGTGAGCTGTTGCCTGATCCTTCACCGGAAGAAAAAATTCGTATTGCCATTCTGCATATGGATCGTCTGGTTGCATTGAAGGGTGAAGCAGTGGCTGTCCGTGAAATGCGTAAACACCTGGCTTGGTACCTCAAAGGGTTTAAAGGTTCGGCACGTATTAAGGATGTCATTATGGAAGAAACAAAGCGCGACGATATGGTACGCATTTTGGATCAATTTGTATCTCAATTGCACATGGTAGATAACGATGAGCCTTCTACAAGCGCTGCTTCTCCTGCTGCTGTTGCGCAATAAGGAAGCTGTTCCGGCCTGTGCACGCGATTGACTTTTCCAATTGCTTGCCCTATAATCGTTCAGTATAAAATCTTGATGTGTGCTACAAATTGTGTGCAGCTCTCAAGACAACAGCAGGAAATGTTCTCATTCCCTCAGAGTGGCATATTATGTTTTGAAAGCGTGCATTCCGATGCACTTTTAAACTTTTCCCATGACAGGAGAATCGGTTAAGATGAGCGATAAAGAAGTCATTCTGACACAGGAAGGTCTTAGAAAGCTCGAAGATGAGCTTGAGAACTTAAAGTCTGTCAAACGCCGCGAAGTGGCTGAACGGATTAAGGTAGCCATCGGATACGGAGATATTAGTGAAAACTCCGAATATGAGGATGCGAAGAATGAGCAGGCCTTTATTGAAGGCCGTGTAATTACGTTGGAAAAGATGCTACGCAATGCCCGCATTATCAATAGTGATGAAATTGACACCGATGTTGTGGGAGTAGGTGCAACTGTGACTGTTGAAGATTTGGAATTCGGAGATATTACAGAGTATGCTATCGTAGGTTCCGCCGAATCCGATCCGCTACAAAATAAGATTTCGAATGAAAGTCCGGTTGGCAAGGCAATTCTCGGTAAGAAAAAGGGAACTGTTGTGGATGTCACCGTTCCAGCAGGCGTTATTCAATATAAAATCGTGGATATCAAGAAATAAGACACGGACTTTGGAATTTAATGTAAAAGCTTCCTTGTGGAAGCTTTTTTTCTCTACACCCGGACGGACCCCGGCCCGTCTATTCATATTGAAGGAGCTGATTTAGCACCATGTCGGATGAAACTACTAACCAGGAATCACAAGAAAATCGCGAGGAATTAAGTGAACTATTGCAAATCCGCCGTGCCAAATTGGACGAGCTTCGCTCATTGGGCATTGATCCTTTTGGACGCAAATACATACGCACGGCTGAAGCGGGCGTACTACTGAGCAAGTATGACAGTTTGACTAAGGAAGAACTGGAAGAAAAGAATATTGAAGTTAGCATAGCAGGCCGTATTATGGCTAAACGTGTGATGGGGAAAGCCAGCTTTGCTCATATACAGGATCTTAGCGGACGTATTCAAATTTATGTTCGTCAAGACACGGTACCTGAATCCAAATATAAAGCATTTGGTATTTTGGATCTGGGTGATATTGTTGGTGTTAAGGGTGTGCTCTTTAAAACCAAAACAGGCGAAACGACAATCAAAGTGCTGGATATTGAGGTCTTGTCCAAATCCTTGTATCCATTACCAGAGAAATATCATGGCCTGAAGGATGTTGAATTGCGTTACCGTCAGCGGTATGTCGATTTGGTTATGAACCCTGAAGTACAAAAAACGTTCATTACACGGTCCCGTATTATTCAATCCATGCGTCGTTATCTCGATTCGCTCGGCTATTTGGAAGTTGAAACTCCAACATTGCATTCTATTGCTGGCGGGGCGGCAGCGAAGCCATTTGTTACGCACCATAATGCATTGGACATGCAGCTTTATATGCGTATTGCTATTGAACTCCATTTGAAACGACTAATTGTCGGCGGAATGGAGAAAGTATATGAGATCGGTCGTGTGTACCGTAATGAAGGTATTTCGACCCGCCATAACCCTGAGTTTACGATGATTGAGCTGTATGAAGCGTATGCTGATTATAAAGATATCATGCAATTGACGGAAAACATGGTTGCACATATTGCGCAGGAAGTACTAGGCACACAACACATTCAATATCAAGGCCAGGAAGTGGATCTGACGCCGCAATGGCGCAGAGTCTCCATGGTTGATGCTGTTAAAGAAGTAACAGGCGTAGACTTTAGCGTGCAGATGAGTAATGAAGAAGCTCATCGTCTTGCGAAAGAGCATAAAGTTTCGGTTGAACCGCATATGACATTTGGCCATATCCTGAATGCATTCTTTGAGCAGTTCGTAGAGGAAACGCTTATTCAACCGACCTTTATTACAGGACATCCGGTTGAAATCTCACCGTTGGCCAAGAAAAACGAACAAGATCCGCGGTTTACGGATCGCTTCGAGTTGTTCGTGGTTGCTCGTGAGCATGCGAATGCGTTCACTGAGTTGAATGATCCAATCGACCAGCGCCAACGTTTTGAAGCACAATTGCTGGAACGTGAGCATGGTAACGACGAGGCGCATGAAATGGATGATGACTTTATCCGCGCCTTGGAATACGGGATGCCACCAACAGGTGGACTGGGCATCGGCATCGATCGTTTGGTTATGTTGCTGACAGATGCGCCTTCCATTCGCGATGTGCTGCTTTTCCCGCATATGCGTAACCAACAGTAGAATAACATAACATTATGAATATAGAGGATCAGCCGGGCTTCCCGTGTCTTGTTCCTCTTTTTCATAAGAACGGATGGAGAGAATACTCTAATGAAACGCAGCGTCAAGCTTAGTCGGTTCGCATCGCCTCCTTTTATATTGGTAATCGGATATTTATTGATTATTGCATTGGGTACTTTGCTACTGATGCTTCCTGTTGCCAATCATAGTGGTCATGCTCCGCATTGGATTGATTCGCTTTTTACGTCCGTCTCAGCCGCTTGTGTCACAGGACTGGTCGTTGTTGACGTCGATTCAACGTATACGATGTTTGGCGAAACCGTCATTTTGGTGCTGATGCAGCTAGGCGGTCTGGGGTTTATGACCTTAGCGACCTTGTTTGCGCTGTTGTTGGGGCGGCGATTATCGTTAAAGGATCGGTTGCTGCTTAAGGAGGCTATTAATGCCGATAGCATGGAAGGGATCGTGCGTATTATTCGCAAGGTGCTGATCTTTTCTTTTACCATTGAGACGATAGCTGCCGTCGTCTTGGCTTTGCGGTGGGTGCGAGAGATGCCTGTCGGACAAGCGATCTATTATGGAATATTCCATTCCGTATCCCTCTTTAATAACGGGGGATTCGATCTGTTTGGGACTAGCTTCCAACAGTACGCTGGAGATTTTGTTTTCAATATGATAGCATCTGTGCTCGTTATATCTGGAGGCTTGGGTTTCCTTGTACTTAGTGATTTGTTCGATTTTCGCCGTACCCGAAGACTGTCTCTACACTCCAAAATGGTACTTAGCGTGTCGGGAGTGCTCATTGTGATTGGTGCGCTGGTTATATTTATTTTTGAGTTTACCAATGCACGAACCTTGGGCGCGTTGAACTGGGAAGGCAAAGTATATGGAGCGGTCTTTCAATCGGTCTCCACGAGATCATCAGGTACGAGCACAGTCGATATCAGCGGGTTAAGGCAGGCAAGTCAGTTTTTTATTATGTTGCTGATGATTATCGGTGCTTCTCCGGGCTCCACGGGAGGAGGAATTAAAACGACTACGTTTCTGCTTATGGTAGGTGCGCTAATCGCCGTCATGCGAGGACAGAAGGAAATTGTGTTTTTCCGCCACAGGGTCCCTAACGATATCATGATGCGGGCGCTTACCATTATTGTACTGGCCCTATTTATATTCTCGATTGTGGTTGTACTGCTCCTAATGACAGAGGATGCCCCATTTCTCTCCCTTGCATTTGAGGCTGCTTCCGCAATCGGAACGGTAGGCTTGTCCGTAGGAGTAACGCCAGGATTGTCTGATGCAGGCAAGCTGATTATTTGTGTGACCATGTTTATTGGTCGGATTGGTCCTCTTACGATTGCCTATGCCATTCGTCCACGCTCGACCAAGACATTGTACCGTCGTCCCGAAGGACATATTGTAATTGGATAGTGTATCTGTAGAAAAGATGTACCCGTGCTGATTAGCATAGGTACATCTTTTTTTATTTCAGATCATCATAATTCTTTATGGGTAGCATATCATGTAAAATGCCCATTTTGAGAACAAAACGAAATGTTCTGAACAGATACAGTTTTTCGCAGAAAAAAACGGCTATTTGTTTCCTTTTATGTAATTATAGACAAAATACTAGGAATATTATGTATAATATTGTATGATAGTGGGCATGAAAGGGGGATAGTTTTGGTAAATACCAATTTCTAATTTGAAAGGAATCATCTATTATGTATTTATTTATTATTAGTGCTGAAGTTTTATTTTGGGTTTTTGTTGTTGCAGGCTTGATCGCAAGGTATATGTTTGGCTTGAAGAAGTTAGGCGGTCTTCTTTTACTATTTACCCCCATTATTGATATCCTGTTACTGATTGCGGTGTTCATCACGGTGAAAAGTGGCATGGAGATTACGACTGCTACTGGCTTGGCGGCCTGTTATTTTGGTATTACAGTAGCATTTGGTCATAGGTTAATTAAGTGGGCGGATGTACGGTTCTCCCATTGGTTTGGTAAGGGACCCAAGCCTGAACGCAAGTATGGTGCTGCTCATGCAAAAGAGGAACGGATAGGTTGGTTGCTTCACCTTTTGGGTTGGGCTATAGGTAACGCTTTGTTGCTCGCCATCATTGTATATGTTAATGATCCTCAGCGTACGATGTCTTTGGAGGGCATTATGCAAACATGGGCAATCGTTCTGGCAATCGACTTTGTTGTCTCCTTTAGCTATACTTTAGCTCCCAAAAAACAAAAGCGTAGTCTATAAAGGTTAAGGCTTACACTTAGATGATATCTGGCTGGTCACTCAGGATGTTCAAATCGGAAGAGTCATTGTTGGTGAAAATGAAGTGGTTACTTCCGGTAGGGGGGTGATTCTGTCATCGTAATGTAAATATTTACAAAAATATGCGGATTTTATGTTTAACTCACTTTGACAGTCACCTTGTTTTTGCCTCGCTACCTTTTTTCACACACATGTATTCCTTTCGATTTGAACACGACCAACAGAAGCAACACAACTATTTCTTGTGAGATGACAGACAGCATACACGATGTGTTTTCCAGACCTTAGTAAGAAGGATCGTTGTAAAATGAATTTATGGGTCTAGTATGGAGGCGCTTGGAATTTGAAAAAATTGGGCTCGAGATTATAGCTAAAATCAACTGCGGAGTAGTGTTCTACCCATTCACACAAATTTTAAAATAAATTTTGTGATTTGCCTAAAACGTCGCCTATCCAAGTTTGGCAATTAACGCGATAATATTCCAGGAAAGATTACATATGTCTATAAATGTAGACATACGCAATTAAGTTGTTATTTTGTTTAAAAATGTAAAAAAGAAAGGTGGTTTCTGTGGCAGTACTACTGAGCGGTAAGAACATTTTGATTATGGGCGTGGCTAATAACAGGAGTATTGCCTGGGGGACAGCTCAATCTTTAGCTGCTGAAGGAGCACAGCTCATTTTTACTTACGAAAATGAGAGGGTTGCAGAGCGGGTACTAAAGCTCGTTGAAACCATTCCGGGAGCACTGGTCTGTCCTTGTAATGTACAAAGCAATGAAGAGCTTGATGCATTGGCGGATTTTCTAAAAGAAAAAGTAGGCGTATTGCATGGTTATTTTCACAGTGTCGCCTATGCTAAGGCTGAGGATTTGGATGGCTTGTTCGTTGACACTTCTCGCGAGGGGTTCGCCGTGGCACAAGAAATCAGTGCGTATTCTCTGGCTGCTGTATCCCGTCGAGTATACCCACTGATGACAGAGGGTGGAAGTATCGTCACCATGACGTATATTGGCGCAGAACGAGCGATCAAAAATTACAACGTTATGGGTGTGGCGAAGGCTTCACTGGAAGCCAGCATGCGCTATCTGTCGAATGATCTGGGCACATATGGCATTCGTGTAAATGCGATTTCCGCTGGTCCGATACGGACCTTGGCTGCCTATGGTATTAAAGATTTTAACACAATGCTCAAACATATTGAAGAAACTACGCCCCTACGCAAGACGGTTGATACGTCGGAAGTCGGAGATACGGCGTTATTCCTATTTTCCCATTTATCGAGAGGCATTACGGGTGAAGTTATCCATGTAGATGCTGGATACCATATTACGGGGATGTAAGGAGGGAACGTTGTGCTTATTACGCATATGGATTGCCGTATTATCTCACCTGAAGGAGTTATGACTAGGGAGCGTCTGGAGCGAGATGTTACGATCTTCTCCCGGATGTTGACGCTCAGAGGAATTCCCGAAGACGGTAGAGTGATTCTGAAAGCGGCCAATTCCTATTGGTTTGTTGTGTCTCTGTTCTCCCTCTGCAATATTGCTGTTTCAGTGACTGTGGTGGACGAGCAGACTGTGCTCGATGAGGTGGCCCAAATCTATGATGAAGCGGGTGCCTGTTGCATCCTTACGGATTCCGATTTAGAACTTCCTCATGCTCTCGTTATTCTGATTCAAGATCTGATTCAAGAAGAAGCAGTACACCCGGATTGGGTGGGAGAGCCAAAGCTTGAAGCCCTCGACTTTAGCAAGTGGTGCGAGAGGTCAGATGCGCTCATTCTGTATTCTTCAGGTACGACAGGCAAACCCAAGGGAATCGTGAAAGCTGGTTCAGCTTTTATGGAGAATATCAGGCATTCCATACACGCCATGAACTACCTACCGTCTGACCATATGCTCCCCGTTGTGCCTTTTTCTCATTTTTATGGAATCTCACTTATCTTCTCCTGGTGGTTAACTTCATGTTCTCTCATCATCTGCAATCCAAAAAACCTCTGGAGCGTCATTGCAAGTATTACGAAAGACCGGGCGACGGTCGTAGACGCTAACCCCTCTGCTTTTTACACCTTGTTGCGTATGCTAAACCGAAAACCCGAACAACTGGAAATGGTCAAGGAAGCTCCGGTGCGCATGTGGTGCGTAGGCGGTTCCCCACTTACCCAGGACCTTGAAGAGAAATTTAACAACATATTTGGACAGCCCCTGCTGAATGGTTACGGCCTTTCTGAACTGGGCAACGTTACGCTGGGGACGCTAGAGTGTCCGAAGGGTTGTGGCCTACCATTACCTGGTGTGGATCTGAAAATACTAGATTCTACAGGCAACCAGCAGGCGGACGGTATCGTAGGCGAAGTGTGGATACGCAGTGCTGGATGCATGGAAGGTTATCTAAATCGTCCAGACCTGACGCAATCCGTTCTACAGGACGGCTGGTTCAAGACGGGGGACCTGGGCTATCTGGATGACGGAATGCTGTATGTCATTGGTCGCAGCGGTAAGACGGTCAACCGGATGGGCTATATGGTCTCTCCAGTCTATATCGAGGACCGAATTGGTTCGCTAGGCTACCGATCCTGCGTGATTACCTTGGAGGATGAGGCTAAAGGGACATTGCTTGTCGCATTCATCGAAAGTGATTCCTCACAGGTCGTGCCTGTGCTCCGCAAAGAGATGAGTCAGGTACTCCCTTCATACATGTTTCCCGATCTTTTGCTTCCGCTCGATCATTTTCCTTTAAATCGCAATGGAAAAGTGGATCGTCTGGAGATGGAGCGTGTTGCTCTAGAGAAAGCTGCTTCTCGCAAAGCATAACAAGATATATACCAAAACTGCATACAGGAAAGGGAGAATGTGCCATGAGTATAAATCCAGAACTGGCAGAAAACACACTGTTTCTGAAAAGGCATGAATCTATTCTGAAATGCCTCAATTATTTGATTGAAAATCGGCAGGAAGTGATGGATATTCTCACACAATTTTCATCCTATCGGGCTGCCAATGCAGAAATTGACTCCACGATCCTCACACTTCAAGGTGCTCTGCAAGAAGTGCAGACCTATCAGCCAAGCTGGCAACGATCTATGGCTGTATTTATGCCTTCCAACGTCATTTTGTACTCCTATGCATTATACCTCTTGATTCCGTCCCTGTACGTTGAAAATATAGACTTTCGCCCTTCTTCTCACGTAAACGAGTACGTCAACATGCTGCATGAAAAGCTTCAGGCTGTGCATGGATTACCCATCTATATTCGTAAAGTTAGCCAGAAGGTGTTCATGGAGAATTCCGTGATGCCAGCTGATATTGTGGTGTTCACCGGAAGCTATACCAATGCAGAGAAGATCAAAAAACAGATTCGAAAAGATCAGCTCTACATTTTTTACGGACAAGGACTGAATCCTTTCATCATCGGACCTGATGCAGATCTGGAGCTGGCGGTTACCGATGTGATCCGAATGAGATTGTTCAACTCTGGACAAGACTGCCTAGGCCCCGACATCATTCTGGTACATCAAGATGTGAGTGAGCATTTCAAAGATCTGCTGATTCAACAGCTTGACCAACTCGTGTTTGGTGCCAACGATGATCCGAACGCAAACTATACCCCTATATTCTATAAAGACACGCTATATTCGGTTTCCGAATATTTCAACACGAACGATAAGTTTATTATTTACGGCGGCGGCATTGATTTCCGTACAAAAAAGATGGAGCCAACGGTTGTATATAGTGAATTGGATCAGAATCTGGAGATTATTGAGTATTTTTCGCCAGTCTTCAATGTAGTTAGCTACCAAGACGACGAGCAATTGATCAAGCGTATTTCCTCCAGTTATTTCAGTGAACGTGCAATGGGTTGCAGCTTATACGGATCGGAGCACCTGACTGACGTTCTGCGAAAGAAGCACACGCTGACCATTAATCAGACGCTTGAGGATGTGGATCAAGGTAATAAGCCTTTTGGTGGCTACGGCACGATGTCGAACTATATTTTTTACGATTTCAAGCTCATTTCGAAGCCGATCTTGATTTCAGAAATTGTCGCAGAATATTTGTCGGAAAAGAGGAGTTTGGTATGACTGCGAGCTTCTTTCCCTGGGATGCCATCATTGGCTACTTAAAATCGGCTGGGGTTCAGCATCTCTTTGGATTACCAAGTGATGATCTCAAAATCGTATCGTCACTCCCCTCATCCGGTATGGATTTTATCCTGTGCAAAGATCAACGTAATGCTGTGTTCATGGCAGCAGGTTATGCGCTCACCACCAACCAGATGTCCGTGTGTGTTGTGGGGAAAGGCCCTGCGCTCAGTAATACACTCACAGGGCTGCTGGAAGCCAAAAACCTGGGCGCTCCGCTTCTGCTTCTGGCGCTTGGCACTGGTGGAGACAAGCTGGGTACCCGATCCTTTCAGGAAGCGGATCAAATCTCACTCGTGAAGCCGCTCGTAAAATGGGCTTATCGTGTCGAGCATGTGGATCGGCTTGTATGGGCGATGGAGCGGGCTGCCTTTTTGGCTATCAATGGAGCACCAGGTCCTGTCTATATCGAACTCCCTGAAAACCTGATGGACCAGCCTGTGCCAACAGGGTTTCAGTTTACCCCACCAGAAAAGCTGTCGTGCTCTCCGTCTCGCCGGGAGTTGGATGCATCGTGGGGAATTATTGAGAACGCCCGCAGGCCACTCATTCTAGTCGGAGGCGGAATGAAGTCAGGTACAGGTGATGTGATTGAGCGGTTCGCTAACCAACATGGAGCGGCCTTGTTCGCAACCGCCTCGGGACGGGGTGTAGTTGATGAAGACCACGAACTCTTCTGTGGTGTTGCGGGACTCTATACAGATCTTAGTCTAAGACAAATCTGGAAGGAATCTGATGTGGTAATCACACTGGGCAGTCGATTGGAAGAAACGGCTACTTTTGAGTGGGATATTTTGCTACAGGATACACCTTTGATTCAAGTCAATGTAAATCTGGAGGATTTTGCACACGAGTACAGGGGTATCAAGGTGCTTGGTGATGGATATGCAGCGGTGGAGCAGTGGCTTGAACGGCGCGGCCAGGAGCCTGATGGAGTGTGGCTTGAAACGATTAGGAGCTGTAAACAGGAGGCTTTTTCTCACAGGGCTATTTATTTGGAAGAGCTGAGAAAGACCCCTGGAATCCACGTTCCTGAGCTGTTGGACATGATTCAGACGGAGTTCCCTGAAAATCTGGTGCTTCTTCAAGAGAATGGATTGCAGGATATGTGGTCCTATTTTTATCCATATTTTCGCTTTGCCCAAGGCTCTCTTTCGATTGTTCCTAGTGATCAAACGAGTCTTGGATTCGGTGCGGCTGCTGCTCTGGGAGCAAGCGTGGCAACACAACGTCCAGTAGTAGCACTTGTAGGTGACGGTGCGTTCAATCTCTTCAGTTCGGATTTTATGACGGCGGTGGAGTATCAAATACCGTTAATCTATCTCGTACTCAATAATGGTGGGTATGGTTGGTTACAGAATCAGATGAATTATAAGCATCTCACAGGGCAGTCCCTCCCGTTTGTTTCTGAGGCGGCCAAGACAGGAATTCAAATTCCTCAGTACGAGTTTGTGGAAAGCCTTGCAATTCGGAGTAAGGGAGAGGCACGCGAACAGCTTCAGCTTGCTTGGCAAAAGTATCAGGAGAACAAGCTTGTGGTCGTCGAGGTATATGCTGATCTTGCGGATGTGCATGAAAAAATCAGTCATGTGTATGGCGACTTTCCTCTCTACGAGCAACAGGCTTCTAAGAATTAATTTCAATGAAGGACGTGGATACAGTGAGAAGACGTGTTGTAGTGACTGGACAGGGAGTCGTAACGCCGGTCGGGCTTAATCTTACGGATTTCTGGAATTCACTGTTGGAAGGAAAAAGTGGAATCGGACCTGTCACTGCTTTCGATACAGCGGACATTCCGACAAAGATCGGTGCACAGGTTACGGGCTTTGACCCATTGCAATATATGAGCAAGAAGGAAGCTAATAAAGTCGCACAGTTCACTCAGTTTGCTTTGGCGGCTGCCCGGCAGGCAGTGGAGCAATCAAAATTAGTGATTGATGAGCGGAATGCAAGTCGCGTGGGAGTTATTGTCGGCTCTGGAGCAGGCGGCCTCGACGTTATAGAGGAGAACTTTGGGAAATTAACAAAGCTTGGTCCCAAAAGAGTTTCTCCTTATTTTGTTTCCTCGATGATGATTAATTCAGCACCTGGTGAAATCTCCATTGCTATTGGAGCCAAGGGGCCTTCTTTTGCTGTGGTTACGGCTTGTGCCACAGGAAGTAATGCCATTGGTGAGGCATTACGTACGATCCAGTACGGCACGGCTGATGTCGTGGTTGCCGGTGGAGCAGAAGCCAATTTTAGTCAGCTTGATCTGGCATCTTTTGCGAATATCCATGCTCTCTCCAGACGTAATGAAGAGCCGCAGAAGGCTAGTCGTCCGTTTGATGTGGATCGCGATGGATTCGTCATCGGTGGAGGAGCAGGAGTCTTGGTGCTGGAGGAATTGGAGTATGCTTTGAACCGCGGAGCCACCATTCTGGCCGAAGTTGTGGGTTACGGATGCACAACTGATGCGTATCATATCACGGCTCCAGATCCCTCTGGCTCCGGACCGGCAGAAGCGATCAATATCGCACTGCAGGATGGCGGCTTAACACCGCAGGAAATCGACTACGTCAATGCCCACGGTACGAGTACGCCATTTAATGATCGTATGGAGATTAATGCTATTCAAAAAGTATTCGGGGAGCATGCCCCCCGTTTGGCGATATCGTCTATTAAATCCATGACTGGTCATTTAATGGGCGGTGCAGGGGCAGTCGAGTTAATTGCGACTGTGCAGAGTATGATTCACAGCAAAGTACCACCGACACTCAATTGCGACAATCCTGAGGCTCCTGAATTGAATTTTGTGCCGCATGTATATCAGGAACGCGAGGTCCGCGCGGCGATTAGCAATTCATTTGGTTTCGGAGGGCACAACGTCTGCCTTGCTGTTCGCAAGTGGGAAGGGGAATAAGCCTGTGAGCGAAGAGCTAATCCATATCCCGGATGTGCTTCCGCACCGGTACCCATTTCTTCTGTTAGATGGCGTGACCGGGTACGAAACGTCGCAATGGGCGAAGGGATACAAGCTTGTCACCTGGAGTGAGTGGTTCATTACTGACACTAACCCATACATGCCTCCTATGTTGATTGTGGAGTCGCTTGCACAATTAGCGGCATTCGCTGCGATTGATAAAAAAGGCATTTCATACCTGACTAACCTCAATGGAATTCGATTCCACAGCTTGGCCAAGCCTGGAGACCGAATTGATCTCTATTTTGAAGTGATCAAGCGTCGGCGGGGCTATATTCTCGGAAGCGGTCGGGCTTCCGTAGGGGACCGATTGGTGGTTGAGGCGGAAGAAATTGTTTCACTGGATCAATGACGGGGTGGAAGCGCACGTTAAACTGTCCTTTTGTCCTCCTGACTGCCAGGTGCAGCGGGAGGATATTCACATCATGGAATAGGAGTGAATGAGATGAATGACATGCAGTTATATGATTTAACAAATGCGCAGAAGCGTATATGGTATACCGAATTACTCTACCCAGATACGTCAGTGTCACAGCTTTCCGGTACAGCTAAGATGAAGGGGCATATCAATATTGCTGCCTTTATGCAGTCCATTAATTTGATTATCAAACAGTATGATGCGTTCCGCATCCGTATTACCTCAGTGGATGGAGTGCCTCAGCAGTACGTCGTTCCTTATGAAGAGAGACAGTTGGAGTGCCTGGATCTTAGTCACTATGAAAGTGTATCTGAGGTGGAAGCCTTACTTGAGCAACACAAAAGAAAACCCTTGCCCCTGCTGGATTCTGAGCTCTTCCAGTTTTTAATTGTGAAGATTAGCGAGGAAGAGTATTGGATTAATATCAAGATGCACCATATTATTTCTGACGGAATATCAATGGTGGTCTATGGCAATCAGCTGACAGCATTTTACATGGAGTTAATTCAAGGAAATGAACCGGAGCTGGGCGACGATTGCTCGTATATTCAATATATTGCAGATGAGAATGCATACGAACTTTCTGACAGATACCAAAAGGATAAGGCTTACTGGCTGGATAAATTTTCCGATTTGCCTGAGCTTACGGGTTGGAAGTCATATAATCCGTTATCTTTAAGCACCCACGCTGTTCGGGAGCATTTTACCGTACCAGAAGTGCTATATCACGACCTGCAAGCATTTTGCCAACAGAATAGGATTTCTTTGTTCCAGTTCTTCATGGGTGCGATGTATATCTACATACACAAAATGACGAATCAGCCGGATGTGGTGATTGGAACTTCGTTCGCTAACCGGGGGAACAAAAAAGAGAAGCAAAAGATAGGTATGTTCGTCAGCACCGCTGCTGCCAGAACATACGTCAAAAAGGATATAGATGTATTGAGCTTCCTGCAGGATGTAGCCAGAGATCAGATGTCAGTCCTGCGGCATCAGAAATATCCATACAATCAGTTAATTCAGGATCTTAGAGAAATGCATGGGAACAAGGATATTCAGCGGCTTTTTGGCGTTTCAATGGAATATCGTCTTATCAATTGGGTTGATTTGGATGATGTGCGTATTTTGACAGATTATGATTTCTGCGGGGATGAAGTGAACGATTTCGTGCTTCATATTGTAGAGATCCTGGATGAAGGCGAACTGGTACTGGATGTCGATTATCGGACAGAGCTGTTTGAACGCAGTGAAGTTAAGGACATGGTTTCCCAGTTGCTTACGATCGCCGAGCAGATCATTCATTCACCTCAGCTTTCTATTGCAGAGGTAAACTTATTGGGTGAACCAGAAGAGCAGTCCATTTTGGCTCTTTCGGAAGGCGCCGCAGTCGATTATCCACGTGAGAAGACCATCCATGGCTTATTCGAGGAACAAGCCGAGCGCACGCCAGATAACGTAGCCGTTCAGATGGACGAGCAGAGCATTACATACCAAGCTCTAAACGAGCAGGCTAACCAGCTTGCGAGATATTTGCGCTCCGAGGGAGTAGGAGCAGATACGCTCGTAGGGATTATGGCTGACCGTTCCTTGGAGATGGTCATCGGGATGTTGGCCATTTTGAAAGCAGGTGGTGCCTATGTACCGATTGACCCCGATTATCCCGAAGAACGTATCCATTATATGCTGGAGGATTCAGGTGTCCGTCTGTTGCTCACCCAAAGTCATCTATGGGAGAGCACCACTTTTGACGGAAAGCTTGTGAGTCTGGACGAAGCTGCAGCGTATACAGGAGATGCTTCCAATCTGGAGAGTATTTCGGGACCAAGCCATCTGGCCTATGTTATCTACACGTCGGGTACGACCGGCAAGCCGAAGGGCACGCTGATTGAACACAAAAACGTAGTTCGACTGCTCTTTAACGATAAAAATTTATTTGACTTCAACTCTCAGGATACGTGGACGCTGTTCCATTCGTTCTGCTTCGATTTCTCCGTTTGGGAGATGTACGGAGCGCTTCTTTACGGAGGGAAATTGGTGATTGTTCCATCTCTCACAGCCAAGAGCCCAGCAGCTTTCCTGGAGTTGTTGAAAGACAACCAAGTCACCATCTTAAATCAGACGCCGACGTATTTTTATCAGGTGCTACAGGAAGAGTTAACGCACTCTTCGACAGAGCTTGGCCTTAGAAAAATCATTTTTGGTGGAGAGGCTTTAAGTCCATCTCTTCTGAGGAACTGGCGGGTCAAGTATCCTGATGTGCAGCTGATTAATATGTACGGAATTACGGAAACAACAGTTCATGTCACCTATAAGGAAATCACGGAACATGAGATTGAAGCGGGGAAAAGCAATATTGGCAGAACGATCCCCACACTTAGCGCTTACATTCTCGATGAGCAAAGACGCCTTCAACCTGTTGGGGTTCCAGGAGAGTTATACATTGCGGGGGACGGTCTTGCCCGTGGGTATTTGAATCGGCCGGATTTGACGTCTGAGAAATTCGTTGAGCATCCGTATCGGGCGGGAGAGCGGCTGTACCGAACTGGGGATCTTGCTCGTTGGTTGCCTGATGGCAATATTGAATATTTGGGGCGGATCGACCATCAGGTCAAAATTCGCGGCTACCGAATTGAGCTTGGCGAGGTAGAAGCCCAAATTCTCAAGGCTCCAAGCGTACGAGAAACGATTGTCCTCGCACGGGAAGACGAACAAGGCCAAAAATTGCTGTGCGCCTACTATGTAGCCTCCAGTGATCTTTCGCCGGGGGAATTGCGGACTCAGCTGGCGGCGGAACTCCCCGCTTACATGATTCCTTCTTATTTTGTCCGGCTGGAGCAAATGCCGCTTACACCAAATGGCAAACTGGATCGCCGTGCGTTGCCGGCTCCTGAAAGCAGCGTACAATCCGGCGAGGCTTATTTGGCTCCGAGAACTGCTGTGGAAGCTCAGATGGTACTCATCTGGCAGGATATCTTGGGCGTTGCTCGTGTCGGTGTCAGAGATAATTTCTTTGAAATTGGTGGTCACTCTTTGCGGGCAACAGTGCTCGTTTCACGGATTCACAAAGAGTTGGGATGTAGCATTTCGCTGCGTGAGGTGTTTCAGTCACCTACGGTCGAATCCTTGGCGCAACTTGTGAAGAAACACATTCCGACCATGTACGAATCCATCCCACAGGCAACGGAAAGCGAAGCTTATCCAGTGTCCTCAGCGCAAAAGCGGTTATACGTGCTGAGACAGATGGACGGGGGAGAGCTCAGCTACAATATGCCAGGGGTCTTCACAGTGGATGGACCGTTAGATCGCACGCGGCTGGAGTCTGCGTTCCAGGCACTGATCCAGCGTCATGAATCCCTGAGAACCGGCTTTTATATGCAGGATGGAGAGCTTGTTCAGCGTGTGCATAGGAATGTGCCGTTTGCGTTGAACTACACAGAGGCTTTGGTGGAGGAGACGGATACGCTCATTCACAACTTTATTCGTGCCTTTGATCTGAGCCAGGCTCCATTACTGCGTGTTAGCTTGGTGAAGCTCCAGGAGGAGCGTCATCTGTTGCTGTTTGATATGCATCACATCATTTCAGATGGGGTTTCTATTCAAATACTGATAGAGGAACTTACTCATTTGTATCAAGGAGAACAGCTACCAGAGCTGCACATCCAGTACAAGGATTATGCCGTATGGCAACGGGAACAGTCAGAGAACCAATGGCAAGATCTTGAGAAATATTGGCTGCAATCCTTTGAAGGAGAGTTGCCGGTATTGGATTTGCCTACAGACTTCCAACGACCTTCAGTTCGGAGCTTCGAGGGTAGCCGAATTGATTTTACATTGGATGAGTCTGGAAATAAGGCGATACAAGAGCTTGCATCCCGTACAGGTACTACACTGTATATGGTATTGCTGGCCGCTTATTCGGTACTACTGCACAAATATACAGGACAGGAGGACATCGTCGTAGGTTCTCCAGTAGCCGGAAGACCGCAGGCTGAGCTTGAGGGCATCATCGGGATGTTTGTCAACACACTGGCCTTGCGCAGTTACCCGACAGGAGATAAAACCTTTCAGGATTATCTTCTTGAAATCAAGGAAACGGCGCTCAAGGCGTTTGAGCATCAGGATTACCCTTTTGAAAAATTGGTAGAAAAGCTGGGCGTAGGACGTGATGTCAGCCGCAATCCGCTCTTTGACACCCTATTGGTATTACAAAATACCGAGCAGGAAGAGCAAGATATGGACGGAGTGCACTTTACTCCTTACTTGATGGACACCGTCACAGCCAAATTTGATCTGTCCCTCAATGTAGAGGAGAAGGGGTCAAAATTAGCCTTTGGCCTCGAGTATAGTACGGCTTTATATCGGCGTGAAACCGTAGAGCGACTTGCAACGCACTTGCTCCGGGTTCTGCATGCAGTCTCGGCCAATCCTCAGTTGCAACTGGCCAAGATAGAAATGATCACACCGGAGGAGAAAGTACAGATCGTTGAAGTATTTAACGCGACATCGGCTCCTTATCCAAGGGACAAGACCATTCATGAGCTGTTCGTAGAACAAGTCAAGCGTACACCAGAGCAGACGGCGCTTGTATTCGGCGATGTCCAGCTAACGTACCTTGAATTGCAAGACAAGGCGAGCCGACTGGCCCAAACACTGCGTCGTTTGGGAACGTTGAGGGAGCAGCCTGTGGCCGTGATGGGCGGACGAAGCATCGAGATGGTCATTGGTATGCTTGCGGTGCTTCAAGCGGGTGGAGCCTATGTGCCGATTGATCCTGATTACCCGGAAGATCGGGTTCGTTATATGCTTAATGATTCCGACGCCAAGCTATTATTGGTGCAAAAGGGCGAGCTTATAAGTGTAGACTACGGTATACCGATTGTCGATCTTAGTAGTGAAGAGGCCTATGCAGCTGAACCTGCCCAGCCGGAGACTGCTCAGGGATCGCAGGGGCTTGCTTATGTCATCTATACATCGGGTACGACGGGTAGACCGAAGGGCGTTATGGTTGAACACCGGAACGTGGTCCGTCTGGTCAAAGAGACCAACTATGTGGAGCTGAATGAATCCACACGAATTTTGCAAACAGGAGCCGTGGCCTTTGATGCTTCTACATTCGAAATATGGGGGGCGTTGCTCAACGGTGGGCAGCTCTATTTCGTGGAGAACGACGATATCCTGATTGCCGATAGGCTCAAAGCGGCCATTACCAAGTACGGGATTACAACAATGTGGCTCACTTCACCGCTTTTCAATCAGCTTTCCCTGCAGGATGAGTACCTGTTCAGAGGGCTAAAAGCATTGCTAGTCGGCGGTGATGTACTGTCTCTATCTCATATGAATCGTGTAATCGAGGCTAATCCTGATCTTGTCCCTATCAATTGCTATGGTCCGACAGAGAATACGACCTTCTCCACCACTTACAAGATTTCAGGTCGTGCCGAAGGGGGTGTGCCGATTGGTCGCCCAATTAGTAATTCGACCGCTTATGTGGTCAATGGATCGCTGCAATTACAGCCTATTGGTGCTTGGGGTGAACTCATTGTCGGCGGTGAAGGTGTAGCGCGCGGATATCTCAATCGTCCTGATCTCACAGCAGAGAAATTTGTTCCTAGTCCTGTGAAGGACGGAGAACCCTGCTACAGAACTGGGGATTTGGTACGCTGGCTTCCAGATGGGAATTTGGAGTTTAAAGGAAGAATTGATGAGCAGGTCAAAATACGTGGTTACCGCATCGAACTCCCTGAAATCGAGGCCCAACTGGCCAAGGTGGAGTCAGTAATCGACGCCGTAGTGGTCGTTCGCGCGGATGAGCTTGGCGAGAAGCAGCTTTGCGCTTATTATGTGGCGGATCGTACGCTCACGGCAGGCGAAGTACGTCTTTCCCTATCGCAGGTACTTCCAGGCTATATGATTCCATCCTACTTTATCCAGATGGATCGTATGCCATTAACGTCAAACGGAAAAGTGGACCGCAGGTCTCTGCCGGCTCCTCAAGTAGGCGCGTATACAGGACGGAAGTATACAGCTCCTCGTACACCGGCTGAGGAAGCTTTGGCATCTGTCTGGCAAGGGGTACTGGGTGCCGAACAGGTGGGTATCCATGACAATTTCTTTGAATTGGGCGGAGACTCCATAAAAGCTATTCAGGTGTCGTCACGGTTACTGCAGGCCGGCTATCGGTTAGAGATGAAGCAGCTGTTCAAATCGCCAACCATTGCCGAGCTAGGCGCTGAAATTCAAACGGCTGTGCATATGGCTGAACAGGGAGTTGTGCGTGGAACAACTCGCTTGACTCCAGTCCAACAGTGGTTTTTTGGACGGAAGCAGGCAGAGCCTCATCACTTCAATCAAGCGGTTATGCTGTATCGTGAACAGGGATTTGAGGAAAAGGCCTTGCATCAGGTGCTAAGAAAACTCGCTGAGCATCATGACGCCCTTCGCATGGTTTTCCGTCAGACAGAGCATGGCTACGAAGCTTGGAATCGTGATCTTGAAGAAGGAGAGCTGTATAGCCTGTTCACTGCTGATTTACGGAATGAATCCGATCCGACTGTAGCCATTACATCGCTGTCGGATGACATTCAGCGCAGTATCAATCTGGCAGAAGGTCCGCTGCTGAAGTTAGGACTTTTCCATTGTCATGATGGAGACCACCTTCTAATCGTGATCCACCATTTGGTGGTGGACGGAGTATCCTGGCGGATTTTGTTCGAGGATATTGCAGCAGGTTATGAGCAGGTGATTCAAGGACAAGCGCTGACATTCCCGCAGAAGACGGATTCCTTCCGTGATTGGGGAGACGCCCTTGCTCGTTATTCGGAAGGTCCAGAAATGGAGACTCATCGGGCGTATTGGAGAGAGCTGGAGGATCAGCCACTCGAACAGTTGCCGAAGGATGAGGCTGTGGAAAGCCTTCTTGTACAGGATAGCAAAGTAGTAACAGCACAATGGACTCTAGAAGAAACCGACCAATTGTTGAGAAAAGCCCATCGTGCTTATCAAACAGAGACGAATGATCTGCTATTGACTGCTCTGGGCATGGCGGTATCCAAATGGTCTGGCATCGGAAAGGTTGCTGTGAATCTGGAAGGACACGGTCGTGAGCCGATTATACCGAATATCGACATCACCCGTACCGTAGGGTGGTTTACAAGTCAATATCCGGTGATTTTAGACTTGGGGAATAACTCGGAAGTGGCCTCATTGATCAAGTCTGTGAAAGAAGGGCTGCGCCGAATTCCGAACAAAGGTATTGGCTACGGGTTGCTCAAAACGATGGCAAGTCAGTTGGATGAAGGCAGCTTCAGCTTGCAGCCTGAGATTTCTTTTAACTATCTGGGGCAATTTGATCAGGATTTGCAAGGAAGCTCGTTGCAGATTTCTCCTTATCCGACCGGAAGCGCGCAAAGCTTGTTGGAGGAACCGGCCTATACGCTAGATATCAATGGCATGGTGACGGACGGAGCCCTGACTCTGACGATTACTTATAACGGAAAACAGTATAAGTCATCTACGATGGAACAGCTCGCTGGATATATTGAAGAAAGCCTGCGGGAACTTCTCCAGCATTGCGTAACCCAAGAAAAAACCGTATTGACACCAAGCGACGTGCTTGCGAAGGGTCTGAGCATTGCCGATCTGGAGGAGCTTTCTAAGCAGACGAGTCACATTGGCGATATTGAGAATGTATATAGTCTGACGCCAATGCAGAAGGGCATGCTGTTCCATGATATGTTTGAGCCGCATACAGGTGCTTATTTTGAGCAGGCCGCCTTTGACTTTAAGGGTAGCTTTGATCCGACCGCCTTCGGGCACAGTCTGGATGCAGTAGTGGAGCGTCATGCTATCCTGCGCACGAACTTTTACAGCGGATGGGGCAGCGAGCCTTTGCAGGTTGTATTTCGGCACAGAGGCGCTAAATTGGTGTACGAAGACCTGCGGGAGATGAATGCATCGCAGCGCGAAGCTTACCTGAAGACATTTGGTGCTAAGGACAAAGCACTGGGCTTCAACCTAGCTGAAGACGAGCTTCTCCGTGTATCCATTTTACAAACAGATGAAGAGAGCTTCCGTCTCTTATGGAGCTTTCACCACATCGTCATGGATGGGTGGTGTGTTCCGTTAATTACGCAGGAGGTATTTGAACACTATTTTGCCCTCCTGGAAGGAAGAGAGCCGCAGTTGGCAGAGGTTCATCCGTACAGTCGATATATCGAATGGCTCGAACAGCAGGATGAAGCAGCTGCGTCCAACTATTGGAGCCGATATCTGGCCGGTTACGAGCAGCAGACGCTTTTACCTCAAGTCGGTGGAGCAAATAAGGGAGAAGGCTATATAGCAGAAAAGCTGAATTATCCTCTCAGCAGGGAATTGACTGGGTGCCTTGAAAAGGTGGCCAGGGATGCTCATGTCACGATGAATATATTGCTGCAGTCCCTCTGGGGCATTGCGCTTCAACGCTATAACGGTAGCCGAGATGTCGTGTACGGAAGTGTAGTATCAGGCAGACCAGCAGAAATTCCGGGCATTGATCGGATGATCGGTTTGTTCATCAATACGATTCCCGTTCGTGTGAAGACAGAGGAGAATCTCCCCTTCACAGTTCTGATGAAGCAGCAGCAGGAACAATATATGGCTTCTCATATGTATGACACCTACCCGCTGTTTGAGATTCAGGCTCAGACGGATCAGAAGCAGGATCTAATCTCCCATATTATGGTGTTTGAAAACTATCCTGTGGAAGAGGAGGTAGAGCGTCTGGGTGGTGGCGAGGCTGCCTTTGAGATTGAGGAAGCGGAGCTTCTTGAGCAAACGAATTATGATTTTAATTTAATTGTCCTCCCTGGCGAAGAAATGAGATTGCTGTTCCAGTACAATGCACTTGTTTATGACCCAGTGACAATTGAGCAAATCAAGGGCCATCTGGTTCACCTCATGGAACAAATTGTAGAGAACCCTGCCATTTCCGTGGATGCACTAGAATTAGTCACGCCGCAGGAGAGAGAACAGATTCTGAACGTATGGGGAAATACAAAAGGCATTTACGAGCACTGTAACACGTTCCACGGGCTGTTGGAGGAACAGGCGGGACGAACGCCGGATGCGACTGCCCTTTGGTTCGAGGACGAGAGTCTGACCTATGCCGAGCTCAATGCAAAAGCCAACGGACTGGCGAGAAGGCTCCGTACTCAGGGAATCAAGACGGGAGATCTGGTGGGACTGATTGCTGAACGGTCGCTCGAAATGATCGTTGGGATCTACGGCATTATGAAAGCCGGGGGTGCCTATGTTCCAATCGATCCAGAGTATCCGAAAGAACGAATCAGTTACATGCTTGAAGATTCCGGGGCGAAGCTGATCCTTACACAGGCCCATCTCTTGGAGCATCTCGGATGGACGGAAAATGTTTTGCTGCTGGATGAATCATCGACCTATGATGCCGACACCTCGAATTTGGAGGCTACTGCTGGCCCGGATGATCTGGCCTACGTGATCTACACTTCAGGTACGACGGGTCAGCCTAAGGGCGTATTAGTCGAGCATCGGGGACTACCAAATCTTTCGGACGTATACGGGACACACTTCGAAGTTACACCGCAGGATCGGATCGTTCAGTTTGCAAGTCTGTCGTTTGATGCATCGGTTTCGGAAATTTTAACGGCGCTGAGCCACGGGGCTGTTCTGTGCATCCCTTCTACACAAGATATTTTAGATCATGCCCTGTTCGAGCAGTTCATGAACGATAAGGGGATTACGGTAGCGACTTTGCCACCCGCTTACGCTATCCACCTTGATCCAGAGCGTTTGCCAACACTGCGGTGCCTGCTAACCGCTGGATCGGCCGCATCGGTCGAGTTGATCGAAGAGTGGAGGAAGCATGTACGTTACTCTAATGGCTATGGCCCAACAGAGGACTCCGTATGCACCACAATCTGGTCTGTCCCGGACAGTGAGGAAGCAACGGATATTGTATCTATTGGGCGACCTATTGCTAACCACAGTGTGTACATCTTGGATGACCATTTTAGATTGCAACCTGTCGGTGTAGCTGGAGAGCTATGCATTTCGAGTATCGGGTTAGCACGGGGGTATCATAATCGGCCTGAGTTAATGGATGAGAAGTTCGTGGACAATCCGTTTGCTCCAGGAGAGCGCATGTATCGGACGGGTGACCTGGTTCGCTGGTTACCGAATGGAATCATCGAGTACTTAGGTCGAATAGATCACCAAGTCAAAATCCGCGGTTACCGTGTCGAGCTGGGCGAGGTAGAAGCACAAATGCTCAGAGTGCCGTCCGTTCAGGAGGTCGTAGCCATGGCTGTAGAGGGCGATGACGGCTACAAAGATCTAGTCGCTTACTTCGTAGCCGCTCAGAAACTTGAGGTGTCCGAACTTCGGACTGTTCTGTCGGAGATGTTACCTGGATATATGATTCCTTCCCGCTTCATACAACTGGAGGACATGCCTTTGACGTCGAACGGAAAAATCGACCGAAAAGCGCTGCAGGGCGAGCGTGGATGGGCAGTGGCTTCATCTGAGGCTCCAAGGACACCTGTGGAAATTCAATTAGCTGAAATCTGGCAAGAGGTGCTGGGTGTAGAGAGCGCGGGAGTGAAGGATAATTTCTTCCATTTTGGAGGTCATTCACTGCGTGCAGCCCTGCTAGTCTCACGAATTCGCAAGGAAATGAATCGCGAGATTAGTCTGAGAGCAGTGTTCGAGTCTCCTACTATTGAAGGATTGGCTCGTGCCATTGAGGGCTATACACCGCTGAATTTCGAAGAAATTCCTACAGCGGGAGCGAGAGAGCATTATCCATTGTCCTCGGCCCAAAAACGACTGTTTATTCTAAGTCAGCTGGAAGGTGGAGAGCTGAGCTACAATATGCCGGGTATCCTTACCGTTGAGGGAGCTTTGGATCGGGAACGGCTAGAGCAGGCGTTCCGTCGTCTAATTCATCGTCATGGTTCGCTGCGAACTCGTTTTGTGACTGTGAACGGTGAACCTGTACAGCAGCTCCTGACGGATGTTCCGTTTACTGTGGAATATGCGGAGTTGAGCGAGGAAGAGGCAGGAGCTACCCTTCAGCAGTTCGTCCGTCCTTTTGATTTAGGTGTAGCTCCATTGCTGCGGGTCGGCCTTATTCGAATTGCACATGAGCGCCATTTACTATTGTTTGACATGCACCATATTGTCTCAGATGGGGTTTCTATGAATATTCTCATAGAAGAGTTTCTCCGCTTCTACCAAGAGGAGGACGTATTTCCTGAGCTACAGATCCAGTACACAGACTATGCTGTATGGCAGCAAGAGCAGCTCGGAAGCGAGCGTCTTAAGGCCCAGGAAGCTTACTGGCTGGATGCTTTCCGTGGAAGCTTGCCAGTGCTGGATTTGCCAGGAGATGAAGTTCGTCCTGCGGTGCGAAGCTTTGCGGGCGATCGAATCGACTTCCAAATTGATTCTTCTCTGAGTGCTTCACTTCAGGAGTTGGCTACCCGAACGGGTTCCACTCTGTTCATGGTACTGCTGGCAGCCTATACAGCGCTCTTGCACAAGTACACAGGTCAGGAAGATGTCATTGTCGGTTCACCTGTGGCAGGAAGATCTCATGCGACACTCGAAGGCCTCATCGGTATGTTCGTCGGCACAGTGGCACTTCGTACTTATCCAGAAGGAGAGAAGCCTTTCGAGGCTTATCTGCAGGAGGTGAAGGAAACAGCGCTGCGGGCCTATGAAAACCAGGATTACCCGTTCGAGGAGCTGGTAGAAAAGCTGGAGCTTCAGCGTGATTTGAGCCGTAACCCACTATTTGATACCATGTTTGTCCTGCAAAATATCGAGCAGGGAGAACAAGAAATAGAAGGATTGCGCTTCACTCCTTACGATAATGTACATCCGGCTGCCAAGTTCGATCTCACGCTGACCGTGAGTGAAGCAGACGGGGCATTGAACTGTACGCTTGAGTATGCGACTGCGATCTACAAGCAAGAGACTGCTGAGCGGATGGCAGGCCACTTTGTACAGCTTATTCGGGAAGCCATCGCCAATCCGGCACTGCCGTTGTCATCCCTTGATATCGTGACACCTCAGGAAAAATCAAGGCTGATGAAAGCGCCGGACGAAGCCAAGGCAGATTATCCTCGTGACAAGACGATCCATACGCTGTTCGAGGAACAGGCCGCACGTACTCCGAATGCAGTGGCAGTCGTATGTGAAGATGCAACCCTGTCCTACAGCGAGCTGAACGAACGGGCCAATGGACTTGCCCGAACGCTTAGGGAACGTGGTTTGCAACCAGACGGTTTGGCTGGAATTATGGCGGATCGTTCCCTTGAAATGGTGGTCGGAATTTTAGCCATCTTGAAGGCAGGCGGGGCCTATGTCCCTGTAGACCCTGAATATCCAGAGGACCGCATTCGCTTTATGCTTGAGGATTCGGGAGCCAAGCTACTGCTGACACAAGCACATCTGGAGCAACGTGTCTCCTTCGCCGGGAATATCGTAAGTCTGGACAAAACGGCTTCCTACAAGGAGGATGTTTCAAACCTGCAGCCTGCTGCCGGACCGGAGCATCTTGCCTACGTTATCTACACATCGGGTACGACAGGCAAGCCAAAGGGAACACTGATTGAGCATAAAAATGTAGTTCGCTTGCTCTTTAATGATAAAAATATGTTTGACTTTGGTCCTCAGGATACGTGGACACTGTTCCATTCATTCTGTTTTGACTTCTCTGTATGGGAAATGTACGGAGCATTGCTGAACGGAGGACGGTTGGTCATCGTTCCATCGCTTACCGCGAAGAGTCCAGATCGTTTCTTGCAATTGCTTAAGGATCAGAAGGTCACCGTTTTGAACCAGACACCGACGTACTTCTACCAGTTGCTACAGGAAGAGCTCGGTCATCAAGCGGCAGAACTGAGCCTCCGTATGATTATCTTCGGTGGAGAGGCATTAGCCCCGGCCCTGCTCAAGGACTGGAGAACGAAGTATCCGCAAGTGCAGCTCATTAACATGTACGGCATTACCGAAACGACCGTGCATGTAACCTACAAGGAAATTACAGAGTTGGAAATTGAACAGGGCCGCAGCAATATCGGCACCACGATTCCGACGCTGCGAGCGTACATTTTGGATGAACAACGCCGTCCACAGCCGATTGGCATTCCAGGTGAACTCTATGTGGCGGGCGTAGGTCTGGCGCGAGGTTATCTGAACCGACCGGAATTGACGGAAGAGAAGTTTGTCGCTCATCCGTTTGAAGCGGGCGAGCGCATGTACCGCTCGGGTGACTTGGCACGCTGGTTGCCGGATGGCAGCATGGAGTATTTGGGACGGATTGACCATCAGGTAAAAATTCGTGGTTATCGTATCGAGCTGGGCGAAGTGGAAGCGAAGCTGCTCCACGCTCCGTCTGTAAGGGAGGCCGTTGTGCTCGCCCGAGAGGATGGAAGTGGACAAAAAGTGCTTGTCGGCTATTTCACTGCCGATCAGATGCTGACGGTAGGCGAGTTGAGAAAAGCCTTGGCTGCCGAACTGCCGACTTATATGATTCCATCTTACTTTATGCAATTGGAACAGATGCCTTTGACGCCAAATGGCAAGCTGGATCGCAAAGCGCTTCCGGCTCCGGAGACCAATGTGCAGACTGGAGCGGTTTATGAACCGCCAAGGACGAAGGCTGAGGAAGCTTTGGCTTCCGTATGGCAAGGTGTGCTGGGAGCGCAGCAGGTCGGCATCCATGATCATTTCTTTGATCTGGGTGGTGATTCCATCAAGGCGATCCAAGTGTCCTCGAGATTGTTCCAAGCCGGATATAAATTAGAGATGAAGGATCTCTTCAAATATCCGACAATTGCCGAGCTAAGCCCGTATCTTCAGGCAGCCGGACGTACAGCGGAACAGGGCGAAATTAAAGGTGCAGCAGAGTTAATGCCAATTCAGCGTTGGTTCTTTGAACGCCATACAGCGGAGCCGCACCATTATAATCATGCCGTCATGCTCTATCGGAAAGACGGCTTTGATGAAGCTGCACTCCGGTTGACAATGGACCAAATTGCGATCCATCATGATGCGCTGCGTATGGTTTTCCGGTCTACAGAAGCTGGGTATGCAGCTTGGAATCGGGGAACGGACGAAGGCGAGCTCTACACATTGGACATTGCCGATGTGCGGCAGGCGGAAGACCCGACAGCTGCGGTTCAGGCCCAAGCCGATGCCATTCAGGCAAGCTTTGACTTGGAAGGTGGCCCACTGTTCAAGCTAGGCCTGTTCCATTGTGACGATGGCGATCATTTGTTGATTGTCATTCATCACCTCTTGGTTGACGGCGTATCCTGGCGCATCCTGTTTGAGGACATTGCAGCGGGGTACGAGCAGGCATTGAATGGACAAGCAATCGTCCTTCCACAAAAGACCGATTCGTATCTTGTATGGTCTGAGCAAGCGACGAAGTATGCAGCAGGGCCTGCTCTGGACAAGGAGAGTGCATACTGGCAGCTGATCGAGGAGGCGATTTTGGCCCCACTGCCGAAGGATGAGGATCAGAAGCCCGGCACCATTCGGGATACTGAATCGGTTACGGTAACGTGGTCTGCGCAGGAAACAGACCTGCTGTTGCGGCAAGCGAACCGGGCGTATCATACGGAGACGAACGACTTGCTCTTGACTGCTCTGGGTGCAGCCATTCAGCGCTGGACAGGCATGGAGCAGATTTTGGTCAATCTTGAAGGGCATGGACGGGAAATGATCGTACCAGACCTGGATATTACCCGTACCGTCGGTTGGTTCACAACCCAGTATCCAGTTCTGCTGAACCTGCAAGGCGGACAGGAAGTATCTGCACGAATCAAGCGCATCAAGGAGAATTTGCGAGAGGTTCCGCACAAAGGAATCGGCTACGGTCTTCTGAAGTATATGGCACCGGAGAAAAGTGTCGGATTTGGCGTGGAGCCGGAAATTTCCTTCAATTATCTTGGGCAGTTTGATCAGGATCTGGAGGGTAATGCCCTTAGCCTATCCACACATTCAGTTGGTAAGGCGCTCAGCGACCTCACACCACAGCAATATGCTCTGGATGTGAATGGCATGATTGCTGAAGGCCAGCTATCACTGACGATTACGTACAGCAGCAGGCAGTATCGTAAAGAGACGGTGAGTCATTTTGCTGAATTATTACAGTCAAGCCTTAGTGAGGTCATCCGTCATTGTGTGGCTCAGGAGCGTTCACAGCTTACACCAAGTGATGTTCTGTTCCAAGGATTAACATTGGAGCAGCTTGATCGACTCACGGCGCAGACGGCTCACATCGGAGAGATTGAGGATGTGTACAAGCTGACGCCAATGCAGAAGGGAATGCTGTTTCACAGCCTGCTGGAGCCGGACTCCTCTTCATACTTCGAACAGGCAACGTTTGAGCTGCGTGGTAGCTTCGATGTAGATATCTTCTTCGAGAGCTTCCAGGCTTTGGTGCAACGACATGCCATACTACGTACCGGATTTTACAACAACATTGCTGATGTACCGCTGCAAGTTGTCTTTAAGCAACGGTTAATCCCTCTGCACTACGTAGATTTGCGCGACGCATCTACGCAGGAACAAGAAGACCGAATCAAGGCTTATATTGCTGAAGATATGGTTAAGGGGTTCAGCTTGTCAGAAGATCCGCTGATGCGGGTGACCGTCTTGCAGAAGGATCAAAGCTGTCTTGTATTGTGGAGCTTCCACCATATTGTCATGGATGGCTGGTGTATCCCGATCATTACACAGGAGCTGTTCGATTATTATTCTGCCAAGAAACAGCAAGTACAGCCTGTCCTACCGCCAGCTCAGCCCTATAGCCGTTATATCGAGTGGCTTGATGCACAGGATGATCAAGAAGCTTCAACATATTGGAGCCAATATCTTGAAGATTATGACGGGAACACCGTATTGCCGGAAGGTAAAACGAAATCTCAAGCAAAAGAAGCGGGCTATGTTCTAAAAGAGCATGTTCTCCATCTGGGTGCATCTTTGACAGGTAAAATGGATGTTGTCGCGAAGCGCAATCACGTAACCGTCAATACACTCATGCAGACAGCTTGGGGACTGATTCTTCAACGTTATAATGCCAGCTCGGATGTCGTTTTCGGCGGCGTTGTGTCGGGTAGACCCGCTGAGATTGCAGGGATCGAAAATATGGTGGGTCTGTTCATCAATACAGTACCTATCCGTGTACAGTCATCGAAGGACGAAGCCTTTGTCGAGGTGATGAAACGTACACAGGCACAGTCATTGGCTGGTCGTGCCTACGACACCTATCCACTGTATGAGATTCAGGGGAAAACAACCCAAAAGCAGGACCTGATTTCTCATATTATGATCTTTGAAAATTACCCGCTCGACGAGCAGGTGGAGCAATCGGGTAACCAAACGGAGGACAATCTCGAAGTTGCCAACTTCACCATGTTTGAACAAACCAACTATGACTTTAACCTGGTTGTGATTCCAGGCGAAGATATCAAGGTCTGCATTCGCTATAATGCTTCGGTTTACGAGCAAGAAAGCATTGCACGTATCGGAGGACACTTGTTGCAGATGCTCGATCAGGTGGCTGCTCGTCCGCAGGCGACGATACAGGAACTGGAGATTGTAACATCCGAGGAACGGATGAACCTGCTTGACTGGGGCGGCAAGGCCCATACCTATCCAAGTGATCAGGGTCTGCATACCTTGTTTGAAGAACAGGTTGTCCGTACCCCGGATAAGATTGCGGCTGTAAATGGGGACACTCAGATCACGTATCGGGAGCTGAACGAGCAGGCGAACAGACTAGCTTCCACCTTGATAGACCAAGGACTACGGAGTGAACAAGTGGTAGGTCTGTTGGCAGATCGGTCTGTAGAGCTGCTTGTCGCCATCATGGGTGTGCTCAAAGCGGGTGGAGCCTATGTACCTATTGATCCTGAATATCCGCAGGAGCGGATTCAGTATATTCTGAAGGATTCTGGCGCTAAAATTCTGCTCACACAGAGCCACCTGACGGAGTTAGCCTCGTTTGAGGGGACGGTTATGGAATTGGATTCCCCGCACATTTACGGAACCGAGGTGGATAATCCCAATATTCCTGTTGGAGGAAACGATCTGGTGTACTTAATCTATACCTCGGGTACAACCGGAAATCCGAAGGGAACCATGATTAACCACAAAGGGATCGTGAACTACATCTGGTGGGCCAATAAGGTCTATTGTGCTGGAAAACCAACGGATTTCCCGTTGTATTCATCCATTTCCTTTGACTTGACGATGACATCGATCTTTACTCCATTAATTAACGGAGGAGTAGTGCGGATTTATGATGGTATAGATAAAGCGGAGGTTGTACAGCATATTTTGCGCGAAAATGCGGTGGACATTCTCAAGCTGACGCCGACTCATCTCAGTCTGATTAAAGATATGACCATCCCGGCAGAAAGTCGCATTCAGCAGCTTATTGTGGGTGGAGAGAATCTGACCACACATTTGTCGAAAACCATCACAGATCTCTTTGGCAGCAACATCAAAATCTACAATGAATATGGACCAACCGAAACGGTCGTCGGCTGCATGATTCACCTGTACAATCCTGCGAAGGATACGCGTGAATCTGTACCGATTGGGTTGCCAGCAGACAATATATACATCCATATTCTGGATGATCAGCTTCGTCTCGTACCGTTAGGCGTGGAGGGCGAAATGTACATCGCCGGGGACGGGGTAGCCCGTGGATATCTGAACCGTCCTGAGCTTACCGCAGATAAATTCATTAGAAATCCGTTCGCTTCGGAAGGAAATATGTATCGCACTGGGGATTTGGCTCGTCGCCTTCCTAATGGAGACATTGAGTACATTGGACGCATTGACCACCAAGTTAAAATACGGGGCTATCGTATTGAGCTTGGTGAGATTGAGGCC
Source organism: Paenibacillus sp. CH40 (assembly GCF_024213605.1). Lineage (NCBI taxonomy): Bacteria > Bacillati > Bacillota > Bacilli > Caryophanales > Paenibacillaceae > Paenibacillus > Paenibacillus sp. CH40. The sequence goes on from NZ_JANAVQ010000012.1 coordinate 88,615, forward strand.
AAGCTGCTGGACATTCCACTTGTCGAGGAAGCTCTCGTTGTTGCATGGGCAGATGCTCATGGGCAGAAATCGCTGTGTGCTTACTTCGTAGCTAATCGCGAAATGTCTGTCAGCGAGCTGAGAGACGAACTGTCTGCCGGACTGCCTGCATATATGATTCCGTCTTACTTCGTCCAACTGGACGTGATGCCTCTGACACCGAATGGTAAGCTGGATCGCAAGGCACTGCCTGAACCGAACTCGGGTATAAAGGCGGGAGCAGACTTTACCGCTCCGCGCACGGATGTGGAGAACATTTTGGCTTCAATCTGGCAGGGTGTACTCGGCGTGCCGCTTGTCGGCATACATGATAATTTCTTTGAGCTTGGAGGTGACTCGATCAAATCCATCCAAGTATCTTCAAGGCTTCTCCAAGCAGGCTATAAGCTTGAAATGAAGGATTTGTTCGGTTATCCGACAATTGCAGAGCTGGCACAGCGCGTTAGTGTGGTCAGCCGAATTGCGGACCAAAGCGAGGTACACGGAGCGGTAAGACTGGGACCTGCTCAGCACAGATTCTTCGATGAACAGTCGATGGATCTGCATCACTTTAATCAGTCGGTCATGTTGTACCGACGGGATGGCTTCAATACCGATGCGCTCGCCGAGGTTGTTCGGAAAATTGCAGAGCATCATGATGCTTTACGACTGGTGTTCCGCCAAGGAGAGCAGGGATTGGAGGCCTGGAACCGGAGCGTAGGTGAGGGTGAACTCTATAGCCTCCGAATTCACGACCTGCGGGATGAGACAGACCCGGCTTCAGCAATAGAAGCGGGTGCGGAAGCCATTCAGCGCAGCATCTCTCTGGAGGATGGACCTCTCTTTAGACTGGGTCTGTTCCGCTGTGCGGACGGCGAACATCTGTTGATCGTTATTCATCATCTGGCTGTGGATGGCGTATCCTGGCGTATTCTCTTTGAGGACCTGCAGGAAGGCTACGAGCAGGCAGCACGTGGAGAAGCGGTCAAGCTTCCACAGAAGACGGATTCGTACCGTGCATGGGTTGAGGGAATCACACAATTTGCGAACAGTCTGGCGGCTGAACAAGAGCGCAGCTATTGGGCAGAGGTTGAGGGAGATGGCTTTGTTCCTCTTCCCAAAGACAAGGTAGACAGCGCTCTTCTCATCAAAGACAGTGAGGCTGTCACGGTGAGATGGTCACCAGAAGAGACGGAGCAGTTCCTGAAAGAAGCGAACCGCACTTACAATACGGAGGTCAACGATCTGCTCCTGACGGCTCTAGGTATGGCTGTTCACGAGTGGACGGGAATCGAACGTGTGGGCATCCTTCTGGAGGGACATGGACGGGAGCCTGTTGTGCCGGAACTGGATATTACTCGCACAATAGGCTGGTTTACAAGTCAATACCCTGTCGCCCTTGAGATGGGAGGGGAATTGGAGATCGGCGCCAGAATCAAGCACGTCAAGGAAGGCTTGCGTCGTATCCCGAACAAAGGTGTCGGATATGGTATTTTGAAATATTTAAGCGACGGTTCCGACGTCTCCTCCTTCTCGGCTGAACCGGAGATTACCTTCAACTACTTGGGACAGTTCGACCAGGATCTTGCAGGAGGGATGATGGAAGTATCGCCTTACTCAGTAGGACCTGAGGTCAGTGAGCAGATGGTGCAGCATCAGGCATTGAACATTAATGGACTGATTGCCGAAGGACAGCTTCAACTTTCGGTCAGCTATAACCGTCATCAGTTCCACGGGGAGTCCGTGGCTAAGTTTGTTGGCATTCTGAAGAACCGTCTCAGCGAAGTCATCGGACATTGCGTAAGTAAGGAAAGAGCAGAACTTACACCAAGCGATGTACTCCTCAAAGATATCAGCTTGGAAAAAATCGAGGAGATAGAAGAGCAGACACGGCATATCGGCAGTATTGAAAATATGTATAAACTGACGCCGATGCAAAAAGGAATGTTGTTCCACAGCTTGCTGGAGCCTCATTCGGAAGTCTACTTTGAGCAGGCCAAATTTGAAATTCAGGGAGCATTCTATCCTGAGGATTTCAAACGCAGCTTAAAATATCTGATGAAACGGCATGCCATATTGAGAACCAATTTCCACGCCGGGTGGGGCGATTTCCCTATTCAGATTGTGTTCAAAGAAAGAGCGTGTGACTTCGTATACGAGGATCTGCACGAGCTGGAAGCCGATGAAATTCAAGCGCGTCTTGCAGCTTATACTGCTCAGGACAAAGCAAGAGGCTTTAATCTTGCTGAAGAAGCATTGCTGCGTGTTGCTATTCTACGTACAGCAGAAGAGGCTTACCATCTGCTGTGGAGCTCTCATCACATCATTTTGGATGGCTGGTGTATGCCGCTTGTGCTCCAGGAAGTGTTTGAGACGTATGGGGTTCTGCGTGAGCAAAGGGAGCCTGAGCTTCCTGCAGCTGTATCGTACAGCCAGTATATTCAATGGTTGGAGAAGCAAGGCGAGGAAGAGGCATCCTCTTACTGGAGAGGGTACCTGGAAGGCTACGAGCAGCAGACGAAGCTGCCACAAGCCATCACACAGCCATCAGCAAAAGCAGAAGCCTATGTGTCGGAGAAGCTAGTATTCACGTTGGATGCGGAATTGACCGATCGCCTGGAACAGGTGGCCAAACAGCATCAGGTGACGATGAATACATTGATGCAAGCAGCCTGGGGAATCGTGTTGCAGCGCTACAATAGAAGCCAGGATATCGTCTTCGGAAGTGTAGTATCGGGGAGACCTGCCGAGATTCCGGGTATCGAAAGTATGATCGGTCTCTTTATCAATACAGTTCCGGTTCGGGTTCAGGCCGAGGGAAGTGATTCGTTCTCCCATGTGATGAAAAGACAGCAGGAATTATATTTGGCAGGACATGCTTATGATTCCTATCCGCTCTATGAGATTCAGGCACAGAGCGAACAAAAGCAAGATTTGATTTCTCATATTATGGTGTTCGAAAATTACCCGGTAGAAGAGCATCTGGAAGAGAAAATTTCCAGCGAAGAGGCTGAATACAGAATTACGGATGTTCAGATGTTTGAACAGACGAATTATGATTTTAACCTCATTGTGCTGCCGGGCCGTAATCTGGAGTTGTTGTACCGTTACAATGCCCGCGTCTATGATCGGGAGAGCGTGGAACGCATTCAAGGACACTTGACGAGAATTCTGACAAGCGTAGCTGTTCAACCTACCATCCGTATTGATGAGCTGGAGTTGATCACGCCAGAAGAGAAATCGCAGATTATAGAGGTGTGGGGCGATACAGCAGCTCCTTATCCACGTGAGCAGACCCTTCACGGTATATTTGAGGAAAAAGCAGCGCTCACACCGGATCGTACAGCACTTATTTACGGTGAAACGGAGCTTACCTATGGAGAACTCGATCAGCAGGCGAACCGTCTCGCACGTACGCTGCGTGCCCAAGGGGTCAGACCGGACCAACCAGTCGGCATCATGGTCGAGCGCTCGCTTGAGATGATCATTGGTATTCATGCCATTCTAAAAGCTGGCGGGGCCTATGTACCGATTGATCCGGAGTTCCCAGAAGATCGTATTCGCCACATGCTGGAGGATTCGGGAGCGAAGCTTCTGCTGACGAAGAACCATCTCCAAGATCGTTTTCCGTTCACTGGCACGATCCTGGCACTTGATGATCCGCAGGCGTATCATGCCGATAGCTCGAAACTGGAGCCAATTGCGGGGCCGGAGCATCTGGCGTATATCATTTACACGTCAGGTTCAACCGGCAAGCCGAAAGGTGTAATGATTGAACATCGCGCTGCCGTCCATACGCTGAGTCAGTTGGAAGCTGAATATCCGATGTTGGCAGGCGACCGTTTCCTGCTCAAAACGACATTCACCTTTGACTTCTCCGTGCCGGAGCTGTTCTGCTGGTTCTTTGGACAGGGGACTCTCGTGATCCTGCCACAAGGCGTGGACAAAGACCCGATGGCACTGCTAGAGGCCGTGGATACGAACCGTATCACGCATCTCAATTTGGTGCCGTCGATGCTCAGTGTGCTCGTTCAATACTTGAAAGAAAGCGGCACCCAAGGATTCCTTACTCTGAAATACCTGTTTGCCTGCGGCGAGACGCTGCCTGCCAAACTTGTGGAAGAGTATTATAAAGTATCTCCTTACGCAGTACTGGAAAACATCTACGGTCCTACGGAAGCAGCCGTATATGCGACTCGGTATACAACGAGCCTTGAGACTGCGGCTCTAACGCATGTGCCGATCGGCAAACCGTACGCTAACGTCCAAGTATGGATGATGGACAGCGCTTCTCAGGTATCACCAGTAGGTGTACCAGGAGAACTGTGTATTGCAGGCGAAGGGGTAGCAAGGGGGTACTTCAATCAGCCTGAACTGACGGCAGAGAAGTTCATTCCTCATCCGTACAAACCGGGAGAACGGATTTACCGAACAGGCGATTTGGCCCGATGGCTGCCAGACGGGAATATTGAGTACTTGGGGCGGATCGATCACCAGGTAAAAATCCGCGGTTACCGCATTGAGCTGGGAGAAGTGGAAGCACAAATTCTGAAGGTGCCATCGGTGCAGGAAGCGGTTGTTCTAGCACTGGCTGACTCCACCGGAAGTACTCAACTTTGTGCATACTTTGTGGCCGAAGAGGGGCTTGCAGCGGGCGTACTACGCGAGGCACTGGCCAGCGAGCTGCCAAGCTACATGATTCCGACTGCTTTCGTACAGTTGGCACAAATGCCACTGAATCCGAATGGCAAATTGGATCGCAAAGCGCTACCGGCACCGGAAACCCTTCTGCGGAGCACAGCGGAGTATATCGCGCCGCGTACGCAGACAGAAGTAGAGCTCGCTCAGATTTGGTCCGAGGTGCTCGGCGTACAGGAAATCGGGATCAGGGATCATTTCTTCGAACTTGGGGGCCATTCCCTGAAAGTATTGGGCTTGATCCAAAGGATCTCGTCCAGTATGGGCGTCCATCTCCCACTCCAGGCCGTGTTTAATCTGCCGACTGTGGAAGAAATGGCGCATGAAATTTTCAAGCTGCAGGCAACAACTGCTGCGGATGAACAAGAAATGGAAATTATCCGTTTCCCAGGGAAAGGAACACTTAAAGTGTTTTGCTTCCCTCCACGGGTAGGCCACTCTCTGGGGTACTATGAGATGGCCAAGGAGCTGGAAGGGTTTTGCGAGGTGTACGGAATGGAATTTATCGGCGATCGGTACCAGGGTCAAGATATGCTGGATCGATACATTGATGCCATTGTGGATATTCAAGCAGAGGGCCCATATGTATTCCTAGGATACTCACTTGGAGGAAATCTCGCCTTCGAGGTAGCTAAAGCCATGGAAAGCCGAGGTCACCATGTTAGCGACATTATTATGGTAGATGCTATGAGAAAGATGTCCAAAGATGAATCGACACCAGAGGAGCTCGAAGAGATTGTCGAGACGGTACTGGACAGCATTAGGGACCAGTACAAAGTATTCCTCGCCGATCCAGTGGACAGGGAGCGAGTCATGGACAAAATGTTGGTGTACTCCACCTACCGCGATGAGCTTATTAACGCAGGTGAAGTTCATGCGAATATCCATGCTCTGATTGCAGAGGATGATAGTATTGGTCCAGATACATCATTAGATAAATTGTTATGGCAACAGGCGACACTTGGTCAATACAAAGAATACGAAGTCATCGGAACGCATGATGTGCTGCTTGATTCCGGTTTTATTGGGGAAAATGCTAAAGTACTGAGACAGATACTTGGCAAGGTCACAGAGGCTTCATCTAATAACAAGCCCATTTTGTCCTAAGCTCAATCAAGCATAATAAGTGTTAGGCAGCAAAGACGCCCGGATTCCTTTATATAGAAGGAACTCGGGCGTCTTTTGTTTTTTTAAGCTGTCCTTAACATATAAAGTCCCTAATCATCTGTGTATGCTTTAGACGTGGTTGACTGAAAGTGACTGGTGTTGGTGATGAGTTCACGGATGATTTGGATGACAAGATCCGGTTGATCATGGATGATCATATGCTCGCTTTTCTTGGCAACAATTAATTTGCTGTTTGTAGAGATGTTAAGCATCTCGCGCTGTCCGATTTGCCAGCTTTGTTCAATCTGATCATTTCCGCGTTTACTAATACCGAACTGAGTCAAATCTTGTTGAATGCCCCGAGCAATTACACGTACAGGGAGATTACCCAGATGCTGTCCCCGTATGGCATCTTCGGTAGTGCTCGCTAGGTCACCCTCCTCTGCAACAGACCGAAAGTATTTAGAAGAAGCGACAATATTCACAAAAGATTTTCTATCTTGATATTCGACCCGACCCGTCAGCATAAAATTGGGGAACAGGCGAAAAGCCCCTGATTTTTCTAGGAGAATGGATATTAACGGGGAGGGATTGACCTTAGGCCGTTCCTTGGCATAGATCTTATTTGTCCGTCGGGCGTCATTCTCAGGCCTGGCATCCACCAGAACCAATCCTGCCACTTCGTCTCTGTATGTCTGCGCGTACAGTCTTGAGTACATCCCTCCGAGGGAATGGCCTACCAGAATATAAGGAGCTTGGATGCCTGCGTTTTTTAAGGCGACATGAAGCTCTCGAACGATGTTTTCCCCGGTTCGTGGAGTAGCAGCCTCCTCGCTCCAGGCATAGCCTGCCCGGTCATAGGATACAACAGTGGCGAATGATGACAGCTTTTCGGGAATATCTCTCCAGGAGAGGCTACTTTCCCCGCTCCCTGATTCAAGCAATATTGTTGGAGAACCGTTACCGAGTTTACGAATATGAAGTTGATAGCCCCCGGCATCGACCAATTCCCCCGGAGGTGGGTATTGTGATTTATCCTTCTTGGATGCAATCCACTCATACACAAATCCGGAGATCACGAAAAGCAATAAGCAAGAGATAATAAGAAACACAATTCTCGTCCATGTTCGCCTTCGTTGCTTCATTAGAAAATCTACTCCTCTATACAGCTATAATTAATCATTACCTAAAGTTGCGTGAAACAATAGCTGCTACCGTATGGTTTGTGGCTAGCTCCTTATCTTTTTACCCATCCTTTCTTTGTCAAATCATCAATATTAAAGAAAAAAACAGAATATGCACTTGAGTTGTAATGAGCAACATGCGTATTCGAGATCATTGAATGGAGATCACATCGTTCTTGGATGCGGATAACTAAGTCCATTTGGCAAAAGTACAGTGTACACAGGATAAAATTACAACAATAAAGATAGTAAAAACTATTCATTAAAAAGGGTTGCATTTAAATATACAGAATGGTATACTCTAATTCCGGCCAAGAAATACAATATTGCGAGCGAGTGTTTCGAAAAAAGATTCTAAAAAATGCTTGCAAAGTTGGTTCGGACATGATATGATATAAGAGTTGATGAGGCGACAAACTGAATCGACGAGAAAAGAATGTTTGATCTTTGAAAACTGAACAACGAGTGAGTAAAATGATTTTGTTCGCAAAATCAAACAAGAGATATTTTATCTCGTCAGTTTCAAAATGAGCTTATCGCTCTTTCTATAAA
>NZ_JANAVQ010000013.1:0-66930 GCF_024213605.1 Paenibacillus sp. CH40
GAGATAAAATATCTCTTGTTTGATTTTGCGAACAAAATCATTTTACTCACTCGTTGTTCAGTTTTCAAAGATCAAACCTGCATTATGTCTTACTTTGTTTCACCACCGCATCTCAGCGGCGACTTGATTAATATAACACATATTCGGGATTTAAGTCAACACTTTTTTAAAATTATTTTTTAATTTCATTTAAATGTTGTTCTCATAAAAAAATTCCCGGGCTTTAAGGGCCGAGAATTAATGTATCACATTTTTGAATTCGCCGTCAACTATATTTTAAAAATAGAAACAATAACATTTAAGTTTTCATATAGCCTGTCCGAATAATACTATTTTCAATCCCAGTAAAAGGACAATCCCAGGCAAACCTAATATCGTTACCGCCCCCATTGTCACTGGATTGATCGGGATGTACACCTGCGTAATCCACCCTGAATAATTGATAACATACAATGCGATGGCTGCCAGGCCCATATGTGCCCCGAATACTACAAGCCAGCTGATACCCAAACGTTTTTTTAAGATTAGAAATAGTAACATCCCGACACAGGCAATCAAAACAAACCAGACCGCCCCTTTCATTCAGCTCTCCGCTTGTGAACACGATCCGTATCATTGGCATACCCCGGTTCATCTGCAGGCAGATGGAAACGATGCAGGCCTTGCTGTTTCGCACTTTTTAAATGTATCTGATATTTACGTTCTGCAGCTTCTAGAACAAATATAGCGTAGTCGATCTCATCTTTACCCGTTGCTTCATGAAATAAACGATGCGCTCTTAACCATTCCGCATGCGAAGCCCGAATCTGGGCAAACAACTCCTGCCGATACTCCGCTTCTGATTTGCCATTCTCCTGACGACGGAAATTTTGTTTCATCCGTTCCCACATCCGTTCATCCTCCTCACAAGCTGAATTATGTGCACAGTCTGCAAGATTACCTTATTCATACTTATTGAACAAAGGACAAACTTAGAACCAGGAACGATCTATACTGCCATCTATCACCGCAAATAAAAAAGGAGCCATAGCGGCTCCCCCAAGTGAGTCGAGAATACCCTAAGGACATTCCAGACTCCCTATTTATAACGTATAAATACACCTATTTAATTGAGCTCTCTACGGCCTTCCAACGCTTTGGACAGGGTAACCTCGTCAGCATACTCCAAATCTCCACCCACTGGCAATCCGTGAGCAATACGAGTAACCTTGATTTCAAAAGGACGCACTAGCCGAGAAATGTACATGGCCGTGGCCTCTCCTTCAATGTTCGGGTTCGTAGCTAAAATCAGCTCCTTGACGCGTTCATCACTGAGTCTATTCAGCAATTCCTTGAGTTTGATATCCTCAGGACCAATTCCCTCCATAGGAGATATCGCCCCGTGAAGCACATGGTAAAAACCATTAAACTCCTTGGTACGCTCCATAGCCACCAAATCCTTGGAATCCTGAACAACACAAATGACGGAAGCATCCCTCGTCTTATCCTGACAGATCCGACAAGGGTCCGTATCCGTAATGTTGCCGCAGACTGAACAGAAGTGCAGATTGCGTTTTACATTGACCAGCGCCTTGGCAAAGTCAATCACATCATCTTCCTTCATTTTCAGTACGTGAAAGGCCAACCGGGCAGCCGTCTTCGGCCCTACTCCCGGCAGGCGCGTAAAAGCATCAATTAGCTTTGCAATCGGCTCCGGATAATACAATAGCGCGTTTCTCCTTTATGCAGCAGACTAGAACAAGCCCGGAATTTTCATGCCGCCTGTAAATTTACCCATATCATCATTAGCCAGTTCATCTGCTTTGGACAAAGCATCATTGACTGCAGTCAGTACAAGATCTTGCAGCATTTCTACATCATCAGGATCTACGGCTTCCGGTTTGATCGTGATGGACAACACTTTTTTATGTCCATTTACCTCCACCGTCACAACACCGCCGCCAGAAGTACCTTCGATTACTTTTCCGCCAAGTTCCTCTTGGGCTTTCAGCATTTGTTCCTGCATTTTTTTCACTTGCTTCATCATTTGGTTCATATTGTTCATTTCAATCATCTCCTTTAATGAAGTATACATCTAGACACTTGATTTAATCTTTAATGACTACCAGATCTTCCCCGAAAAGTTGAATAGCTTCATCAATCCAGGGCTCCTTGGACTTTCCCGGCGTATCATGCTCCGGCTCCAGTTGCAATTCTTCGGCAGGCTGGTCGGAAACTCCTTCAATCGCAGCATTCCAATCCTTTTGCATCATCGTTACTAAACGATAAGGATGACCCAACTGCTCATGCAATACTTTCTCGATGACCTGCTTATTGGCAGGCTTTTCGGTAGTTTCACGATGAATATTGTTCTTAAATGCGACCAGTACACTGTCCTCTAACACAGAAACTGGCTCACCGTCCATAAACCAGGCATGAACCGTAACTTTCGCCTCTTTTACCCCTTGTAAAATCTGACTCCACTTACGCCCCGCTGCTGCGAATGCTTCGCTCGACTTCTCAGCGATATAGCGATCCAACTGAGAGGGGAGTTTGGCCGGCGCCGAAATCCGCGGAGCAGGGGCACGACCCCCGGAAGCCTGACGGCCGCCCGACGATGCTTCCTGTCCAGCTCCAGCGCCCAATCCACCTTGCAGCGCGCGCTCCAGTTTCTTTTCCAACTCAGCAAGCTGGCGCTTCAACATTATCACATCTTCCTGCTCAGCCGCAGCACCAGAGCGCTGTGCGGCCGGCTGAACAACAGCTCCTGCTTCCCCCGGAATACTGCATAGTTTCAACAGAGCTACCTCAAACAAAGTTTGAGGCTGAACGGCATATTTCATCTCGCTCTGATAACGATTAAGGGTGTCAATCATCGCAAAGAGTTGCTCCTTGGTAAAAGCATCTGCCACTTCCTTAAATCGCTCTGGATCTAGCACTCGCTCCGTCATTTTGGTTGCCTGAGGCACCATCTTGATCATTAGCAGGTCTCGGAAATAGTACAGAAGATTCTCCATGCACTTATCCGCACTTTTACCTTCCTGCATAAAGTTCTCGATCATTTGGAGCACCGTGCCCACATCTTCTTTCAGCAATGCCAAGGCAAGCTTACCGAATTGCTCGGACGCAATACCTCCCGTCATATCCAGCACCTGCTGATAAGTAACCCGACCATCTGTAAACGAGGATATCTGGTCCAAAACGCTAACTGCATCTCGCATCCCGCCATCTGAAAGACGCGCAATGTACTGCAGTGCATCTGAATCAGCCTGTATGTTCTCCTGTTGACATATCAGGTCAAGCCGCTCTGTCTGTTCTTCCAGCGATACCCGCCGGAAGTCAAACCGCTGGCAACGCGAAATAATTGTCGCCGGAATCCGATGTGGTTCAGTCGTAGCCAATATGAACATCACGTGTGGCGGCGGCTCTTCTAGTGTCTTGAGCAGCGCATTGAACGCTTCCGTCGTCAGCATGTGCACTTCATCAATGATATAAACCTTGTGCCGCACTTCTGTGGGCGCATATTTGACTTTATCGCGCAAATCACGAATCTCTTCAACGCCCCGGTTGGAGGCTGCATCAATCTCCTGTACATCCATGACCGCTCCGGCCGTGATCCGTTTACAGGCTTCGCATTCGTTGCAAGGTTCCGGCGCAGGTCCATGCTCACAGTTGATAGCCTTGGCCAAAATTTTGGCCGCACTCGTCTTACCTGTTCCTCGTGGACCGCTGAACAGGTAGGCATGGGACGTGCGATTTTCGCGGATGGCATTCTGCAATGTCTGGATAATATGCTGTTGTCCTACCATGTCCTTGAAAGCCTGCGGCCGCCAAGCACGGTACAACGCTATATGTTCCAATGCGCGTTACCCTCTTTCCCATTCACTTTCATGACCATTCATGGTCACCTCATTATACTATACTCCCGTCCGAATCTAAACCAGACACCTTCCAATTTATAAAACACAAAAAAACATCTTCGCAATGATTGCCAAGATGTTCTAATCACTAATATATACCGTGCACCTGTTATTGATCGTTGTGATCCGAGCGGCAATCCTGAACAACAACTCGGGCTAGGCAACCCTCCGGCACAAGAGTGGGCTTGCTTATGGCTGCTTCCTTCCGGACCTGACCAGGTTCACAAGTACTCATTGCGGAGGACCCAGCCGTCAACATTGTGCGCAGGGACCAGCCTCACATCAACAACACCTCTAACAGGAATTCAACCTCGCTATAGCGGATTGCGAGTTACAGGGCACCGCTACCTCCCCATCTAGCACGGTGAAAATAAGTATATCTTAAGGCCGCATAAAAAGCAAATACACATTATTACAAAAAGAGCCCTCTGCAGTTGCAGAAGGCTCTAATAACTTTATAACCTGCGGTAATCCATTAGATACCGTATTTCTTTTTGAAACGATCCACACGTCCACCAGCATCAATAAATTTCTGCTTGCCTGTGAAGAATGGGTGGCAGGCGGAACAAATCTCTACACGCAGAGATCCTTTCACAGAACCCGTTTCAAACGAATTTCCGCAAGCACAAGTGACAGTAGTTACGTTAAATGTTGGTTGAATAGCTTGTTGCATTGAACTTTCACCTCTTTCCGCCCTGAACGTCCTATCAGTCCAGAGTTGTATGAACACATGTTCACATTATAGCACTTGAATATAAGCGTTTCAACAACTCTTTTCTGCATTCAGAAACAGCGTTAAACAAGTGTATTTCAGTTGTGTGACCGTTTTAGGCCTTGGCAAATTTGGGACGTGCCAGCCCTTGTGGGGGTACATGAGTGTAAGAACCGATGACTACATCAGGCAGTTCCTCACGATAAATCTCAAGCATTTGCTTCATGCCAAGGATCTCACCTTGAGCAGGTGGAATCAACTCCAGATAGCTTTCAGGATCGATATTCAAATTACGCATTTGAATCAGCTTGAGCTTAGTACGTTTGGCAAATTCAATCATTGCCTCAATTTCTTCCTCTCGGTCAGTTACACCCGGAAAAATCAAATAGTTAATCGACGTATATACTCCCTGTTCAGAAGCATAACGAAGTGATTTTTCCACATTAGCCAATGTGTAGCCGCGCGGCTTGTAATACGCATTGTAGTGATCGTCCAGTGCACTAATGGTACTAACGCGCATCAGATCAAGACCCGCATCCACGATTCCCCGGATATGATCACTCAATCCCGCATTCGTATTGATATTGATGTATCCCATATCGGTAATGGAGCGCACCTCTTTGATCGAATCAATAATCAGTTTGGCTTGTGTGGAAGGCTCACCTTCGCAACCCTGGCCAAAACTGATGATGGACTCCGGTGTCTTCAAATGTTCCAGCATAACTTCTACAATTTCTTCGACACGGGGACGGAAGTTCATTCTTGTCTGCGGAGATACAAAGCCACTGTCATCCGGCTGTTCGGATATACAGCCAAAGCAACCCGCATTACAAGAATAAGATACCGGAACTCCTCCTTCCCAGCGATTTAGGAATGTGTTCGAGGAAGTAAGACATTCGTAGCCCAGCGCACAGTTAGACAAATGTTGGTACAGCCGATTTTCAGGATATTGCTCCGTCATCCTCTGAACACCCAATTTAACTTGATGACGGTCACAGTTTTCCGGATTCCACTTGGATGGACTGTCACTCTGCTCTGCCGTTACATAAAATGCCCCGTCTTTCCAGACTACAGCCGAATAACCGAACAAGGGAAGTTTGTACTCCTTATCGGTCTTCACATATCCCGGTAGGCACAAGCGCGTAAAACCTTGCGGCAATAAAGCCCCTACTGCTTGCATATCTCCGGGAAGAGAAACCATTTCCCCTGTTTCAGGATTCATACCGACCGGGCGAGTGCTGGGCAGGCTTACCAATGTAGCTCCTTCCGGTAACGGAATAAGCTCATCCTCCATGATTTCAACAATCATGTCTGCACTACGGGCAAGCCCATACAAAGAAGCATGATCATATACATTGCCTTTTTCGTCGGCATACACCAAATACATTATGGAGCTCCTTTCGCTCCGTTAAGCCTACGCCATTAACAAAATGAATGGTAACGACTGTGTACTTACGGAACAGATAAAATACAATGAATGGGTTTTAGTTGGTTGTGGCCGGGACTGACGCTGTGGTAGAACGCGCAGTTCTCCGTTGTTGCCCACCAGAACTGCTTTGCGAGCTACTGGAAGAAGGTGCCGTCAAATCAAACGAAGCCAAAAACTCAGCATTAGTTTTGCTATTACGCAGCTTTTTGAGGAAGCCTTCCACAAAATCATGGCTTTCCGTCATGTTTTTACGAATGGCCCAGATGGTATCTAATTCTTCCTTGTTCAACAACACTTCCTCACGGCGTGTGCCGGAACGACGAATATCAATCGCAGGAAAGATACGACGTTCTGCCAGCTTGCGGTCCAAATGCAACTCCATGTTGCCTGTACCTTTAAACTCTTCATAAATGATATCGTCCATGCGTGATCCCGTATCAATCAGCGCTGTAGCAAGAATCGTCAAGCTACCGCCTTCCTCCACATTCCGAGCCGCACCAAAAAAGCGCTTTGGACGGTGAAATGCCGCCGGATCAATACCCCCGCTCAAAGTACGACCAGAAGGAGGGATAACGAGATTGTACGCACGAGCCAAACGTGTGATGCTATCCAACAGGATGACAACATCCTTTTTATGTTCTACGAGACGCAGCGCACGCTCCAACACGAGTTCTGCCACTTTAATGTGATTTTCAGGAAGTTCGTCAAATGTAGAGGCCACAACTTCACCTTTAACAGAACGCTGCATGTCGGTCACTTCTTCGGGGCGTTCATCAATCAACAAGACAAAAAGCTCGATCTCGGGATTGTTAGTAGAAATGCTATTGGCAATTTCTTTGAGGAGAAGCGTCTTCCCAGCTTTGGGAGGTGCTACAATGAGTCCGCGCTGTCCAAGTCCGACAGGGGCCAGTACATCCATAATTCTCGTAGACAAATGGTTGGGGGAAGTTTCAAGGACTAATTTGGTTTGCGGATACAGTGGAGTCAGTGCAGGAAAATGTAGCCGCTCGGCAGCTTGCTCAGGACTTCTTCCATTGACGGCGTTAACTTGAAGCAATCCAAAATATCGTTCATTCTCTTTTGGCGTTCGGCATTTACCGGAAACAAGATCGCCTGTTCTCAAGTCAAACTTGCGGATTTGTGAAGCAGAGATGTAAATATCTTCGGTACTCGGGAGATAATTGATCGGCCTCAGAAAGCCGTAACCTTCGGGAAGGATTTCCAGAACCCCCTGCATAAACATCAATCCGCTCTTCTCAGCTTGTGCGCGCAGGATCGCGAATATTAATTCTTTCTTTTTGAGCGTTCCGTAGTACGGGATCTGGTATTGCTTGGCCAGCTTGTACAGGTCGGTCAGCTTCATTTCTTCCAGATCGGAAATTTGCAGATCCATATAATAACCACCTATTCAATTATTAAGTCCATTCATACATCTAAATGATAGACAATGATATCATAAACACCATTAACATAATTTTAACCAAAACAAATAAAGTTATGCAGCCATCTGCCTGAATTATACCGAATTATTCCGGTTTTCCGATAAAAGATTGTTAGGTATGAACCACAATCTTGTATCAAGCAGCGGCTGCATAGGTGTTGCCCGTTCTATCGCTTTCGTTCCGGGAGTTCGAAAAAATGGCATGGTCTAATTATTCAGTCTGCCGCCATACATCCGCGCCTAAAAGACGCAGGTTGGAAACAAGGTGATCATAACCACGGTCAATGTACTCGACACCCGTCACCTCAGTTACACCTTCGCTTACTGTAAGTCCAGCAATGACAAGGGCCGCTCCGGCGCGCAGATCTGCCGCTTTTACTTTAGCTGCATTCAGTTGACCACCCTCTATAATGGCAGACCGACCCTCTACGCGAATTTTAGCCCCCATACGCACCAGCTCAGGGACGTGCTTAAAACGATTGCTGTACACAAAATCGCTCAATACACTGACACCCTGCGCTTGGGTAAGCAAGCTGGTCATGGGAGATTGTAAATCTGTAGCGAATCCGGGGTATATCAAGGCTTTAACGTCGACATGTTCATAGGAAGGTGCACCCAGTACGCGAATACTTTCATCATATTCCTCGATGCCGATGCCCATTTCCTGCATTTTTGCAGTGAGAGCCTCCATATGTTTGGGGATTACATTGTCAATCAATACATTTCCACGGGTTGCCGCAGCAGCAATCATATATGTGCCCGCTTGTATACGGTCAGGTATGATGGAATGACGGCAGCCATGCAGCTCCGACACACCTTCAATTCGAATCGTTTCCGTACCGGCACCTTTAATAATAGCCCCCATCGAGTTTAAAAGAGTTGCTACATCTATAATCTCAGGCTCTTTAGCCGCATTTTCGATAATTGTGGCGCCTTTGGCACGTGCAGCCGCCAGCATAATATTAATGGTAGCGCCTACGCTGCTAACATCCAAATAAATCTTAGTTCCGCGCAGTTCTTTGGCGTGCAAATGAATAGCGCCGTGCTCGTTCGTTACCGTGGCACCCAGCGCTTCGAAACCTTTGATATGCTGATCAATGGGCCGGGGTTCGAAATTGCACCCTCCTGGCAAACCGATGATCGCTTCCTTGAATCTGCCCAGCATGGCTCCCATCATATAATAAGAGGCTCGTAATTTCTTAACAGGCCCATTCGGCATAGGAATGGATTTAATGGAAGAAGGATCTATTTTCATCTGGCTACCTTCCCAGGTAACCGTTGCACCAAGTTCCTCCAGTATTTCGGAATACACCGCCACATCACTCAACAGTGGCAAATTGTCCAAAATGACTTCCGACTCTGCCAGAATGGCTGCGGGAATCAAGGCGATGGCACTGTTTTTGGCACCGCTGATGGAAACTGTACCTTGAAGCGGCCGTCCACCGGTGATCATCAATTTTTCCATAAGCTTGAGGGTCCCCCTACGTGTTTTGCAGTCGGTCAAACAATAATCTCAAATCATAAACCTTTAACTTTTTTAGTGGTGAAAATGGAAAGACACCGGCTAAGCGGTGTGCTTTCCATACCAAACTATTCAACTGTACAGATTTAAATATTTTGTGCAGCAGAACTACAGCTACAACTAAGAAATACATCTAGCCTGTGCAGACGCACGACCAGTTTGATTCATTATTACGCTTTGTTGTTGGAACCGAACTCACGAATTTTACCGATAACGGTTTGTTTAATCGCTTCACGACCTGGAGCGATGAATGTACGTGGGTCATAAGCATCCGGTTTCTCAGCAAGCACTTCACGAACCACTTTCGCAAATACGATTTGGTTCTCAGTGTTTACATTGATTTTGGAAGTTCCCAGAGAGATTGCTTTTTTAATGTCATGTGTTGGGATACCAGTACCACCGTGCAGAACGAGTGGAAGTTTGATTGCATTGCAGATCTCTTCCATTTCTTTGAATCCGAGGTTTGGCTCGCCTTTGTAAGGTCCGTGTACGGAACCCAGTGCAGGTGCCAGTGTATCGATACCTGTTTCGTTAACGATACGCAGACAGTCGTCCAGCTTAGCGTACATTACGTCGCCGACAACATCATCCTCTTGACCGCCAACCATTCCAACTTCAGCTTCAACAGAAACGCCTTTGGAATGAGCATATTCAACCACTTTTTTCGTTGTAGCAATGTTTGTGTCGATCGGGCTGTGGGAATCGTCAATCATAACGGATGTGAAACCAGCGTCGATAGCTTCTTTACATTTTTCAAAGCTGGAACCGTGGTCCAAATGGATCGCAACTGGAACGGTGATTTTCATGTCATGAATAAGACCTTCTACCATTTTAACAACAGTGTAGAATCCGCCCATGTGACGTGCTGCGCCTTCAGAAACGCCCAAGATTACTGGGGATTTTTCTTCTTCAGCAGCGCCCAAAATAGCTTGAGTCCACTCCAGGTTATTAATGTTGTATTGACCTACTGCATATTTTCCTTCGAGTGCTTTGTTCAACATGTCTTTCATAGATACCAATGGCATGGTTACAGTCCTCCTAAAGGTGTTTGGGTTTGTCTATATTTTAGCCGACATCACATACGGGCTTATTATACCACAACCCATGTTAAATACTAAACAAGCTTTTGCATATCAACACATACAAAAATCACGTTAGGACGCCGTTTTTCCATAGAATTGTATAAGGAGAGGATTTACTTTCAGTATTTCCCATAATCACAAACAAAAAACCCTGTTGTGTTAACAGAGTTCTCAACCATAGTGACTCACCTAATCACCTCTGAGTTGCTTGTTCACAGCGATCCGCATTTCGTCAATATCAAAGGGCTTGGTAAAATGCATTAGCGCACCTAGCTCCGTCGCCTCTTTAATCATGTCCAGTTCTCCATATGCTGTCATCATAATAACCTTGATATCAGGATTCATGGTTTTTAGATGCTTCAGAATTTCGAGTCCGTCCATACCTGGAATTTTCATATCGAGCAGAACCAGATCAGGTGGTTCCTTCTCAACAATTTCAAGTGCAATTTTCCCGTTCGCCGCCTGAAAGGTCTCATAACCCTCACTTCCGAACACTTCCATCAGTAAAATCCGTATTCCATTCTGGTCATCGACGATTAATACTTTCTTCTTTTCCAATGTTTTAACCTCCTAAGATCTTAAAACGAGGATCATGCAGCTATTGCCATAACAGCGTCCGATGACGTACAATATCCGTCCCATACCTAAAACTATATTCGCTCCTGCAAAAAGAAAATCCTGCTCTTATACATAATTGTGGAATATTCTTTCATAATCAGGAAGCATGGGATAAAAAAAGACCTCCCTGAGGAGGTCTTACAAGCATAGCATTAACCTTGAAGCTGCAATGCTGCCTTTACAAATTCACGGAACAAAGGCTGTGGACGATTCGGACGGGAAGTAAATTCTGGATGGAATTGTACCGCCAGGAACCACGGATGCTCAGGGAGCTCCACAATTTCCACCAAGCGTCCATCCGGTGAAGTACCGGAAATACGAAGACCCGCTTTTTCAATAACTTCACGATATTCGTTATTGAATTCGTACCGATGACGGTGTCTTTCGTACACCAGCTCGTCGTTGTAACAAGCCGAAGCCAGGGAACCTTCCACCAGTTTGCATGGATACAAGCCAAGACGCATCGTACCGCCCAAATCTTCGATGTCTTTTTGGTCAGGAAGCAAATCGATGACAGGATAATCAGTAGCCGGGTTAATTTCCGAGCTGTTGGCTCCTTCGAGACCAGCCAGGGAACGGGCAACCTCAATGACAGATACCTGCATACCCAGACAAATGCCGAAGAACGGAATTTTTTGCTCCCGTGCATAACGAATGGTACTAATTTTGCCTTCAATTCCGCGATCGCCGAAGCCACCCGGTACGAGAATGCCGCCAATGCCGCCCAGCATGTCAGCTACGTTCTCGTCCGTCACTTCTTCAGCGTTCACCCAACGGATTTTTACGTCTGCATTCGCATCAAATCCAGCGTGGGAAAGTGATTCAACCACACTTAAGTACGCATCATGTAACGCGACATATTTACCAACAATGGCAATCTCAACCGTTTTATCCAGCTTGCTGATTCGATCAACTAACCCTTCCCATTCGGTCATATCTGGTGCAGGTGTTGTCAGCTTGAGGTGGTTAACTACGATTTCGTCCAAGCCTTCTTCACGCAGGTTCAACGGAACCTCGTAGAGGGTTGAAGCATCGCGGCATTCTACCACTGCATTCGCATCAATATCGCAGAACAATGCAATTTTAGCCTTCATATCGGAGGACAGTTCATGCTCTGTACGGCAAACAATGACATTCGGTTGGATACCGATACTGCGCAGTTCTTTTACACTGTGCTGAGTTGGTTTGGTTTTAACCTCACCAGCAGCTTTAATATAAGGAATGAGTGTTACGTGAATGTACATCACATTCTCGCGCCCAACTTCGCTTTTGAGCTGACGAATAGCTTCCAAAAATGGCAAGCTTTCAATATCGCCCACCGTACCGCCGATTTCTGTAATAATTACGTCCGAACCTGCTTCACGGCCTGCACGGTACACGCGTTCCTTGATTTCGTTCGTAATATGAGGGATAACCTGCACCGTACCGCCCAAATATTCTCCGCGACGCTCTTTGCTGATTACGCTGGAATATACCTTGCCTGTTGTGACATTGCTGTTCTTGGACAGATTAATATCAATAAAGCGCTCATAGTGTCCCAAGTCAAGGTCCGTTTCCGCACCATCATCCGTTACAAATACTTCACCGTGCTGGTAAGGACTCATCGTACCCGGATCGACATTCAGATAAGGATCAAATTTTTGGATCGTTACCTTCAGTCCCCTGTTCTTCAAAAGCCTCCCCAGTGAAGCTGCCGTAATCCCTTTGCCCAAGGAAGACACAACCCCGCCTGTCACAAAAATATACTTTGTCACTGTTCAAAACCCTCCTAGATAAGATGCAAAATTCAGGCGACATTATGATGTTATCGTAACCCGTTTGCACGGATTATCATCCATGAAGAAGGCAGCGGAATCATTTTCCATGTCCGCCGCCCTTAGCCCTCTTTCATGAGTGAAAACACCCCTATAAAAAACAAAAAAGCACTCCCGTAGTACGGGGCACTTTTATACAAAAAGCAAACATATAAGTGAATCAATCATAAGCCCAAGCAATAGTTTACCCCGTGTCCAATCCGCTGTCAAGGAAGTTATCCGTGTTAATTTGTCCATTGAACCAGATTGGAGAGAATCCACCTGAAAGCTTTAAATCAGAAGAGGTTTTCAAGAAAACGGTCATGAAAAAGGGGAGAACGCATCTCCCCTTGCAGCCTGTTCCTAACGAAGCGAATCGTCGTCTTCCGTCGACTCATCGTCGTTTTCATCTTCTGAATCTTCCTCATCACTGAGGTCTTCATCGTCTATAACTACGTCTTCATCACTATCATCATCATCTTCTTCTCCGTCGAACAGCTCATCTTCGCCATCCTCGTCTTCGCTATCTGCATCGAAGTCGTCATCAGAGTTGTATGTTTCTTCTTCCTCATGATAGTCATCTTCGTCGTCATCGTCTTCGTCGTTAATAATACGAGGACGCTTGGCGCCTGTCAGGGCATCTTCGGATTTATCTACCGGATACCAACGTTTCAAGCCCCACAGATTCGTACCGACACAGGCAAAACGCCCGTCAATGTTGATTTCAGTATATAGCTGAGCAATAACGTCATTAATTTCTTCGTCGGAAAAGCCACGCAATTTGGCGACTTCCTTCATCAGGTCACGGTAATAATACGGAGTATTGGCTGCTTTCAATACCATAAATGCCAAATCCACCATTGGAGTCTCGTGGACTTTCTCCGGGTCAATCTTCAAGTTGAGTGGGGTACTCACCTAGGGACACTTCCTCTCACACGTAATTCACAAGAACATGTTTCAGAGCATACACGATACATGCAATACTAACATATCCATTATCAAAACTAAGTAAAACCTATTTGGAAGCAAATTGCAAGTTAAAGATGGGTATCGTCATAATTTCCAGGAATATCCCTCTAAACAAGACGGCATACATAAAAAGACGGGGTCCCCCCCGTCTTCGACTGTACCCGCTCCGGGAGAACCCCCCAAAGTTGTTGCACAAGAGCTTATGCCCTCCATGTATCGTATGTGTCCACGGCCACTTTGACACGACAAGCAGGCCTATTTCCATAAAAAAGGGGCAGGTTTCCCATGCCGCAGTTGACGCTTGCTCATACAATACCTCAGCATGGCTCATCGGAGGGGGACCGTCTCAAATGGACTATCCGGATTTTTTGCAGCGTCTGCATGAGGGTATTTCGGAGCCGTCCGGCAGTGGACGGAACAAACAGATCATCACGTTCGATAAGCCTCACCAATACCGGGAATGCCTGTCCTATCTCAGGAAGCTGAAACCCGAGCTTGCGGGATTACGGCAAGTACAACCGGCCCGACTAATCCGTGCTTTAATCGCTCCGCTTTCAGGGGGAGACAGGCTGGGCAAATATCACAACGGTGTCACCGTTGAAGAAGATACCCGCATGAAGGTCCACGCTGAAACTGCTCATATACCAAAAGCAGAAAAGAACCTTTCCATGCCATGGGGAGTCAAACAGGTACGTGCATACAAGGCTTGGCCTTCCTCGACAGGGAATCGGGTCAGAATCGGTGTGATCGACACAGGAGCGGATTTTCAACATCCTGATCTTCGTCACTCTCTCGCCAGAGGTATTAATTTGCTTAACCGAACCATGTTACCCTATGACGATAACGGCCATGGTACTCATATTGCTGGAACTATCGCGGCGTCCAACTATGACGAAGGTATGGTCGGCGTAGCACCACGGGCTTTAATTCATCCCGTAAAAGCATTTGATCATAATGGAGCCGCCTACGTCTCCGATATCATCCTTGGTATCGACTGGTGTGTATTAAATCGTGTCGATATCATCAATATGAGCTTTGGTATGAAGTCGCGCAGCAAGGCACTACTTGATATGGTGAATAAAGCATATCATAACGGCATTGTGATTGTAGCGTCCTCGGGAAATGAGGGCAAGCGCCGAAGTATTGACTATCCAGCCCGCTATTCTCAGACGATTTCTGTGGGGGCTACCGACAAATACAGACGCATCGCGCCTTTCAGCAACCGGGGGCAATTTGTAGACGTGTACGCACCTGGCGAAAAGATCACATCCTCCTGGATCCATGGCAAGCATCACGAAATGAGCGGTACCTCTATGGCTACTTCCCATGTGACCGGAAGCATCGCACTTCTCCTTTCACTGAGGCCGGAACTGAGGCCTGGAGAAATCAAGGCGTTGCTTAAGCGTACCGCCACACCGCTCCGTCTGCGTAAAAGTGCCGGACGGAGCTCTATCTCGACCAAACTTGGAGAAGTCGATGCCTTCCGATTGATGCAGGAGGGCACAAAGTGAATGATATTGTGATGCTAAACCTCTAGTGTAGCGCCCGGCTCCAGAGAGTGAACTTTTCTGGCAGGACCTTCACATCCACTATTTCCTTCTCTTATCAACTCATCTCGTACCAGGTCGGTCTGCAGCTTCGGCGCATGAACGAGTACAACCTGTTTGCTAGGCAGCTCCTTCAGCATTTGCCGCACATCTGATAATCCCTGATGCACCTTATAAATCAAATGCCGAGCTACACAGTTGTTATTTTCATCCGCACGTTCCAACAGATGTTTGCCAAAAGAACCCTGTGGAGCATGTCCGGTCAATATAACACTGTTGCTAATGCTTTCTCCGCTATCTTCACCCTCCCCCATGTTGCGGTTATCCGAAAGATACTGATAGTACCAACGCGCCTGTGGGGAATCCATCATGCCGTCTCTTGTTATGATAATAACCGTTGGGTTCTGTTCCAGCAGACTCACTCGTTCCGCAGCATCACGAGGCACGAAGACCCTGTCACTGTTTAGCACATGTTTTATTCGCGCCGGGGCTTCTGGACGCAGCCATTCTTTCCAGCGGTTTAACTGTTTCAATCCCTGCCATATGTCGTGCTCTACAATCATTGCCTGTTCAGGGAATTGCTCGCTAGCCCATACGATCATGTCCTGTCCTCTACCAAAGGCAGGCACCGGCAACAACACATGACCTCCAGACCATAATATCCGCTCCATCTCGACCCTCAGCCGCTCCAGCTTAACAGGCTGCGGGTCTATATCCATGCCATAGGCATTGTCCATAATGGATATGTCCGCTAGATTGGGCTCTGACTTCCATTCAGGTAGGTCATGCAGCCCCTCCCCAACACCCAAGTCTGGCGCATCGGCAGCAAGAAGTTCAGATTCGCGGCTGTAATCTCCAGAAAAAAACAACCGTTTCCCCTCCATTTCTACCACATACCACACTGCACCAGCCAAATGTCCACTGCGTCCCCACATGATTCTCACACCCGGACAAGCCTCAATCCATTCTCCTGCTGGCGCTTCATCTTCTAGATAGCGATAAGCAATGGATTGGATATCCTGTTCGTCGTATGGCAAGTCGGCTCCTCTCGATTCAACATAAGTATGCCAGGAGCGAAAATAGGAGCCTAACTGCTCAGCGGTGGCCTTGGTTGTCCAGACCTCCCCCTGGTATCCATACTTGTACAGTAAGGGGAGCGCCATAGAATGATCCTCATGTGCATGAGACAGCAATACAATGGTCAGTCCCTTCGCCTTTTGCGGCGGAAAAACCGGATACTGTCCAGTTCCTTCCTTTTTCACGCCACAATCCAGCATGACGCGATGCTGCGTTCCTTCAAAAACATAGCAGGAGCGGCCATGTTCGCCCGCTCCTCCCCAAATCCTAAGCTTGGTCATGATCATTTCCACTTTCTTTGCGAGTTTAAGCTTTCGATTAAGATCAGCAGCAGTGTGGTCATTCCGACCGATATGACGGCCATCGCCATCCCAAGTGACACTTGTCCCTGCTCAAATTGTGCAAATATGTAGGTTGCAGACGTCTGAACGGATGGCGGCAAAATCAGCAACGATCCTACCAGCTCGCGTGAAGCGATCGTAAATGTCATCATCCAACCAGCGAGCATTCCCGGTACAATCAGCGGCAGTACAATCCGGCGGAATATGTAAGACGGTCGTCCGCCAAATACCTGCCCCGCCTGAAAAAGGCCCGTGTCCACCTGTGTAAAGGCGCTTTTGACATACTGCACCGTATAAGGAACAAACAAGATAACATACGTCAGAATGACCATGCCGTATGTGTTATACAACGGGATCGGCATCCACGGCGAATTCCACCATAAAATCAGGCCAACCACCATAACAATTCCCGGCACCGTATTCGGAAGCAAGCTAAATGCATCAACCGTCCGTTGGATTCTTGTGCGTGAGGCGCCAATGACAAGCGCAAACCAAGTGCCCAGCACCACAGCAAGCGTCGAAGCGCCCAAAGAGAGAAATACGCTGTTCAGGAGCGCCTCCATGCTCTCTGATCCCCAAGACAGCAGTTCCTTGTAAGAGTCGAGCGTCAAATTATCCCAGGCAAGCCCCATTCCCCTCAGCTTCATCGTCGAGGCTGAAAGAATTGAAAAATAAGGAATGCCAATGGACGCAATGAGCAACAATAGAATAAATGCAACACTCAGCCCCGTAGTCCAGCCGGATATACGGAGACGGGACGGACGCGAACCTTTACCACCTACCAGCCTGTACGTAAACTTTCGGTTGATCACCGACTGCGCATACCACATGAGCAGGCAGGCGGTTAACAGCACCGAGGCCATTGACGTCGCTTTGCCAAAGTCTATAGGCCAACTGGAAATATATTTGTGAATTTCCGAAGTCATGACCTCATACCCGATACGTCGCCCAAAGGTAGCGGGGGTGCCAAACTCGGCAATTGTTTTAACGAAAATGAGCAGCGCGCCCATGCCGTAAGCCGAAAGCAGCAGCGGTAAAATAATTCGACGGAATCTGTATAGAAAGCCACCGCCCATTACGGCACCCGCCTCTTCCAGGCTCCCGCCAATCCTCACCAGCGCCCCGCGCAGCAGCAGGTACAGGAATGGAAACAGATGCAGACTCATAATCATCACCATGCCACCAAGACTAAAGAAGGACGGCGTTAAGAAATGCAGGTTCGGGAACAACTGCTCCAGATATCCGTTTTTTTGCATAAACAGAATCCAGCCCATGGACCCGATATAGGGCGGGGTCATAAACGGAATCAGCAACACGACATCCAACCAGCGCCAGTGTGCAAGACGAGTGTTGGACATGATCCAGGCTAGCGGAAGTGCAAGTACCGTCGTTCCTGCAATCACACAGATGCCTAGCCAAATCGAGCTAAATAGCACTCCTGCAAATGATGAAGCAGCTAACGTTCGAAAAGGCGCATCCCATTGAAATTTTTCATCAACATACACACTTTGGATAAAGATTTGCAGCAACGGCATCACAATCAGGAAAAGAAGCGCGATCAGAGCCAGCGTCAGACACCACGCTCTGATGTGTTTAACGGATAAGCCTCCCATCGTCTTATTTGAACATTTGCGTGAACTTCTCCGTCACGTCTGATCCGTGCTCGCCCATCCATTCCCAATTGGTCTTCAGCAATGGGATCTCGTCCAGGTTGGCACGCTTGTCAGCTTTGATATCCGTGCGGCCCGGGAGTAAGGAGGCATCGGCTACTAGTTTCTGTGCCTCATCCGACAACAGATAGTCAATGAATGCCTTCGCATTCTGCTCATGCTGCGTTGACTTGAGAATTGCGGCAGGACGTGGGCTGATGACTGTCCCCTCTGTCGGATAGACGATATCAATCGGCTCACCTTTGGCTTTAGCCTTGTAGGTCATGTAATCGACCGCAGCGACGACTACACCTTTAGCTCCGGTAATCACGGGGTCCAGCGCTTCCTGATTGGCACCAGCCATAGCAACACCGTTAGCCTTGTACTGCTCGAACAACGTCCAGCCTCCATCGCCCTTGGCGCTCAGATAGCCTGTCATAAAATCCAACGCTGAGCCGGACAGGGATGGATCGGGAATATTAACCTGATCCTTGTACTCAGGCTTCGCCAAATCAGCCCATGAAGTTGGTGCTGTTTTCACCAGCTTCGTGTTATACGCAATGCCCAGAGCAGAAGCACTGGTACTGAAGTAGTTGCCTTCCTTATCGGACCAGTCTGGATTTAGCTTGTCTGCATTCTTGGCATCCGGGTAAGGCAGCGTGAGTCCTTCCTTTTTCAAGCCTTGTACAGACGGAAGCGATGCCAGCACAACCACGTCCGCTACCGGATTCGTCTTCTCGGCTTCCATGCGGGCCAAAATTTTCCCTGTCGTTCCCTGGAACAACTCTACCTTAACTCCGCTCTGCGCCTCATACCCTGCTACCAACTTTTTCGCCAGTCCATCCGGGCCTGCGCTGTAGACCACCAGCTTCTGATCGGTGGATGCCGCCTCCGCTTGTCCTGCTGATCCAGTAGCTTGTGCCCCATCCTTGGATGGCGTTGCTGTTCCGCAACCCGCCACAGTGAGTCCAAAAGTCAAGGTTAATGCGAGCATCGTCCCTTTTTTCCATCCTGTACGAAAAACATGCCTATTCATCATCTTGTAAATACCCCTTTTCCCTATGCTTCAAGTTGGTGGATGTGTTGCGGTGATACCCAAATGTGCATTTGTTGACCTATGGGCAAGCGGATGGAATGATATGCAGTCCAATGCTCGCCGTTCTCGGCTAGTATACGAATTTCATAACGATCACCGACATAGCTGACATGCAGGATCTCTACTGTAAAAGCATGCTGATCCGCTTGCTCCTGTTCCCAACGGACATGTTCAGGACGAAATAGTGTCCGTTCCGGCTCCAGCCAGTTGGATTTGCCAATAAACCTCGCCACCTCTCGATGAGCTGGGCAATCGTAGATCACCTCTGGTGTTCCGGTCTGCAAAATATGTCCACTTTTCATAACAACCACTTCATCAGACATGGACATGGCCTCGATCTGATCATGGGTGACATATAGGGCGGTCAGCCCCAAATCGCGCACAAGCGATATCATCTCAATGCGCATCTCCTCCCGTAGCACTGCATCCAGCGCACTGAGTGGCTCGTCGAACAACACAAGTCGAGGCCGGATAGCAACCGCTCTTGCAAAGGCAACCCGCTGCTGCTGGCCACCGGACAGCTGATGAGGATACCGATCCTCCATCCCTGACAATCTGACCATGTTGAGCGCCTCCAGCACCACGGTCCGCAGTTCCTTGTCTCGTACGCTGGCGAACCCTTTCCCTCGCTTGCCCGCACGCAGGCCGAAGGCCACATTTTCAAACACCGTCATATGCGGCCATAACGCGAAATCCTGAAAGACCATGCCAAAGTGGCGGAGATGGGCGGGAATATCCTTTTTGCGTTCTGCCGAAAAAAGAATTTCCTCTCCCATCGTGATTGTGCCTGTATCCGGTGTCTCCAGACCAGCAATCAAGCGCAAGAGCGTTGTTTTCCCACAGCCGGACGGTCCGAGCAGTGTTGTGAATTTGCCCCGTCGTACTACCAGATTCGTCTCATGCAGCGCGGTTATTTGGCTGAAGGTTTTACTTAATCCGTGAATATATAGATCCTGATTCATCGCATTACCTGCCTGTTCTTCTGACTGACCCCAGTGTAAAACTTGAATTCGCAACCTGTGTTATTGGAAAGTTAAAACAAAATTAATTATTTCAATGAATTGTGTTAACACTCATAGATTTAATCTATATAGAGGGATTGATGCTGCTCCCCAAAGAAATAGGCATGATTGTTCGATTAACCTGAAAGCGAGGCATTCTAAGTGAACTTAAGTCTTTTAAAGTTACATATTGTAGAGCTGCTGAATAAGCACCATAAAATTACCACGGTCGCCGAGTTTCTTGGCCTAAAGCAACCCACCGTTACTTTTCATATGAAAAATCTGGAGCGTGAATTCGGAGTAAAGCTGTTTGACACACGTATGGGCAAAATCATCCTGACGGATGCCGGAAATGCACTGCTGCACTATGCCAGCAAAATTAATGCACTGGCTTCTGAAGCTGAGCGAGTCGTCCGCGAGTTCGATACGCTCCAGCGGGGAAGTATACGTATTGGCGCAAGCTATGTACCCGCTACCTACCTGCTTCCTGCTGTGCTGCACCGCTTTGCCCGTGAGCATTCGGGCATTCACATCGCCTTGTCCGTGAAAACAGCGCCCGTGATCAAGGACATGCTCGCTCGCCACGAAATTGACCTCGGCATCATTTCGGCAGAGCCGTTTCAATCCCCAACGCTACTCTCCGAATCCTTAGGCGAAGATGAACTGATACTCATCTGCTCACCCACTCATCCGCTCGCCAACGAAATCGATTTGACGCCCGAGCTTATCGCTTCTTCCTCCTTCGTATTACATGGCAAGGAATCCAGCACACGCCACGTGACCGACAAATGGCTGGAGCGTGGGAGTCGGCGACTTCCTTCCTATCTGGAGCTGGATTCACTAGAAGCCATTAAACAGGCGGTTATGCTGGGAGAACACATCTCCTTTGTCTCTCGCATTGCCGTTCAATCAGAGGTTGAGCGGGGCTTACTGGTTGTAAGACCTATTCCGGGGCAGTCTGTTGAGCGGTACATCTATATGGTCAGCAACAAAGACCGTCATCGCTCGGCGCTCATTCACAGATTCACCGAATATTTGTCATGGAACCAAGATTAAATCTTACCTGTCATATAGAAATTATGTAATTTTTTAACCGGAGTCCCCTCTTGCTTTGACATACGACTGACAATACACCCGTAAAGTGTAGCGTGTAACCTATTCGGACGAACAGGAGAGGATGAAATGAAAACAGGCCTTCGTATCACCAAATTGATGTCGGTAGTAACTCTGAGTGCAGTACTGCTCGTAACAGGATGGAAAGGAGCAGAACCGGTACAAGCTGCCGCCAATGCCACACCAAGCTATGAGGTGAAGCTACTACTGGATACGGCTCAGGTCCTCAATGCGGATGGCTCATTAAAAAGTGGCATCGTGAACGAGTTTCAAATTAGCAACGATGCACAAAGATTAAGCGTCGAGTATTTTGATACAAATTCATTGCAATTAAATGACGAGGGCTGGAACGTGAGATTTCGCAAAAAAGAGGACAAAAAAAATTATGAATTAACCTACAAAAAGCGCTATACGGTCACAAATGGAAATATTGACGCGGCGCTCACCCAAGCGAATAAAGAAGGGTTCAGCGCATCTGATGATAATTATGAGGCTGAGGTGGATTGGGGATACAGCAAGCAAACACTAAGCTTTTCCAATGATAAAAAAACAAACGCCTCCAAAGGATTGGCTCTGCCTTCCCCAGATCAAGCATTAAAGCAATTGCAGGATAATCTTCCGGGCAAGCTGCAAAACTGGAAAAACAGCAATTGGGGCAAACAAACCTTGGCAGACTCCAGAGTACGCGGTCCTGTACAGGTCAGTAAATACGAGGGTAGCTTTCAGGGATTGGATACCGACGTTGAAATATGGCCTATTCGCAGCGCAAACGGATCAGGTACAGAGCATATTATCGAAATCTCCTTCAAAACCTCGGATTACAGTGTTGCCGCCAGCAACCGCACCAAGCTGATGAACCTGCTGCAATCCAAAGGATGGCTGGTTCCCGCCGATTCCCTGAAAACGAATTTGGTACTGGAACGCTACTAAGCTAATCCAACATAAAAAGGAACCGAAGCGCCACCCTGTTGAGGGTGATACGAACGGTTCCTTTTATTATTAATTATATGACTACAAGGTCATTACGTTAAAGTTGTTTGCTTACATACGTTCTGGTGCAGACACGCCCACCAGCTTCAGTACGTTGGCAATGGTCGTGCGCACCGCACCAAACAACGCCAAGCGTGCCTGTGTTTGAGCGGCATCCTCTGTGATGACGCGCTCTGCCTTATAGTAGCTGTGGAACAATGAAGCCAGCTCGTAGACATAGCGAATCATACGGTGTGGTGCAAAGTTTGCAGCCGCCACCGATACTTCTTCCGGCAGCTCGCCGATTTTGCGTAACAGATCGTATTCATGCTCAGCCGTCAGCTTGGACAAGTCAACTTCTGCCAACGGTAGCACAGCAATACCTTGCTCTTCGGCTTGACGATATACGCTGCATGCACGTGCGTGCGCATATTGTACGTAGAATACTGGATTCTCATTGGAAGTGGAAATCGCCAAATCCATGTCAAAATCCAGATGCGAATCCATGCTGCGCATAGTGAAGAAGTAACGGATCGCGTCTACACCCACTTCTTCCATCAGATCTTCCATCGTCACGGCCTTGCCGGTACGTTTGGACATTTTTACTTTTTCCCCATTCTGGAACAAGCTGACCATTTGGGCAATCAGCACTTTAAGCTTATCTGGATCATTGCCCAGTGCTTCCATTGCTGCCTTCATCCGTGGAATGTAGCCGTGGTGATCCGCTCCCCAGATGTTGATGATCGTGTCATACCCACGAGCATATTTATCGCGATGGTAAGCGATATCTGGGGTCAGGTACGTATATGTACCGTCATTTTTGATCAAGACACGGTCTTTATCGTCGCCGTACTTGGTCGTATTCAGCCATGTAGCTCCGTCCTTCTCGTAAATCTCCTCACGGTCACGCAGCTCATTCAGCGCTTTAAGCACTTCACCGTTTTCATACAGTGACGTTTCGCTGAACCAGGAGTCAAAAGGTACACGGAACAGCTCCAGATCGCGCTTAATCTTGTTCAGTTCCTTTTCCAGACCGTAGTCACGGAAATAAGCTGCGCGATCTCCCGGTTCCATGGACAACAGAGAATCGCCCTTTTCGGCCACCAGTTCCTTGGCAAACCCGATGATATCCTCACCATGGTAACCATCCTCCGGCATCTCCGCAGGCTGTCCCAGCTCCTGCAAATAACGCGCTTCAATAGAGCGGCTCATGTTGTAAATCTGGTTGCCCGCATCATTAATGTAGTATTCACGAGTTACTTTGTATCCGGCAAAATCAAGCACGTTGCAGAGAGCATCCCCTACGGCTGCACCACGTGCATGACCTAAGTGAAGGCTACCTGTCGGATTGGCGCTGACAAACTCGATTTGTACCTTTTTGCCTGCACCTTCCTGTATACGCCCGTAATCTGCCCCCTGCTCCTGCACTTGTCCAATGACAGCATAAAGGTAGCTCTTGTTCAGGCGAAAGTTAATAAAGCCCGGTCCAGCGATTTCCGCACTTTCAATAGAAGCGGAAGCTAAATCCATATTCGTGATCAAATCTTCAGCGATTTGCCGTGGGTTCTTCTTCGCAATGCGGGTGAGCTGCATCGCAGCGTTGGTAGCCAAATCACCGTGTGACTTGTCCTTGGGCACCTCCAGCGTAATGGTCGGCAACTCTTCGCGGCTCACGATTCCGGTAGCCAGCACTGCCGCCTCGATTGCTGAAGTCACCTTTTGATTAATAAGTTCCAGTGGATTGCTTGTCATGATTATTGCTCCTCCTGTATATGCAAACTGATGGCAAAATGCCCCGAGAAATCCTCAAATACGTACAGATCATAGGTCCAGCTCACATGTCCGGTGAAACCATCCATCCGAATATCGAGCTTCTGCGTATGCGCAGACATGTTCAGGTTTAAATAAGGCGAGCGGTAAAATCCAGGCAACCTGCGTCCCAGCGCAAACGACTGCTCTGATTGTACCTCACCGTGACGAATCAGCTTTAGCTCATCCGATCCGATTTTGACTGTGTTCCGTGTCGTACCGCCCTCAGGACTTTCTTG
This sequence comes from Paenibacillus sp. CH40, assembly GCF_024213605.1. NCBI lineage: Bacteria > Bacillati > Bacillota > Bacilli > Caryophanales > Paenibacillaceae > Paenibacillus > Paenibacillus sp. CH40. The sequence goes on from NZ_JANAVQ010000013.1 coordinate 24,307, forward strand.
CGGCTCATCGTACCTTATATATAGATGCTTCCCACGCACGATCGCTTCTCCGGGAAGTTCCTGTACCACATCTTCTCCGTCATGGTGACTATGAAGACGGATTCGGACCTTTGCATTATGTGGCATGTATTCAAACTCCATTCTATTGCTATCCTACTGTACTACTATATCCAGTTCCCGATTGCAATTCAAATGAGTTTTTACAAAAAGATGCTTTCATCCAAAAAATTTAGCTACCTTAAGTCAGCTCCATCGGATGCTTGGCTAAAACTTTCAATGAATCGAGAGGCTAGAGAAGACATGTATTTATCCTTCAGCCAGACAGCCGCCACACGTGTATGCAATTCCTCACACATAATTTCCTTAACGATTAACTGGTTATTGCTTCCGAGTGACAACGCAGACCGCGAAATCATACCGATCCCCAGCCCTTCATTAGCCCAGTGAAGCGTGGTGCGAGCATCGTCGTTTTTGCAAAAGAAATTTGGCTCAAAGCCATGCTTCATACAGGTATCGTGGATCAATTGTTCAAAGCGGCGATATACGATGAGTGGCCTGTCCTTTAACTCGGACAATGAAATGGTCTTCTGTTCGGGGTTCCAGTCATATTCTTCTGTCATCACTGCTATCATCGGCTCAGTGGACGCATATCTACACCCTAAATCGGTAGTATTAAAAGGGGTTCTGACGATACCGACCTCGACAATTCCTTTGTTCAAAAGATCGAGAATCATGAACGTATTTCCCTCATGAATTTCAAATTTTACACCCGCATAGGTTTTATGAAATTCGGAAAGCCTGTCTTTCATCAGTGTTGCCCCAGAGGAGGAGACCGTTCCAATGGTGAGCGTACCCTTCATCCCCAAGGCAAAATCGTTTATTTCTCTTGTTGTGACATCTGCTAGCTCCAAGATCTGCTTGGCCCTGTTCTGTAAAATGATGCCGGCCTCCGTCAACTGGATGCTTCGTGAGCCTCGATGCACGAGCTTTACACCAAGCTCTTCCTCTAGTTGCATGAGCTGCTGACTTAAGGGAGGTTGCGCGATTTGCAGCTTTTTGGCTGCCGCTGTAATCTGTCCGGCCTCTGCGATCGCCAAAAAATACTTGAGATGTCTCAATTCCATCCTTATGGACCTCCGGTACTGATATATGTAAAGCCTATACCTCTAATATATATTAAATATTATTCATATGGTTGGGGATATGCCATAATCAAATTCAGTTATGCTATTGCGGCATGAGGCTATATACATTATTTAGGTTAGGTGATGGTTTATTTGCTGAAATTTGCTGTTTTTTTGAAACCCTATAAAAAGGAAACGATTCTTGGGCCTCTGTTTAAATTGATTGAGGCCATCTTGGAACTATTGCTACCTACTATGGTTGCTTTAATGATCAATCATGGTGTAGGTAAAGGAGACACCCATTATGTTTGGCAGATGGGTCTTTTGATGTTACTTATGACTATACTAGGCTTTGGCAGTTCATTAGTGTGTCAGTTTTACGCAGCCCGTGCCTCGCAAGGATTCGGAACTACGCTGCGCAATACGATGTTTAAGCATATTTCTTCGTTTTCTTATGCTGATCTCGATAAATTCGGTACACCCTCGCTTATCAACCGGATTACGAATGATGTCAATCAGCTGCAAACAGCTGTTGCGATGTTGATTCGTTTGGTCATTCGTGCTCCTTTTATTTGTATCGGGGCGATTATCATGTCCATGATTCTGGACTTCCGCCTTGCTTTGGTGCTATTGGCGGCTACACCGATTCTGGCTTTGATTCTGTATGTAGTCATTACGAAGGCTTCTCCCCTGTACCGGCTATACCAGAAAAAACTCGATAAAATCGCTCTGGTACTTAGCGAAAATCTTACAGGCGTACGGGTCATACGTGCATTTGCCAAAAGAGGAGCTGAACGAGTAAAGTTCAATGCCGCCTCAGATGACCTGACCCAGACTGCTATTCGTGTCGGACGTATTTCTGCTTTGCTAAGCCCCGCCACCTTGTTGGTGGTGAACGGAGCTATTATTGCTATCCTGTGGATCGGCGGCATCCATATCCAATATGGATCTCTTACACAAGGGGAGATTATTGCCTTCATTAATTACATTACGCAAATTTTACTGGCTCTGATTGTGGTAACCAATTTAATTATTTTGTTCACCAAAGCTGCCACTTCAGCAGCGCGTATTCAGGAGGTCCTAGACACACAAGCTTCGATTTCCGACACTGCTGCTACTCCTACATCTATAGACAGGGAGGGAGCAAGTGAGCATGGCGCTGTACCAGCCATCTCTTTTGATCATGTTTCCTTTGGATACAATAAGACAGGACAACTGGCACTGAGCGATGTAGTAGTAAACATCTATCCCGGTGAAACGGTCGGCATCATCGGAGGAACAGGTTCGGGGAAATCCACCTTTGTGAATCTTATTCCCCGCTTCTATGATGCGGTAGAGGGTCGTGTGCAGGTTGATGGCATCGACGTTCGGCAATATAAGCTCGAGCAATTGCGGCAGAAAATCGGAATTGTCCCTCAGAAGGCACTGCTGTTCACTGGTACTATAGCGGATAATATCCGTTGGGGGCATGAACACGCTACCGACGAGGAAGTCGCTCAAGCCGCAGCAATCGCGCAAGCGGATGAGTTCATTTCCAACCTGCCGGAAAAATTCGATGCTCCGATCACCCGAGGGGGGCTTAATTTGTCAGGAGGACAAAAGCAGCGACTTACCATTGCCCGAGCTATTGTCGGCAATCCGCAAATTCTCATTTTGGATGACTCCTCAAGCGCACTTGATTTTGCAACCGACGCCGCCCTCCGTAAATCGTTACGGGAAAATAGCACCAGCATGACCGTCCTGCTGGTCTCGCAACGAGTAAGCAGCGTACAGCATGCTGATAAAATAATTGTGTTTGATGAGGGGCGAATTGTCGGTATCGGAACACATGAACAGTTGATGAGCAGCTCAGATGTATATCAGGAAATTAATCATTCCCAGCTCTCAACGCAGGAGGTAGACCAATGAGTGGCAAGGAAACCTGGAGAAGATTGTTAACCTATGTGGGTCAATATAAAACAACAACATGTTGGGTCATCGTCAGTGCGGTTCTCAGCGTGCTTGCCAGTCTGATCGGACCCTACATGATTGGTCAAGCTATCGACCACATGGTGGATAAGGGAGTAGTAGATTTTAAAGGTATTGCGCAGATTCTAGCTGGATTAGGCATTGTATATGTTGTAGGCAGTCTATTTAGCTGGCTGCTCACGTATTTGACGAACCGTATTGCTTTTCAGACCGTAAATGAAATGCGGCGGGAGTTATTTGATCATTTTAATATCCTTCCGTTAAGCTTTCATGACACTCATCCACAAGGAGACAGCATTAGTCGTTTTGTGAACGATATGGATGCTGTGTCGGATGGATTACTACAAGGCTTTTCCACATTGATTACCGGGATTATTACGATTATAGGCTCCATTGTACTCATGCTGTATATCAGTCCGATCATGACGTTGGTCGTATTGGTGTCTGCCCCGATCACATATGGCGTAGCACGGTTCATTACCACAAGATCGCAGCGTATGTTCCGCGAACAGGCCAAAATTTTAGGAAGCCTGAACGGTTATGTGGAAGAAATGATCGGCGGGCAACGGGTAGTTACCGCTTTTCATTATGAAAACCGCTCGCTTGAGGAATTTTCCGCCAGAAACGAACAATTGTATCAAGCCGGAGTGAAATCGCAGTTTTACGGATCATTGTCCAACCCCTCTACCCGATTGGTGAACAACATGACTTTTTCAGTCACCGCCATGATTGGCTGTATCTCCATTATTTTAGGTGGGATCTCGGTAGGCGGATTGTCGAGCTTTCTGATTTATACCAATTTGTTCGCCAAGCCCTTTAATGAAATTACGGGTGTGCTGACCCAGTTCCAGGCAGCTACGGCTTCTGCTCAGCGCATATTTGCTATTTTGGACTCACCGCCAGAGCAGCCCGAAAAATCGAACGCCGTACAGCTGGAGCGCAGCAAAGGCACGATTCTTTTTGATCATGTCAAATTCTCCTATAACCCGGAACGTACGCTCATTACGAACTTTAGTTTGGAGGTAAAGCCAGGCACTCGTGTGGCCATTGTCGGGCAGACCGGAGCTGGCAAAACCACACTCGTCAATCTGCTCATGCGATTTTACGATGTGGACAGCGGCTCGATATCCATCGACGGGGTGAATATCAACGACATGAGCCGGAACAGCCTACGGACTAACTTTGGTATGGTGCTTCAAGATACATGGCTGTTCAGCGGGACCATTCGGGACAATATCGCTTACGGGAAGCCAGAGGCCACGGATGAAGAAGTCATCGCGGCTGCAACAGCTGCCAATGCGCATAGCTTCATCAAGCGACTGCCTCATGGCTACGATACGGTCATTAGCGGGTCAGGCGACAGCCTGTCGCAAGGCCAAAAACAGCTGCTCACCATCGCGAGGGTGATCCTCGTCGATCCACCTATGCTAATCCTGGATGAAGCCACCAGCAGCATAGATACCCTGACAGAAGCACGTATCCAAAAAGCATTTATGAAAATGATTGCCGGACGCACCAGCTTTGTAATCGCCCACAGACTATCAACCATCCGCGAAGCGGATTTGATTTTATACATGAAAAACGGCGATGTCGTGGAAAGCGGTACCCATGAGGGACTGCTTGCCAGCGGCGGCCATTATGCCTCGCTCTATAACAGCCAGTTCACTACAGCTTAAAAGACTGAACGGATACGGTCGCATTATTAAGGTCAACGTTCTTTAAAAAAGTCGGTTGCTTTTTAAGCAAACGGCTTTTTAATTTTTCTTTGATAAATCCCCCCTTATATTATATAATAAAACACGAACAAACGTTTCCGTTTCATCTAAACCTTATGGTTTGTGTATAGCCAACACCTATGCGTGGGTTTCAGTTGGGAGGCTGAATATGGATATTAATGAATTTCAAAAGTGGGTCAAGCAATATTATCAGGAGAGAAACTGGTCGGATTTGGATATCTTCGTCCGAATTGGTTTCTTGGCAGAGGAAACCGGGGAGGTTGCGAGAGCTATTCGCGCCCTGGAGATCGGCAGAGACCGGCCTGATGAGATCGATGGTTCATTCGAGGAGAACAAGGACCATTTAACTGAAGAACTTGGAGACGTACTGGGTAATCTCATCGTGATCGCCAACAAGTATAACATCACCTTGGAGGATATATTTCGAACACACCAGGAAAAACTTGCAAAAAGATATACATAAAGGAGAATCTCATATGAAAAGCCTTGCTGTTTTTTGCGGTTCCAGTAATGGAGCGTCTGAGATTTATCGAGAGCATGCTGTTGCTCTGGGCAAGACACTTGCCGAACAGGAAATAAGCCTGGTTTATGGAGGAGCAAGTGTTGGTTTAATGGGTGCAGTGGCTGACGCGGCACTTCATGCAGGAGGTCGCGTCATCGGTGTGCTCCCTCACTTTTTGCAAAGCCGTGAAATTGCACATAATGGCCTGAGCGAATTAATCATTGTTGATTCCATGCACGAACGAAAATCTAAAATGGCAGAGATTGCGGACGGATTCATTGTTTTACCAGGTGGCCCAGGTACAATGGAAGAATACTTTGAAATCTTCACATGGGCGCAATTAGGCTTGCATGAAAAGCCATGCGGTCTTTTAAACATTAACCATTATTACGATCCTCTTATATCCTTGTTTGATCGTATGGCTGAGGAACAATTTATGCAGGAAAAATATCGTGCGATGGTAATTACGGATACCACTCCGCAAGGAATCCTACGGCAATTTACAAATTACACTCCTCCTGCCGTCAAAACATATCTCACGAGCAAACGGACCTGACATTAGGAATGGCACATACTGCTCAACAGACATACCAATTAATTTAATAGTTATAAAAGGAACACCACCGTCAACGTTATTCCAGTGGTGTTCCTGTAAAATTGAGGAGAATTGCAGGCTTTTATTCTCCCCAATCTTCACGTTCACTTTTACACCTGCATTTAATTATGTAGTCATCCAATGAATGATGTCACGCCTAACGAGAACCCCAATTTTAAACCCCAGCGCCCGTAGCGGTTGGATGGTCCATTTGCTCACTTTCCTGAAAATCACGTCGATACAACCAGCCGATCAAGACAGCAATGGTCGTCATAACCGCAGCCAACAAATACACCTGCACCATACCGAAACGGTCTGCATACCAGCCCATAAATAACAAGGACAGGCCAAAAGCGAGATTGGTCAGCACATCAATTCCCGCCATCACTTTGGGCAGCTGGGCTGCCGGTGCACTGGTTTGCAGCAAGGTGCGGCGAATGATACCCGCCATTTGAACAGGTAAGCCTGATACAGCAAAAAGAATAAGGGCCGCGACCGGAACGGTATTCAGTGCAAATACAATCGTAATTAGCACGTACACCAGCAACGCTCCAAGCATGTATAAAAAGCTGTTCTTTTGCAATCGCTTGACCAAGCCAACGACAATCAATCCACCTAAAATCATGCCCGAGAAAAAGGATGCATTCATAAAGCCCCACCAGCTCGCATCCCGATGCAGCACTTGGCTGACGTACGCCAAAATAAATACGCCGAGCCAGGAGACTCCCCCAATACTATCCACGCTATCGACGATCATCAGAGAACGAATACGACGGTTGTGCCAAATGATTTTCCAGCCTTCCCCAAGCTCTTTCCAATGGGAGCCTTTTTCCTTTCCCTTTGCAGGTTCTACTGCATTAGTTGAGGAATCTGAAGCATTGAGACCTAATTCCTCCTGATCCAGTGGATCACGAATGAAGGATGTGACAGTTACAGCCACGAGATAGCAACAAGACGCAATCACAAGCGTATTCAGGGAACCTAGCCAAGCCACAATAATTCCGCTCAACGCCCAGCCTGCACATTTGACCACCTGATCACTAACCGCTACCATGCCGTTTGCCCGCATTAGTCCTTCGCCAGTAGCCAAACGGGGTACAAGCGAATTACGCGCAGGATTCGTCCAGCCATCCAGGAAAGACATACCGAACACCATCACAAAAATAAACAGAAACGACCTTTGCTCAGGTACGATCCACAAATAAAGCAGCAGAAGCGTAAAGATGACAAACTGTCCAAACTGGGAAAATAGCAACACTCGTGTCAGCCGAAATCGACCGAGGACTATTGGTGCAACGAGCCCACTAAGCACTTGAGCAGACAATCGGAACAACGGAATCAAAATTGTCGTCATTAAGGAATTACTTGAACTGAACACCAATACCACTACACTCAACATGTAGATGATATCTGCTACATTGGAGATCGTCTGAGACCCCCACAGGTAATAAAAAGAGCGTCTGATCAAAAAAGTTTCCCCCTCTTTGGTACATCGCCGATTTATGTATTTCCATAACCAAACCGTCCCTGTTGACATTACAAATCTGTTAAATGTCTGGTTTTTTGTATATTCTACACACACCCTTAAATTTCCTTCTTTTATCTTAAAAGGAAATTCAGTGTCCAGTATGCTTTCATGGTCATTTTTAAATCTTATTCAACACAAAAAAGCGCCTATAGCGCTCCTTTCCACCCAAAAACAGGCAATAAAGACCACTAAGACGCTTTTTCTTAAAATGTTTACTTCGTTAAATCCTCTACAAACTTAGGTAGTACAAACGCCGCTTTGTGTAGACGCGGACTGTAATATCGGGTGTCCATCTCTGGAATTCGGGTCTCGTCTACTTCGAGCGGATCATACTTCTTACTACCCAACGTGAATGTCCAAAGACCGCTAGGATAGGTCGGAATGTTCGCACCATACACACGCACAATCGGGAAAATTTCCTTCACATCTTTGTTGACCTTCTGAATCAGGTCTGCCTTGAACCAAGGATTATCCGTTTGCGCAACGAAAATGCCGTCTTCCTTCAACGCTTCAAAAATACCTTGGTAAAACCCGCGCTCGAACAGCGGGGCTGCCGGACCTACCGGCTCCGTCGAATCGACCATAATGACGTCGTATTCATTTTTGTGTTCAATAATGTGCATATATCCGTCATTGACCAGCACTTCTACATTAGGCTCGTCCAGCTTCCCTGCGATTTCAGGCAAATATTTTTTGGAATATTCAATCACCTTACCGTCGATCTCAACCAATACCGCCTTTTCTACTTCAGGGTGCTTGATGACCTCACGAATAACGCCGCCATCGCCACCGCCCACAACCAAAACTTTTTTCGGATTCGGATGTGTATTCAAGGCCGGATGTGCTACCATTTCGTGATACACAAATTCATCCTTAACCGTTGTCATCACCATGCCATCCAGAACAAGCATATTGCCGAATTCCTCTGTCTCGATCATAGCCAGATCCTGAAAATCCGTTTTCTCAGAGACATAGGTTTGTTTGATTTTTGCTGTAATGCCGAAAGAGGGAGTCTGCTTCTCCGTAAACCACAAGTCCATCATTCCAACCTTCTTTCTGATCAAAGTATGTGTCCGGCAATCCGGTAGCATAAACGTTGACTTTCCTTATATCAGCAACACGCAAACGCCGAGTTTGCTATATTTATTGTACCAAACACATTGGAATTTCACACTTTTTGCATTATAAGTGATACCTGAATGGACTGCAAAAGCAATTTGAAGATTTAATCTTGTTTAAAATAGATACGTATGTGCATCTGATGAATAGACGCTTTCGGATTGACTATACTGAGAACATCAACTATGGAAGGAGGTGGCATGATGACCGATACGACCGGGCGATCCCCCAAGCGTAAACCGCTTTGGCTTCGATGCTTTCAAGGAATGATGTCTCTCACTATTCTGACGGTCATCGCCGCCTGCATCCTGCTCGCCTATTTGTACACGACCAGCCTTCCGCTCGCGGATACGGATCGGAATTCACGTCTGCTCGATAGTCAGGGACAAGTCATCGCCACTTTCTCTGCTGGAGGCAAGGAATCCATTCCGGTCCAGCTTGATCACATTTCACCCGATTTGATTGCAGCCACCCTGGCTGTGGAAGATCGGAAGTTTTACGATCATTTTGGTTTTGATTTCAAAGGTCTGGGCCGGGCGGTAATCGTTAATCTGACCCGCTGGGATATGTCGCAAGGGGCTAGCACGCTGACTCAGCAGCTTGCACGCAATCTGTACTTATCTCATGAGAAAACGTGGACGCGCAAGGCCAAGGAGGCCATCTATACCGCACAGCTTGAAATGAAGTACACCAAAAATGAGCTGCTGCAAATGTATTTGAACGAAATTTACTATGGTCACGGCGCCTATGGCATTGAAGCAGCTTCGCAAATGTATTTCGGTAAATCCGCAAAAGATCTGGATTTGGCCGAAAGCGCCCTGTTAGCAGGTATTCCGAAAGGACCGACCTACTATTCACCGTATAATCATATGAAAAATGCAAAGGATCGGCAGAAAATTGTGCTGGACTCGATGGCGCTCACCGGCAAAATTACTCCGGCCGAAGCCACCAAGGCCTATGAGGAAATGCTGGCCCTGCGGCCCGAGAGCCAGCGCCGGACAGTGGAAGCCGCTCCCTGGTTCCGCGATTACGTCCGCCAGCTGGCGACTCATCAGCTTGGGATTAGCGAAGGGGTGCTTGAGCATGGTGGCCTGAGCATTTATACCACGCTGGACATGCACATGCAGCAGGCAGCCGAGGCGGCTGTAAACGAGGGCATGAAGAGCAGCAACGGACTGGAAACCGCGTTAATCTCCATGGACCCGCGCAACGGACATGTCAAGGCCATGGTCGGCGGAACGAACTATGTCGGGAATCAATATAATCATGCGCTGGCCACAACCCGGCAGCCAGGCTCCGCTTTCAAGCCGATTATGTATCTGAGCGCGCTGGATTCCGGCGAATTGACGAGTACGTCCAAGTTCGAAAGCCGACCGACGTTGTTCCACTATGATAACAATCGCAAGACCTATAAGCCCAAAAATTTTGGAGACAAATATTTGGGCGAAATAGATCTTCGGCGCGCAATTGCGGCGTCCGATAATATCTATGCCGTTAGCACCATTTTGAAGGTGGGAACGGATAAGGTCATGGACCTCGCCAGCAAAATGGGCATTACAAGCGAGCTCAAGCCCGTACCTTCGCTGGCGCTGGGCGTGTCGCCCGTCAGCCCGTTCGAGATGGCCTCGGCCTTCTCGGTCATCGGCAGTGGCGGGCAAAAGGTGGCTCCGGTGGCAGTGCTGCGCATCACCGATGCGGCCGGGCGGTCGCTGTACGAAGCGCCCCAATCCGCACCCGTGCAGGTGGTGAAGCCCGCCTCCGCCTACGTCCTCACACGCCTCATGGAAGGCGTGTTCGAAGAAGGCGGCACCGGCAACCGGGTCGCGAAGCTGATCAAGCGCCCGGTTGCCGGCAAGAGCGGCACGACCAACACCGATGCGTGGATGGTCGGCTTTACCCCCGAACTATCCACCGCTGTCTGGGTTGGCTATGACAAGGGCAAGGACATCAGCACACAGGATGCCCGACGGGCGGCTCCGATTTTTGCGCAATATACGGAGAAAGCGCTGGAGAATGTGCCGCCCAAAATCTTTCCTATCCCCGACGGCGTAGTCAGCGCTTATATTGATCCGGCCAGCGGCAAACTGGCTGCACCGGACAGCCCGGACAAGCGGCTGGAGGTATTTGTAAGCGGCACGGAGCCGAAGGAGACGCTCTCGGGGCAAGATAACCCACCGGCATCAACACCAACTGACCAAGCGGAGCGACAAGCCGAAAAGAAATCGTGGTGGGGCAATTTTAAACGTTGGTGGATGGATTAATAGCAAAAAAAAGACTGGGGGAACGCGATGAGCGTTCTCTCAGTCTTTTTATTTTCGCTTCACTTACCCATTTACCTCTCTTGCCAGTGCCATCAGCCATCATCCCGTTAAGCCCCGCTCTTCCCTAAAGCTGCGCTATTACCAATAACAGCTAAACGACTCAATACGGTTAGTGTCTACACCGTAATAAAACCAAAAACGACCACTCCACCGAAAACCCGCTACGGATGTCCTGCCTACAAAGACAGGGTACATCCAGAAACGCTCTCCGTTCGTCAGCCATACAAACGTGTTGCGGAACAAACAACCGAAAATGGCTCCAGGGTCAACCGCATATGCCGAAACCAGCGGCTTCGGTGGCGTAAATTGCGGTGGTGGGGAAGTTGGTGCTTGAGTTTGCTGCCCACCTTGCGGACCGAATGGTCCCTGCGGCGGAGGTGAGAACGGCTGTGGCGAAAAAGGCCCTGGGCCTGGTGGCGGACCTATCGGAGATGGGAAGGAATCCTGCATATCAGGAAATTGTGGAATCGAAGGACCTGACGGCGTGAATGGACCCGGAGTACCCGGTTGCGTTCCGAAAGGAACTTGTGGCAGTAAAGACATGTGTTTCACTCCTTGTGTTCTAGGCTGATGTATCCTATGCGGGACATCAGCCCGCGGACTGGGCGAATCCCCATATCGCCGCCAAACTCTGCTATTTCGTCCTTTTACATCAAAAGTTCTTATTTCCTGATACGATTAACTCCCTTTCCGAACATGCTCCAGCTCAATTTCATGCACCATTTTAATCTCGACTCGTTTCCTTAGCTCATAATACCGTTCCAGCAGTCGGTGCTCCACCCCCAACTGTTCATTCATCCAGCCTATAATAGAGTCATCGTGATGTTCGTTAGACCAGCTAAACAAATCGCTATATAGCTGACCAAATGATTCCTCACTGCTGCGAGCGAACCGGAACGGTCGGGCTGTATAGCTTAGCTTGAGTTCCAACATCTCATATAGCACGTCCAAACGGTATTCCAATGCCTGTACATCTTTTTTGGATGCATCGTAGCTTTTTATATCCTGAACAAGCTCCCTAAAGGTTAGCCCTACATGCTGCATAGCAAAATAAGACCACACACAACTGCCTGTAGCCGTTCCATGAGCCTCCCAAAACGGATTCCACAGGATAGAACGAATCGTATCCTTCTGCCCTTCTCCAAACAATGCTATTCCAGCAATAATTCCTGCATTACAGTCTACGGAAGCATGTTGCTCTCCCCAATGTACCAATCGCGGAATCATATCTTCAGTAGTGCATTTGAAGCTTAACAGAGGTAAGAATTCATTAAACAAATTCTGATCCAGCGCTTTTTCCAATTCAGCCGCCAGTTTCTCACGATACGGTTCGCATGGAAGATGTGCCAGTCCCAAACAGGCATCCACAGACACAGCTCCATACGGTCCGTTCACCAAAGCGACAAGATCAGCAGCAGCCTCCACATAACCCAAATAACCTAGCGCATACAGCACACCGTCAGGTATATGTTCTGGGGATGCCTGATTTCGGACGTAACGCTCGTACATATCCTGCGCCAAAGTAACATCCCCGCATCTCATGATCGGCTGGAGGAGCAACCCCCTGATATAATGATGGGGATCTTCTACAAAAAGCCTATATAACTCCCACGCATCCTCCACTGTCCCATATTGGGCAACCACATCCGTATAGGCGGAAATGATGCTGGCGTCCAGCTTCTTGCCTGAGCAGAACATATCCATAAGCCTTGCTGTCGCGTCCATCATCCTGTCTTTCTCCTTTCACGTGTGTACGTCTTCATGGAGCACTTCTCTAATACTGAATATTTCTATTAAAAAGGAGGAAAGATGTTATCATCTACGATACAATCTAGGGAGTTGATCTCATGCATGATTCCAGTCCAAAAATTACAACATTTTTCATGTTCTCTGGTCAAGCAGAAGAAGCCATGCAATATTATACTTCTTTATTTAAGCCGTCTGGTATCATGAGCATTTTTCATCAGGAAGATGGGACCGTGTTACATGCCGTATTCAACCTCAAAGGGCAAACTTTTATGGCTATAGACTATAACCATCAGGACAAACACCCTTTTACCCCAGCTCTATCGCTATTCGTCACTTGTGAATCGGAAGAAGAAATTCATCGTGTGTTTGGTCAGCTATCTCAGGAAGGCCGAGTTCTAATGCCCCTTAAAGCCTCGCCCGTAAGCCAACAATTTGGCTGGGTTGAAGACAAATACGGTGTTTCATGGCAATTGAATTTGGCAAAAGACTAAATTTCTTCTCTAAACGATCCAGCAGACTCTAGAAGTCTATAGAAAAAAAAATAGACCATGCTCCATCCTTTTTTGGTAATATTACATTTAATAGGTGCCAGTAAAAGGATGTGTGTTTATTGTATAGTGCAAATTGTGAACAATGTTTTGGTTTATGCTGTGTAGCATTGCCTTATGCAAAATCAGCTGATTTTGCTTTTAATAAGGATGGAGGAACTCCTTGTCAAAACCTCAATGCGGATTATCGTTGTGATATTCATAAGAACCTAAGAAATAACGGCTTGCGAGGCTGTACGGTATATGATTGCTTTGGAGCAGGTCAAAAAATTTCCCAAGTTACATACAACGGAAAAAGCTGGCGGGACGATCCGGCAATAGCTGAGGAAATGTTCAATATATTTCCCATCATGCAACAGCTTCATGAGATGCTTTATTACCTAAATGAAGCCCTTAACTTAAAAGAAACTCATCCCATCTATACAGACTTACAAAAAGCTATGGCGAAAACCGAGCAGCTTACGAATCAAGATCCAAAATCCCTCATAGATCTTCATGTACCAACCCATAGGACGTTAGTCAATGATTTACTTTTACAAACAAGTGAGTTAGTACGAGAAAAAGTTAAGAAAAACATAGAGCACAATAAATATAGTAAAAAAATCAGGAGTAGAGACCTTATCGGGGCAAATTTGAGAGGGGCTAATCTTAGAGGTACCAACCTGAGAGGAGTTTTACTTATTGCTGCTGATCTGCGAGAGGCTGATCTGAGAATGACAGACTTGATCGGTACGGATTTTAGAGATGCTGATTTAAGTGGGGCTAATCTGGAAGGAAGTATCTTTCTTACACAGGCGCAATTAAATTCGGCTAAGGGCAATTGTAAAACCAAACTGCCCCCTTCTCTAAGCATTCCCGGTCATTGGCTGCATTAGAGTTTATTTTATAGTACTCTCCAAAAAAATACGTAATTAAGTAATTAATATCTCAAGACGCAATTTCCTTGATGATCATGTTCGGCATGTTCATTCTGGCATTGCTTACCTACATGAAAAAGAAATAGACCGCCCCGATCCAAGGTAACGGTCTATTGTTGGACCCTACTGCCGACTGCTCACTAAGCAGTGGTTGTATACTGGAGTCGTGTTAGCGCACGACTCCTTTACTATTCTTACCTCAGTATAGCCCATTTTATAACGTAAATACAGCTTTTATCTTCAAGAATTTTACTGATTACTCAGCTCTTTAATGTATATTGGGCAACAAAAAGTACCTTCCATTGGATCAGGTTCAAAAATCACGTCTTTATGACTGCATCCAGATTTAAATCCCCTTATTCTTCTTCGTTTAGAAATTCCTTTAATCTCTGACTTAAGGCTGCATACTGCCCTGCATTGGTGTCCGAAAAAGCCTCCTCCCGGTTGGAGTATACATCCTGATACTGAGGAAGGCTTGAAAATTGCGACCTCGTAAAATCTATAATGTCCTCACCAATGCGGTTGTAATAGTGCCAGCCACTATCCAGCCATGTTCTCAAAATATCGCCGCCAAGCCTGTCCTGAACGACAAGCGCTGTGACACCACATTGTCCAGCCGCAGGATTATTTGCTGTCCATTTAGAACTAGACTCCAAAGACCAAGCTTGAAACAACGCCTTTTCTAATTCTAAAAAACGGTTTGCATTCAACATGCGCCTCCCCTTTCGATTCCATTCTGCACTTATGGTGAACGTGCTTTATTTATTTCAACCCGTATTCCACACTCTGTGAATCTTGGCTTCTGCTTCTTTCAGTTCTAGCAAATACACGTCGGGATTCGAAAGCTTTTTCCAGTCCTCAAACCCAAACTGCGGATCGTAATGTCGAATGAGAAGAGATAGTAAAGCTCCATGAGTTACAATGATAACCGTTTTTTCCGCCCGCTCTATAAGCTCCTGAACAAGCTGGATTCCTCGATCTACTGCTTCACGGGATGATTCCCCTCCCTCCAGCTTCAAGTCCTCGTCCAAATAGGTCTGTTCCAGCACGTCCAGCCAATGCTCCAAATGCTCATGGCTAAGTACCCGTTCTTGAAGACGTACATCAGTATACACCTGCAACTGTTTCCGTTCAGCCAAGGGCTGAATGGTTCGCAAGGCCCGTTTCCACGGGCTGGACACAATATATTCCACACCTACATTCTCCATAAACTCAACTAACTGCTCAGCTTGTCGGGTACCCTCATCGGTAAGTCGGGCATCTGGTTCCTGTCCTGTTGCTTGGGCATGTCTGACAAAATAAATTTTCTTCACGTCATCACTCCTAACTGTCACACAAATTTAAAATTCTACATATTTACAAATAATTATTTTTATGATATAATATAGGTTTACATATTTATATTTCATGATACGATTCCTTTGTATTACATCAACTCTTATGGGAGGGATACGATGCAATTAGACAAGGGAATACACATGCTCCAGGTTTCTGCTAACATTATGGGAAGTATAGAGAGTATTCACCCCACTTTAATGTGGGACGAAGATAACATGATTTTAGTTGATACGGCTTACCCCGGGCAATTCTCACTTTTGCATGAGGCTATTCTAGGCACCGGATTAACAATCCATAAACTTACCTTCATATTAATAACACACCAGGATCTTGATCATATCGGCAGTTTAGCAGATATAATCCGGGCTTCTTCATCCCCAGTTCAAGTATTAGCCAGTTCTATCGAAAAGCCTTATATACAGGGAGAACAACAGCTTATAAAGCTGACTCCAGAAGCAATAGATCAAGCTGTAAGCGCCATGCCCGAATCCGTTCCGGTAGAGTGGAGACACGCATTCCGGCGTACACTTGAAAATCCCCCAAAGGCTATTGTAAACTCCACCATCGTTGCCGGAGAGGAATTACCCTTCTGTGGGGGGATCGTAGTTATAGATACTGCTGGACATACACCAGGACACCTAAGTTTCTATCATAAATCCAGTCAAACCCTGATTGCAGGAGATGCTCTACGCGTGGTAAGCGGCAAATTATTGGCTCCAGACCCGCAATACTGCTGTGATTTCAATATGGCCAAAGAATCTCTTAAAAACCTGCTGCCCTATGATATTAAAAAAGTGATCTGCTTTCATGGAGGGCTGTACGAAGGCAATTGTAATCAGCGGATATCTGAAATATGTGAATCCTAGCTTTTGATCACATGGTCATACCCGATCCTTGACCAGTCAGTGAATCATCTAAAGAAAAGACTAACCAGGAATTCCTGGTTAGTCTTTTCTGAATGAGAACTAAGCTTTTAAGTGAACTCTTAATACGGGGACTTCTGGAGAGGCAGATGTACCTTCCAAGATTTCCACATGACTGATCATCTCTTGCCCGTCTGGAACGATTACCGGAGTAATTACAGGCAAGCCACCCTGTTGAATCGCGTCTAGATCAAACTCCATCAGTAATTGCCCTGCTTTAATGTTATCTCCTGTTTGAACGTGAGGGTTAAACCCTTGTCCTTTGAGGGAAACTGTATTAATCCCGACATGTATCAAAATTTGTACACCGGATTCATGCTCAATGATCAGAGCATGCTTACTTTTCTCCATCACGTGAACCACTTTACCCGCGAAAGGAGCAGTCACTTTACCTTCAGTCGGATGAATAGCGATACCTTCCCCCATAGCCTTCGTGGAGAACGCAGGATCTGGAACCTCTTCAAGGGAAACCACTTTTCCTTTGATTGGTGCTACCATGTCGAATTGTTCAATACGAGGAGCCGCCTTCTTTTTCAACCATTTAAACATAACGATGCCACCTTATTTAGAGATTACATTCATAAACAGTGAATGGGACTTAGCTACACATTTCAAGGAACCGGTTCCACAAAATAAATAAAAAGAAAAGTGGAAGCGATTTCTATCTGAATTATAGTGAATGCCTGTTCAGGATGTCAAGGCGCTCCTCTCCGTTTCTAAAATCACTCTATTTAAAACATTTTATAACGAGCATACTTTACATCCTTTCACTAAGATTGCATAATGATCAGTTGTAAAGTATGCACATTTATATTATATACTTACCTAAAGGAGAGTGTAACTTATGGGTGAAACCTGTGTTCCGTCTGGCGTGGTCCTAAAAGACACTGGCTTTGGATATACGTTGTCCTTAATAAGCGGTAAATATAAAATGATCATTATATATTGGCTTTCTGAAAATAAGGTTATGCGGCATAACGAGCTGAAACGAAGTATCGGCACCATTTCCTTCAAAACACTAAGCATTATGTTAAAAGAGCTAGAGGCAGATGGCCTTATCATACGCAAGGAATTTCCCCAGATACCTCCAAAAGTTGAATATTCATTATCTAAGCGTGGCCTTTCTCTCATTCCATTGTTAAATATGATGTGCGAGTGGGGAGAGGAAAATGGTTTGCCAGCTCTGGAGGACGGACAGCAATAGGCATTCCTATTACAGGCTGTCAATAAAACTCAAATAATCTCGTGCGCTTTTTTCCAATTCGCTTTCGGACAAACCTGGGGCATCTGCGCCAGGCTCATTTTCTGTACCATAAAACGCAAAGAACGAACGATAATCTGCACTGCAATATAGGAAGGTTGTTTCAAAAGGGGATAGTAGATGCTCAAGTGTATAGCGATATCTTCCCTTTTCACTATAATCTTCTTTTTTAATTCCGGCAGATACAGCTAAAGCAACTTTGCGATTCTTTAATTTGTCTCCTCCATTTGAACCATAAGCCCAGCCATAAGCAAAAACATCGTCAAGCCATTTTTTAAGGAGAGGCGGACTACTAAACCAATAAACAGGGAACTGTAAAATAAGCTTACTATGCGATTCAATTAAGTGCTGCTCTTTTTCCACATCAATGTTCCCGTCAGGGTAAATCGTATGCAATTCATGTATAGTATACTTTTCTGGATATTTTTTGAGTTCTCCTACCCATTGCTTATTTATCACAGATGTTTCTATGCTTGGGTGTGTTACGATAACAAGAGTTTTCAAAGACTTATCCTCCTTGAGTATTATTTATTTTCTGAGTATAAAGCGCGCACTACAAATATGTAAGTATGCACTTTTAGTACAACTACTTACTAAAAGGTTAGTGTCAAATCAGAAAAATATTCTTTCTATACCATCACCACGATCATACGTTCATGCTGAAAGCTATTTCGCAATAAAAAAAAGCAGCCCACAGATGTGGCTGCTTTTTTACACTATTATTACTGCGTTAACGCTGGGCCTACCCTTCCAGCGCCTGCTTCAATTCCTCAGGCGAAGCGTCCCACCATTCCTCGTTATGCGAAATTAGCAGGCTTTTGAGCGCTGCTTTATCTTCACTGCCGAGATCATCCAGCATGAAACGACGCTTGAGCGCGTAATCCATACGGTTGACGTGATCGGCGAGGATTTTCCAGCCGCGTTTGGCTTCGTCGTCAATCAGCATCTCGCAGGCGGTGGCACCGCCGTACATACGCCCTTCGGGCGTACGATCCACGGCTACCCATACGAGCCATACTTGGCGTCCGTTCGGTACATCCTCTTTATTCGTAGAGAACTTGATACCACGTTCTACTTTACTTTTGGCATGCATGGCACCGATATCAATTTTCGCCTCTCCTCGGTCAATGATAACCGGAGACATGCTGTTCAGGTCGATTGAGCCTGCGCCGAAACCCTTATGTTTACTCTTGCCACTGACAATGTTCAGTGCAATCTGTTTTTTGCCGTCCGGCTGATTTTCACTCATGCGTCACTAGACCTCCATTTTCCGTCTTCACACTCATTCTACACTATAAATATTTTAACTAATAATCTCCTGAAAGCAAACATATACATGCTGTAGATGCTTGTCAACGGGAGGTATCCATTGTATGACCCCAGCACGCACTAAAATCGTTTTATTGTCTACACTAGCCCTCGGTCTCCTCGCAGGGACGTTATGGTTTGCCTGGCAGCCCCAACCGCAATCCGACCCGCAGTCCATAGGCCAACCACTATACGGGTCCCTGTCTGAGTCTGCGCTTGCCCCAAATATGGGCAAGCCTCTAGGGGCAAACATCCTGCCTGACCTGCCCAAGAACCCTCCACAGCCCGCTACAGAAATCCTCAGCAAGAGGGTGGTAGAGTACCACATTGATGTGTCTCTGGAAAAAGGACAGGTTTTGCGAGGCACTGAGACACTGACCTGGAAGCATCCGGGCAAGAAAACCGTGAATGATCTGTATCTTCATCTATACCCGAATGCCTTTTCTTCCATGGAAACTACCTTTATGAAGGAATCCGGTGGAAAGCTGCGCGGAGACACCATGCCCAAAGACGGCTTTGGCTCCATGACGCTGACTGAACTAAAAACAGAAGACGGCTTATCTCTCATGCACCGCATCCAATATGTGCAGCCAGATGACGGTAACGCAGGCGACCGTTCGCTCGTGAAGGTGCGTCTACCCAAGCCGGTACGAGGTGGCGAAGAAATCACATTATATATGAAGTTTGAGGTAAAACTGCCCGCCATCTTCGCTCGTATGGGCGCGACAGATGATTTTGTAATGGCAGGACAGTGGTTCCCGAAGCTCAGCGTCTACGAGACTGCAGGACAGCGTGGACGCGCCGAGGAGGGCTGGAACCTCCACCAGTATCATGGTAACTCCGAGTTTTATGCCGATTTTGGAATTTACAGCGTACGGATTCGGGTGCCTGAAACTCATATCGTAGCAGCGACCGGATTTCCCACCCGTGGTGCCGTCCGACAGAACGGCCAAAAAATATATCAATTTTATGCCGATGATGTACACGATTTTGCCTGGTCCGCTTCACCCAACTTTGTAACCGTAGAAGAACCCTTTTCTTCTGCTGAAGTCCCTGGTGTCAAAATCAAGCTCTACCTTGACCCGTCGCACAAGGAGCTCAAAGGGCGCTATATGAGCGCAGCAAAGGCCGCCCTTTCGTACTACAGCAAATGGTACGGGCCTTATCCATATTCCACCCTATCCATCGTGGTTCCACCCAAATCAGGCAATGGAGCCGGCGGTATGGAGTATCCGACACTCATCACGGCCGCTGCTGCGGGTAATCTGAATCCTGGCTATAGTCTGGAACGGACATTAGTTCATGAGATTGGACATCAATATTTCTACGGAATGGTAGCCAATAATGAATTTGAGGAGCCGTGGCTGGATGAAGGCTTCACCTCCTATGCAGAGGAGCGGCTTATGGAGCAAGAATATGGGCTTACCCCTAACTTGCCATTACAATCGGGACAGGTAGCCTCCCCACAGCCGCTAAACCGTGAGTCATGGAAGTACGGCTCAGCTGCTGAGTACGCGCAAAATGCCTACTCTCGAGGCAAGCTGGTACTACGGGGCATTGAACGTCAGGTGGGTATGAAAAAAATGGATCGCATTATGCGGACCTACGTCCAGACGTACCGATTTAAGCATCCGTCCTCACTGGATTTTCAACGTATCGTGGAGAGAGTCACCGGACGCTCATGGAGCCACTATTTTGAACAGTATGTATATGACGGCCAGATGGCGGACTTTTCAGTGGATCACATCACAAACCACAAGCTGGAGAATGGATATGAAGCAGTCGTGACGGTCAGCAAAAAAGGGGCGGATTATCCCAAGATCCCTGTCCAATTTACCTTCAAGGATGGTACCACGATATTCAAGGCTTGGGACGGCGCGGGCAAAAGCACAACTTTTCGGATCAAAAGTACTTCTCCCGTTTCCTATGTAACCCTTGATCCCCTATATACCATTGCACTGGAGAACAAGCATATTAACAATAGCCTAAAAGCCGAATTGGACGAAAAGCAACAAACCCGTTGGAGTGTAAGTGTAACCAAGCTGTTGGAGACACTGCTTGGAAGTCTGTCATGGTGAGGTGTCTATAGATGCGGACTGTTATAAAAGAGGGCTGGGCGCTGGTGCGCATACGATTCTATATCGTTATCATTTTATTTCTGTATCGACTACTGTGGGGGGTGTTTCTCTATCGGCTGGTGCAGTCTGCCGTTATCCCGCTATTGCTCCGTTATCCTGATCAGGGTCAAAACGAGCTGGGACAGACCTTATTTTGGATGGAGAGTCAGATTGCTCTGATGGACAGCCGGGAAGTACATGTGTATTTGTGGATACTACTAGGGGCGACTGTACTACGTATACTGATCACTCCCTTCATTAGAGCCGGAATATATCAAAGTCTGCATACCGATGCGACTGAACCGCAAAGCCTGTCCTTTTTCAAGGGTATGAAACGCCATGGCATGTCGTCGCTGTTGTATTACACCATCGAGTTGGGACTGCTGCTGCTTCCCGCCTTTTGGGTAGTACCGAGACTCTACCCTATTGTAGCAGGAGCACTTCAATCTTCCTCTTATCTGCTGCATTTATTGCCCTATGTCATTGGATGGATGGCATACGGATGGTTCATTCGGCAGTGCATCCTGTATATGCAACTGGGTACTGTCGGTGGTCACGCCATACTATCGTCCCTGCTCGCCTTCTTTCGCCAGCTCCTCCCAGCTGTCGGTATATCCCTTTTGCTCGGTGCTTGTGTGCTGCTGGTCTTCGGTCTATTTGGCACCGTGGCGATGATTTGGACTGGCATGCTGGCGCTCATTCTCCAGCAATCGTATCATTTTGTTACTAGTCTGGTCAGGCTGTGGCATATCAGTTCGCAGTACAGACTATGGCATACCGATATCTCTAGTAGAAGCTAAGCCCTGCCTTTATGTTTTTTTACTTCATTTCCGTCTGTCGAAAAACCTTGATTCATACCCGCGCAAACGACACATAACTGAATACTGTTAACAAGATCTGTTCCTGGGACATTAGGAGCAGATTTTTTTTGTAACTTTTTGCAATGAAACATTTGCCAAAGCCAGCCGTCTTTGTTACAATAATCGCAGTGAACTGATAGTAACAACTTTGTAATCTTTATTGTAACCTTTATCTCAAAAATAACGTTTCTGTGAATACTGCTCTCCAAGGTGCACATCTTAAGTTAAGCCTAATTCCTGGCACCTAGGAAGCGGGGGAACCAGTTTGGGTGAATTGATCTCGCAACAGAGTGGTCATAGGGGAACCTTCTACCGAATCCTTAAGCTAACCTCGCAGGCATTGGAAGGGGTATATTTTTTTTGAAGAAGAAGCTAACGATCGCAGCTATGGGTCTTGCCATTGCCTTTACATCTTTTACATTCGGTGGCGGCAGTGCATATGCAGACTCTAAGATGGACCAGGTCATCCAAGATGCCAAAGGAACGAACTACAGAAGCGGAGGCACTACACTCGAGGGATTCGATTGCTCCGGCTTCACAATGTACGTATACAACAAACTGGGAATTAAACTTCCGCATCAATCTGGATCACAATTCAAAATGGGATCTTCTGTATCCCGCGATGAAATGAGACCTGGGGACCTGGTGTTCTTCAACACCACAGGAAGAGGCATTTCCCATGTAGGTATCTTCGTAGGTGAAGGGAAATTTGCCCACTCCTCGACTTCACGTGGTGTAGTAGTTAGCTCACTGAACGAAAATTATTACGCTAACCGCTATGTCGGTGCAAAAAGAATTATGAGCACAGACGCTTACCATTCTGTAGCTTCAGACATTCCTGATGACGATAACGTAGAATAACTAACGCACAGCAAGCTAACCCTAGCCGCAATTTGATTCTGGCCGGAATCGAATTGCGGTTTTTTATGTCCACAACATCAGCAATTATTATCTTTACTGACGAACTGAGACCTCAAAAGGTTTCAATTGTAGCGAACATCGTCGGTTTTACCGTCACCGCTGGGGGAGCATATGAGCAGTAATTCCTTCTTATTGAATGTATACCCGACTTAGGTATGAAATAAACACGCTTGCCATTCCTCTGCAACTTGTCTACAATCTGTTGTTAATGATTGAAGTACCTGTGTAAAAGGAGGATGGAACACATGCCGGCCTTAATATCCAACTATCGGATCGTACCGATGGACGAGCATCAAGCGGCTGCAATCTGTGAGTGGCACTATGATCCACCTTATAACATATACGGTTGGCTCCCCTGGGAACAAATGAAGGCGCTTGAAGTCGAATTTGGAAGTCCCACGCTTCGCCAAGAGCAATATGTTGCCGTACTGGATGAAGAGAACAAGCTAACAGGATTTGCTCAATATTTTCCTATGATCGGTGTGACCCGGCTAGGTCTTGGAATGCATCCTGACAGGTGCGGACATGGCAAAGGCTCTGATTTTGTCCGTGCCATTGCAGAGGAAGCTCAACGACGCAACCCGAAGAATGAAATTGATTTAGAGGTGCTCACTTGGAATGGGCGCGCTATCCGGGCCTACAAGGCGGCTGGATTTGAGCTTACAGATACCTATGAACGCCAGACTCCTGATGGCAAAAAACCATTTTATTGTATGGTATATCGTCCCGAGCACCCAACCCAGATTCTATGATAAAAGCGCCTTCGGCATACAACCACGATGTTGTATAGCGAAGGCGCTTTTATCATCATACGACAGATCATTACAAGCTCAATGACTGCTGCGCATTTTTTCAAAAGCTTCATTATATTGTTGGGCTTCCTTAATATCCACGGCCATAATACCGCCGTCGTCCCAAGAGGTCAAACGCAGAGTCACGGTCTTATAATCAATCGTAATAAATGGATGATGATTGAATGCTTCAGATATAGCGGCAACTTCATCCACGAATGCAATCCCTTTCATAAAACTGGAAAAATTATATTTTCGAACGATCCAACGTCCTTCTTCCAGTTCCCAGCCCTCCAGTTTCTCCAGATGTGCTTCAATCTCTTCTTGTGTAAAAGGCATGTTACGAACTCCTCCCCGTTTATACGGAAGCCTTTCGACCGCTTAAATACGGCCAAAACTACGATATATTGGTGTACATATTACCACGGCCCCGTTGATAAATCCATAAGACGGACCTCAAATCAAAGGGACTGACGTCAGCTCCTCGTCCCCAATAAGTACATAGATGCGATGCTGCTCCGGCTCATAGATCACAACGCTACTCCCTACAGTGATTGTGGGCTCTGTACCCAGTGCATAAAATAAGTCTTCTGCCAAAGCTTCATTGACTTCCTGACGTCCCGCCGGGTCCAGCCTGTCCCAATCTTCTGCTTCCATCTCAAAAAATTCATAGCTATCTGGGATGCGCCCCACAGCCTCTGTCAAATCGTTCAAAATTTGTTCATACTCACGCCCATGCTTTACTCCCATGCCATTTCCTCCAATGGTTTCGCTATTCAATACATAATCACCTTATTATACCGGAAATTCGCACTTAACAAAAAAGAGAGTTTTGTCGATAAATACTATAATCCGTCTTGTAATGACGCGCTTGGGGCAAGGACGACCCCGGCGGCATGAAAGGATTCAAAATCTATTCTCATGGATGAGGTGTATCATGCAAATTTCAACCATTATCGGACTTGTGCTCGGGATTGTGTCACTGGTCGTCGGGATGATCTTAAAAGGCGCTCCGGTCGTCAATTTGGTCAATAATCCCGCTGCTTACATGATTATTTTCGTCGGAACGGCAGCGAGTATATTTATGGCCTTCCCGATGGCAGAAATCAAACGGATTCCGAAGCTGTTCAAGGTTATTTTCACCGAACAAAAACTGTTAGACCGCAAAGAGCTCATCGGTACGTTTACCGAGTGGGCATCCATTACCCGTCGTGAAGGTCTGCTCGCCTTGGAGTCTAAGGTAGAGGAAATCGACGATCCCTTTATGCGTGGCGGCATGCGAATGATTATTGACGGCAATGATCAGGAATTCGTACGGGACGTTCTGATGGAGGATATCAATGCTACCGAGGATCGACATCGCTCTGGCGCACTGATCTTCTCCCAAGCCGGTATGTACGCTCCAACGCTCGGGGTACTCGGTGCGGTTGTAGGTCTGATCGCCGCTCTGGCTGACCTTAGTGACATGGAAAAGCTCTCTCATGCCATTGCAGCAGCCTTCATTGCGACGTTGCTCGGTATTTTTACAGGTTATGTCCTGTGGCATCCGATGTCCAACAAGCTGAAACGGTTATCCAAAAAAGAAGTGGAGCTTAAATTAATGATGGTCGAAGGTCTGCTTTCCATTCAATCGGGGATATCGACAATTGCCATCAGTCAGAAACTGACGATCTTCCTGACTCCGACCGAACGGGCTACGATGACCCAGAAGGATGGCGATTCCAGTGAGTAAAAAGAGACATGAACCGCATGAAGAGCATGCTGACGAAAGCTGGCTGTTGCCATATTCCGACTTAATGACCCTTCTGTTGGCTCTTTTCATTGTCTTATTCGGTATGAGCTCGCTCGACGCCAAAAAATTTGAAACTATGGCTCAATCCCTGAGTGCAGCTTTTAGTGGCGGCACTGGTGTACTGGATCACTCAGCTGCGAATCCGTCGTCACAATCCATGGATATGGGCAAAAATAAAGAACAAGTATCACAACCCTTAAAATCGAAAGCTACTTCTACCTCTGAACTGCAAAAACAGCTTGCCCAGCGGGAAGAAGAAGATTTAAAAAAGCTTAAAAAACAGATGGATCAATATATTCAAAATAACGGCCTGACCCCCTTGCTGAATACCAAGCTAAACCAATCGCAACTAATGATCACCATTAGTGATAATGCCCTGTTTTCATCCGGGCAGGCCGAAGTAAAGCCGGAAGCAAGAAAGCTGGCCAAGTCTATTTCTAGTATGCTCCAGCAGTTCCCTGGCTATGATGTTATCGTATCGGGTCATACGGATAATGTACCGATCTCCAACAGCCAGTTCCCGTCCAACTTTGATTTGAGCGCCAAGCGCTCTCTGAATTTCTTGCGTATCTTGTTGCTCAATCCAGATCTCGATCCAACCAAGTTTGTATCCATCGGTTATGGCGAGTATCGTCCATTGGCAAGCAATCAAGATGGTCAAGGACGCTCCAAAAACCGTCGTGTTGAAATATCTGTTCTCCGCAAATATCAGAACGGGACACAAGTCATCAGTCCTACCTCAAGCTCGAATGAAGGTTGATTATGCATATGTTATATGAACAAAGGCACCGCCGCATTTTTATGCAGCTGGTGCCTCTTTGTTTAGTGCTTCCTATAATCTGGACTTTCATATACGAGGATCATACGCTGTAGGCTATACAAAGCCCCTCTGGCATTAGCTAAGCGTATAATCGAGCATCTGGCCAAGCTCCTGCTTCTCAGCCTCTGTCAGGTCACGCCAGGCACCTTTCTGAAGGGACCCCAACCGAATATTCATGATTCGCAGCCGTTGCAGTTTTTTTACTTCATAACCGAAGGCAGCACACATACGCCGGATCTGACGATTTTTGCCTTCAGTCAGGATAATACGGAATACATACTCAGATACACGCGTCACCTCACAAGGTAGCGTCCGCTGGCCGAGTATTTTCACCCCGCTGGACATGCCCTGCACAAAAGACGGTATGACAGGGCGATCCACCGTTACGATATATTCTTTCTCATGCTTGCCTTCTGCCCGTAAAATCTTATTTACAATGTCCCCATCATTGGTAAGTAAGATGAGACCTTCCGAATCCTTATCCAGGCGTCCAATCGGGAATATCCGCTGTGGGTGCCCCACAAAATCAACAACATTGCCTCTAATGTGGCTCTCGGTTGTACTTGTAATGCCCACCGGCTTGTTCAATGCAATATAGACGTGATCGGACTTCTCGCGCAGTGGCTTGCCGTTCACGCGAACATCATCGCCTTCTTCCGCTTGACTACCCAGCACAGCCACTTCGCCGTTAATCGTCACGCGGCCGCTCTCTACCAGCTTGTCCGCCTCGCGGCGCGAGCAAAAACCGGTTTCGCTGATAAACTTGTTAATGCGCAACCTGTGTACCCTCCATTTCTACTAACACACTTCCTCCTGCGCCCAGCCCGTTACTCCGGCTTGGCAATCGGAAGCTGCACCAGGGCTGTCGTTCCCTCTCCCTCTATGCTTTCAATATCCAGTGTGCCTTTATGACTCTGTATAATACGCTGACTGACCATAAGTCCTAGTCCTGTCCCTGTTTCTTTGTTTGTGAAAAAAGGTTCTCCTAGCTTGGACAGCATTTCTGCGGGAATACCCGCTCCCTGATCCCGTATAGAGATTTTAACGCTTTCTCCCTCCAAGAACAAATGAATCGTGATGATACCACCTTTACTCATAGCCTCCATGCTATTTTTAAGTAAATTAATGAATACCTGTTTTAACTGATTTTCTTCAGCGTATACTAGGGCAGGCTCGTCCGTGACCTGAAGATTGAATACAATGCCCAGCAGGTGCGCCTGACTATCTAGTAAAGAAATCACGTCGCTCACAATATAGCGAACATCCTTTTTCTGAAAATGCACTGCCTGTGGCTTCGCCAGTATTAAAAACTCGCTAACGATCAAATTAATGCGATCCAGCTCAGACATCATAATATCGTTGTGTTTCATATTCAACACTTGATTTTGCTGCTGTAGTTGGAGAAAGCCTCGTAGCGTAGTTAGCGGGTTACGAATCTCATGCGCTACGCCTGCCGCCAATTGTCCGACGGTTGTCAGTTTCTCTGATCTGCGCAACAACTCCTCCATTCGGTTGCGACCCGTAATATCACGCGACACGCAGATAAACCCCAAAATTTGGCCTTCTTCATCCAGAATAGGCGACGTGCTCATACTGATCTCTACTGTACTTCCATCCTTACGCATTCTAAGGGTCTCACTTGATACGATGCTCTCTCCCTGAAGCAGGCTCTTCTTCTGAAATTCATACTCCTCCTGTTGCTGCGGAGGTACAAACTCCAGCTTACGACCAACCAATTCCTTCTTGGTCCAGCCGTACAAAGCTTCGAAGGCATGATTGACCCGAACGACGCGATCCTCCTCGTCGGTTACATGAATCGCATCCGCTGTCTGATTAATAACCGATTCCAGATGCTCCTTTACAGAACGGTTCTCTTCATACATCTGTTCCAGTCTTCTCGTGTACATCCCTAGGTTGTAGGCCATCGCATTGATGCGTTCACCCAACTGTGCAAGCTCATGACCACCTTTTATTTCTAGCCGTGTATCAAAATGACCATCAGCCATCTCGTTCACTTTCCCCAGAATCGACTGAATTGGGCGGACAAACAGACTTGCCAGCACATAGCTTCCAATGATTACAACCTCCAAAAGGACAATGGAAATAGCAATTAAGCTTATCAATTGCTTGGAAATAACAGAAGTAATCGTATCATAATTCATAACAATACGGATAACATAGGCTTCGCGGTTAGCCGGGTAAAAAGGTATGTAACTGACGAGAACCCGTTCGCCTTTGATATAGCAGTCTTGTACAATACTCTCCCCGGAGAGGATAGCTCTGGACACGGCCAAACGATCTTCCTGCACTCTCGTTAGTTGATACGTGCCAAATTGGATCGGTTTATTGTACATGTAATAGTATTTCGAATCGTTCCCGTTCTTGTCCATCGAAGCGCCACCAAAGGTTGCAGGGTTAATTCCTGTAATCTCCATGATGCGATAATCCACTTGTTGGGTTTGCTTTACAATCTCATCGGGGCTCAGTATGGTTATGAAATCTTGCACTGAAGTATCCTGAAAGGAAATTCGAATTAAGTAGTTACGTTTTTGGTCATAATAAAATCCCCATTTGTTAATCTGTGAGGAGCCTGAACCGGTGTAGTCAAATGATCCGGTCCAAAAATGATCCAGTTTCTGACCTTGCGCCATTGCAGCCTGTCCGTGCTCATATAATTGGTCAACTGCATTTTTCCAATACCCTGTCAATGGATCAGATGGCGTTACTTCTTTTGGATCCGAGGATTTAACAACCTTATACCCCTGCCCATCTCGAATCATCAAAGAAATATTAGTATCTCTGTGGAGTGAGGCCACCTTTTGAAGCTGTTCCTGCTGAATATTTCGAATGTCAGGACCTAGCTGATTAGCAGCCAACGTGGCAGAAAGCCACAGATTATATCCGAGCTGCTTGTCAACGGCCTCCCAGCTATGTTGGGTTTGTTCGATAGCTCCTCCGATAATTTTAGCCGTCAGAACCATTTTAGTTTCACTGTCACTTCTTAGATTTTCGTGGGTCGTGTAATAATTGAGGGCGATGTTTAATAAAAGGATAAATAGGACGGACCCCGACAAAATGATCGTTATTCTGATTTTTATCGACACACTGATTTCTCACCTCTTGCCGTATGCTGGCGATTACTGGCAATTGCTAACTCAATGATACCGTAATAGCGCCTGTGATACCAGCATTTACATTTACCGGATATACATAAATACACACCTTGTGTACAGTATTGTCAATAGACGAGGGTTTGCCTACAATATAAGAAGATAATCATCCACAAGTAGTCCACAAATACACAGATTTTATTATAAACTGTGGATAAACCTGTGGACAAGTGCCATGTTATCCACAATTTTATTCACATCATGTTAACAACGGAATATTTGTTCGTTGGATAATTCCGCGTTTTGAAAGGAGCATTTTCCCAGTGACCACCATGGATCACGCCTATTGGATGAAAGAAGCCATTCAGGAAGCGTATAAGGCAGAAATGTTAGGTGAAGTCCCCATCGGGGCTGTCATCGTAAAAGATAATGAAATCATCGGTCGCGGCTACAATTTGCGCGAGACGGATGCTGACCCAACCGCACATGCAGAGATGGTTGCCATTCGTCAGGCCAGTGAGCACTTAGACGCTTGGCGCCTGCTGGATTGTAGGCTGTATGTCACTTTGGAGCCGTGCCCAATGTGCGCCGGAGCCATTGTTCAATCACGGGTTCCCCATTTGATATACGGAACTACAGATCCCAAGGCAGGCTGCGCAGGCACGCTGATGAATTTATTACAGGAGCCTCGGTTCAATCATTGTACAGAAGTAACTAGTGGTGTACTGCAGGAGGAATGCGCCTCGCTGCTAACGAACTTTTTTCGGCATCTCCGGCAAAAAAGAGCGGCAGCCAGATTGTCTCCTCCCCCATCCTCATCCTGAGGGGGAAAAGTCCAAAACACTTCATCTCATTGCTAATTCCCCATGGAAGGAGACCAACCCATGCCTATGAGCTTGTATAATACGCCTCAAGGTATCTTTTTACGGCCATTTAGCTTGGCGGATAGCGAAGCCCTTCTCGCCCTTAGGCACCGTAATAGGGATTCCCATGCGCCTTATGAGCCGCTTTACGAGGATTCATTTTTCACATTAGAGAAACAGCAGGATTATATCCGTCAGAAATTGCGTCAGGCCGAAGAGGATCAAGGTTACGTGTTTGGTATCTTTCTCTTAAAGGAAGAACGGCTCATCGGTTATATCTCTATTTCCAATCTAGTACGTGGAGTTGGACAATTCGCTGATATCGGCTACATGATGGATCATCATGAACAGGGTAAAGGGCATATGACCGCAGCCTTAAAGTTGATCATACAATATGCCTTTCGTGCCTTATCTCTACATCGTCTCCAAGCGGGTACCCTTTTGCATAATGATCCCTCACAACGTGTATTAAAAAAGTGCGGCTTCCAGCCAGAAGGCATTGCTCGCAAGCTTGTACAAATTCAGGGCACATGGCAGGATCACCAGATGTTTGGACTTTTAGCTGAGGATGACGTGTGGCAGAGCTAAATGACTGCACAGGGACAACATTAACAGTAAACAAAAAACCGCCCGGCTTATGCCGAGCGGTTTTCTTACATCATATTCGAAAAAATGATGTTATACAATCATGTCATCCCATACTTAAGGAGCAACAGTTTGCATTTTTTGTTGCAGCTGTTCCATAGTCAGGACTTGATCACCTGTTGGAATACCCACTTTAAATGCTGCTTTAGCATTGATTTTACTGTATTGCGTGTAGCCTGTTACGGACAATTTTACATTGTCTTTTGTAGCCGGATCATTCATCTCTACATTCGCATTCAGGTCTTGATACACAGGAATGTTATCCTTGTTCAAAGCTGTGTTAATGTCAAACTGTTTCACTGTCAAGTAATTTTTCAACTCATCCAGCTTTTTGCTAACTTCGCTGGTGTTGGATTGCAATTCTTTCTTCGCTTCAGCCAGTTCTTCCTTCTTCACTTGAAGCATGCCAGCATATTCATCTTTAGACATCACATCAAGGACTTTAGGAAGCGCCTTAGTGATAAATGTATTGGTAGCTTGCTTCACATTGTCGTTCGTAATTTTGAATTGAACGACTTGTTTAGCTTCAACGCCTTGTGGCAATTTAGCGTCTTTAGTATCAATATCAAAGAAGTACGTAGCTTGATCATACTCGTTCATAATAGCAGCAATCACTTCATTCGCAAATTTCTGCGATTTTTCCTGATCCATGGCTGCAGGATTAAATTCTTGTCCTGATTGTTTAGCCAGTTCTTGTGGATCAATGACGAGGAATTTACCTACAACATCCTGTGGAAGTGGGTAAAATGGAATATTAGGAATTTTAACGTACAGTTTATCTTTAGTCATTACCATTGGAATCGTGAAGCTGGTGGAAAGATCACCTTTCAAATGAATGCCGAGCGTCATTTCAGATTGGAAAGGTTCTTTTTGGTATACACCATCCAGCGTAATATCAGCATTTTTCAGCATGCTAGTTACCATTGCACTTTGCTCACTTGGAACAGAAGCGGATGTAATGGTCAGTTCCTTAATCGTGAATTGACTTTTGGATTCATAAGAGTTCAACTTCATTGCATTTGCAGTACCAGTCGTAACAGCTTCCTTCGGTTCTAACTTCTTGCTACAACCTACCAGGGCTACCGTCAAAAGCAACACCATAGTGAGTACCAAGACGGATAACTTTTTACTCATTGTGTAGATTCTCTCCTCTCGTAATTAACCCCTTTTTTATGCTAACAAAAAAAATACACACCTCCTATTTTAACTCATATTCTCAAACGGCGAAACACTTATTGGAAAATTTTCTTACAATAAGCACAAAGACACCCTGGCTCTCTTACCAGGGTGTCTTACACTATGCAATATATTTTAGGAGAAAGGTCTGCCTGCTTATGAGCCTTCTCTATTATGATGATCCACGTGATTCCGCTGTTTTACCTTCTTGGAACCGGATAACGGCTCTTGCTGATGACTACGCTCCCGCTTTTCGTTACTTCCACCAGAATCCTGTGCTTCGGGTACAGGAATGGCTTTAGGCTTACCCATTTATGCATCCTCCATTCTCAGTCTATATTTGTGGTACATCAACGAATCCGTTTATTACCATTTAAAATAGGACTATAGATGGTGTAGATCTTCCGTTTTATCGTGATTTAGTGAATCCTGATGACGGCGATCATTACGATCCTGCTGCACTTGCTGTGCCTGATGACTATTAACTGGACGCTGCTCCAAATCATCAACAATGTTAGACAGGTTTTTATCCAGTCCGTTTTTGGCTTTTGTCATGTAGCCTTCCTCCTCATTCCTTCATGACCTACGAATGCGTCAACGACTGTAATGTTTGGGCACATTGGTGAATATGGCGAGTATAATCGGACACTAGCTGCTGAATGATATCTGTTCGTTCATCCACAGACTGTCCGTCCCGCTCTACATCGACTAAGCTAACCTGTACTTCCCGGGAGTCTACATAAGTACATGCAAAATCAAAGGAGTACATTTGTCGGCCTTCTACCTCGATATGGATCCGTATAGCCCGGTTGTCAGCTTCATCTGCCTGTACCTGTGATTTGTCCCCTGAATTCAAAAGAATCGGCAGTTGTTCCTGCCAGGCCTCTACCAGCTTTTGCTGATCTACTGTCATTTCTCGATTCATGCCAGCACCTCCACATCTGATAACGTGTGAAAAAAACGAGCTTTTTATACAACAAAAAAGCCACTCTCCACGATTCCTAATCATTAGCTTATAAAGGCCAATGTATCAGCTATCGTATTTGAATGGCTTGGTTTATTTAGAGTATGGCGGAGAGGATGGGACTCGAACCCATGTGAGCTTGCACTCTAACGGTTCTCAAGACCGTTACTACCTATGAAAAGCCGCCGAGCCTTGGTATGACTGGGTTTGTGAAGTCTAATGCAAGAACCGCTACAACTGCTGGCCTGTCTGCAACGCTGCCGTGTCCCCCTTGCCATTATCTGGAGGCAACCAGGTGCACGGAGCTGCTCCGATAGCTCATTTTTATTGCACCAAAACTATAATAACTGATTGAGCTTGCTTTCAGGCTCTTCACCATTTTCTACACGTTTTATATTGTTTATAAAGAAATCATATCTTTTTTTATGAAATTTTCGACCATCAGGCATTCCTGCTGTATGGGGAGTAAGTATCACATTACCCAGATTCCGGAGCTCACTGTCAATAGGAAGCGGTTCAGATTCAAACACATCCAGGCATGCGCCTGAAATATCCCCGTTTTTTAATGCATCAATCAAGTCTCTTTCGTTAACAATCCCGCCGCGGGCTGTATTGATAAAAAGAGCGGTATTCTTCATTTTCTTGAATGCCGCTTTGTTGATCAGTTGTTTGGTTTGCTGAGACAAGGGTACATGTACACTGACTATATCCGATGTGCTTACAAGAGTATCGAAATCCGTCATTTTCACAAAACCGTCAGATTGTACAAGAGCATTTCTCGCATAAGCCAGCACATTCATATCAAAAACCCTGCAAAATGCAGCTACTTTTTTTCCGATAGCGCCCAAACCGATAATCCCAATCGTTTTGCCTTTTAATTCACTCCCTGTATAGTCCAATTGATTTTCATCCATCCTGTTTTTCATGAAAGTATCAAGAAACGGTATGTTTTTATAATAAGACAATATCAGTGCCATTACGTGCTCGGCCACTGCCTGTGCATTCACTCCTGCAGCATTGGCCACCCAAATGCCGAGCTGTGTACAGGCAGGGACATCTACATTATCAAATCCTGCACCCGTCTGTACCAATTTTAATTTTTTTGCGATAGAAAGCAGGCTGTGATCCACTTTAATATGTTCAGGGATGATTACCTGGCAATCTTCAATATGATGCAGCATTTCTTTTCCGGGCGGGACAATTACAACATTCCATTCTTGAGGAAAATACCTTACAATATTTGATTTCGAGGTCTCGCTAAAATAGCCAACTATGAGAATCTTCATTGCTAAACCACCTTTCATTACCTATACCATTCTTCCAAGAAAACCCGTTTGATGATCTTCATTTTATCCTTTTGAAGAAGAAGTGATTATTTCCATATTATAGACTTCATCGGCAGTACAACCTCTTGAAAGGTCATTGATCGGTGCATTTAGCCGCTGCAGGATCGGACCATATGCCTCAAAGTTTCCAAGACGCTGCGCTACCTTACAACCCATATTACCGGCATGAATACCTGGTGAATATGAAAACGTACTATAATAAAATTTGACCCCTCGTCTTTATTAACGATAATTTTAAACATAAAGAATAATGTTGTAAAACTCAAATATTTTGTGAACTATATTAATCATTTCTATATATTGAGGAGGTATTCTATGTATTTTCCTGGGATTGAAGCGTTTTTAGCTATCGTACGGACCGAGAGTATAAGCAAAGCGGCCGAATTGCTGCACCTGTCACAAGCTACGGTGAGCTATCGGTTAAAGACATTGGAACAGGAAATGGGTGGCCTTTTGGTTGAGCGAAGAAAAGGGGCACCCAAAATCAGTCTCACCCCAAAAGGGGAAAACTTTTTTAGCATTGCGGAAAGATGGGATGCTCTCTGGAGGGAAACACAAATCTTGCAGGCTAGCGGTTCGCAGTTAAGTCTGGCAATAAGCGCTGCCGAAAGTATAAGTCAATTTGTTTTGCCTCCTGTATATAGAATGCTTAATCAGCATATCCCGTCCATCCGACTGCAAATTCGTACGCAGCATACTCAGGAAGCTTTTGATAGTATTGAGCGGCGCGAGATGGATGTGGCGTTTGTGGTGCGAGAAATCGTGTCGCCTAGTGTCACTGTTAAACCGTTTTTTACTGAAGAAATGATGCTGTTGCGCCTGGCTGTGTCGGGGCGGCAGGCCGGAGATACTGTTGAAATGGAAGAATTGGCGGCGCAAGACGAAGTCTTCATAAATTGGAATAGAGAGTTTCAATTCAGACATGACCAGTGGTGGGACCCTCTTTGCCCGTCCCGTGTTCATCTGGACTCAGCGGGACTCATCACTACTTTTTTGAAGGACGCTAGACAATGGTCGATAGTTCCCGCTTCGATTGGCGCACATATGATGCGGATGGGAGATTTTGTTCTTCAGAAACTATCGGTATCGGTGCCTCCAAGAATATGCTATAAGGTAACTCATAAGTTTCCAAACCAAGCTTTACACGAGCCCCTTCGTATTCTTGATAACTATCTGCAAGATATATTTGGAATACAATGATCTGACCTGTCGAGATATTAGTTGCAATTGATTATGGGCCTGCAAACTGATGTATGAAAAAAATAGAGTATGCGGTGTAATAGCGTTTGAACAGTCCCTCCAGTGTCAGAATCTCAGGCGATACGCTCGCTCTCTCATCCTGCGCCACCCGAGACGTTTCCAAAACCGATGCACTCAGACGATCAAGAAACCGCTGGGGAATGTCCAAACTATTCTTCCGCTGCCCGCGTTTACGCGGTTTGCCCCCCGTGTTTGTATTCATAATCCTATACCTCATCCTATACCTCCGTCAGATGTTTATCCAACGGTCACGAACACAAAAAAACGCACCACACCGCTATCCAACGGTAAAGTGCGTTTCAATCATACTTGCTACAAATCCTTATGCAGCAAGGAAATTATTAAACTGACGGAGAGGATGGGATTCGAACCCATGTGAGCTTGCACTCTAACGGTTTTCAAGACCGCCCCGTTATGACCGCTTCGGTACCTCTCCAGGTGGTAAATGGATAAAGCTGCTTCCCTTTTAAACATACTCAGGCGCAACAAAATTATTTTACCACAGAACTTCTAAGAATGCAACACTTACTGTTTAGGAGCAATAACCTCAATGCCTCGCATGTATGAACGCAACACTTCTGGAATCACGATGCTTCCGTCCTCTTGCTGATAGTTCTCCAAAATAGCAGCCACAGTCCGCCCTACAGCCAATCCTGAACCGTTCAGCGTATGTACAAATTCAGGCTTTGCCTTCGAATCTGGACGAAACCGGATGTTCGCACGACGCGCTTGGAAGTCTTCCGTATTTGAACAGGAAGAAATCTCACGGTACATGCCACTCTCAGGCAACCATACTTCCAGATCGTACGTTTTGGCAGACGTAAAACCCATATCTCCAGTGCAAAGTGCCAGCACGCGATATGGAAGTCCGAGCAGCTGTAAAACACGCTCAGCGTTATTCGTCATTTTCTCCAATTCCTCATAAGAGGTATCCGGGTGAACCAGCTTAAGCATCTCTACCTTATTGAACTGATGCTGACGGATCAGGCCACGTGTATCACGTCCTGCTGATCCTGCCTCCGAGCGAAAGCAAGAGCTGTATGCCACATAATATTTCGGAAGCTGCTCCGCATTCATAATCTCTTCACGGTGGTAGTTCGTTACCGGAACTTCAGCCGTAGGAATGAGATAATACTCAGTATCACGCAGCTTGAACAAATCTTCTTCAAACTTCGGAAGTTGACCCGTTCCGTACAAGCTGTCCCGATTTACAATGTATGGAGGAAGCATTTCTTCATAACCATGCTCACTGCTGTGCAGATCCATCATAAAGTTAATCAGCGCACGCTCTAATCTTGCTCCCAGTCCTTTGTAGAACGTAAAACGAGAACCCGTTACCTTGGCTGCTGCCTCAAAATCAAGGATATCTAGATCCTGAGCCAATTCCCAATGCGCTTTGGGTGTAAAAGAAAACTCGCGCGGTTCCGACCAGCGACGGATTTCTACATTATCCTCTTCCGATGCGCCTACAGGTACTGTATCATTAGGAATATTCGGAATAGACATCAACAATTCATCGATCTGAACTTCCAGTTCGCGTACTTGCTCATCTAATTCTTTGATACGATCGGAGACTTGACGCATTTCTGCAATAAGATCATCCGCATTTTCCTTGTTCTTCTTCAACTTGGCTACTTCACCGGATACCACGTTCCGACGATTTTTGAGCCCTTCACTTTCCTGAAGTAACTCACGACGGCTTACATCCAGATCTGTAAAACCATTAATCAGATCCAGAGATTTCCCCCTGTTCTGCAAAGCTTTCTCAACCCGACCAAGCTCATTACGTAAAATCTTTATATCTAACACAGGTAATCCCTCCTACACTACAAACCTGACTTTCACTATTCGCGGACCATATCCACAAAATATTGATGTAACCGGTAATCGTCTGTTAACTCCGGATGGAAGGATGAAGCCAGCAAATGACCCTGACGGGCTGCCACGATCTCGCCGTTATACTCAGACAACACATCTACTCCCGTTCCAACAGACTGAATTAATGGCGCGCGTATAAATACAGCACGTACCGGTTCCTCAATCCCTTTAATGTTCAAGTCTGTTTCAAAGCTTTCTCTTTGGCGACCAAATGCATTACGCGATACTGTAATATCCATGAGTCCCAAATGTGCTTCTTCCTGTCCTTGAATCGTTTTAGCCAGTACAATCAATCCTGCGCAAGTGCCAAATACAGGCTTGCCTTGATTAGAAAACTGACGTATAGCCTCTATGAAATCATACTTGCGCATTAGCTTACCAATAGTGGTGCTTTCACCACCGGGAATGATAAGACCGGACAGCTCATTGAGCTGTTCGATCTTCTTCACCGCTATACATTCCGCACCCGCACGCTCAACGCTACGTATATGTTCAGCTACAGCGCCTTGCAGCGACAATACACCTATTTTCATGCCGGTCCCTTCTTTCTTACCAACCACGATCCTGCATGCGCTCATGCGGTGCCAGTTTGGAAATTTCAATGCCTTTCATAGGAGTTCCCAAATTCTTGGAGACTTCTGCAATCAGCTTGTAATCCGTATAATGAGTGGTCGCTTCCACGATTGCACGTGCAAACTTCTCAGGGCTATCCGACTTGAAAATACCAGAACCTACAAAGACGCCATCAGCGCCTAAATGCATCATTAACGCGGCATCGGCAGGTGTTGCTACACCACCCGCTGCAAAGTTGACCACAGGCAGTTTGCCAAGCTCATGCACTTCCAACAGCAGTTCATATGCAACCCCGAGGTTTTTCGCTTCTGCATACAGCTCGTCCTTCGACAAGTTTTGCACCTTGCGAATTTGACCATTGATAAAACGCATATGCCGAACGGCCTCAACAATATTCCCAGTCCCCGGTTCGCCCTTCGTACGGATCATAGATGCACCCTCACCAATACGACGCAGCGCTTCTCCCAGATCCTTGGCTCCACAAACAAATGGAACGGTGAACTCCCGCTTATCAATATGGAAAACTTCATCCGCAGGTGTCAGCACTTCGCTTTCATCGAGATAGTCAACACCGAGAGATTCCAGTACCTTTGCCTCTACATAGTGACCGATACGAGCCTTAGCCATAACAGGAATAGAAACAACCTTCATAACTTCTTCCACAATCGTTGGGTCAGCCATACGAGCAACCCCACCAGCTGCACGGATATCCGAAGGCACCCGTTCAAGAGCCATTACAGCTGTAGCTCCTGCTGCCTCTGCAATTTTAGCCTGCTCAGCGTTCATGACATCCATGATTACGCCACCTTTTTGCATCTCTGCCATACCTCTTTTTACACGCGAAGTTCCCGTTTCCATGTCGTTGCCTCCTATAAGGGTTACGTTTAGATTCTAACTTAATATTTTACCGCACGAATGCCAAATACACAATCATTTCAAGCTGCAAAATAAGTAATGAAAAACAAGGTAGATCGCTTAGCTTCGCTTTTTTAGAAGAGGTTCTTAATTCCCTGGAACAGATCTCCGAAGAAATCACCGATTGCCCGGAAAAGCATTCGGAACCAGCCGCCCTCTTCTACTGCCGTCGTAGTAACCAGATCCACGGTTTTCGTCTGCCCTTTATCCACACCGTCTGTCTTGTACGTGTACGTAATTGTTCCGACTTTGGCCCCTTGCTTCAAAGGTGCCACCAGAGAGCTTGCTGGTGTAATGTTCGTTGTAAAGGTTACCTTAGGATTGCTCGCACCCTTAGGTACGATAAAGCTTACTGCATCCTTGGTGACGATCGGTACTTCTGTTTCCGTACCTTTGGTCACTGGCACATTCTCAACACCCTTAACCACCGTCTTTGGAGCAATAACCTGCTTCACTTCAAAATTATCAAAACCATAGTTCAGCACTTTGGCTGTCTCTGTAAAACGGTGTGCATCTGAATCAGCTCCCATAACTACACTGATGAGACGCATTCCGTTGCGTTCAGCGGTTCCTGTAAAACAGTTTCCAGCATTAGCCGTGTGGCCTGTTTTCATTCCGTCTAAACCTGGGTAAGCAAACTTTCTAAAGTTAGTAATATTTTTGTTTGCTTCTAGCATCCAGTTATAGTTAATAATTGGCGCCTTGTCAGTAGGACGGAATTTGTAAGATTGAATTGTCGTAAATCGTGTGTAATCTGGATGATCTTTAATGATGTAACCAGCCAGAGTAGCTGCATCTCTCGCTGTCATCACAGTTTCCCGGTCTGTGTCTGGTTGAAACCCTGTAGGCATATCACCACGGTCCAAACCAGTCGAGTTGATAAAATACGTATTTTTCATGCCCATTCTCTGAGCTGTTTCATTCATTAGTTTTACAAAGTCCTGCTCAGTTCCAGATACGCGTTCAGCAAGGGCTACTGTTGCATCATTAGCAGAACCTACCGCCATTGCAATATAAAGCTCTTCTACCGTATGTTGATCCCCTTGAGCCAAAAAAATACGTGATCCAATGCTCTTAGAAGCATTCTCGTTAACCGTAACTTTATCCGTCCACTTGAGTTTACCTTGCTTAACCTGTTCAGCCACGATGTATTCTGTCATCATTTTAGTCATACTTGCTGGTGGAAGTGGCTCATCTGGATTCATAGACAGCAATACTTGCCCAGTGGAAGGCTCGATTAAAATGGCGGAACGTAGTGCCAGACTAGGGGGGTTAATAGAACCTGTCCCCGTAATATTGGTTGCCTGTGTTGCCGCTCCAGCTGCAAAAGTAGCCACACTCGGATCGAAATTGCCTACCACAGGCAATGCCGACATATACATCATATTAAGCACCATGACTGCAGTCACACTCTTTTTAATCATGCTGCGTTTTTTATTCTGCTTTAAAATGTTCGCTTTCAAATGAATACAAACTCCTCTCGTACCTCAACCCGATCGCTATGAATAACGAGACGGTGGTTACAGCCTCTACTTGGCCAATGTAATTAATGTTTAAGTGTTATAAAATCCAGTTTCACTTCGTTTGCTTAGTTGTATCCTGTCATGAGCATTTTCTGCTCGAATCTTCTTCACTGGTAGGAATCATCCAAAAGACCTACGTGTCCTAATTCGTCATTAATTTCGTCAAAAAGGCGGACACTTGTCTATTCTATCACAGGGGTATCTCTAAAAAAAGACAGGCAGAGCGAAATACGCTCTGCCTGTCGTCAAGTCTAGTACAGCCGAACTTTATAGAGAGTAATTTGGTGCTTCTTTCGTAATTTGCACATCGTGCGGATGGCTCTCACGCAGACCAGCGCCTGTAATACGGATAAAGCTTGTATCGTTACGAAGCTCCTCAATATTAGCTGTACCGCAATAACCCATACCGGAACGAAGACCGCCCAACAGCTGATGAACAGTGTCGGAAAGTGGTCCTTTATAAGCAACGCGTCCTTCGATGCCTTCCGGTACCAATTTCTTGTCGTCATCTTGGAAATAACGATCTTTACTACCCTGCTTCATCGCAGCCATAGAACCCATACCACGATATACTTTAAAGCGGCGTCCTTGATAAATTTCAGA
Organism: Paenibacillus sp. CH40; assembly: GCF_024213605.1. Classification (NCBI taxonomy): domain Bacteria; kingdom Bacillati; phylum Bacillota; class Bacilli; order Caryophanales; family Paenibacillaceae; genus Paenibacillus; species Paenibacillus sp. CH40. Next base: position 65,401 of record NZ_JANAVQ010000013.1, read on the forward strand.
TTCGCCTGGGCTTTCTTCCGTACCTGCAAAAAGACTTCCCAGCATTACCGCAGAAGCGCCTGCCGCAATAGCCTTTGTAATTTCACCGGAGTATTTAATACCACCGTCTGCAATGATCGGAATATTATATTCACGTGCTACTGTTGCACAATCATAAATTGCTGTTACTTGTGGAACACCAATCCCTGCGATTACGCGTGTTGTACAGATGGAGCCTGGACCAATACCGACTTTTACGACAGATGCTCCTGCTTCAATCAATTCGCGCGTTCCGTCACCAGTAGCTACATTACCTGCTACAATCGTCAGATCAGGATAAGCTTCACGTAGCTTGCGGACCGCTTCAATAATGTTAATATGATGGCCGTGAGCAGAGTCCACAACAATCATATCCACACCAGCTTTTACAAGTGCTTCAGTCCGATCAAATGTATCCTTGGAAATGCCGACAGCCGCACCGACCAGAAGACGCCCTTGTGCATCTTTCGCTGCGTTCGGAAATTGAATAGCTTTTTCAATATCTTTAATGGTAATAAGGCCTTTTAGATAATTTTCATCATCGACCAAAGGGAGCTTTTCAATTTTATGCTTTTGCAAAATGACTTCCGCTTCCTGTAAAGTCGTACCCACAGGTGCAGTTACCAGTTCTTCCTTCGTCATGACTTCACTGATTTTAAGGTTAAAATCGTGAATAAAGCGAAGATCGCGGTTAGTAATAATACCCACCAGTTTGTTTTCTTCATTTACAACAGGTACACCAGAAATACGGTATTTACCCATAACTGCTTCAGCATCGGACACCAAATGATCTGGAGTCAATGAGAATGGATTGGTGATAACACCGCTCTCCGAACGTTTAACTCGATCCACCTCTACCGCTTGCTGTTCAATGGACATATTTTTATGAATAATACCGATACCGCCCTCGCGAGCCATCGCAATTGCCAACACTGCCTCAGTAACAGTATCCATACCAGCACTCATCAAAGGAATATTCAGCTTCACGTTATCACTCAAACGAGTCGCCACGCTTACTTCTTTGGGCAGAACCACCGACTTGCGAGGTACCAGCAAAACATCGTCAAAGGTAAGGCCTTCCTTACCGAATTTATCTTCCCACACCAAGATGATCCTCCTTCAAATTGTTTAGTCTGTATTGGTCTTGTTGTCTGTCCGACATGGACAAATCAAGGCTCTCTGAAAATATATTATTGCCATCTTAGCAAAGCGGTATAGGGGTGTCAAGCCTTCATCAATAGCCCTAACCTTTAGTATTTCCCTGTACAAACAACTGTACTCCTACGAAGGACAACCTTTAAAAATAAGCGTTTCCAAAGGTAATAGCTATTCACAAAAGCATATCTCCTCTTTGAATGCGCAGCATAGAAGCAATTATATAAGTGGTTTGTACCGTAATATACCAAAGAGGACCATGATCTCATTGAGATCATGGTCCTCTTTACTTGTTGCTTGGCGACGTCCTACTCTCCCAGGACCCTGCGGTCCAAGTACCATCGGCGCTGGAGGGCT
>NZ_JANAVQ010000014.1:0-65182 GCF_024213605.1 Paenibacillus sp. CH40
TTATTCCGGTACACCACTTGCAACGGCTCGTCCTGCAAATCGCTCCGGAAGTTGGTACGCAGTGCTGAATGACGCTGCACCAACAAGTCCAGACTGGCAGAGAATGCAGCGAGATCCAGCGTTCCCTTCAGTTCAAAGTTGGACTGCTCTACATAGGCGCTCGACTGGGAATCCAGCATGTTGTGGAACAGCATTCCTTTTTGCATCGGCGTCATGGGATATATATTCTCCAGTTCTCCGTCAGGCTGAATCTGCTCCACCATCCGGTCCAGTGCTTCCAGGCTTAAACCCGGAAGCAGCACATCACTCGGCGTCAATTCAGAATGCTCCTGTGATACACAGTGGTGGATCACTTCCAACACGTTCTGCTTGAGCTCCCTGGCTAGTTTTATCACATTATCTTCCTGTAACACTTTTGTGTTATAACTAATATCCAGCTCAAGCATTTCATCCGTTACAATGCCCCCCACATCCAGGGAACACGGCATTCTGGTCAGTTCGTTAACATCTGCTCCACTGGAGTACGGGGACATGTGCGTTTCGCTGTGCCGCAGCGTCTGATCAAATTCGCCCAAATAATTAAAGCTGATCTGTGGCTCGGCGTATGTTGCCTCGGACGGTCCGTTCTGGCTGAGATATCTCCAGATGCCGTATCCAATCCCTTTATGCGGGATGCCGCGTAGCATCTCCTTCATCCGTTTGATGTGCCCGGAGATATGATCTTCCCCGTTAATCCGCAGCAGTATCGGGTACTGGCTCGTGAACCAGCCAACCGTTCGTGATATATCCGTATCCTTCATGATATCTTCCCGGCCATGGCCTTCCAGAAGAATTGCAACCTGCTCACTGCCAGTCCAAGTGCTTAACGTCATGCCGAGCGCCGTCAGCAACAGATCGTTCACTTCTGTGTTGTACGCGCGATGAGCCTGCTTTAGCAGTTGATCAGTCTCTTCTTTCGTGAATTTCAAGCTCAAAGTAGCTGTGTTATTTATGGTCAATGTTTTTTTAGAATCCAACAATTCTGTAAGTCTTAAAGACTCGGATGCCGCCAATTTATTCACTTGCTCCCAGTATGCGTGCTCACTTTCCATCTCAGGACTGTCAGCATAGGCTAATAACCGCTCCGACCAGACCTGGAAAGAGTCTGTTTTGGCCGGGAGCTGTATGGCTTCTCCACGTACAGCCTGCTCATAGGCATTCGACAAATCCTCCAACAGTATCCGCCACGATACGCCGTCTACCACCATATGATGAATAGCCAGTAGCAGATGGTCGCCATCAGCGCAGTGGAACAGGCCTGCTTTCAGCAAAGGCCCTTCATCCAGTCGGATGCTACTCTGAATAGTACTGGCCCGGGCTTCTATAGCTTGACCCAATACGGGACCGATCGGCACGTCTTTGAAATCGGCCACTTCCAGATCATACAGCGCCCCTTCCTCCACTCCGCGGTTCCACGCTTCCCAGCCTTGCTCCGCCTTGCGGAATACCATCCGTAACGCATCATGATGCACCGCCAATTGCGTCAATGCCTGTTGTAGCGGCTCTTCCTCGAATCCCTGCTCCCGGTGAAGCATAACCGCCTGATTAAAGTGGTCCGGCACAGGCTGTCCTTGTTCCACAAACCACTGCTGAATCGGTGTCAGCAGCACAGCTCCGTCGACCTCTTCCTGATCAGCTAATTGGGTATCCGACACACGCAGGTGTGTAGCTAGCTCGGCAACCTCAGGGTACTTAAACAAGTCTTTAATATCCAGCTTATACCCTGCCTGCAGCAGGCGTGAGGATACCTGAATTGCCTTGATCGAATCCCCGCCCCGATCAAAAAATTGATCCGTCAATCCGACAGGACCGCCGCCCAGTACAGCCTCCCACACATGGGCCAGCGCCTGCTCCTCTGCTGTCTGCGGAGTCCTATATTCCTGCGTGGAACGGGAAATCTGCTCCGGTGCCGGCAATGCCTTACGGTCGATTTTGCCGTTAGGTGTGAGCGGCATTTGCTCCATCTGAACAAAGTGCGAGGGAACCATATAATTCGGGAGTTCTTCACTCAGCTGCTTGCGAAGTTCGCTCCCCGTCACTTCGCGTTCCGCCACGTAGTAGGCAACCAGTTCGTGTTGGTTTTGGCTGTTTGCATGTGCCAGTACGATGACCTCTTGCATGCGATCTGCCTTCAGCATAGCCGCCTCAACTTCGCCCAGTTCAATCCGGTAACCGCGAATTTTGACCTGATGGTCAATCCGGCCCAGGTACTCAATGTTACCGTCAGGCAACCATCTTGCCAGGTCGCCTGTCCGATACATGCGTTCATAGCCCGCTTCCCCATCTACAAACGGATTAACCACAAATTGCTCAGCCGTTAATTCTGGGCGGTGCAAGTAACCGCGTGCCAATCCTGGACCGGATACACATAACTCTCCTGCTACTCCAGCAGGTAAAAGATGACCAAGAGCATCGATCATGTACACCCGGTGGTTGGGTACGGGACGTCCTATAGAAATGGTATCGATTGCTCCGGGGTGTTCCGACACCGGCCAAATGGACGTTGCTACCGAGTTTTCTGTCGGGCCATAGCCATTAAAATAGGCAACCTGATCCTTCCACTTGTTTACAAGCTCCATCGAGGAAGCGGAACCAGCGGTGAACAGAATACGCAGATTCGGCATTCGTTCTGGGTTTAGATACACGGCGTAGGTAGGAGGTAATGCCGCTACCGTAATTTTATGTTCCGCCATATACTGTTCAAACTGGTTGTAGTTCAGAATGATTTCCGAAGTAGGCACGTAAAGTGTCGCACCACAAAATAGCGCCTGAAATATTTCCCAGCATGCAGCATCAAATGCGTAGCTCGCAAACAGTAGGGCATGATCTGACGGACTTATCTGCAATGTTTCATCAAAATACGTTTTCAGGTTACACAATCCATGGTGCTCCAGCATTACACCTTTAGGCTGTCCTGTAGTACCTGAAGTATATATAACATAGGCTAGGTCGTTTGCCCCTGATACGGCTTCCAGATTTGATCCTTCCATGTGATATACAGTTGGATCTCCATCCAATACCAGAACTTTTCCTCCAAAGGCGGCTTCTTTGACCTTTTCCACAAGATGGGTTTGTGTTAAAAGCAGGTCTGCACCGGAATCGTCAAATATATAACGGATACGTTCCTCTGGATATGACGGATCGATGGGTACATATGCCCCTCCTGCTTTAAGAATAGCAAGAATGCCAATCACCATATCTATAGAACGATCAGTCATGAGTCCAACTAGCCGATCAGTTGTGGTGCCGTAACTACGCAGGGTACGAGCCAGTCGGTTAGCACGTTCATTCAGCTCAGCATAAGTCAGACTGGAGTTCTCACAGACAATTGCTGTTGCCTTCGGTGTCTTTTCTACTTGTTTTTCAAAACAAAGATGGATGGTATCACTAGAAGGATATGAGATCTGTACTCCGCTAAATTCGGATAAAACCTGACTTTTCTCTTCTGTTGTCAGAAATTCCAAATCGGAAATCGGTAGATCCGGCTGTTGAACAATCTGCTCCAGTCCCTGTTTAAGATGAGCTGCAATTAGCTTAATCCAATTTTCATCGTAAACCAGCCGATTATAACTAAATGTAACTTCATACTGTGATCCAGGAACGACAATCACATTAAAATCATAGTTGGTCTGTACAATATCCTCTACGTCGGTAACCTGAAGTGTATCAGGCCCTTTTTCAGCATGAATAAGCTCCTCTGAATAAGGATAGTTCTCAAAAACAACAATATGACGGACTAAATTTTGTTTCAAATCCGTGTGATTCTGAATATCTGCTAAGGAAGAATAAGAGTACTGAGTAGACTCGATGTTGGAGTTTTGCACAGATATCAGCAGATCTGAGAATCTCTGGTCCGCATCACTGGTTATGCGTGTTGGTATTGTGTTAATGAACAATCCAACCATATTTTCAATTCCCGGAACTTCATCTGGTCTGCCGGATACTACGGACCCGAACACAACATCCCGGCTGTGGTTGTACATTTGAAGCAATAATCCCCATACCGTCTGAAATACAGTGCTGACTGTCGTGTGGTAGTGTTTAGCTATTCTCTCCATTCCTTGAGTCAGTTCTTTACCCAGCTTGCATGTGTAACGTTCTGCTTCGAAGATTGGATTCAATGGACGGTTATAACCCGGCAAAATTGTTTCATTTTCAAGCCCATTTAAATATCCCCGCCAATAGGCTGTCGCTTCTTCCTTGTCCTGTTGCTCTAGCCACTGAATAAAACTGCTGTACGGATATACCGTATCCAATTGTGCAGGCATTCCGGACCGAAGGGAAGTATACATGGTAAAAAATTCCTGGGCTACCGTTCCCATGCACCAACCATCCATTATAATGTGATGGACACTCCAGACAAGCCTGCAAGAGTCATCATCCCATTGAAACAGGGCAAGCCGAATCGGAACATCTTTTTCCAAGTCAAAACCCACTTGACGCTCTGTCTTTAAAAAGTCAGTAAAATGCCCCCTTTTCTCAGCTTCAGGAAAAACACTGATATTTTCGAAATGAACAGGCAACGCTTCACGTTCTTCCAGGACAATTTGAAGCGGACGTTCTGTTTCTTTATACATAAAAATGGTACGGAATATATCATATCGATTCATGAGCTGCTGCAAGCTTTGCTGAACCAAATGAACATCTAGCACTTCATTAAAGGTAATAACGGTCTGCTCAAAGTAAGCTTCTGATTTTGCGTCGAGGATGGAATGAAACAACATTCCCTCCTGCATCGGGGATAGCGGATAGATATCTTTAATATTTACCTGTGCCAAATCATTCACCTTTCCTTTATCCATGCAGAATTTGAGTTTCAACTTGCTGATATCCTTTATTTCAACAGATTTCCCAACTTATCCGATAATCGGCTTGATATTTGTTCAAATTGCCCCATAGACAATTGATTATATGTAAAATCCGTAGGGCTGCGCTCCGCCTGATCTTTAGTGCAACAATGATGGATAATATTCAATAGATGTTTTTTAAAGCCGATCGTTAATCGATCTACCGTCGCTACACCATATTCAAGCCCGTTATATTCAAATTCAAACCGAAGGATTCCGTTCGTGATCATGCCGTTAATATCAAATGTATTCGTCTTTTCCGCACGCGGGCTTCTCTCACCATTGGCTAAGTTTGCTAATCGGGAAATACGCCAAGGCATGTCTGTCTTGTTTTCTTCGTCGAATTGTCCCAAATAATTGAAGCTGATTTCCGGGAATGGTGCAGCTACTAGAGAAGCGGCTTTAGTCTGGTCCTTGGTCAAATAACGTAAAATACCATAACCGACGCCCTTATTAGGCACCCGCCGCAGCTTATCTTTAACCATTTTGATCTGATAGGCCAAGTTCTCGGGTCTGTTGACCTCGATTACAAAGGGATACAGGGAGGTAAACCAGCCGACTGTACGAGAGATGTCCAAATCTTTAATGATCTCCTCCCTGCCGTGTCCCTCCAGCAAAATCGGGATTTCGTTGTAACCGCTCCATTCATAAAAAGCCAGGCCCAAGGCTGTAAGCAACAGATCATTCATTTCCGTATGATAGGCATGATGTACATGCTTCAATAGCTTTTCCGTCTCATCCCTGCTGAGTACCACCTCCGCTTGGCGTCGATCTTGCATCAGGCTAACCGCGATTTCATGATCTCTTGGCAACCGACGTATCCTGCGTGAATCTACATTGTTCCAGTAGCTGATTTCTTGGCGTACCTGTACACTTTCGGCGTAAGTGGTCAGTCCTGAAGCCCACTCTTTGTAAGCATCAGTCTTGGCGGGCAGATTCGGCATCTCACCCCGAGCTACCTGATCATAGGCGGTGCCCAAATCTTCCAGCAAAATTCTCCAAGACACACCGTCTACAATAAGATGGTGGATAACGATCATCAGATGATCTTCACCGGATAAATGGAATAAAGCCAAACGTATGAGAGGACCTCGTTGCAGATCCAAACTGCTTTGCAGCTCATCACCAATGTGTCGGATTTCTTCTTCAGGCTGGCTTGATTGTGTCAAATCATAGCTCGTTAATGTAAAGAACTCACCTTCGTTCACTCCCCTGTTATAGGCGGTGGTTCCCTTTTCCTCTTTCACAAAAATGATGCGTAATACATCGTGATGAGCTACCAGCTTGTCCATAGCGTTTTTCAGCCATAATTCATTCCATCCTCTATCATTTTGCAGCATGACTGCCTGATTATAATGGTGACGATCTCTCCGATGATGCTGAAAAAAATCGAGTTGAATAGGTGTCAATTCTACCTCACCTTCTACAATCCCCTGGGGAATGATACGGGTGATTTTTTTTATAAACGGTGCTATCAAGTGAATTTCAGGGTAACGGAATAAGTCCTTTACTTCCATTTTCAGGCCTTTGGCATTTAAGCGGATTGCAATTTGCAATGCTTTAATCGAGTCCCCGCCAAGCTCGAAAAAGTTGTTGTGTAATCCAATTGGTTTAACGCCAATCACTTCTTCCCAGATCAAAGCGATTGTTTTTTCCAATTCATCCTGTGGTGCCTCATATATGCTATCCACCGATGCTATTTCATCCGGTTCGGGCAGATTGGATCGGTCTATTTTCCCGTTATGGGTCAATGGCAACTGTTCCAATACAATGATTTGAGCTGGAACCATGTAGACTGGTAACTGCTGAGCCAGTTTATCTCGCAGCATGTCTTTCTCAGCTGCACCTGCAACATAGGCACATAAGTACTTTTGTCCCGCCGTGTCCAGTCGATCAACAACAACCGCCTGGCGTACTCCTTCCGTTTCGAGCAAAATAGATTCAATTTCTCCAGGCTCAATCCGGTATCCGCGAATTTTATATTGGTAGTCAGCTCGCCCGATAAAATCTATATTTCCATCTGGCTGCCAGCGTGCCAGATCCCCCGTACGATACAAGCGTCCACCGGGCGAGAAAGGATCAGACACGAATTTCTCCGCTGTAAGCTCCGGTCTGTTCAGATATCCCCGCGCTACAGAAGCCCCACCAATACACAGCTCGCCCGTTACACCGACAGGGACCGGACGCATCCTGTCATCAACAATGTATAACTTATGATTCGGTAGAGCTCTGCCGATAGGCACAATACCGGACAGCGGCAATTTTTCCAGCTCGTTCTCATAAAAGCTAGACTCGATTGCGGCTTCGGTAACTCCATACGTATTAATAATTCGCATCTTGCTGCCAAAACGGGTCAACATCTTACGGTAATCTGCAACAGCCAAGCTATCTGCTCCAGTAGTAAGCAGCTTTAGTGAACTGATATTTGTACCGTGCTCATAGATGTAATTCAATAGCAGAGCTAAAAGCACAGGAGGCGTCTCAAACGTAGTAATCTTCTGCTGCTCCAACAGTGTAGCCAGGGCAGCTGGATCATTTCTCACGTTTTCAGGACAAATGACTAAGGTACCTCCATTGACAAATGCCTTGGCCAAATCGCATGCAAACACATCAAACGACATGCTGGCAATTTGCAGTAGCTTAACTGGGAAATCTTTGAATCCTTGGCTGTGTCTGTAGCCGAGTGCAGTGTTGACATATTGTTGATGTTCAACCATAACGCCTTTGGGCTTACCTGTGGTACCCGATGTATAAATGACATACGCCAAAGAGCCAGGCTCATATGTGGAGATATACTGCTTGTCCAAATCCTTCTCGGGCTGGAGTGGCAACGTAGCGAGATCGACTACCTCGCCCATGAAATCAATTGTTTTCAGCCAGCCCGTCAGGTGAGATTGCGTAAGCACAATCGTCGTTCCGCAGTCACGCAGCATATATTCAATACGTTCTTCTGGATACACGGGATCTACTGGCACATAGGCAGCTCCTGCTTTCATAATTCCCAGCACCGCCACTATCATCTCAACAGACCTGTCAACCATGACAGCGACCAGACTCTCCCGTGTAATTCCACGCTTCTGCAAAAGATGGGCAAGAGCGTCTGCCCTATCATTAAGTTGTCTGTAAGTGAGCATCGTATCTTCATATATGACGGCCGCTCGTTCTGGTGTACGCTCCGTCTGCGCTTCGAATATCCCGTGAAAAGTAAGTGCAGGAAACTGGACAATGGGTCCGCTCCATATTTTCGTCATATTAGCCTCTTCTTCGGTTGTTAACAGCCGAACATCACGGAGGCAAACATCTGGATTGCTGGCAATTTGGAGGAAGACATGCTTCAAATGATGGGCCAGATGCTTCATCGCTTCACTGCTATAGACCTTGCCGTTATAGGACAATATGAAACTCATTGCCTTCTTGTCTTCAACTTCAATATTAAAGTCATACGGTATTTCTTCGAATAACCGGGCGTCTTCAATAATGAATCCGAGTTTGTCTTGCCAGTCCCGTCTCCCGACCATGTTTTCCAGCGGATAGTTCTCGAATACAACGATATGATCGAGCAAGCGTTGCTTGAGTGCAGATTGCGACTGGATTTCAGCAAGTGAACAGTATCCGTTCATCCTTCCTTGGACAGAGGCTCTCTGGACATCGCGCAATAATTCAACAAAACTCTTTTCTTCATTTAATCTAATTCGTAATGGAATGGTATTAATAAACAATCCCACAATTCGCTCTACTTCATCCAATTCCGACGGGCGGCCAGATACCACCGTGCCAAAAACTACGTCCTTGCTTCCGTTGTAACGACCAAGTACAATTCCCCAGGCGGCCAGAAAAAGACTGCTAAGCGTGGTCCCATTGCATTCAGCAATCGTACGCAAAGTGCTGGTCTCTGTTTCCGTCAGCGTCGTTCTATATTCCTGCAGCAGATAGCCGCCTTTTTCAGGAGTTGTAGCTGGAGTTTTTAGCATCGGAAGTCCGGCCGTTTGTTCGTAACCTTGTAATTCAGAACGCCAGTAGTCCTTGGCCGCCTCCTGATCCTGTTCTTCAAGCCAGTCGGCATACCCGGTGTAAGGTCGTGGTTCAGGCAATTGAACGGAACGGCCTGTACGATAGGCCTCATAGGCCGTTAACAACTCGTCCATTATGATGCCAAGACACCAGCCGTCCATAATAATATGGTGAAAACTTAAAAGCAACGTATAAGCATCTTTATCCGTCTGAAGTACAGCCATCCGGATGAGCATATCCCTGCTCAAATCGTAATGGGTGTTACGGTCCACATCCATAAATCTACGAATAGCGTCGGCTTGCTCCTTTCCGGTCAGCTCTGTCATATTTTCGTAAGTAATCGCCGTGTTTCGCTTTTTAAAGACAATCAGCCGCGAACGAGAAGCGGATTTATGATAAATGTTCGAGCGCAGCGTTTCATGACGCTGAACCAGTAACTGAAAGCTTTTTTGTAGGGCATTCCAATCCAGATCTCCTCGAATAGAAATACGTAATTGCTCGTAATAAGCCTGTGATTCTGGTTCCATCAGCGCATGGACGAGCATTCCTTCCTGTAAGGGAGTCAAGTTGACCACTTTTTCAATTTCAAGTCCTTTGATCATGGATATCCTCCTCGTACGAATCGTTATAGATTCTCATAAAACTGCTTCATGTCTTCAAACTCATCCAGATCCAAACCACGTGCTCCCACATCCGATGGTGTTAGTTGCCGTCCGGATTGGTCCAGACAATGCTGAATAATGCCCGACAAATGATGTTCAAAACGCAACAGAAGCATTCGGATAGTATCTGCTTCATACGCTTGACGGTTATAAAGCATGCAGATGGAAAGCTTACCGTCTTTCAGCCGCCCATCCAGATAGAGGTGATAGGCTAAATCTGAAACGCTACAATTCTGGTCGGACCATAATTCAACATCCATAGGTGATGTATGAAAGTGAGAGGAACTAACCGATTCAGAATGAATCAAGCGGAAGCCAATTTCCGGGTAATACTTAGCATTAAGTTCCGATTTACCGGAGGTTGCAGATCCATATTTTAGTAATCCATATCCTAAACCCTGGTTGGGTACTTGCCGGACTGTCTCTTTAACGTTTCTGAGCAAAAGAGAACTGTCTTTCCCAGGCTCCATATCCAGGACAAGCGGATATATGGAACCGAATTGACCTACGGTTCTTGAAAGGTCCGGTTTGTCCAAAGTCACCGTTTGTTGCTCCCGATCATAATGTTCAAATCCAATGGCGATCTTAGACTGCCCAGACCATTCCACTATAGTCAGTCCCAATGCAGCAAGCAGTAACTCAGCGGTCACCGTATTATAGGTTTGGTTAGCCCGTGTTAACAGCTGGCTTGTTTTCTCGTCCGAAAGCTGTATGATGCAATGTTCTACTGGACGAAGTGTTTCTGAATGTGCAGGTGCCTTATGGTCCTTCGGTATAAATTCGCCATTGAAATGAACCTTATCCAGCCAATAGAGTTTCTCTTTGGCCAGCTTTTTGCTGTCTGCATAGTCTTCTAGCCACCGCATCCAGGAGCGGTAAGAATCTGTTTTGTCAGGAAGCACTATCGGTTCCCCGTTGAGAGCTTGTTCATAGGCAGTTGTGAAATCCTCAAGCAGGATACGCCAAGATGTGGGATCAGCCACTAGCGGATCTACAGAAAGGAAGAACTGGTCGGAGCCCGACATCCGGAATAAGCCTGCGCGCACTCTGGGTCCCTCAAACATTCTATAACTGTTTTGAATTCGGAAGCATTCGGTCTGTAATTGCTTGCTAGCTTGATGGTCATCATCTGCAAGTGAGAACACATCAAGTGTGAACAGTTCTTCATTTTCATCTCGGTACATAAGGATATTCGGCTCATCGATCGACGCCAGACCAAGCCGTAGTCCCTCGTGATGAGTAGTCAATGTTTGCAGCACAGACCGTAACAGATCCTCATCGAAGTCCGGGTTACCCGCAAATAGCATGGATGTTGTCGTACGCAAGGTGTAAAATGTACCCAGTTCATTCAACTGCCGCTGAATCGATGTTATTGGAATCTCTCCATGTATCGAATTCTGGTCTGTGTAGCGGAACAAAGTTGTCACAAGCTTGCTGAGATCCTCAATGAACGGGTGCTCCATCAAAAGAGAAATGTCAAGGGAATAACCATGCTGACGCAGACGTGAGGCCACCTGAACGGCCTTAATAGAATCGCCGCCAAGCAGAAAAAAATGATCTCGAACGCCTATATGATCACATCCCAAAACGTCTTGCCATACCATGACCAGCGCCTTTTCCACATCATTTCTCGGGGAAACATATTCCGTTTGTAAAGAGTCATCTCGGTCCGGCTCAGGTAAAGCTTTTCGGTCAGTTTTTCCATTGGCCGTAAGAGGAAGCTGCTGCAGAGGCACCACATATGCTGGAATCATATAAAACGGCAGCTTCTGCTTGAGCGCATTTTGCACGTCTAGCGGACTTAATGGCTCAGAAGCCACAAAGTATGCACACAAATCCTTGTAGCCGTCTTTGTTTTTCCGCGCTACGACCACTGCTGACTGGATTCCGTCTACGGACAGCAACTGCGCTTCAATCTCACCCAGTTCAATGCGGTATCCTCTTACTTTAACCTGTTGATCGATCCGCCCCAGATATTCAATGTTGCCGTCAGGCATCCAACGCGCCAAATCTCCTGTGCGGTACATCCGCTCATAACCCTCCGCTCCACTGTTAAACGGATTGGTAGCGAACTTCTCCTTTGTCAATTCCGGTCGATTAAGATAGCCCCGGGCTACTCCTATACCACTGATACAAAGTTCTCCCACCGCTCCAATCGGTTGCAATCGCTCCGTGCCTTCCTGTACAACGTACAAATGAATATTATCAATCGGTTTACCGATCGGGATCACCGAGTGCTCTTCCACAGGCTCGCATTCAAAGAATGAAACGTCTACAGTAGCTTCTGTTGGACCATACAAGTTAATTAGTTTTGCGCTTCCAATCCCTGACATAATTCGATAGAAACGCGCCACCTGCTGAGGAGGCAATGCTTCGCCGCTGGCAAATACATGCTTTAGCGTTTTCAATTTGGCTTGCACGACTTCCCTTGGTTGCTGCTCCAGATATTCCAGAAAAATATGCAGCATCGCGGGTACAAAATGAAGGGTGCTTACCTTGTCTTCATTAATCGTGTTCAGGATCTGTTCGGGAGACTTTTCTCCGCCGATTGGCAACAAGCTTACTTTAGAGCCCACCATCGACCACCAGAACAACTCCCATACGGATACGTCAAAAGTAAAGGCAGTTTTTTGCAAAATCGTATCTTCTACGTTCAGCCCATATCTATTGTGCATCCAGCAGAGCCGATTCACGACGGAGCGGTGCTCAACAATAACCCCTTTCGGTTTCCCTGTGGAACCGGATGTATAGATGATATAGGCCGCATGGTTTGGTTCTGCTAGAGGCGCAAGGTTGGAGGCATCTTCATGCCAGCTACTCATGCAGTCTGTCATAGGCTCCGTCGACCTCGACGCTTGCAAAGCCATGATCGTGGAAGCATAATCCAGCACCATTACCTTGCAGTCCGCATATTGCTTCAGCTGTTCTGCAAACTGTGGTTGTGTCAGCACCAGTTGTGTTCTTGAATCTTCAAGCATATATTGAATTCTTTCTTGTGGGTATCCCGGGTCAATGGGTACATAAGCTCCACCCGCTTTTAGAATTGCATAGATGCCAATCATCATCTCAGGTGAACGCTGAGCGATAATCCCCACCGGCTGATCCGGTCCCACTCCTTCCGCCCGCAGCGTTCGCGCTAAACGATTCGCCAGCTCATTCAACTCTTGGTAAGTCATACACTTATCTCCAAATATGATTGCCATGTCATCTGGAGTCCTGCTAACCTGCTGCTCAAACCTTCCATGAATCGTTGCATCCCGCGGAAAATAGGCAGAGGTGTTGTTGAACTCATATAGTAATAAGTGCTTATCTTCTTCTGTCAGCATATCCATGTCAGCCAAGCGAATTCCGACATCTTGAGTTGCGATTTCCAACACTTTTATATAATGGAGGGCAATTCGCTCAATCGTCTCCAACTTAAACAGGCTGGTCGAATACTCCCAGGTGAAAGTTAAATGGTCTTGAGTTTCCGTTACATGTAATGAAAGATCGAACTTCGATACACCTGCATTAAACTCATTCGGTTGCAAACGAAGTCCCTCGAATTCAATGACCTCTGTTCCCTTATTTTGCAGACTGAACATCGTATCAAAGATGGGATTGCGGCTTACATCGCGTACTCGATCCAGTTGGTCGACCAGTTGTTCAAATGGATATTCCTGGTGCTCCAACGCAAGCAGAGTGTTATGTTTGACGTCCTCCAGGAAAGCACTGAATGGCTGGGACGCTAGCGGTCGATTACGGAGAACTAAAGTATTCACAAACATGCCGATCATCGCTTCCGTATCCGCATGTCCTCTACCCGCTGCCGGCGTACCTACGAGGATGTCCTCTTGCCCAGAGTATTTACTTAACAGCACATTATAAGCTGCTAAAAGCACCATAAAGAGCGTTGCTCCCGTATCTCTTCCCAATTGATTTAGTCTTTCCGTCAGCTTGGGTTGCACATTGACGATAAGACTGTCCCCTGCGAAGCTCTGACTTGGCGGACGAGCAAAGTCAGTTGGCAGGTCTAATACAGGGAGCTCGCCGTCCAACGTGTCTAACCAAAATGCTTCATCCTTTGCTTGGCTGTTTCCGGCATAATGTTGTTTTTGCCAAACGACATAGTCTTTGTAGTGCACGTCAATGGGGGCAAGTGGCATACCCTGATACCGCGTGCTGATCTCATCCATTAATACTGCCATTGAGAAGCCGTCTGAAATGATATGGTGCATATCGACCAGCAACATAAACTGGTCACGATGGATTGCGAACAGCTCAGCACGAATTAAAGGAGCCTTACTCAGGTCAAAAGGCTGAATAAACAGTTCATGGGCGTGATTAGCATCCTCTTCGGAAATTGGAGTAACAGGAATGTCCAGTGAAAGCATATCCTGTACCTTCTGCACGGTTTCCCCGTCTACTAACTCAAAATACGTCCGAAAGGATTCATGCCGTGAAAAAACCTCCTTCACTGCATCAATGAACCTGGAAACGTGTAACTCTCCCTCTATATGCAGTTGACCCGATACATGATACGCTGCACCTCCACCCAGTTGATCCAGCACATACATTCTTTTTTGAGCGGGAGATACCGGATAAAAGGGCTGTAAATCTGCCGGAACAAGCGGCTCAAACTTTCGCTTTTGTCCTCCTCTTACATGTGCCGCCAGTTGTGCAATCGTTTGCAAATGTAAAATTTGTACCAGCGGAATATATACTTCGAATTCCTTGTTAATTCTGCTTAGAATAACAGTCGCTTTTAAGGAGTCTCCACCCATTTGAAAAAAATTATCGTTGTATCCGATATTAGATACATTCAAAACTTCCTTACATATGGATATCAGTTTGTCCTCAATCATATTACCGTCAGAAACCTGCTTCTGCGAGTCCTCTATCCTGATATCTTCTGGTTTCGGTAATGATTGAAAATCCGGCTTCCCATCAGCCAAAAGAGGGATGCTATCCATCAAAACCCAAAAGCGAGGTTGCCCATAATCAGGAAGTATTGAGCTTACACTCTCTTTCAGCTTCGCTATATCCCACGAATTAGAATTATTGTCCACTATATAAGCCACTAGATACGATGAGTTACTGCTCTCGCCGTCTTTCCGTGCCGTCAAAACACAGGCATCCAAATCCAGTGCTCGCAAAATATGTTTCTCTATCTGCTCAAGATTCACTTGATGCCCGCGAATAAGAACATCTCGGTTAACTGCACCAATATGTCGAATTCTCCCTCCAACCTCGACATAAGCCCATTCCAGCGTCGTTCCCAGTAAACCAGCGGATGTGGCCAAATATACTTGTCCGATGGTACCCGTAGGAGACGGATGTTTATATTTGTCCAAGATACAAGGATAATTCCCTTTAGAATCCGCGTATGTCGCCCACACTTCCAGAAGCCGCTCCCTTTGCGTACTTCTAAGCAAAGACAGCGCAGATACACGCATTCCGTCTTCCTGCACAATCGAGCTCAGCAGATGTAAAAAGTATTGCGCCCATACCTCTATAGTGTCTTGTTGAAAAAGACTCGCAGCATAGTCAAAATCAAGCCGCAACTGCTGACCAGACTCCGTAACATTCAGAAACAACTCATACTGACAGGACAATATTTCATGCTCCAACAATTCTGTTTCCAGTCCGTAATAGTGAAACTCCGGAATGGGCCTATCCATATTGAACAACACCTTAAGAATGGGCAAATGGCTTAATCCTAACTGGGCAAGTCCGGCAAAGCTGTATTTCTGATAAGCATCCAGCGTATGCATTACTCGCTTGACCGTCTGCGTGAATTCCGTGAACGTTGCTCCAGAGTCTACCTCACAAATCACTGGAAGCAAGTTAACGCAGTGGCCAATTAGCGGGGACACACCCATATGAGATTGCCCTGCGGTTGGAATACCTACTATTATTTGATTTTGGCCTGTCAGTCTGTGCAAGAAAAGCTGAAAAGCAGACAATAAAGTCACAAACAAGCTGTTGCCAAGCCGAATACTGACTGATTTCAGTTGCTTCACCAGAGGCGCATCCACCACAATGGTGTGCCGTGCTCCGCGCGAAGAAGGAGAGCTGATGTTGCGTTGGAGAGACGGCAAGTCAAGAACTGGCAATGGCTTCGCAAGTACATCCGACCAAAAAGCAAGGGCAGCTGCTCCACCTGCCTCTAACTGGTTTTGCTGCCATGCTGCGAAAACTCGGAACGGAACAGGATCGGGAAGCGTGCAGCGTTCGCCCCGTACACAAGCGGAATAAAGTTGTTCCAGTTCATGGAAAAACACACCGATGGACCAGCCATCTGCAATCAGATGATGAAATGTAAATGCAGCGATGTGCTTCTCATTCGACGTTTTTAAAAGCTGGATACGGAATAAAGGTTCCCCCGCACTTATTGGGAATACGGTCTCCCTGTCCTTCTCCATCCAAGCACGGATATCGTGTTTCTGCTCCTCTCCAGAAAGACTGCTGATATCATGCAGCGGGATGCTAACGGTCATTGCCGGGGCGATGATCTGCGTTTCTCCGTCCTCCCCCATAAAGGTGCGTAAGGCTTCGTGGCGCTCAACGATGTGATGGACAGCCTCATTAAATTCCTTAACATGTAGCGGGCCCCGGAAACGCAGTAAAACAGTCTCATGAAGCGACTCCGACCCCTTTGAATCCGAGACTGAGGCGAACCATAACTGCTTCTGATCCGGAGTCAGCTTAATCGTCGATTCCTTAAGGTCTGCAGTTGCAGTTTCAGGAAAAAAAGCCTTGTTTAGATCGCTTTCATGAGGGTGCAGATCCGGCAGAAATCCTCCTTTACGCAGCTCATTAACGCTCTCTTTAATTGCCTGTACAATTCGCTCCATATCTTCCGAAGTATGAGCCGTTGACAAAAAACAGTTACGGCCTTCCCATATATAAATTCCTTTATCCAGCATGTGATAGAAGAATAGTTCCAAGTCACCTTTAAGGACGAAGCGGAACAAGGAACCGAAGTAAACGACCTTTATAGGTATCTGTTCCTCCGTAAAATAGTGGTTCAGTTCTGCTGCGAGCGCCTTCGTACGACTATTCAGCTCGTTATTCAGTTGCCCCTTGTCCTTCTCCAACCGCTCTAGTACGGCCAGCGAAGCTGCCATAGCCAGGGGGTGATGGCAAAAAGTTCCCGCTACAAACGTTCGCTGTTGCTCATGCGGTGGATAAGAGTCATCTCCGAAGCTCCACATTCCTCCATCAATTCCATCCATGAACGATGCTTTCCCTGCCACGATACCGATCGGAAGACCGCCGCCAATGATTTTACCGTAAGTTACAAGGTCGGCTTCAATGCCGTACCACGCCTGCGCACCCCCCGGCTGAATACGGAAGCCCGTAATTACCTCATCAAAAATGAACGCGGTCCCGGATTGCTCCGTAATCTGGCGTACTTCCTTCAGAAAAGCTGCGGGCTGGAAATCAGGGCGGCGACTCTGCACTGGCTCTATGAGAACAGCAGCCAGTGCATGGGCATGGGAGCGGATATATTGGAGTGACTCGTCCGTTCCATAGCTGAGCACAACGACATCGTCCACCATGTGCTGTAGTACACCAGGTGCCAGAGGAGTGGAATGTTGTTCCCTGTCATCCGTTGCTCCCCCCAATGCCAATATTCCATCAAAGGTACCGTGATAGGAACCAGAAAAAATCACCACTTTATCCCGCCCGGTGGCAGCCCGTGCTAACCGAAGAGCGACCATAATCGCCTCTGTCCCCGAGTTATATAGCGCAATTCGTTCCATGCCTGTCATTTTGCAAATTTTTTCGGCAATCTGCCCGGCCATATTAGACATCGGTCCAAGGCACATCCCGTTATGTATTTCCTTTACTATCGATTCACGAATAAAGGATGGGTTGTGACCAAACAAATTGACCCCAAACCCCATCGTCAAATCAATATATTCATTACCATCCAAATCCCAAATTTTAGAACCCTCTGCACGTTGGGATATAATCTGATACACCATTTCCTTGAGAGCAAGCCTAAATCCGGCCACATTCCGGTTATTGGCGTATACAGATCTGTATTGCTGAGTATATTCTTTGGTTTTTCGTGTGCGCATCGTGTAATGTTCAATCAGCTTTTGCAGATGCTTTTCCTGCCTAAGTGAAAGTGAATTATGGGTTTGTACATTTATTTTTTGATAGGGAACAAATGCTTTCGTTTTTTTTCTGTCTGGCAAAACAGCTGACATGGAAGCCTGTACGGGGGAAACAGAAGTAACTGTGGCAGCTACCTCCTTCATCGCGGATGTCTGAGGCTCGACAGCAATTTGTAGTGAATGCGATTCAGGCATTGCCACTGGTGCAAGCCGAGATTGACACAGTATTTCCATCTGCTGCGACATGAGTTGAAGTTGCATTTCTAAAATTCGTTCTCTCCCCGCAAATACATCCTTATTTGATAGCTTGCTTTCATGGGATGCAGGATCTTCTATAGGGATAGTGGATTTTTGACTCCAGTCCGGCAAGACGGAAGGCACCGAAGAGGTGACACTGGACGACGCAGTCAACTGAAGCTCCTCCGAATTCCGGGTCAATTCTTCAGAGGTCGAGGTTACCCTATCATCAATATAGTTTGTCAGCAACTCCAGCGTAGTCAGTGATTCAAAAAACTCGTTCATTGGGATATCCAAGCCAAACGTACTTTTAATGCTGTGTCTAACCTGAGATAGAAGAATAGAGTCTAAACCCAGTTCTAAAAAATGTTTTTGCGGCTCTAATTCGTCTGGACTGAGTTGGGATACACTTTCGATTATTTTTGACAGTTTATTAGTAATCGTAGATTTTTGCGGATTGGAAGTAGATTCCGTCGAGAAATACTCATTCACCATCTTTTCAGACTCCTTTACTATGGGGTATTCAAGGATTAATTTTATCCTTTCCAACTGTGACGCTAGCCTAAAAAGCACGATACAACCTAGCTAGGGGTAGAGATAGAGTTCTCATAGGAAGGTAAATATGAACGGTCCACTGTATAAGAAAACCATCTTCATACTAATAAAATATAATTATCCATCTGTTAAAGCGAGGATCTAATTTGTTTTATTAAACCATTAATGGCTAAATTCTTTTATTCAACTTATTATGCAGGATATAGTTTTTTTCCAGTATTGATTCTTAAAAACTCAAATCTTTTCTTTTACCCGCTGACATGCGTCCTCATAAACTTTAAAATTCACGACACTCAAAGCTCAAATTAAAGACTCAAAGGCTTTAATATGGTTGCTCTGCCCTTTACGAGCGATTACAACCACTTGCAAAATATGACCTTTGTTGACTCCTGTCGATTCAGCGCAGCCTCACAGCCCAATTGCGATTTTCTTCCACTGGCTTTTTTTATAATTGGTATCCGCACTACTAAAAATGCCAAGTCCTAAGAATAGAACCTGACATTTTATCAAATTTGGAGCGTAAAGACGCCGAGGTGCACTTTACTTAATTTTTCGGCAAAATAATACGGGATTGGCCAATTCACTTAACGTCTCACATTAATATAAGTTCGCATGTTAAGAAGTCACTTCGTTTCTTGACATTAAGCGAACCAGAACTGCCTTTGATCCGGGGTTAGTGGAATGACCGTTTCATCCACATCCACTGTCGATACTTCTGAAGGGTCAGCTATAGACACACTTCGCTTACCTGGACCTGGGCCTTTCCCGATCGGGGTCAGATCAGGCAAGAAGCCCCCTTTACGCAGCTCATCTACACTGTCCTTGACAGCTTGTATGATCCGCGCAATATCTTCCTCCGTATGAGCGGTCGACAAGAAGCAGTTCCGCCCTTCCCAGATGTAAATACCCTTTTCCAGCATGTGATAGAAGAAAAGCTCCAGATCACCCTTGAGTACGAAGCGAAATAGTGAACCAAAGTGAACAATCTTCATGGGTATCTGCTCATGGGTAAAGTAACTATTTAACTCTGCTGCCAACGCCGAAGTACGGCTGTTCAACTGATTTTGCAGCTGTTCGCCGTGGCTCTCCAAATAATCCAACACTGCTAGGGATGCCGCCATCGCCAGCGGGTGATGACAGAACGTACCGGCTACAAAGGTTCGCCGATGCTCATTCTGAGGATAGGAATTATCTCCGAAGCTCCAGGTGCCACCGTCAATCCCATCCATAAAGGCGGCTTTCCCTGCTACGATACCGATTGGCATCCCTCCGCCAATAACTTTACCGTAGGTCACAAGGTCAGCTTGTACACCAAACCACGCTTGAGCGCCTCCCGGTTGAATTCGGAAGCCTGTAATCACTTCATCAAAAATAAAAGCTGTACCGGATTGTTCCGTGATCTGACGAACCTCTTGTAAAAAGGCCTTCGGCTGAAAATCAGGACGACGACTTTGCACCGGCTCCACAAGCACAGCAGCCAGCTCCTGCCCATGTGTGCGTATATAATCCAGCGATTCATCCGTTCCATAGTTAAGTACAACGATATCGTCCACCATGTGCTGCAAAATGCCAGGCGCAAGAGGTGTGGAATGCTCCTTATTGTTGCCAGCGCTACCCAACGCAAGCACCCCATCGAATGTACCGTGATAGGAGCCGGCAAAAATGGCTACTTTGGCTCGCCCGGTGGCAGCACGCGCCAAACGAAGAGCAACCATAACCGCCTCAGTGCCGGAATTGTACAAAGCGATCCGTTCTACACCGGTCAGCTTGCAAATCTTCTCGGCGACTTGTCCTGCCATGTTGGACATAGGTCCGACACACATGCCGTTCTTTAGCTCTGCCTCAATTTTTTCACGGATAAAGGCTGGATTGTGTCCAAACAGATTAACACCAAAGCCCATGGTCAAATCTACATATTCATTCCCATCCAAATCCCAAATTTTGGACCCGTCTGCACGTTGAGATACAATTTGATAGACCATTTCCTTTAAAATAGGCCGGAAGCCAGCTACATTACGGTTATTCGCGTAGACAGACCGATACTGCTGAGTGTACTGCTTGGTGCTTCGCGTCCGAGCAGTATAGCGCTCAATCAGCTCTTGCAGATGTTGTTCTTGTCGGTGTGAAAGCAATTCATGGGCTTTGACCTCCAGCTTTTTATAAGGCGTAAACAGTTTTGCTTCATGGCCTGCCTTCTTCGGAACAGCTAGTACCGGTGAAACAGTAGCTAATGCAGTTGCGACTTCCTGTTTGGTTTCAATGATCTCTGCGCTTCCTCTATTTGCTGACGACAAATCCCTTTCCGGTTGAAATGATTGAGAAACGGATGTCGGAGGAGTCGGTTGAGTTCGGAGCACATCAAGCTGCTGTGACATCACGTGCAGCTGCTGCTGCAAAATCTGCTCGATACCAGCAGAAGTCGCTATAACTGTTGTGCTTTGAAATGGCTCTTGCCCGGACGTAACTATTCCATGAGTCGATGTACCAATTGCGCTGGAATCCTGCCCTGTCCAGGTTGATACTGTAGTAGCATCTACCCGATTAAGGGGTATTTTCGGTTGGCTTTCAGGAGCACCAACTGCTGCCTCGTCAGAAACGGAAATACTCACCTGTTCTGCGACGTAGCTAGTCAACAGTTCGAGCGTGGTCAGCGATTCAAAAAATTCATTCATTGGGACATCCAAGTCGAATGTATCCTTGATGCTGTGGCGGACCTGGGACAAATTAATGGAGTCCAGCCCTAGTTCTAGAAAATGTGTTTGCGGTTCCAGTTCCTCAAGACTAAGTTGTGACACATTACCGATCATTTTCGCTAATTTTTGTTGAATGGAAGATTTATGCTGTTCAGTAAACAACGTTGACGTCGAATACTCATTCCCCATAATTTCAGACTCCCTTACTATTGTATTTTTATAAACGGGTGCAGTCTGCTCCGCTCGCACCTGTTCTGGAACATGAATCCAGCACCTTTTCCTTTCAAACGGATACGTGGGCAGAGAAACCCTTTTGTACGGGTGACCTGCGTATAGCGTGTCCCAGTCTATCTGTGCCCCCTGTACGTACTTCACTGCTACTTGCTCCAGTGCTTGCAAAGTGTCTGAGCTTCCGACGGCTGTTTCTGTACCAACATTACTATCTACTTTCCCAATGTATACACCTTCAATGGCCTTGCCCTGCTCATGAAGCTGATGTAATTTCGCTTTCAGGGCCTCCGCTCCTTCGGCTATCACAGCCACTCGATATGTTAAGTGACTTCTGCCTGTGTTAGCCGTATAGCAGACATCCTCCATCGGCAATTCTTCCTCACATTCAAAGCGATCCACGTACCGTGCAATCAACTCGCTTAAAGCTCCTTCAGTTCGCGCCGATAGTGTCAGCAGCAATGGCGATGATCCATTTTTTCGGTCGGTGGTTTCTTGGCCCGCACCCTTTTTCGCTATATATTCTTCCAGCACCACGTGACAGTTTGTCCCGCTGAAGCCAAAGGAACTCACCCCGCATCTTCTCGGGAATCCGTCTGTCTTCCATTCCCTCAGTCTAGTGTTGGCATACACCGGAGATTCTTCAAAATGGATGTTCCGGTTGGGCGTGCGAAAATGAACGAGCGGTGCAATCTGCTGATGTTTCATTGACAGCACGCATTTGATCAATCCCGCAATCCCAGCAGCTTCGTATAAATGCCCAATATTCGTTTTGACCGTGCTTATCGCCACAAACTGCTTGCGCTGTGTAAATTTGCGGAATGCTTGGGTAATGCCCTTAATTTCAACGGGGTCACCCAGCTTGGTGCCAGTACCATGGGCTTCAATATAGCTTACCGTCTCGGGATCGATCCGTGCATCACGCCACGCCTGCGAAATGACTTCTGATTGAGCCAGCGCATTAGGCGCAGAAATTCCAATCGTACTGCCGTCCTGATTAATCGCGCTTCCTTTAATCACACCCAGAATGTGATCTCCGTCTTTTTCCGCTTGGCGAAGCGGCTTTAAGAGAACGGCTCCAATTCCTTCGCCCCAGCCTGTGCCGTCCGACTGATCGTCGAATGCTCGTGCCCGGTCATCGGAGGATTCCATACCAATGCCAGCTTTCAACGGCAGCAAAATGGTCTTCACTCCACCGGCCAAAGCCATCTCGCAGTCTCCATTCAAAATCGACTTACACGCCAGATGTACCGCCACGAGTGACGAGGAGCATGCCGTATCAATGGTCAGTGCCGGGCCTTTTAAATCAAGCAAATACGCAATCCGGCTGGAAATAATGGACGATAAATTACCAATGGCAAAGTTCGGCAGCGCGCCTGGTTCCACCTCGGACAACAAACGCTCGTATTCAAAGCTGGTTTTGGAAAAACCGACATACACACCGACCTTTTTGCCAGCCAGCTGCTTCCCTCCATAGCCTCCATCCTCAATCGTGCTCCAAGCAGTTTGCAGAAATAAACGTTGATTTGGGTCCATCAGAGAAGCTTCCCGTGGAGTCAACTTGAAGAAGGTGTAGTCAAATTTGTCCACTTCATCCAGATAGCCACCTTCGGCGATTTGCATATTCCGTCCTTCCGTATTCAGATGAGAAATGAAATCTTCGGCATCTTTTCTTCTTTCGTCGCTGTACGGGCCGATATTGTCAGCGCCTGATGCCACATTCGCCCAAAACTGCTCCAGTGTATCCGCATGAGGAAACTTGCCGGACATGCCAATGATAGCAATATCCAGGTCCTCTACCTCCTCTTTGGATTCCAGTTGTGGTGCTGTAATCACCTTATGACCTAAATCCTGGCTGGATATATAACCAGCTAGCTTGGCGATAGTCGGATAAGAGAAAAAGTCCGTTACCTCAATATGAATCCCGAGCTGTTCCTCTAATTGGTCCACGATCTGAACGAGTTGTAAGGAAGTTACGCCGATATCAAAGTAGCTGTCTTCCGTCCCAATTGACTGTACATTTAAAATAGCTTGGCAAATCCCAATCAGTTTTTGCTCGATCTCACCTTGAGGCACAGGGGCATGGTTCGCTTCCTGTATATTTCGAGCGGCCTCGGTCAGGGATGCCAAAACTACATCAAATTCTCCCTGCTCGTAGCTCTGAGCCAGCTTGTAGCGCTGAACCTTTCCACTAGTAGTTTTGGGAATACGGCGGATTGGAACTACATCTTGAATATGCCATCCTCCCCGATAATTCAAATGGCTTTTCAGCCTTTGGACTAGTGGCAAAAATAACTCTATTTTTTTCGTGTGCATCACAAAAACAACAATACGGTCCTGTCTAGTTTGTGCATCATGTACACCGCAGACAGCTACTTTCCCCAGATCCACCCCGTCCAGTTCCTCTGCAATCCTTTCAATATCATGCGGATAAATGTTCTGGCCGTTCACGAAAATAATATCCTTGGCTCTGCCTGTAATCACCAGTCGTCCGTTTCTCATAAAACCCAAATCTCCGGTAATAAGCCAGCCATCCTCTGTCTTGACCTTTGCGGTAGCCTCGGGATTGTTATAGTACCCGGCAGTCACATTTTTGCCGCGAATTTGGGTGTATCCGATTACATTGTCCTTTAGCACCTGATTTTGCTCATCACAAATGCGAACGGAAGTGCTGGCCATGGGGTAGCCCAAATCCGCAAACGTAAGACAACGCTTATCGGATGAATCTACTTCTTCTATAGGTTCACCTACATGCAACTGCTGCCGATTTAAATGAATGGTAACAAAATTATCTTTATCCAAAGGTGGAGTGGAAACACCTACGCTGGCCTCTGCCAAGCCGTATACAGGATACATGATATTTTTATTTAATCCATGTACACTCATGGCTTCCATAAATACATGGCAAAGCTCCACCGATATGGGCTCAGCCCCATTTAAAATCATACGAACACTTGACAAATCCCAGTTATCCGCTGTTTTGGATTTATATTGATCAAGGAAAAATTTATAGCCGAAGTTAGGAGAACAGATTTGAGTCACCTTATGCTCCGACACCTTTTTTAGCCATAATGAAGGACGTCTTATAAAAAGAGCTGTTGGCATAATGAGTTGCTTGGCATGGGCGATGACACAAGTTAAATGAAAAGCGATCAACCCCAAATCATGTGTGAGTGGCATCCAGCCCAGATACGCATCACTTGAAGTCATTCCCGTTTGACTGGCGATATCCCGAATATTGTATACGAGATTCTCATGCGTCAGCATGACTCCCTTAGGATCACCTGTCGAACCAGAGGAAAATTGAATAAACGCCAAATCCTCCGGTCTGGATTCATGTATGGCCCCTTTGTTCTGATCGGAATAATCAAAATCATGACTAGAAAAGGTCGCTTTTTTTACAGAATCAAAGAAATCCAGCATCTCATGCTGGTGAGAATACTTTTCTAGCTGCTCTAGTACTTTATGATCCGCAATCATATAAGGGCAAGTAAGGGTACTCCAGATTTTAAACAGCTTCATTTTATGTTCATCATTATTCCCGATACTTACAGGTACCGGGACGATTCCTCCGAGCAGACAGCCCCAAAACACATTCACAAAGGTATGATTGTCTTCAATTTGCATAATTAGTTTATTACCAGGCTGTACTCCTTTTTCCTGCAATTGATGAAGCACCTGCAGTGCTTGCTCCAGAAGTTGACTGTAGCTTACATACTCCTCCTGTGTATCACCCGAAATGAAAATAATCCCATTTTCAGCTCTACTGGCTCGGTCCTGTATGATTTCAATTAAAGTTTGAAACTGTTCCATCCTGGTCCCTCCTCAAAAGGTCTAAAACTTCCTCCTGCTCTCCTGCAGATACTTGTTTGGTTTGCAATATCAGGCGAATACACTCCAGCGCTTCGCGTCTTAGTTCATAAGCAGAAGAAGAGTTGCCCGATTCTATGCTTTTGAGTAACTCTTCCAACCTGCGAATAGGTAAAATAACCCCCTTATGATACTCATCCTCATTCCAATTGGCATTGGGTGTAGACACCGCCACCGCCAGCGGTTTGACCAACCAATCACGGATCGAAAAACGACGTTCCAGTTCAATCCGATCCAAGTCTCTGTCCAAGGAAAGCACCTCAAAAGCGGTGTTTGTTTCCTTTGCCAAGTTTTTCAGCACCGTTCGCGGTCCTAATTCAATCCCCTGCTGCACCCCCTGTTTCTCCATATACTGCATCGTTTGTATCCACCGCACTGGACGGATCATTTGCAAATGCAAACCTTGACGAATGCTGTTGGCATCCGTATATGGTAGTGCTGTAACATTAGAAATGACAGGCCACAGTGGTTCATGAAACGTATATTTTTGCAGTTCCAATGCTAATCGGTCAGCAGCATGCTGCATAAGCGGGCTGTGAAAAGGGCCGCTTACCTGCAAACGGGTAATTTGGAACCCGCGTTGCTCTAATTGTTCCGCCACCGCAGCAACAGAGGAATGATGACCAGAAACGACGTATTGATAGGAAGAGTTATAACATGCGATGGTAATAGGCTGACTGGTAACGGCATAATGATCGCACAGTTCTTCTAGCAGATTTAAATCAGCCCCACGAACAGCAACCATGCAACCCACTCCGGCCTCTGAGGCTTCTTCCATAAAGCGTCCTCGTTCTTGCACCACCCGCAAAGCATCGCCAAACGACAAGACTTCGCTGCTTACCAATGCAGAATACTCACCCAAACTATGCCCTGCCGAAAATTCGGGAATAATCCCAACATCGTGCATGTAACGTCTGAATGCGATTACACTGATCGTGAGAAGTGCCGGCTGGGTGTAGGATGTTCTCGATAATTGAGAGATGGGTCCTTCCATACATAAAGTTTTCAAATCATACCCCAAAATATCAGCAGCCTCTTCAAAAATGTGACCTGCCTCTGAAAAACCATCATGCCATGTCGCTCCCATCCCGACATATTGAGACCCTTGTCCCGAAAAAAGCAAAGTCATGCGGTTCATGTCCAACCCCTTTCCTCACCATAAAAAAAGCGGTAAAACAAATGTTTTATGGGATCCAGATGTTCACATTCCTATGTATTTAAAATAGATACAGCAAAAACAACAAAATGTCTTGCCACAAACAAACAGTAATCGACATGTTAAAGTAAATCGTTTTTGAGTTTCATGATGTAGTTAGAAATAAAAAGTGTGTAAGTAGACTTGGAAGTGTAAAAAAAATGGAGAGTGCTGGAAGTTCAGGCTTGATACTTAGAAACTTCAGCATCATAGATGAGTGTAGTAAAACATAGATTAAGGCTATTAATTTATTATAAACATTAAAATGAATTAAAGTACAGTGATATATAATACATATATTTTATAAACAAAACAATACCCTCTTTTGTTTAAAAAAAGGAATTGTTTTCAGCTTTTTAATGAATTTACATGAAAATTTCATATTCTAAACTATTGACTGGCATCTATCGTTAAAACAAAAAAGCCGCCAATTTCGCGACTTTTATACATTGTTTCATTCGACAGTAATCGACGGTTAGGCGTCGTCATAGATACGTAACTAATTAAGTAGAAAACTCCAAAGCGGTTTATCTCCTTATACAGTCCTTGATGGCTACAATGCGCAAGCGGCTAGTGTCGATCCTCCACTGACTTCGTTGTAGCTTCGTACAAACGCTGTAAAATGGTAACAGCTTCAGCCCGTGTGACTAGCGCTTTTGGGTGAAGGTATCCTTTATTAGCAGTAAGGACTCCCATCTTGGTTAGGGTGTAGAATGCTTCTGCCTTTTGATCCTGGGAATCTCCATCATAGCTGTACTCTTCTCCAGTCTTGTCGATGTACAGCACCGGATAGTAGGCCGAGAAATTGTCATTGTAATTGGCCTGACGAACTTTCATATCCTTGTACTGCGCAGCTGCGGAAATCACTTCCTCAATCTCAGGATGAAGCGTCTGATTGGTATAATCCGTCCGAAGAGAGGCGATCATCATCACATCCCAGCGGGTCAATGGTTTGTCAGGTTTTACATAGAATTGATAGTTTGGATATTTCCCGCCAACACTTTCAGCATACGGCCAAACGTAGTCCCCGTTGAATATTGCTGCAAAATCTTTATTCGCCCAGTGTTTACGCGCATCCACAAAGTCGGAAGGTTCGCCGGAAGAATGATCGATTTCTGGAAAAAGCTTGTGAAACATATGTACAAATTCCGCTTTCGTTATGGTTTTGCTTGGCTTGAAGGTCCCATCTGCATAGCCCTTGACAACGCCCTTGTCGACCATGGAATGAATCGATTCGGCAGCCCATTCATATTTTGTTCCTTCCACATCAGGAAACGTGTTTGCCGCGAATGCAGATTGACCGAAAAACAGTGTCGTCGCAACCAACGGGGTGATAAGCCATTTCTTTTTCAACATCTCTTTCCACTTCCTTTAGGTAAAATTTATGTATAAAATAGTTCTCTAGACTCAATTTTATATCGGCATTTCAAAAGAAAATGATGATATTAGAGAGAAAAAAGCACTGTTAAACGCTTTTTACTCTTTTGACCTAAGCCTGTACGTTCGACCCTAGCATCGATTAACCGCTTCATGCGATGAGGAATCTGCATTAGTGTAATCTGCCCGTTAGTTAAAAAACAGCCGAGTGCTCGGCTGTTTTTGGTAGCGTTGAACTATCATTTTTAGTTAGTTTAGCGAATTCCACCCCATAGGACTGGGAAGCTCATTCGCTCCAAAATATTGATACGCATCTACGCTTATAACTGCATCGAAGTATTGTTCCGCAAAAGGCAAGTGGCAGGCATCTGCATGGATGGGGATAATTTGGCTTTCCAAACCAAACTCTCTGAATCTTCTATAGTTTTCAGTTGCACTAATCCATAAATCGACAGCAAATATGGTTATGTCAAACTTTTGCGCCAGATAGATAGAAGTAAGTCCGGTCCCACAGCCCAAATCCAGCACTCTCATTCCTTTCTGCAAAGTCAAATTTTTCGATAGCTCCTCGAGCATGGTAATCGAACTAGGCCCCATTAAATTTGCTCTTATGAAATCTACGTCATCTAGATCTCGACGGATCATTTCTGCTGACCCCCTCCTACTTTCTTCATTTGATATTTCCAATAAAGCAATTCTTCATCTTTGTGATCAATTTCGAATCCTAACTTCATTAACAAATTCTTAGAGCTGATATTGTCAGGTACGCATCTTGCCGTTACGATTTGGACTTCTTCATGATTTAAGGACCATTCTATTAATTTTTGAGCGGCTTCATAGCAATAGCCTTTGCGGCGATGACTTTCATTCGTTGCAAAACCGATCTCAATCTTACCATTCTGATCAGGATCTCCTAAAAAGCCAATCCCTCCAACAATTTCTTGGGTATCCTTCTCCACAATGATCCAAGAATCAAAACCTCTAGTGCCATTATTTTTTATCAAAAGTTCTCGAAAATAAGGTAAAGCTTCAAAGAAATCAGGACCCGGCCATTCATCACTGGTTTTATAACCCAAAGCTTCAATAGCACCTATATCACGTCGGGCTGCTGCTTCAATTAAATTAAGATCAAGTGTTTTTAATAGGAGCCGATTCGTTTGAAGTTTCATGTATTGTCCACCTTTCTATTTACTTAGATTGAATCTTTCATTCAAGAAGTCTGGTTGTATTGGACCAAATTGGAGTAATTCTCTTCTATCCCCCTTTGCTAAAAATTAGAAAAGGGCAGGAATGAACATACGTCATTCCTACCCTCATATCACCTGCTATTTAGCCACAAAAAAATCCGCGCTGAACCAGCACGGATTGGACTCATTATAACAGGTATCCCTAAGGATCTGGTAGTATCCGTTGTTCTTAACTAATTCCGAAGCTTTCAACTCCCCTCCCGTAATACAAAAATTGGGCAGACGAATAGTAGGTGCATGAAAACCTCTTTTTATGGAATTGGATTAGTAAAGAACAGCTCCAGACAAAAAAATCTCTCCTTAGTGAATTACCCTGATTATATCAGGGCCAATTTTATCTGCCAACCTTTCACATGTTTCAAAAGTGTTTCATTAGGACTATCCTGCTGGTTAGCTTAAAAGCAACCGAGTGATCGGCTGCAGTGGTAGCAGCAACTGCATCATGACCCTACAGGCCTTTTCCCCCTAGAGCACGCAGTTTAATGGGCTCCGCTCCAATAATCAACGGTCGGCCGCGTTGTATCGACGCCAGTACCTCTTCGTTCTTAAGGCTGGCTGCATGGGCATCTGCATCTTTCCACAGTTCGGTCACATACACCGCATTCGGGTCGTCGTCTGACACATTGACTATATACAAATAGCAGTCATTATTCGACTTCAACAGATCGGCCGCTTCTAGCAAGATGTCTGCAAGATCGTCCCTTTGCCCTGGACGTGCCGTCAACTTTCCATACATAGCAAAATGGTTCATGATCCTCATCCTACCATCGAGTGATATTTGACTTCATCTTATTATAATGTTCCGCAATGTCAGCGCTAATTTCAGCAAGCTTCTCCACAAGTGCTAAAAAATAGTCGGTACCATTCCCCCATCCATACGGATTGGAGAACCTTTAAATGCAGATGCATAAGGACTACATACAAATGTAGCTAGTCTACCTATTTCAATAGGCTTGATAAATCGCTGTATTTCAGATTGAGGCAGGTTTGTAACCATAAAATCTTTCTCTTTTTCTGAAAAAGTCATATCTTCATGAGGATACATACTCTCAATGATTTGGTGCACATTCTCAGAGAGTGTTGGTCCTGGCATGATCGTATTGACTGTAACTTCTGTCCCTATTGTTAATTTAGATAAGCTTTTTGACAATGATAACAACATAGATTTTGTCATACAATACTGCGGCATTTGTCCTGAAGGCATAATTGCTTCTTCACTCGCAATAAAAATAATGCGGCCATAATCATTTTTCAACATTTTAGGTAAATAAAATTTTGATAATCCATTTGCAGCAAGAACGTTAGTACGGAAGTATTTTTCCCATACTTCATCGTCTATGTCCTCATATTGCATAATTTCATAAATGCCCGTATTGTTAATCAAAATATCAATACTAGGGTATTTTTCAAATAAAGCTTCTCTTTGTCCAATATCCACAATATCGGCTGTCGCATTTTGAGGGGAGGTCGCTGGGAAATCTGACTTAATTTCATTTACAGTTCGTTCTACCTCTTCATAATTTCGTCCATTAATTAGTACATTAACACCTTCTTTGGCTAGTTCAATGGCAATTGCTTTACCTATGCCTTTCGTTGATCCTGTAATTAAAGCTATTTTATATTTTAATCCCATATCCATAATACACTTCTCCTTTTTTAAAACAGTCTTGTGCTCTGGATAGTGATTATATTATCTTGTCTGGATTGTCCAGTAACTAGCATATTGCGCCAAAGTTCTTGTTTAACACGCCAAATGATAAAACTCATTAGGCAGTCCTAACGTGCTCCTGATATCGAGTTTGTACCTAAGTGTTCAGTCCGCCAATTTGAAGGTGTATCACCCTCCCATTGGCGGAAGGCGCGGTAAAACGAATTCTGGTCTTCATATCCAATCAAAAATGCCACCTCTTTAATATCGAGCGAGGGGTCTGCCAAGTACTCTCGTGCCTGCTCATGCCTAGCTTGTGTCAATAGAAACTTGAAGCTCGTATTTTCGTCAGTAAGCCGGCGCTGCAAGGTACGATCGCTCATACTGAGCTCCTTCGCCACAGCCTGAATGTCAGGACGCCCTCCTGTAAGGCTACGTTTCAGGATCCATTTGACCATCTCAGTAATTGAGCGGCTGCGCTGCTGCTCATCCAACGATCGGTCCAGAGCAGGAGTCAGGATTTCCAGCAACTCTTTGTTGTACGAGACAAAGGGACGATCCAGATCTCTTCGATGTAGCGTCAATCGGTTACATTTTGCACCAATTCGAATGCGACAGCCGAAGTATGCTTCAAGGGCTTGTACATCGCCCATGGAGTGCGAAAATTCAACAAGCTGCGCTGTCAAAGGTTGACCTGTCCCCCGGCGTCCAATCTCCAGAAGACAAGCCAGCGTAATACCCACCAGCATCGGCGGGCCAGATTGCTCGGGAGACAGCCATTCCAGATCAATTGTACAGTGCTCGCCCTTCTCAGTGATGTGTAGGTTTTCCGGGGGACACAGTTGTTTGTACCGAGCCATTCGGTTTAGAGCGTCGCGGTAGTCCCGAGCGTGGTAAGTCGCTAAGACAGTCGGTGGGTACTTCGCTGTATCAAAGACGGTCGCAAGCTTGATGATTCCTTGTGCAGTGTCACCAATGAGATCAGAATATGCCTGCCAGATCGCGAAATATTGAGCGGTGGTGACTACTGTTTCAGTACTAATGGTGATCGGCAATCGTGCTTTGCGAGCTACGTCGTGGGCGCCAAACCCTAACTGACATAATCCTGCCCACAATCCTAGCGGGATTTTAATACGGTCAGAGGTATGAGACTTCATATATAAGGGCCTCCTTTATCTACTTGCATATTCATTAGTTTTGGTTGCGATGGGGTCCCTCTTAAGTACACATAAGAATACTCTTAAGTATGTTAAGGTGTCTACATTAACGTAATAAGCTGCAGAAAATGCTACATCTTCTTGTTATCTGTGCTACTTTCAATCAATGAAGAGGAATATGGCGAATTACTTAATCATAATAAAATTCTGTTAATGGCATGAACGACTCATCCTCAACACCAAAAAACACACCCATATGTTTATGAGTGTGTTTTTAAAAGTGTGTTTTTAAAACCCCAAATCACGACACTCCTAGGAATGTCATTCCTTCATGCTTCTTATATTTAAAAATTAAGGCTTCAAGAAAGGCCCGTTTTCACCGATCTTACCGGAGGCAGGATTATCCGGGAGATCAAGTACAATAAACCTTTTGCACCCCAGCGGCTAGAGTAGATGTTACACAACATCCTGTATGATTTTATATCTTTATCGTGTGCAACATTAATCAAATCCTGGTAGGTTGCACCTGGTGACTCTCATTGGATCACTGTTGGCTGCATTGCCGCTTGAAACATGATTCGCACCACCTCGGTTGTTCGAAGGGTCCGCATCAACGTTTTTTGCATTGATCAGCATTGATCGGCGTTACAACAATTACAGATGTTAATACAAGTATCCCCGTAATCATGAGTGAAAATTAGCGTTTCCAGGATCTTCGTTTATAACTCCTCATTCTCTACGTCCCTTCATCTATATTCTTCTGGTCGCACACTACATTAAACGATCTCTCCCTTCCTCTTTTCTCGTACAAAATGATTATTCTATCACTCTCATGGATTATTTTATGTTTTTATGGAAGAATTCAGAGTAGAATATGTTGATTTATAAGGAGGAAATAGCGGATTTTATGTAAAAACTTCTTTTCTCTTTACGTGTAAATTAAACCTATTCGAAATCTCAGCAACTTAAAAATGATCAAGCAATAGAATTCGGTTGTGGAGCGATACCCGCTTGGTTTTATGGTGGGCAAAATTATTTTGCTCACCATTTCAAAGGTTTACTGATTACTTAAATGCATCCCAAAATTTCATTAGATCAATACTGTTTGGTTCTCTCCAGGATCCTATATCTCTCTCTTATGACGGATCGAAAAATAGAGCGGATTTAAATAGTTCTTCGAATCACGCTTTTGGTTGCTGCCGCCTCAAAAATCGTCTCAATCAGCACCAATACACGGTGTACTTCTTCATTTTTGATCGCAATCTCCGCTTTTCCTTCGATGGTAGAGACAAAATTCTCATAAAAGCTTTCTGCAGCAGCAGGTATTTTCTCAATCGGGAACCTAAGGGTGGATTCCTCAGACGGCGGCGCCATCGTTTTCGTCAATCCTTGACCTGCTTGAATCGGCTTGGGTTCCACGTGAGCAACATCTGGATTTCGGGTGACGATCTCTCCACTCAAATCCCAATCTCTAATCATTGCGGTTCCTTCAGTTCCTTTAATATACCAGCGCGGCAGCTTTACGTAATTGGTTGTACCCACTTCAATGACTGCGGTCAGACCGTCCTTGAACTCAATAAAGCTGGTAAAGCCGTCATCCACTTCAGTCCCCAAAATATAGCTAAGGGTAGCAGCTACGCTTTCTATTTTGCTGTCCGTAATCTGAAGCAGCTGGTCCAACAGATGTACTCCCCAATCCAGTAGCATTCCTCCTCCATACGCCTTTAGTTGCCGCCAGTCACCTGGGATGCCATTAGCCCCCTGAACTCGCGATTCCAAGTGGAAAAGATCACCCACGGTCTTATTGCCAATTATATCTTTAATAATTCGGAAGTCTTCATCCCATCTACGGTTCTGATGTACTGTAAACACACGATTTTCTTTCTTCGCCACCTCAACAATGTCCAATAAATCCGCGCTCGTTATCGTAACCGGCTTTTCACAAATGACATGTTTTCCGGCTTGCAGTGCCTGGATCGCGATTTCCTTATGAACATCATTAGGTGTTGCTATCAAAACAATATCCACGGCCTGATCGGCAAGGACGGCATCCAGGCTGGCATAAGTTTTATAGCCGGCAGCCGCAGCCAGTTCCATTCGGTAATCGACAATATCATATACACCGCCAACGGCAAGTTGCTGATTAGATTCGATCAATTGAACATGGTAGCTTCCCATGCCTCCATAACCGATAATGACTACATTGTATATACGATTGCCCATTTTCATCTTCCTCCACTCCTGATTTAAGCCCACCGCATATCAAGTGGTTGCTCATAGATCAATAAATTTTAATGTCCTCGTAACTCTCCCTTCACTTCGTCGGATAGCTCTATCATACAAATCTCATGAAAAGCTTTCCTCCTCATTTCTTGCTGTTTTATTCCCGAATATTGTCCTGCGGTATTTCAATGGTGATGTTCCTGTTGCTTCTTTAAAGAGATGATGAAACGTCTTTACACTACTGAACCCTGCTGCCTCTGCGACCTCAGTGATCGGATTGTTTTCATTCAACAAAATCCATTTTGCCTTATTCAGTCTGTAATCATTCAAAAATGCTACAAAGGTCATCCCCGTATTCTTCTTAAATAGCCTAGCGAAATAATAGGGACTGAACCCCATATAATCAGCGACATTCTTCAGCGAAATGGTTTCATGATAATGACATTCCACATACTCAAAAATACGTTCCAGTTTATAAAGGGTGTCCTTTGATTGTGTTAAGGGTCTTTCAGAGATTTCAGGAAGCCTTGGCGTCATGCTTCTCGGCACTTCACGCATAATAAGAGTCAACATCTCAAACAACTTCGCTTTGATCATATAGGCATGACCTTCGTGGTGGTTGACGTTCTCATCATAAATGCTTTGAATCAGAGGAAGCATTTTAGCTGCTGTTTCTTCTGGCCAGTTCCAGCTTGATTGCTCCATCTCCGTAAATATATATCTAAGAGGGCGTTTCTGATCACTTAATGTGGAAACCTCTTGAAAAAAGCTCAGATCAAATTGAATAACCACCCGTTCGCTGTCGGGAGAAGCCAAGAAATAATGAACATCACCCCCATTTATAAACTGAACTTCACCTTGTTTCATACGTATCGAAATATCGTTAATTCCCAGATCCAAGGTTCCCTGGGTCACATAAATAATTTCAATTTCTTTATGCCAATGAGGATAGCAAAGCACGTCGCCTTTATTAATAAAACTCCGGAAAGGAAAATGTCGGTCAAGCTCCGGGATTTCTAAATAAAAATTCATTTTGGTAGACTCCTTTTGTTGTAAAGTTCAAAAAAGCCGTACACATGACTATTGATAATTATGCTGCACTGCATTCCTTCTTCTCTTTTTCATTTTTCTCCTTCTCGACTTTCCAATAAAATTCCCTCTCCCTTTTAAATTGTAAGCGGTTAACATTCTTTTTCCTACCCTATCAATCATAGTTGTATTAAGTAAAACAACTATTAGGTATCCTTACTAACCTAATTTTGCAAACACAAAGTTATGCCTCAATTATGAGCGGTTTGGCGCCCGAAAACAATTTGGGCTGATCTTATTTCTCCCTTCCGCATGCAGTTTCTTCAGATAAACAGGTTTCACCTTAACTGGATTAAGCAAATACGTGTAAAATTATCGAACGATTATTTTTACATTTTTTATATAAATACGTATGTACATTTCCAAGAAAAAGGTATAATCTAGTAAAGCAACAGAATCCATATAAAAAATATAGACTTATGGAGGGACGGACCTTGAAGAGACTATTCGCTTTAAGTTGTGCTTTCTATCTGTTAATCGGCATTACTAGTGTGGTGCTTGGAGCATTACTGCCGGTCCTACTGCCTTACTATGGACTGGGGTACAGCGATGGCGGATTATTGTTGTTCCTTCAGTTTTTCGGATTTCTTGTCGGTGTTCTGTTCTCCCCCTTCATGGCTCTACACATCGGTCGCAAGTCTATGCTGTCCATTGCCCTGGTTAGTATCGTAGCAGGGTATGCCATCTTGGGGGTACTCCCCTCATGGACCTGGGTTATCGTGATGACCATCTGGGTTGGCTTCGGCTCAGGCATCATTGAGTCATCCATCGGAGCGTTCACGATTGAGTTCACCGAAGAGCAGAAAGCCGTAGCCATGTCCAAGCTGGATGTCTATTTTGCACTTGGTGCACTGCTCATTCCCGCAGTGGTAAGCCTGTATATCTGGCTTGGAATGTGGTATTTGACCTTCTACACCATCTCCCTTCTGACGTTTATTCTGGGGCTATTCTGGATTACCATGCCTACTTCCTCCTCTTCCCACCTTATCCAAGCAGATCTCCAAACCTCTGAGCGATCGGTCGAACAAGCCCGGTACTCTGTACAGCACCGTGTGTTACTGGGAATATTCATTGTATTCTTCTTTGTTTACATGGGGCTTGAACTGGGGCTCATGAACTTCCTGCCCTCTATTCTGATCGAGACCCTGCAGATTCGGGAATCCGTAGCTTCGTTGGGTGTTAGCATACTATGGATTGCGATGATCATCGGCCGCATGTTCTCAGGGAAGATTGCAGAGTCCGCAGGATATATTCCTTTCCTGCTTTGGAGCGGAATCGGAACTTTCTGCTTTCTGGTCGCAATGGCGTTTGTCTCCAGTCAGTGGGCTACATACCTTCTGATTTTTGGTGCAGGGTTATTCATGTCCGGTCTCTTCTGTATTGCCCTCGTCTATGCGAACGTGCTGATTCCGGGAATGACCGAGAGAACGACCAGCATTCTAATTGCGTCAGGCGGAATTGGCGGAGCAGTGCTTCAATATGTAACAGGCTGGAGCATGAGCGAATGGTCGGTGACGGCTACCCTTTGGATTTTGGCGGCTTTCAGCCTAATTTTGCTGCTAGCGGTCATTTTCTCGCATCTGTGGAATGGCAGGAGCAGACGGGTAGTTGACTCCCTTGTCCATCAGGGCAAGGAAGGATGAGATTCTTTATTCTTGGGGGAGGTGAGGCCCACCGCTTTATGTAGTAGCAGGGCAGTACATTTTTTAAGGATGTACTTAATGAGAATGTATATTCTGATATGGAGGGGAACATCGTGCATACCTTAACCAAAGAACGCTTCAGATACGGAAAAGGCATTACTCTGATTGACGATTCGGGTAAGGAATATTTAGATGGCGTATCTGGCACCTTCAATCTCTCACTCGGTTACAATCACCCTCATGTCGTCACCAAAGTACAGGAACAAGTCGCCAATCTTGCCCACATGTCCTCATCCTTTACCGAGCCCTATGTCGAGGAAGTACTGGATCATTTGATCCAGTATACGCCGAACGGCATTGACGCGGGATGGATGAGAGATATTACCGGCTCTACGGCGAACGAATGCGCTGTGAAGCTAGCCCAGAAATATACGGGAGCGCTCGATATAATCAGCCTGTATCTATCCCATCATGGGCAGACCCAGTTCGCAACAGGCATATCCGGCAACGCCTTCCGACGGAGGAAGTTTCCCAACTCGGCTGCAGCAAATTCCCTGCATGTACCTGCTCCCTACTGCTATCGTTGCCCGTTTAATTCTTCGCCTGACAAGTGTGGCTATCAATGCGTCGAAGCCATATCGGATGCCATTGAGTATGCAAGCTCAGGTTCTGTGGCCTGCATGATTATTGAACCCATCCTGGGCAACGGAGGCAATATCATCCCACCTGCAGGATATTTTAAGCGTCTCCGTCAGCTGTGCAACGAGTACGGGCTGATCCTAATCGCTGATGAGGTTCAGACCGGGATTGGGCGGACAGGCTACATGTTCGCAAGTGAGCTATTTGATATCCAACCAGATATCATTACTCTCGCTAAGGGTCTCGGTGGCATTGGTGTACCAGTAGCAGCGGTATTGATGCAGTCTCGTCTTAATGTCCTCGAGAAGCACGAGCACTCCTTTACCTCAGGTAGCAATCTAATCTCGGTTACGGCAGCCAAAGCCACGCTAGAGGTTGTATCTGAACCCGGTTTTCTGGAAGCCGTTCGGTCCAAAGGAAGCCTGCTCGGAACCCTGCTGACGGAGATGGCCGACAAGCACGATTGCATCATTGGTGAGGCTCGCGGCGTCGGCTTGATGTGGGGACTGGAAATTGTCGACGAGGATGATGCCCCAGACGCAGTTAAGAGCAATGCGATTATCGACCGCGCTTTTGCCGAACAGCAGCTTATTCTCAGAGGCTCCCGTTACGGTTATGGCAATGTGGTCAAAGTGAGACCTTCTCTCACGGCTACAGAAGATGAGATTGTCGAAATTGTTAAACGGCTTGATGCCGTTCTTGCTACCCTTCACTAACGATCTGCCCAATAGGCAAAGGGAGGAATTATTCATGCTTGCACTGGTATACAAATCGGCTTGGGATGTCGCACTTGAGGAAAGACCTATCCCGGAGATAAAAAAAGATAACGATGTACTCGTCCGAATTCGGGCGACAGGCGTATGCGGTACGGACCTAGGTATCATTAGTGGCAAATATCATGCCGTTCCGTCCACTATCTTGGGCCACGAATCAGCGGGGGATGTGATCGCTGTAGGATCAGCCGTCAGTTCACTGCAGCCTGGGGACCGGGTGGTGATTGATCCAACATACTACTGCGGCCAATGCGAAATGTGCCGGACAGGAAGACAGAATCATTGCACACACAAATCCGTAACCGAGACCGGAGTCAGCGCCGACGGTACGTTCACCGATTATTATGTGACTGAGGACCGTTTTTTGTACAAGCTGAAGGACCATATCAGCTACGAAGAAGCGACGCTGACCGAACCGCTGAGCTGTATGCTGACCGGAATCAACCAGATTCACCTGCTGCCGAACTTCACAACCGTTATTTTAGGCGCAGGTCCGATCGGGATTCTGTACAGTTATGCTCTTGCTTCGAAAGGCATAACTGGTTGCCTTGTTGACATCTCGGAGGAACGGCTCGCTATAGCGGATTCTATTGCTCCCGAACGGTGGTCCGCGCACGCCACACTGGAGTCGGCCATTCATGAGCTGGCTCCGTTAAAAAATCAGGTGGACATGATTGTGGATACCACAGGAGTGGTCGGCACTGAGGTACTAAGCCAGCTTGCGAGCGGCGGGTATTTGATGCTGGTGGGGCTGAGAGATGGGATAAGTTCGTTTAATCCGAAAGAGGTAGTTGACCGTAGCCTTAAAATCATCGGCTCGATTGATTCTCTGGGCACGTTTTCCACGGCGCATTACCTGATTGAGCAACAAATCATTCCCGCCAAAAAAATCATAACCCACTCGTATCCGCTTGATGACTACCATGAAGCCTTTAAGACGCTTGGATGCAATATCAGCGAGCGGACACTTCAGCCTTCGTCTCAGGCGATCAAGATTGTACTGCAATCTAATGGCTCCGGCAACTAAATTTAGCTACTAACAAGGGAGAGAATGGACATGACGAGCATCCCTCATGTTACACCGACCAATAATGAATGCACAGGAGACCTATCAGCGTCCGTTCCGGTCAAAGCGGTCATTTTCGACATGGACGGTGTGTTAGTAGACAGCGAACCGATTTACTTTGAGGTCGAACGCAGCTCCTTTGCCCATTTTGGTGCGTCCATGACGGAAGAAGAGCACCATACCTATGTTGGAGTGACACTTGAATCTATGTGGCGTCAGGTACTGGACAGGCATCAGCTCACCAATACGGTGGAAGAGGCCTTGTCCTATCACCGAAAAAATGTGATGCAGACGATGATTGCACACGAGGGCCTTGTGGCGATCGACGGACTGGAGCGGTGGCTGAACTGGCTGCAAGAGAAAGGGATTCCGGTCGCGGTGGCCTCTTCCTCTCCACGGGCGCTGATTGATCTCATTATGGAAAAGACAGGACTTGGCCGTTACTTTGACATTCGGATCACCGGTGAAGAGGTATTGCAGGGTAAGCCGGCACCGGACATCTTCTTATACGCCGCCGAGCAGCTAGGCATTGCACCGGCCCATTGCATCGTTATTGAGGATTCACAGAACGGGGTCCAGGCAGCCAAAAGTGCAGGAATGCACTGCATCGGCTTTCACAACCCCGGCTCCGGCCGGCAGGATCTGTCCAGAGCCGATCGCTCGATTCTCAGCTATGACGACCTGTGGGCGATCAAAGAGAATCTACCGTTCGATGAGCAGTTGCTTGCTAAGAGCAAGAGCTGAAAGGTACCGGAAGGTATACCCCCTTTATAATCATATGGAATCGTCCGATCTTT
This sequence comes from Paenibacillus sp. CH40, assembly GCF_024213605.1. Taxonomy (NCBI): domain Bacteria; kingdom Bacillati; phylum Bacillota; class Bacilli; order Caryophanales; family Paenibacillaceae; genus Paenibacillus; species Paenibacillus sp. CH40. The sequence goes on from NZ_JANAVQ010000014.1 coordinate 40,105, forward strand.
ACTATGATTGAGGGTATTAAATAATGCCCCTTGGAATATACACGGGAGAATGTCATTTATCCTTCCCTGTGTGTACTCTAAGGGGCGTGCTTTGTATCCAAGTGGTCTAGTTGAAACGAGTAATTTCCCGGTTCAACACACAACTGTCGTAAAAACTGTCTTTTTGACATATAACTGATCTCCTGACGGTTTTAAATCCTCTATTCGTATGCAGCAAAACTTATATAGAAAAATGGGGTGCTGTTAACACCCCAAACTGGATTCATCGATATATATCCTGCTTCATCTGAACGGTAATTTTGCCCTATATTCAGCTCTTTCTGTCTTCTTCGGTAATTAGAGAACTGTAAGCCGGAATTGTAACTGTTCCTTTCTTCACCTTTACATCCTTTGAGGTGGAAAAGATCACTTTCCATTTACCCTTATCGAAATCTTTTATCTGCAAGGTAACCGGCTCTCCAGACAGGTTATGATATACATACATTGTTTCTTTGCCTGAAGTACGTTTAAACGCGGTCACGCTGGCAGAACCTGCTTGTATAGGTTGCAGACTGTCGCTGCGTAAAGCTTCATGTTCTTCCCTCAGACGGATGAGTGTACGATAGCTTTCCAGTAAGGAATCATCGTCCCTCAGCTGCGCTTCCACCGATACCTCGCCTGTGTTGTATTTGGGTTTCTCCCACGTCGTTTGACCAGGGCCATCTCCCTTGTACCAGCGCATAGGCTCACGAAGATACTCATCAGGCTTCTCTCCCTTCATGCCGATTTCTTCCCCGTAATACAGGAAAGGCTGACCCGGAAGCGTCAAAAGAATGGAAGCGGCCAGCTTGGCTTTTCGCACATCCCCGCCCAGTTCGCTCATGACACGGGTCTGGTCATGGTTGCTCAAGAACGGAGCATCGAGTGCTGCCTTATTATACGATTTGTACAGTTGCAGCGTTTTCTCGGCGAATGTCGCGATACCCTGATCTCGGCCGTTTTTCACGGAGTTCAAAATCGTTCCACCCAGGTCAAAATTAAATAGGGAGTGGAGTGGTCCGAAATAAGGAGCTATGGTCTCCGGTTTGTCCCATACCTCTCCTGCCAGATATACATTTGGATTCACCTTCTCCATCTCGGAACGGAATTCATTCCACCAGGCGATGTTCTTATCCGCACCATCCTTCGTCTGTCCTCTAAAAATATGCATCGCCGCGTCAAGCCGGAACCCGTCTGCACCCTGCTGCAGCCAATACTTGCCGACTTTGATCATTTCTTTGCGGACTTCGGGATTGTCAAAGTTCAGATCCGGCATGCCCGACCAGAATGTACCGTAGAAATATCCTTCGCCGTTCGGATTCTTATGCCATACCTGCTGACCCCACGAGCCCTTTTCATCCAGATCTGTGTTCTCATCCGCCCATACGTAATAGTTGTGGTATTTGCTTTGTGGGTTGGCACTGGCCTCCTTAAACCATGGGTGCTCGCTGCTCGAATGATTGATAACAAGGTCCATGATCACCTTGACGCCCTTTCGGTCCGCTTCTTTCATCAAGGTGCGAAAATCATTTAGACTCCCATACTGCGGGTCCACCTGATAGTAATCAGTTACATCATATTTATGGTAGCTTGGAGATGGATTTAGGGGCATAAGCCAGAGGCCGCTGACCTGCAAATCCTTACCCGAATGGGGTTTGCCATCGTTTAAGTAATCAAATTTTTGTGTGATTCCTTTCATATCACCGTGTCCGTCTCCATTCGAATCATAAAAAGAATTGATATAAATTTCATAAAATACACCGCTTCCAGTAGAAACCGGAGGCTTATGTCTGTTCAATTCCTGCTCTGCCATTGCACCTGAAGCGAACATCGTGAGCATAGGCACCGTTAACATGGCAGTGGACAATCTTCTTAAGCGTTTGTTACGTGTCAAAACAAATCAGCTCCTTTGATTGTTATGGGTGCGCTTTCATTATAAATAGAAACAATCCAAAAAAAGGGGATATTTATTATCTATTATGGTGGAAAATATCGATCTTATTGTTATATCTCTGTATCAAGCAAAAAAAGGAGCAGACTCTATGTCTACTCCGCTTTTCATCCAAATCAGTTCAGGAAATATATCTTAATTTAATGCGTTTTGAAGCTCTGTGCAGCGAAGACTTTACTGAATTTTCACTCTTGTTTAAGATTCTAGCCGTTTCTTTTATGGAGTATCCTCGGACTACACGCAATTCAAGTACCGTCCTTTGCTCGGTATTACTTGCCATCAAAAGAATTCGATTGACCTCCTCCTGAATTTCAAAATCGACGGTATCCCAGTGGTAGTAAAGCAGCTCCTTACGTAAGTTGTATTCATCCATCTTTTTTCGTTTTCTTATTAAATCTATAGCTAAATTTTTGGCAATTCTCAGAAGATAAAATCGAATACGATCTTGAGGCAAGTCAGGTGAAGCTCTTATAAACCGAATAAAGCACTCATGCAACAAATCTTCGGCATCCTGTTTGTTTTGCAATATCCTCAATAGATATCCCAAGAGATCTGATTTGCAAGATAAATATAGATCCTCCACATCTTTAATATCCATATTATTGCTTTTCCCTTCTGTTTTGATTGAAATCGGTACGTTACTTGATAGTTTTAAATTCATATCCCTGCTTATTATTCGTATCTCAATGCATCTATAGGCTTCAAACTTGCTGCTTTATAAGCCGGGTATACTCCAAATAGGATGCCTGTGCCCGCAGAGCTAAGAAACGAATATATGATAGGCGAGATCGTAAATTCAATGGTCATATGTGCAGTTGCCTCAAGTATTTTGGATGCCCCTATGCCTGTTACAACCCCGATTGTACCTCCTAATAGACCAAAGATGACCGCTTCAGATAGGAATTGAATCATAATATCTCTCGGCTTGGCGCCAATAGCTTTTCGAATACCGATTTCTCTTGTACGCTCTATAACCGACACCATCATAATGTTCATAATTCCGATTCCCCCTACTACGAGCGATATCGCGGCTACACCTCCTAGCAAGCTGGTCATGATATTATCTACACCTGAAGCAGCACCTGCTGCTTCTGACAGACTCATAATTTGAAATTGATCTGGTTCCGAGGGTTTTAGCTGGTGCGTTAAACGCAAGCTTTCCAATATGTCTGAACGTGCCTGATCCATCAAAGCTGGTGACTTGGCGGATACGTCCAATCCTGTAATGTTCTTCTCACCCAGACGGTTCATTATGGTTGTAGCAGGGATGTAAATTTGTTCATTAGTGCTGTAGCTTAATTTCGTTACTGGCTGAGTATTTAATACTCCAATTACCTTGAAAGGGATCTGTTTAATTTGAAACGTTCGTCCCAATACATTTTGGGTATCTCCACCAAAAAGACGTTGAACCGCCTGACTTTCAAGAATGGCGACATTCATGCGTTTATCCATCTCATCGTTGGTAAATGTTCTGCCCTCGGCAAAGGAAAACTTTTTGACTTTATAGAATGAAGCGGAAGTCCCTACAATAGTGGCGTTATAGTTATATCGCCCCCACGTAGCTTTTGAATTGCTCGTTATATTTGGCATCAATGCATCTATGGAATTCTTTTGTTCCAACGCCTCGACATCAGCCCAAGTAAACGATGGAGTGTTGTCATAATCTATTTCACCATCGACCATTGTCATAGCTGGCGCAACCATCAATACGTTATTCCCTAATTTATTAATTTCCGCCTTTATGCGGGTTGTAGAGCCGTTTCCAATCGCCATAATGGCAATAACCGCTGCCACGCCGATAATAATACCGAGTATTGTTAAAAAGGAGCGTAGCTTATTGGTTGTTAAACTGTTAATTGATACACGGATCGTTTCCATTAAATTCATAGGCTTGCCATCCTTGATGAAATTCTTCTATTCATAATGCTCTCATCCCGCTCAATATTCCCATCACGAAAGCTGATCAGGCGCTTGGCATATTCGGCAATTTCCAGCTCATGAGTAACCAAGACAATGGTTCTCCCCTGTTCATTCAAACCTTGAAACAGCTCCATAATCTCGACACTCGTCTTTGTATCTAGTGCCCCCGTAGGCTCATCCGCCAGCAGAATAACAGGATTATTCACCAACGCACGCGCAATGGAGACACGTTGCTGCTGACCACCAGATAGCTCATTAGGCTTGTTGTACATCCGTTCTGCAAGCCCTACGCTTCGAAGCGCCTCCACAGCTCGTTCCCGGCGTTCCTTGGCAGGTATACCTGCATACATCATAGGTAGCTCTACATTGGCTAATGCTGTAGTTCGGGGAAGTAGATAAAATTTCTGAAATACAAAACCCAGTTTCTGATTTCGAATCTCGGAAAGCTCGTTCTCACGAGCATCCAAAATGGAATACCCATCCAAATAATACTTCCCCGTATCAGGATGATCGAGGCAACCAATGACATTCATCATAGTGGACTTACCCGAACCAGAGGGGCCCATTATGGCAACAAACTCACCTTCGCTAATAGATAAATCAACACCACGTAGAGCCTGAATCTCCTGACCGCCCACCTCATATATTTTTTTAAGTTCTTTAATTTCAATAACGCTTTTATTCAAACGAGCTTCGTTCATTGTGCCTGACCTCCATCAGGGTCCTGACCCTCTTGACTGCCATTCGGACCAGCACTACCACCCTGAGGCGGAATAACTATGGTTTCGCCTTCCTTGACACCGGACTTGATTTCGGCCTGATCCGCTGTATAGACCCCCAGCTTCACTGGTCTGAATTCATAATCTGCAGGGTTAGCCGGGTTCTTCGCTACATATACTCCATCCACTCCACCTTCGGATCTCAATGCGAACAATGGAACAGACAACGCATCTTTATGTTCAGCCAAGAGGAGTGATACATCCATGTTCATCCCTGGTTGTAGTCTTATCTTTTGACTATCCAAAGACAATTCAATTTTGTATGTAGTCACATTGGATTCCGTAACCGGCTCTGGAGAAACAAAGAGGACTTCGCCTTTAAATTGTTTGTCCGGGAATGAATTCGTGTGTAACGTAGCCTGGAGCCCAGTCCTCATTTTAGCAATGTCACTTTCGTTAACCTTGGCACTAACCTTCATAACGCCTGTATTAGAATTGTTCATAACAATGAAAGGTGCTGTAGGACTGGTACCCACATCGCCATTAACCTTCAAAATAATTCCATCCCACGGTGCCGTAACCTGTAATTTGTTCAGAACACTTTTCTTCTGTTCCAATTCCGTTTCAGCCTGTTGTAAAGAAGCCTGTGCGGATTGAATATTGGAAGCATCAGGCGGGGACTGTGCTGCCTTTAATTGTATTAAAGCTGTTTTATAGCCCATTTCCGCATCCTCAATCGCCTGAACTTGTCGATTCTTTGCCTTCTTGTATTGAAGTTCGACATTATTCATATCCAATTTTGCCTTATCCAGGTTTTGCTTGGCCGTCGCCAGGTCACTTTCTGCAGCTGCATCATTCTGAACTAGATAAGTCTGGTCATCATAATCCTTCTGGGCTTTATCCAAAATCATCTTGGCCGCCACTTTTTGTGCAGCAACTTCTTCCAGCTCCATGGAATCCTTGGCTGTTTTAATCGCCATCTGCGCCTTTAGGACATTTGCCTTCTGGAGCTCAATATCACTAGACTTCGGTCCACGCTTGGCTTCCTCCACCTTGGCTCGGGCAGTCGCTACATTGGATTCAGCATTTTTAATTTGTAACTTGGAATCCGAATCATCCAAACGAGCCAACACCTGACCCGCTTTGACACTATCTCCTGCTTTAACATTGACGGCAATGAGCTTGGCACCCTCAACATTTGTAAAATTGATATTGACTTCCTTAGAAGCCTGAACGGTTCCAGTTACTTTAAGCGATTCGGTCATGTTTGTTTTCTGTACCTGTACGATCTGGTTCGCAGGACCCTCCACGGGCTTTTCCTGACTTCTATTCATATAAACAGTACTGCCAATTCCCGCTATAATAATCAAGACAAGAATACCTATGATCCCTTTCAATCTTTTTTTCCTTCTTAACACTTGCAATGCATCTTTCTTTTCTGTTTCCGACAATGTTATATCCCCTTAAAATGTATTTTTTCTAAAACCTATACGCTCCACGGTTTGTTTAAAGCATGTTGCAGCATTGTCATTTGAATAATGAGTTCATCCTTATTTCGTTCAATTTGTTTTACTTTTAACTGATTCGTGGCGACCTCCGTACCTGTGGCAAATCCACGTTCCCTTTTTTTACGAGATATGTCCAACATTTTAATAGCGTTCTGTAAATTACTTTGCATTTGTTCGTATTGTTCATCATTTTGCTGTAAGTTAAAGTAGATACTCTTTAGTGATTCTGCCAATTGATCCTTGGTATTTTTGAGTCCACCTTCCGCTGAGTCTACATCAATCTGTTTAATTTCATAATCGTCCGTTCCCGAGTTCCATGTGTAATATTTAACTTCCATTTTTGCCAGCTTGACAGCCTCCTCCTGTCTCCATACCGAAGGACTCGCCGAGATTGCACGCGTCACAAGCGTATCTAAATTCGTGTTATCCATTTTCCGGTAAGCGGGTCGATCAACCAGTTCATATACCGTACCTTGCGGTTGCCCCATTTGGGTGTTTAGCACCTCTAACGCTTTTTGCAGCGCAGATTTTACAATCTCTACATTCTTTTCTGCTTCTAAACGAGTCTGAATAATGGTGCTTTGTTCACCTGGAGAAATTTTTCCACGGTTCGCTTTCGCCTCAGCAGCTTTTTCCTCCAATAACGCAAGCGAAAGTGCATCCTCACTACTCTTCACTTTGTTGTCAGCCAAAAGTACGTCGTAATAGTCCTTCATTGTGGTGTAGTCTGTCTGATCTTGAGCAAGTTCGATTTGCTTCTTGGATTCCAAATAAGAAACCGTCGATGAGGCATACCCCTTCCAAGCAGAACTACTAGCCGCGTCCTCTTCACCGTTGCCTGCACCTGCTGGAATGAAATCCAGATTCTTACCTGCATTTTTTAGGTTAATGCGGTTACGATCTATCGTTTGCTGGGCTTCTTTCAAACTAAAGCTATTAGACCGTGCCCATTGCTGGGCTTGACTCAATGTTAGTTTCACACTTGCATTGGAAGCCAATTGCTGCCCCTCTGCTTGAACAAAGGACCCTGAAAAAGAACTGGTTGATAAGGCCAACAACAATAAAATAAACACACTTTTTTTCATAGATATCCCCCTCTTTCTAAGCTTATTAAGTCTAATAAATACGTTGTTATATGAATTACAATTCTTCCTCTACACTACAATTTCTTTGTATGACTCCCCATCAAGGAAATCGCGAATTGAGAGCTGCATCGTCTATAATCCGCGGAGATTCCAGAAAGGAGGAACCACTCCTCCCCTTCTGCAACTTTTTTACACACAGCTTATCGTTCCTTATAACATCTTCAAATCCAATTGACGAAGGTACAGGAACCGTACAATAAGAAAGGAAAAGAATTGGATTGCCCAAAAGCACAGCATAATCTGAATAAGCGTAATGCGAAAGGGTACTACATATATTCCAGATGGTTCTGACATAACTAAACAAAGCACTATTCCTATGGATGATACGACTAATGGCAGAAGAAATAAGAAAGCAATTTGTCTGGAGGCAGCTCGTCTCATTTCTCTTGAGTTTAGTCCGATTTTCGATAAAGCTCGGTATATTTCCTCATCCCGTTGAAGATCTACATACAATCTGAAATACAATAGACTTACAGTGCTTGCCAACATAATAATGGCGATAAATCCGCCAATAAATTCGCTAATATTCAGATCCATCTCCGATGTCAAATAATCCACTGCTCTAGAATTAAGCACCCCTTTATTCACCTTGTGGGCCAACACGGAATACAACCATATCTCCTGTTGAGTTTCTGAAGTATCTAAAGAAAGTTGACCATTCTTCCATTTTGGCACAAAGTAGTAAACAGATTTGTATGCCAATGGATCATTGAAATACCGTTGTTCAATTAAATGGTCGTAAGTTCGATCTGGAACAACAAGTAACCGTGCTAGTTCAGAGATGATGTTTTCATCAGACTTTAAGTTATGGTCCAACTTCTGAGTATCCATAATCTGAATATTCATAATCTGAGATTTTCCTTGATTGTAAGTTAGCTTTTTTTCAAAAAAGGTTTTCTGTTCTTCTAAAGACATCCCGTTTGAATCAAAAATGAAAAAGCCTTGATGATCCCGAAGCGCTACTGCCTGTTTTAGCTCCTTAAACCTGGAAGCAAGAGCCTCATAATTGGATTGTTTCATCACTGGCGCGAGCTGTTCATGAAAGGGAAAGATCAACACTTCACCTTTCGAATAATCTACCCCAGCCGTATGAAGATTTTGGTCAATCTCTTTTTCAAGCTCTATAGAACTTACAACATCAGAAGTAAGTGCAAATGAATAAGATTGCTCCTTAAGAAATCTTTTTTGCTGCTGCATGGAGTCAAACGTTGACGCTGCTCCTACACAGGAAATGATAGAAATTAGGGTAATTAATGAAAACAGCCCGGCATTATTCCTGATTTTGTATGTGATTTCAGATAACCATAATAAGCGTATTCCGCTCCAAGACCATTTCCTGTTAGCTCTAAGTAATTGAATGAATAGTACACATAATTGAGTGTAAAATAAGTAAACACCAATAAATCCCATTACAATTGTATATTTAAATGTGTCTCCAACTGAATAGTGTAATATATAAAAAGAAAGAGTCCCCAAACGATACGGTGCCAGATAAATGTAGGGTGGAAAATCAATCCTCATCAAATATACAGCCGCTCCTATTAATACTATGGCAAGAAAGGACAGGCTCCATGAAGCTTTTAAATCCTTTTTTAGCTGTGAAACCTTGCTAAAAGGCTGCTGTAATTTAAAATGGCGTATGAAGAAAACAGACACAAATGAGATCAATATAAACAAAAACATAAAGCCCACCACGGTGAAAGCCAGTGCTTTCCAAGGAAAATAAAACGTTAAATACATTCCTATGACATTGGAGCCCAAAAGTAGAAAGAATTTCGATGAAACAAATCCTCCGATAATCCCGGTAATTAAGGATAAAAAGCCTATAATTAGATTTTCATATGCGACCAAAAAATAAATTTGTCTGTGATGTGTCCCTAAAATGGTCAGTATACCAAATTCTTTTTTTCGTGCAGCAACAAAAATATGGTTTGTGTATAATACGAAGAAAAAGGAAAACACAAAAATCAACAGATCAGCAACTTGTAATCCCTTTTTTACATTAGCTGCTGTGATTGCATCTGAGACATCCGGGTGAAAAATAAATATCGCATATACGAAAAAAATCGAAATCATCAATGAGCTGCTTACATAGTAAGGTACATAAGCACGCACATTGTGCTTGAGATTATTCCATGCTAACAGACGAAAGCTCATGCGCATGTCTACTTCCCCCCAAAAAGGAGAGTATATCTATAATTTCTTGAAAAAATAATTGCTGACTATGACTACGATGGATTTCATTATATAACTCACCATCTTTTATAAAAATAACCCGATCGCAATAACTGGCTTCCACGGCTCCGTGTGTTACCAGCACGATTGTTGAATGATCCACACGACTGATAAGCCCCAGCATTTCCATCACAACACGTGAAGACATGGAATCGAGATTTCCAGTGGGCTCATCTGCGAGCAAGAGTGAAGGAGAGTGAATAATAGCCCTGCCTATAGCTGCCCTTTGCTTTTGTCCCCCTGACACCTCATAAGGTCGTTTATCCAAAATATCAATAATATCCAGTTTCTTCGCTACCTCTTCCAGTTTGTGCTCCATTTCCTTTAATCCTTTTTTATTCAGCATCAGAGGAAACAGTATGTTCTCTCCCAAAGTGAGAGTTTCCAGCAAATTATAGTCCTGAAATACAAGTCCCAGCTCTTTACGACGAAATAAAGCCAGCTTATCCTTCTTGAGCTGATGTGGATTTTCCCCTTTAATGCAAACCTCGCCAGAAGTCGGCATATCAATGGTTGAAATCATGTTTAATAATGTAGTCTTCCCACTACCAGACGGCCCCATAATGCCAACAAACTCGCCTTGTTTGATCGTTAAATGGATGTTGTTAAGGGCTCGGTAGGGAACCTTGCCATAGTATATTTTGGTGACTTGATCCATTCGTACAATCTCCATAATTCATTCCTTTCTTTTCCTATGTCATGATCATAATCCATCCAGACAAGTGAAGCGATCGATTAACATTACAAAAACCTTAAATCTGTTGTAAGGTTTCTCATTTGCAAATTGGAAACAGGATTTGAACCGTCGTCCCTTCACCAACCGTCGATTTTAACTGAATGTTATGATTCAGTCTTTTGCAGATTTCAGACACCAAATAGAGTCCCATCCCGGTTGATTCACGATACTTCCGCCCATTTTCACCTGTGTAATAAGCCTCAAATACCCGTTCTACGTCTTTTTTAGGGATACCAATCCCCTCATCCTGTACTTCCAACACAATGACATGATCTCTTACGTGAGACATCAGTTTCAGACTGTGGGCATGACCTGAAGAATACTTCACCGCATTGGTCATCAATTGGTTAATTATGAATCTTAGCCACTTGGCATCGGTTATCACACACAACTGCTCGTCCACTTCATTGGAAGGATAAATTTCGTTACGAATCAATAGTCTTTTGTTATCATAGATCACATCACTAACCAGTTTTCGTAATACAACAGGCTCCACATGAAAATCAGGTTCAAAGGATTCCAACCGTGACATATATAAAATCATGTCTAGTCCTTTTCCCATTCGATCAATTTCATCGTAAATCTGATCAGATTCAGGATCTATTTTTCCTTTGAGGATTAAATGAATAACAGCAAGAGGAGTTTTCATCTGGTGAACCCACTGATTGATAAATGTAATATGATCACGCTGCTGATGCTCTAACTGATGAATTCGAGACTGATACAATCGGTAATATTGTAAAAGCAAGTGTTGCAATGAAGAGGCTAACGGATTAAGTACCTTCATCTGAATAAGCTCATCTAAATCTCTTAGGTTTGCAGTGGATAATATTCGATATAAACCAGAGTACAGGACATATCGGAAGAGCAAATAAACCAGCAATATGGAAGCCCCAAAAAAGACGGAATACAGGGCCGTCGACCAGTTACGGTAACCATCCAACCAATAGATACTTAACACAAGAAAAAGTTGGATGATATTAAAAATCACCAGCGAAAAATGGTCACGCCAAAAAAGCTTCACCGTTCATCCTCCTCAGTCAAGTGAAGCCGATAGCCAGCCCCTCTAACCGTCTCTATGATATCCCCCAGTCCCAGCTCGCTCAGCTTTTTACGGACACGAGTGACATAAACATTCAATGTGTTCTCACCCACATATTGGTGATCATCCCATAAAGCCTCTAAGAGATGAACTCTACCCACAACCTGTTTAGGATACGTCATTAATAGCTCTAGCAGTGCTGCTTCTTTCTGGCTAATTTCGACCTGCTTGTCATGGAACACAAGTTCCATAATATCGGGATATAGCGTCAAAGCTGACACTTTTAAGGAACGTGATTTTGGAGCAACGGCATAAGAACCATAGGCACGTCGCAGATTACTTTCTACTTTGGCTAACAGTACTTCGGGATAAAATGGTTTCGTAATGTAATCATCTGCTCCATTTTGCAAAGCAATGACCTGATCCATTTTATCATCGCGTGCAGACACAAAAAGGATGGGACATGTAGATTGAGTCCGTATTTGTCTACACCAATAAAATCCATCGAAACGAGGAAGATTCACATCAAGTAGTACCAAATCAGGCTCCACCTTTTGAAAGGCAACTAAAACTTGATCAAAATTTGAAATAATAACTCCTTGATAACCATATTTTTCAAGATAGGATTGGAGCAAGGAGCTGATTTGAGGGTCATCCTCTACTATTAATATCTTTTGCATTATGTTTTCTACCTTCTTAGTGCTTGAATTTTTAACAACTGATTTCTCTATAATGCCTTTATTTGATCATTCAAGCAATAACAACAATCTAATCCCCTTTGGTTGTAGATTTAGGAGGTTTTCGTGGTGGTGTATATAGAACCCCGGATAATATGCATGGTGCCAAATACCAGAGTGATTAACAATATAATTATAGTAACGACAACTATTACTGTTATAATGGTTTTTTTACGATTTTTTAATATTTCATTGAAACTTTGCATTGGATCTTTCAAGTCTGCTCACTTCTTTCCTTTACCTAGCTATTTACCAGCATAATTAGTTTCTACATAACGAACAACAGTTGAATCTTACAAAAACATTTCTTTGCTGTAAGGTTTCTGATTACCTACAGACCATCGTCGGATTGAACTAACGTATGTACATAACAAAACTGCCCGGGGTTGAGAATCTTTTTCTGATTCTCAACCCCGGGCAGTTTATCCTTTCTATCCTTTTACAGCCGAACCTACCGTCATCGCCCGCTCCACTTGTTCACTCAAAAACAGGTAGACGAGTACCATCGGTAAGGAAGCCATAGTCATAACAGCCCCCATGGCTCCCCAATCTGTGCTGTAAGAGCCTTGGAAGAAAAGCAAGCCGAGTGGCAATGTCTTCATATTTTCATCAGAAATTAAAATATAGGCCAAAGTGAACTCATTCCAGTTGTTCAAGAATTGAAAAATGGCCACCGTCGCAATTGCGGGCAATGCAAGTGGCAAAATGATTTTCAGGAACAGTCTATAAATATTAGCTCCATCCATGCATGCCGCCTCTTCAATCTCCTTAGGAATTGCTATAAGAAACCCGTAAAAAATCATGGACGAGAAAGGAAGGCCAATTGCGATATAAGGAAGAATAAGAGCTCCATACGTATTGGTAAGATGAAAATCGCGAACCAGAATCGCCAGCGGTATCATGATAACCTGCAGTGGCATAAACATTCCTATGATCATATAAGTCCGAACGGCAGAACGAAACCTCCATCTCATACGAGCCACTGCGAAGGCAAACATCAGAGCCAGTAAAAGGATGAACAGAGTCGAAATCGTTGATACGACCAGACTGTTCAGAAAGTAACGGGGAATATTAAACTGCGTCCAGGCATTAATGTAATTTTCGTAACGAAAATGCGTCGGCAGTCCAAATGGATTAGAGACAAAGATCTCATCGTTGTTCTTGAACGAGTAGGAAACCATCCAGAACAACGGGTAGACCGAAACAATAAAATACAACCACAGCGGTATCTGCAGAACAGCTTGTCTGAACTTGCTCAAAGCGGTTTTACTCATTTCGTTCTCCTTTTCGATACACGCCTTATCAGGCGGTTTGTCCGCGGTCGAACAGCTTATTGATGACTACAGTTGCCAATAGTGAAATTAGTACAAGCAGCACGGATACAGCACATGCATACCCATAGTTGCTTTCCATGAAAGCATAGCGGTAAATCATGAATGTCATTGTATAGTTTGTAGTGCCGGGGCCACCATTTGTCATAATCAGCATCTGCACAAAGGCCCCAATTCCAGAGGTAATCGCAATAATAAAGCAGAATTTGTAAGTTTCCCTCATCAGAGGAAGTGTGACATGCCAGTGCGCTCTCCATTTGCTGCAGCCGTCAATCGTGGCGGCTTCAAAGTAGTCTTCGGGCACTGACTTAACTCCTGCATATAGCAGCGCGAATTGATACCCCATAAACTGCCAGGCATTAACGAAGGCGATGGCAATAATCGATGCTGTCGGGGAGCTTAGCCAATTTTGCTGATAAGGGATGTTCAAGAGATCAAACAGCCGGTTGATCAATCCGTTAGTTGGGTCATAGATTGCGATCCACAGCTGGCACACCACGGTTACCGATAAGACAACTGGGATAAAATAAGACGTTTTCAGTATTTTTCGCCCCCGTGTGCGCGGGTCCGCACAGATTAGCGCTAATAGTGTTCCCAGTCCGATCTGAAAGACCGCCAGCACAATGGCAAAGATTAATCCGTTCTTAAGCGAAGTAGCAAGTAGAGGATCGGAGAACAGTTCCCGATAATTACTCAGTCCCGAAAAGGTCAGCGTACTCAGGCCATCCCAATCATAAAAGCTGCGAAGAACAGTTTGCAGAACGGGATATATCAGTATCACGCTATACAGTATCAAAGCAGGGAGGAGAAACAGTGCGAGCGCCGATTTGTTCCCCAAATATTTATTCATGTCTTGCTTCCACCCCTTATCTTTGGAACAGCATCCCCCAGCGACTTATCCGCCAAGGGTTGCCGAATCCCTGAATTCTCAGTTTTCTTTTTCCAATGTACTATTCAGATTGTTCACAAAATCCTGTTCAGAGAAATTATCTACCATTAAATTTTGAGTATTGTCATTAATGGTGTTCTGAATTTTTGTATTGCTCAGAAGTTGAGCATATTCCTGCGCGTTTGGCAGCAACTCTTTGACGACTCGCTGCATCATTGCTGGGACATTAGAGGCCATTGGCTTATCCACTTTCTGCGAAACAATTGGACTTCCAAGTTGGGTGTATCTGTACTCGGCTGACTTTGTGGCAAGGAAGGCCGCTATCTTTACAGCTGTTTCCTTGTTCTTGCTACTCGGTGATACTGCGTAACCTTGTGGTGAACCCGAGCCGTCTATGAAATATTTGGAATTCTCGTAGGTTGCTTCATCCTTTGCAGGCCAGTACATCCAGTCAACCTGGTCGCCCAGCTTTTCTTGTGAACTGTAAATTTCCCATTGTCCGTTCACAAACATAGCAGCCTTCCCTTGATAAAATAAGGACGATGCCTGATCATAATTGGTATTCGTGGCGTTGGCATCGAACAATCCGGCTCTCTGCAATTGCTTCATCTGCTGAGCCGCTGTTACAAATGCTTTCGGCAATGCTATTACACCTTTCTGATCAAGTGCTCCGAATCCATGTGGCTGCTCCCTTGTAACCAGTCCATTATAAAAAGCGGTCGTTATCCATTTTTCCTTGGCAAAGATTGACATAGGTACATAACCTGCGGCTTTCAACTTTTTCGCTGCATCGGCCATCTGGTCAATCGTCTTAAGCGGTGTTTTGATTCCGACCTTCTCAAAAATTGACTTGTTATAATAGATCATTTGGAATTCTATACCGGTTTCGGGATAAGCATATACATGATTGTCTGGAGCTACCAAACGCGATTCAACACCCGGGTTAAGATTCTTCTTGAATTCGGCCGTTGTGTCATAGTTGTCCAGCACCTCAACATTTTTCGATTTTGCGAAAGTTTGCAGGACAGACCAATCCGCTAAATAGATGTCTGGCATGTTTCCCGTTGCCGCATAGGTTTTCAGCTTCTGGCCTCCATCCTGCACGGCAGGATCCAGTTCAATCTCTACGTTTGGCATCTTCTTTTTGAGCTCTTCCACCGCATAATCGAACGGCTTTATGGTATCGTCATCAAAATGCTGCGCATACACCTTCAATTTGATCGTACTGTCCCCTGCCTCGCTCTTGGAAGAGGTCGAGGTATCTTCGCCACAAGCGACCAATCCAATAGACATGGTGAGTACTAGCAAAGCTGCACTCCAACTTCTGTAAGTTTTTTTCATGTGTTTAATCCCCCTCATGCAGTGTGTTTTATGATTACGCTTTCATTTGCATGACTACAGTATACTGCCGCTTCTTTTTTTGATTAAGGAATAAAACGGGCTTAATCAGTAAAAAACGGGACAAATAGAGTAGCGGTTCTCCATATATAGGAAAACCGCCAGGCTTAAATCGATTTGTCCTGCCTCTTAGGAAAGGCGCTACCTTTTTTTGAGTTGCTCATATTCAGTCGGTGTCATGCCAAAGCGTTTCTTGAAGCATTTGCCAAAATAATTAGGGTCACTGTATCCAACACTTTCAGCGATTTCTGACAGCTTCCGATTTCCATACAGCAAAAGCTCCTTGGCCTTCTTCATCCGGATGTGTGTAATATGATCCACTATGGAGAAGCCAGACTCCTTGCGAAAAACGCGGCGGAGATAGCTGGGATCGACGAAAACTCCGCACGAAACCTGCTCAGCAGACAACTCTGTGTCTGCATA
This sequence comes from Paenibacillus sp. CH40, assembly GCF_024213605.1. Classification (NCBI taxonomy): domain Bacteria; kingdom Bacillati; phylum Bacillota; class Bacilli; order Caryophanales; family Paenibacillaceae; genus Paenibacillus; species Paenibacillus sp. CH40. Next base: position 56,157 of record NZ_JANAVQ010000014.1, read on the forward strand.
ATGTTCCTCGATATAATTGATCGCCGCCGCAAACAAATTGGAAGCCTTCGTAGGACGCATATTCTCCATCAGCTGGATCAGCTTGCGGTATAGGGCGAGCATCCAACCTTCAGCAGCCTCCCAGGAATCCAACTCCCGCAGCCGGTCGTAAGGAGATTTGTTCCCTCCTTCATCCCATAGCCGATCATAAGGAATGCCGCGTTCACTTGCAAAGGAAAGTGCTAGAGATACGATTCCCATAAGCATCGCATCTGCGTACTCATCCCCCCACTTGTATATACTAAGCTGCCGGATTGCCTTACGGATCTCCTCTAACGTTTCACTGTCTTTCATTCGGAGGTCTAGCACGACCGCATCACGCAGATGGCCCAAATCAGGCATACCTGATCTGCCGTGCAACGCTTCGCTACCATGCTTACCCCACTCGGTACTTTCGCTCTCTTGTGGAAACACCGGTAGTTTCGGCTTAATACGTTCCAACATCGAGAGCATTTCTTCTGCATTGAACGGCTTCAACAAATAATCCTGTACTCCGGTTCGAACCGCCTTCTGTAGGTATTCAAATTCGTTATGTCCGGATATGAATACAATAACGATGCGTTCGAACTTGACTTTCAACCTCTCGGCTAATTCAATTCCGTCAATAAAGGGCATATTGATATCTACGAGGGCGAGATGCGGCTGATGCCGCTCGGCTTCCTGAAGTGCTTCCTGGCCGTTCCTTGCTTCGCAGCAAACCCTAAAGCCATGACTTTCCCAATCTATCTTAATACGCAGAAAGTCTCGGAACAGCGGTTCATCATCGACAATCATCACTTTATACATCTTGGTGTTCACTCCCCTTTGGCAGCATCGGCAGCAACAGGTCAACAGTTGTTCCCTCCGTGAGCACACTATGCACGGATATCAAATACTCTTCGCCAAAATAGAGGCTCAGTCGTTGCTGAACACTGTAGGTACCGATTGATCGTATTCCTTCTTTCGGTAAATGTCTGGACATGATAGTCTGAACTTGGAATTCGTCCATCCCCACACCGTTGTCCTGCACCCGAACGACCACCTTATCACCCTGTTTAAAGGCAAAAATACGGATAAAACCTTTTGTTTCTTTCTTCTTAAGACCATGGTAAATCGAATTCTCGACAAGCGGCTGAAGCGAGAGCTTCGGGATCGGTGTACCTGCAAGCTCGGGAGGGATATCCACTTCATAGCGAAACACATCGGGATAACGGATTTGCAGAATCGTCAGGTAATCATCAGTAATCTGGGCTTCCTTTTCTAAAGTGATTAATTCCCGTCCCTTGTTTAGCACCATTCGATAAAAATCTGCCAGCGCTTTTGTAGTATCTCTAGCCTCCTCATTACGATCTAACTCATTGAGTGCATAAATGGTATCCAAAGTGTTGTACAGAAAATGCGGTTTAATTTGGGCACTTATCAGTGCAAGTTCATATTCACGCTTACGGTTCTGTTCCTGCCTTACCTCATCCAGCAGCTCCCGAACTCGTCTTATCATAAAATTAAACGCTTCAGCAATGGTACCGATCTCATCCTCTGTGCGGACTGTTGTAACCGATTGTAAGTCACCGGTTACAACAGTCCGCATGGCCCTAGTTAGTTGTTCGAGAGGGCTAACGACCATTTTAGATAGAAAGCTAGCGCCCAGCCAGGAAAAAATAAGGCATAACACGCCGATTAAGAGCGACAGTCTAACATTTTGCCGGACATCAGCCGTAAGCAGGCTAAGAGAAACAATATTGACCAACTTCCAATCCATCCGGTTATAATCCGTGACCGTTACCAGATTGCCCTCATACTCGAATGAGCACGTTCCATGGGATGCATTAGGTGCACAACGTTGGATGGCCTCACCCAGCTGTGGATTCACCGGATTCATCAGCATCTCATTGTCTTCTGCCACAGCCACGCGCATTTCGTTATCTAAAAAATAATAAGATTTGGGCGCATCTGGATCGCTGGAACGAAAGTAATCGGACAAACCTTCTTCCTTCACTAACAGAAAAAGCGTTCCATAGGGTTCGCCGGTGTCTATATTAATGACCGTCTTCCCCAGCGTCAAAACGGGAGAGTTCGGATCTGGTGTTAGGAAACCCCTCTTCTCCATATCAAACCAGAGGGCTTGTCCATAACTTTCGGATTCCCTTATCCGCTTAAGCATGCTATAGATCTTGCGATCATCCCCGCTTTCGGTATAAGAGGCGAAAATCGTCCCTTCATTATCAATGAATACAGCGGCATCCACCTCACGAAAGATTGACAAATCAATGGATAGGCGGCTCTGCATCAAGTTTCCAAACTGAATAGGCTCCATGGCAGTATCAGGTTTGGCACCGTATGAATCATACATCCGGTTAATATTCGTGACCATAATATTGGCCGCCGTTTCCACACTCCTGAATATGTAATCGGTCCTAGACAAGATAAGCTGAGACTCATCGACCACATTACTGGTGGTTTGCTCTATCAAAGAACGGCTGAAAAGTTGGTTGGACAACAGTCCAAGAACAAGCAGAGAAATAATAATTAGCGGAAGAAACACCGTTATAACCTTGCTTTTAAAGCGAAGTCGACCAAACCACTTACGAGCTAGTGACAGAATATTCAACTAGGACCCCTCCGTCATCAAGAGAATATTCATCATGTTAACACAAACAATCTCTACAGTAGTAGATCAAAAATAAAGTTAAAAAAATTCAACCGTTCTTCTTGAAAGTGCTTTAGAGATGTGTTAGGATAAAGTCGATTTTTAGTAAAATTATTAACTAAAAAGGTGTGAGCTCTTTTGGCAACCATTAAAGACATTGCCCGCGAAGCGGGTGTGTCTGCCGCAACCGTTTCAAGGGTTTTAAATAACGATCTGTCACTGTCCGTAAGCCCAGACACTAAAAACAGAATTTTTGGGGTTGCCGAGCAACTCGGGTATAAGCCTACCCGGCTGAGGCAATTAAAGCAGAATACGGAACGTGCCGGGAAAACGGTCTCCCTCCTGCTGTGGTGTTCTATTGAGGAGGAAAGAGACGATCCGTATTACGCTTCGATCCGCCGTGGAATCGAACTGCGCTGTGAAGAGCTTGGCCTGACGTTGGGCCAGACCTTGCGAGGCCGCTCATCCATCGGCACCCTGCAGAAGGCGGACGGTCTGATTGTTGTGGGCGGCGTTGACCCTGAAGAGGTATTCAAGCTTCATCCTGACAAGAACACCATTGTCCTTGTCGACCAGTACCATGAACAGCTGGAGTATGATTCTGTACGACTTCATTTCCGGCAAGCTGTTGATCAGGCACTCGGTCATCTACTTGAGCTTGGCCACCGACAAATCGGATTTATCGGCGGTAAGAGCGACGGTGAGAGAAGAGCGCATTATTTTGAACGATTCATGCGGGAACAGGGGTTGTACAATCCTCAATTCGTCCGTATAGGTGCCTGGAGTACCGCGGATGGTTATCTCATGATGAACGAACTCCTAACCCAACAGGAACGACCGACAGCCTGCTTCGCTGCAAGCGATCCGCTCGCTATTGGCGCCCTCCGCGCCCTTCATGGACATGGAGTCAAGGTACCCGAAGATATGGCTGTTGTCGGCTTCGACGACATTGAGATGGCAGCCTTCGTGCAGCCTCCGCTAACCACTGTCCGTGCCTACCCTGAACAGATGGGAAAGGCTGCCGTGCAACTGCTCTCTGAACGGTTTGAGGGACGTGAACCACCTGCGTACAGCGTGATCGGGACTAAGCTTGTCATTCGGGAGAGCTCATGCAAAAAAGGCTAACATCAGTACTTGAGAGTCTTGTTGTCATTGATCAGTATCCTTACGTAAAACAATAATGATACCCCCCTAAGGAGTGAATATCATGAACATTCATGTTAACGAGGCGCTTGGTTTGTTTCATTTGCAGTCCAAGGATTGCAGCTATATTATCCAGCTTGTAGAAGGATATCCCGCACATGTCTATTGGGGAGCTCAACTTCATCATGACCAAAGTCTCGCAAGTATATTGGAGCTTAGGGAGCGTTGCTCCTTCTCTCCCACTCCCGTTTCTTCCAGCCGTACAATTTCTTTGGACACGCTTCCTCAGGAATACCCCCAGTATGGAACAAGCGACTTTCGTCAACCAGCTTACCAGGTTGCACTTGCGGACGGAACTCGGACTACGGAGCTGAAATATAAAGGTTACCGTATTGAACCGGGTAAACCAAAGCTCGAGGGACTTCCTTCCGTCTATGCCGAATCGGATGATGAAGCCACAACCCTCTTTTTGATCCTTGAGGATCAATACTCGGGGCTTAAGACTACATTGCTCTATACTGTATTTGCGAATCATAGTGCCGTTGCTAGATCTACTCTTTTTGAACAAAAGGGAAGCGCTACCATAAATATTGAACACGCCATGAGTGCCTCTGTCGACTTCGCCGATTCCAACTACCAAGCTCTCTACTTATCTGGAGCCTGGGTTCGGGAAAGACATATTCAACGCCGCGATCTCGGACCCGGTTCCATTCGGCTCGAGAGCCGACGGGGTTCCAGCAGCCACCAAATGAACCCCTTTCTGGCACTACTTCGTCCTGATGCGACTGAAGATCGTGGGGATGTTTACGGTTTCAGTCTAATCTACAGCAGCAACTTCGTCGCACAGGCAGAAGTAGAGCAGTTCAATCAGACTCGTGTAAGTATCGGAATCAATCCTTTTGACTTCTCCTGGCGGCTTGAGCCGGGTCAGTCATTCCAGACCCCTGAAGCCGTATTGGTCTTTTCCGAAGAAGGTCTTGGAGGCATGTCACGCACCTATCACCGACTCTATCGCACACGTCTGTGCCGAGGGGCTTACCGTGACAAAGAACGTCCGATTCTCGTGAACAATTGGGAAGCCACGTATTTCGACTTCGACGCCGACAAAATCGAAGCGATTGCCAAGGAAGCAGGACCCCTTGGAATTGAGCTCTTTGTTCTAGATGACGGTTGGTTTGGTAAGCGCGACAACGATGACAGTTCGCTTGGAGACTGGTTTGAAGACCGTCGCAAGCTGCCTGGCGGGCTTGCTGACCTGGCAAAACGGGTTAATGAACAAGGATTACAGTTTGGCTTGTGGGTTGAGCCGGAAATGGTATCACCGGATAGCGAACTGTACCGCAGCCATCCCGACTGGTGCCTGCATGCGGAAGGCCGGCGGCGGACGGAAGGCCGATCCCAACTGGTGCTCGATCTCTCCCGCAAGGAAGTATGTGACTACTTGTATGAGACACTTAGCTCCGTATTCTCGATCGCTCCGATTACTTATGTCAAGTGGGACATGAACCGTAATATGACGGAGATTGCTTCGGCTACAGCTCCTAGTGAACGTCAAAAGGAAACTGCGCACCGATATATGCTCGGACTTTACGATCTGATGGAACGTCTGACCTCCCAGTTCCCGGACATCTTGTTCGAAAGCTGTTCCGGAGGCGGTGGACGATTCGATCCCGGAATGCTCTACTATATGCCGCAGACATGGACCAGTGACGATACCGATGCCATTGAAAGATTGGCTATCCAGTACGGCACAAGCATCGTGTATCCAGCCAGTACCATGGGCGCACACGTATCGAACGTACCAAATCACCAGGTGGGGCGAATCACCTCCCTCGCTATACGCGGCGACGTGGCAATGAGCGGAAATTTTGGCTACGAACTTGACCTAACTGCCTTTACAAATGAAGAAAAGGAGCTCGCTGCCAAACAAATTGCCCAGTATAAGGAAATTCGTTCCCTCGTACAGCAGGGAGATATGTATCGACTCCTTAGTCCATTTGAAGGTCGAGGCGATACGGCCTGGATGTTCGTTAGCGAGGACCAGTCCGAAGCTTTTGTCGCTTACTTCCGCGTACTAGCTGAACCGAATGGGCCCATCCGGCGACTAACTCTAAAAGGACTTGACCCAGATAAAAAGTATATAATCGAACACGGAGCGACGGGCAACACAGCAGTCCATGCGGGTAATACCTTAGTAGAGAATGGCGGTTCCCCCTTCTGCGTAGCATTTGATGGCGAAATTTTTGGAGGTGACCGCCTAATGAAAATTGGGCTTGTTGTCTCGGATCTCTCTGGAGATTTCGTCAGCTCTACCTTCCGCCTTAAAGCTATCTCCAACTAATAACAAATGCAGTTAGCAACGGTGAATATCGATGAAAAAATTAAAACAAGGCAGTCCGATTTTCCGGCCTGCCTTGTTTTATAACTTTGGTCCCTGTAGATTAATGACACACAAGAGATTGCCAAGCAATTGATCATTTAATAGCATCCTTGACTTTGATTCTCCATATCATATGATCAGAACCTGCTCCCCAATAATCTTTTAATAAATAATCAGGAGTTCCAAATTTCTTTTTCCATATTTTCTGCGCAATACGATATCCACTATCTAAACAAAATTCTTCTACTCCTCTATTCTTCAGCGCCAAATACATTGATTTCAACAATAAATTCCCTACCCCAATCTTCTGGTAGTCAGGGTGAACAAATACAGTTCCTACCTCGCATAACTTTTTAAATGTATCACTGGTAGATTTACTTATTAGTTGACTTACTGGTCCATATTCAATAGAACCCATTATTTGATTCCCATCTACAGCGATTAAGAAATATCGCTGCTCACCGTGACTCTCCAAGTCACTTTCCAAATATAACCTCTTAGTATCAATTTCCTCCTCTATGTCTTCCAGCATATGACCAATGCCTTCTTTAGCAAACGTGTCTGTAATCACAACTCTAAACAATTCATTTAACTTTTCGATGTCCTTAATTTCCGGCCTTCTGATTTCGACATTATTCATCTAATTTCAGCCGATGTATGATTCAGTACGGGATACTTTGAAAGTACACTATTCGGCAGCTCCATCAAACTTGTTATTTCATAAGTAGGTTGAATCCCAGACGTATTTGTTTTTCTGGAAGGGTTGAACCAACAGGTATCAATTCCGTATTTGTTCCCTCCTTGAATATCAGAGGTTAAAGAATCGCCGACCATGAGAACCTTACTTTTATTTGAAATGGCCAACTTGGTAAATGCGTAATCGAAAATACCAGCTTGTGGCTTTTGGCAACCCACTTCCTCTGAAATAATTACCTGCTCAAACACATCACGTAGCGGCGAAAGCTGAATTCTGGAGGTTTGCACCTCTTTGATTCCATTCGTAATGATCGCCAAACGACAGTCGGATAGTACATTACATAATTCAATCGCTCCGTCCATCAAAAAAGCACCTTCACCCAAATAACGTAAATAAGCAGCACTAAAGGCATCTGGATTGAAGTCTAGATCATGAACAGTAAATAATCGCTTAAACCTCTCGACCCGTAGCTGTGCCGAGGTAATATGTCCTTCCTCTGCCTCTCGCCACAACGAACTGTTGATTTCATCATAGCTGGATTTATACTCCGTGGCCCCTTGCGGCAATCCAAATTGGGCAAACGTATTATGTAGCGCATGACTCTCTGCCATTTTAAAATCAAACAGCGTGTCATCAACATCAAACAAAATAATTTCGTATTTCATAACGACCTCCATATCATTGCTTTACTAAATTGTTCAGTCCGCTTGATCCTTTGAGCTGTTCCAGATAGAAGTACAACAAAAAACAAACAATACATTATTACCTTTCGGTTATTATACAGAACCTAGTTAAGCCGTCAAGTCACTAATAACAAAGTCATAGTATTTTGTCATCGGTGCAAAAGGTAAATAACGCTCAATAAGAATGCCCGTAAAATGAAGGTGATCTCATTTTACGGGCCACTGAGCATCTAAGAGATGATATAGCAAGAATCCTAGTGATCTTCATTAATCCATTCGGCTAGTGTTTGATCAAAACAATGAGGTTCTTCAAACATCGGGTTATGCCCACTATATTCAAAAACCACTTTTTTCACGTTCTCGTAGGTGTCATCGACCCTATCCCATAAAGAAACTGGCGCAACCAAATAATCATACCTTCCCAAACCAATAAATACGGATTTATGGATATCCGCTAAGGATTGTATCAAATTCATGTTTCCGAATACTTCTCCCCATAAATAATCAAAGATAGGCATGTTCGTATATACATCATTCCACGTGTAAGCCGCATCATAGGCATAATCATAAAAGCTTTGAGCTCCCATACGTATACACATGTGAACAAATCTTCTATCAGGGTCTCTTTTGATATCTTCCTCTAATAAAACAATGTCCTTTTCAAAACGTTCCTTTCTTTCTGAACTGGCCGTTTCATTAAAGAAAGAAAAGCTTTGCCGTTGTCTTTCTTGGCTGTTTGTAGGTGCTGAATTTAAAAGTACCACTTTTTGAACATAGTCCGGGTATTGTTTAGCATATTCTAAAGCCATAAAAGCATGCCCGGAATGTCCTAATATGATAAATTCATTTAGATGAAGGCATTGTCTTGCTGTTTCTATATCATTAATAACTTTATCCAAAGTATAGTCTTCTGGTTTTAAAGCTCGAGTCGGTTTTGCAAACCCTCTATGATCCAGAAAAATAAACTGAAACTTTTTATATAAATGGTCTGAAAATAAGCGAGGATAATATACACTACTGCCGATCACCAATATCGGTCTTCCGTTACCTCTTATAGCATATTTCAGCTCAAATCCATCACTAATAACTGCTTGATAAGTGCTCATTTATAATCTCCTTTTCTTTTTTAAATCACTCCCTTTCCTTTGTGTAATTCCCTTGTATTCTCCATAGAACGTTCCAACACTTCAACTCACCTCAGAAAGTACATTTATTTTTATGAGAAAAGTTTAACATGGTTTTTTCAAAAACAAAACTGTGTTATTTTTTGTCTTACTTGTCTTGACTTATGGGATTCATACTGGATTTTTGACCAGCATATCTTTTTGGAAACAAAAAAACCGCGATAATCGCGGTTTTTTATGTAGAGGTCATACTTTTATTTGCTTGGCGACGTCCTACTCTCCCAGGACCCTGCGGTCCAAGTACCATCGGCGCTGGAGGGCTTAACGGTCGTGT
>NZ_JANAVQ010000015.1:0-62217 GCF_024213605.1 Paenibacillus sp. CH40
TGGTTTATAGAAAGAGCGATAAGCTCATGTTGAAACTGACGAGATAAAATATCTCATTTTCGCTTCCATTTCATACAACCTAATGGCATGTACCAAAATTTCAGCGTTGGATTTTGTAAACAAAATCCATACTCACTCGTTGTTCAGTTTTCAAAGATCAAACTTACATAATATCTCACTTCGTTTCGTCACCGCGTCTCAGTGGCGACCTTTATAATATATCATCTCTTTTTAGAATTTGCAAGAGTTTTTTTAATTTCTTTTTTCGAGCAAATCCTTCAAAAAGGAACGAAAATTAATTTACCATGAATATTGAATAGAGTCAATACTTTTTTTGATATCAGAAAGTATAAGCTTTTTAAAATAGTTTACTTCCTGATATCTCTGATATGTTTTCTAACCTATCTATTGTTTGGTTTGTGGGACTCGCCCTCTGCGAGCATATTTTGATAGCTCCTTGGCGGGTGCAAAACGGGCATACATGCGAAAGACTGTTTTATATCGAAGTGCGATTGCGTAGCGAATATCTTGATCCAATCGAGTATCGCTCATATCAAGCAGCATTTCATCTAGCTCCTTACGAAGAACGTAGTCAAGTTCCTTGCATTCTTTTTCGTTAAACAGCATTCCCAACATATGACCATACTCCCTTATCAGCAGATTATATAGTACTTATATTCGCTCAACTATTGTTCCAATCTTTACCTGTTTTTAAACTCAACTGCTAAGGTTTCAAACTTACCCCGATTAATCTTCAGCTTCTCTTTAGGCTCTCCCCTTTGTTATGTTCAATTTTCAGGAAATATATAAATAATTGGCCATAATATTTTATTGTGACAATAAACGATAAGTTATGCCACTCTCAATAGCAGCTGCTATAAGCAGTAAGATGACGGACCATAGGGACACTCTCAACGTTTGTTTCATAAATACATTCCACGATGGGCCAGTTCCTTTGCGCTTTAGCCCTATGCTTTTACCTATAGTAGACATTATGTTGATTCCAAACTTCAATCCGAAGGCACAGGCGATAATCAAAACAGGCAGTTCAATCACACCGTGAGGCAGTAACCCTTTGACAACAACTTCATACACACTTCTTCCCATATCTGTCTGCAAGTGTACTACAAACCCTAAAACCATACCGTTCACAATTAAAAATATAAACGGTACGATTCCAAATACAGCCCCCATAAATATAACCAGCACACATTTAATTGCATTATTGAAAAAGATGAATACAAAAAAACTCCATTGTGGATGCTCAGAATTCTGCAAGTGCTGCGCTACTTCTCCCAGCCCCTCCATTTGTTGCGCCAGCATGGATTGAATAGTGCCTGTACTTAACCAGCCCACCATAATACTTGTGCAGAAAAGAAATGCAGAGATTAAAATTAACCGTCTTGTCATGTGTAAATCGTGAAAAAATGCGTTTAGTCCCATTTTGATAATTCCTCCTATTAGCCCAATGGAATAATTGACAACCCCTGGCATAGCTTTAAGTAAACAAGCACTTCTAGGATGAAAGGGGCGTTATTAACCATGAATTCTTTTTTTTATGTATTAAACGGTAAAAAAATCAAACGATTCTTAATCGTAATGGCTGCAGCCATCTTTACTGTCGGAGTCATTTATGTAGAAACCGATAATGTTACAGTTTTTTCCGAGGAAGCACCAACCGCTATTTATAGTGTGCCCACGGACAAAAAGTTGATCGCTCTCACCTTTGATATTAGTTGGGGCGATAAGCGTACTGCCCCCATCTTAAAAGTCCTTGAAGATAAAAAAGTGACCAAGTCTACCTTTTTTCTTTCTGCCCCTTGGAGTAAAACACATCCGGAACTTGTGAATCAGATTAAAGAAAGCGGATTTGAGATCGGCAGTCATGGCCATAAACACGAAAATTACAGCAGCTTAAGCGATGAAGATATTCGTAAGCAGATTTCAATTGCTCATACCACATTAACCGAACTGACGGGACAGTCCCCGAAGTTGATCCGTATGCCTAATGGCGACTTTGATAAAAGAGTCCTTCAGGTTGCCGGCACTTTAGGCTACAAAACCATTCAGTGGGATACAGATTCCCTGGACTGGAAAAACCCTGGTACTCAGGTCATAATCGACCGTGTTGTAAATAAAGCGCATCCTGGCGATATCGTCCTTCTGCATGCCAGTGATTCCTGTAAACAAACGCATGAAGCCCTGCCGGTCATTATCGACAAGTTGCGAGCACAAGGCTATGAATTTGTGACTGTATCTGAACTGCTTCAACAGGGTACAGTAAAAGGCAAAGAGGTACGCGATCAGGCACTGGGTCTTTAAGGAGTTATTTTACATCGTTCTCATCTAAAAACCAAAAGCAAATCGACATATTTCTCCCCATTCATCCGCATACTATCCACATTCATGATGAAGGAGGAATACGGCCATGAATTGGACTCGTTTGCGATTTGTTAGCACGGTATGCGTACTGGGCGTTGCACTGAGTGGATGCGGCTCGGATCAGGGTTCTGCGCCCCCCCAGAACAGTTATAAAGAGATGAAAACGATGGTTGTCGATATCCTGAAAAGCGATGACGGAAAAAAAGCGGTAGAGGAGGCTTTAACCGGGGAAAACAGTTCATCCAAAGAAGGACAATCCGGTCAAAGCAGTGAAGAGGGTGGGTCTGGTGGTGGATCTGGTGGTAGCATGGGAATGAAAATGCTTATGCCCATGCAATCGGCTGAACAGATGAAGATCGCAGTCAAAGATACTTTGGTATCACCTGAATATAAAAAAGAAATCGAAAAGATTATGACTGATCCGCGTTTTGCCGGAGAATTTGCCAAAGCCATCAACAGCCAAAGCAAACAGCTTCATATGCAACTTATAAAAGACCCTTCTTATCAAAAATCAATTGAAGCAATGCTCAAGTCACCAGAATTAACCAAAATGTATATGGACTTAACTAAAACCCCTGAATATCGCAAACAATCTATGACAGTCATGCATGATGCCATGCAAAATCCGATTTTCCGACTTGAGGTTATGAATTTACTTAAAACCGTCGTACAAGAGGAGCTTCAACCCAAGGTTGAGAAAAAAAGTGGTGAGCAAAGCGGTGCAGGCGGCGATAAGCAAGGTGGTGGAGGTAGCGAAGGTGGGGGCGAAGGAGAACAAGGAGGAAGCCAATAATAAAAAGGCTGGTTTAATAAACCAGCCTTTTTTCTTTATTCAGATTCCGTGTGCAAGATCGTAATCTGAGCAGCAATATCATTGTAAATGGTCCCCGTGGCAGACTCAGATTTATATACAGATGGAGAAAAGTCGGTCTCTGACGGATGGTTATCTGGAATACCCAGCGGAATTTGAGCAAGAAGTTTTGTATGAAGAGTGTCTGCCAGCATAGCCCCCCCTCCTCGCCCAAAAACATAGTCCTTTTCTCCAGTGGAGGACACATAATAAGACATGTTCTCCACAACGCCGATGACCTTATGATCCGTTTGAAGCGCCATTGCGCCTGCACGTGCAGCTACAAAAGCCGCCGTCGCATGTGGAGTAGTGACAATGATTTCTTCACTCTGCGGAATCATTTGATGTACGTCAAGCGCTACATCGCCAGTGCCTGGTGGTAAATCGAGAATCATATAGTCCAGTTTTCCCCATTCGACATCACTAAAAAACTGTCTGAGCATTCTCCCCAGCATGGGACCTCTCCAGATCACCGGGTTGTTTTCTCTAACAAAGAAGCCCATAGACATGATTTTGATACCAAATCGCTCCACTGGCTGAATGATACCATCTTCGACAGTAGGCACATCTTCTACTCCAATCATATCCGGCACACTGAATCCATAGATATCCGCATCAATCAAACCCACACGCTTCCCCTGTCTAGCTAAAGCAGCCGCCAAATTTACAGCTACTGTCGATTTTCCGACACCACCTTTTCCGCTTGCAATGGCAATAAATCGTACGCCAGATGCTGGGCTAAGCAGCTCATGTTCTTCCATGCCAACAGCATGTCCTTTGGTCAAAACCGGGTCAGCCGCTTCCTCGGCCTCCTCTCCATTTTGAAGGGCAGACTTTTCATGCTCAGATGCCTCACGAATACGAATATGAACGTGACTTAATCCCGCTTCTTCTAATGTCTGCCGTATTTCTCGTTCCAACTCTGTCAGCGTCTCTTCCTGGCTATTCAGGGTAATGGCGGTCAAGGATACCCGATCCTCTTTAACCACCACATCCCGAATAAAATGGAGATCGACTAGGCGGCGTCCTGTATGAGGCTCCCGCACTTGTTGAAGTAGCTCTATAACTTGCTCTCTTGATTGCATGAATTATCAGCACCTCTGCTTTAATGAATTACGGAGTGGTAAACACTTACAGTATACCACTATCTGGCTTCAGGTGCTGGTGAGATCCCCTTTTCCCCGGCACTGTAACGCAAAATCCCCTTATATATGGACGCCGCCACCTGCCTTTGATAGTTCACGTCGCTAAGTCGTCTAGCTTCCTCAGGATGGGACAAAAATCCTACTTCTACAAGGGCTGATGGCATTTTGAGAGCTTTCAATAAATAAACTGTGTTCACGGTCTTAGCCACTCTGTCCGTATTTTCCAAGTTGCGTTTGATCTCTTCCTGAATTAAAGACGCCAAATTCCCGTTATCTGCATGGTTAGGTACGTAAAAGGTTTGGGCTCCACTCCAACGGCTCGACGGAATACTGTTCATATGGATACTTAGAAAGAGGTCTGCTTTCTGCTCCTCAATTATACGCACACGCTGCTTCAAATCCTCCGTTTTTCTTCTGGAATAACCTTTCGTTTCTTGCTGCGCCAGGTCGCGGTCATCCTCACGTGTCATGACAACAACAGCACCTGCTTGCTGTAAATAATCCCGCAAATAAAAAGCGATTGCCAGATTAATATCCTTTTCTATAATCCCTTCTTTGCTAACCGCCCCTCCATCAGGCCCTCCGTGTCCAGCATCTAGGGCAATTACTTTACCAGTAAGGGGTAAACTCCAATGGGTCCAAGCTCTCGAAGCAGGTATCTCATATAATGCCAGTGTAATAAATAGAACGGCGAGACAACAGCCCAACAGCATTTTTTGCAACGTCCGATAGCGAATCCACAGTGTAACCTCGTTTTTACGATTATTTTTTTGCATAACAAAACGCCTCCGTCCTATACAGATACTAATAATCTATATGGGACGAGGCGTGTAGATAGTACAACTCAGGCATGAACAAATTCTTTCATACCTTCAATCAGCACTTGAGCAACTTCCGGTCGTGTAAATTCAGGTGGCGGGCAAACCCCAGAGCGCAACAATTCCCGTACCTTGGTGCCCGAGAGCGTTAAATGATGCTCCTTGGGATGTGGGCATGTTTTATTTGAGGCCATATTTCCACATCGGGTGCAATAAAAGCTGTGTTCAAAGAATAATGGAGTAATTCCCAGCTCTTCAGGTGTAAAGTGCCTGAAAATTTCCTGTGCTTCGTAGGTACCATAATAGTCTCCTACACCAGCATGATCCCTTCCAACAATAAAATGGGTGCAGCCATAGTTCTTTCGCACAATAGCATGGAAAATGGCCTCTCTAGGACCCGCGTATCGCATGGCAGCAGGAAATACCCCCAGAAAAGTCCGATCAGCCGGATAATAATTGTCCAACAGCACCAGATAGCTCTTCATACGCACATCTGCCGGAACGTCATCTGACTTGGTTTCACCAACGAGTGGGTTTAGAAACAAAGCATCCACAATCTCCATTGCGCTTTTTTGAATGTACTCATGTGCCCGGTGTACCGGATTTCGTGTTTGAAATCCGACTACTGTTTTCCAGCCTTTTTCTGCAAAATAGTCGCGTGTCTGTGATGGTGTATAGTAAAACTCACTAAATTGTGTGGGCTCCGGCCGATTCAGCACTTGCACAGATCCACCAACATACGTAGCAGGTCGATCTAACAGTTTTTTTACGCCAGGATGAGCCGGGTCATCCGTCTTGAATACTTGTCTGGCTTCCTCAGCCTGATCTACCTGATAAATACTTTCAATATCAAGTACAGCATAAATAGTACCATCTGTTTCACCCACCAAAGCCACCTGCTGACCTAATTTCAATTCACTGGCTACACTTTCTGCAACTGCAAGAGTAATGGGAATACTCCAGACTGTACCATCGGCAAGACGCATATCTGTTACCACTGACCGATAATCAGATTCATTCATAAACCCCGTCAAAGGAGAGAATGCCCCCACTCCAATCAAATCCAGATCAGAAATGGTCCATGAGTTTACACGGATTGGGAACAATTCCTCTGCGGCCTGCAAAAGTGCTTTTTGCTTCGGTCCTGTAATGATTTTATCAACAAGTGTTCCGCCATGCGGAAGAATTGCAGTCATAATGCACTTCCCTTCTCTTCATAAATATGACTCATAGCTACCTGAATACCATTTTATTGATGGAGCCCACACTCCGTTTTCTCATTGCCTGACCAGCGACCTGCACGAGGATCTTCACCTGGTAGGACCTCACGGGTACATTGCTCACAACCAATACTGGGATAATTGCGATCATGCAATGGATTATACAGCACTTCATGAGTACGGATATAGTTCCATACATCCTCGGATGTCCAGCTTGCCAAGGGGTTAAATTTAACGAGTCCAAACTTTTCGTCGTACTCTACCTTTTTTGAATTCGCACGGGTAGGGGCCTGATCCCGGCGAATACCGGTAATCCATGCATCGTATTGTGACAAAATACGTGTCAGCGGCTCAACTTTGCGTATACCACAACATGTGTTTGGATCTGTTTTCCACAGTTCCTCTCCATGCTCAGCCGCTTGCTCTTCAGGAGTAATTAAGGGAGAGACCCTAACAAAATCCAAGTTATATCTGGCTTTCATCTGATCTCGCGTATCATAAGTTTCTTGAAAATGAAAGTCGGTGTCCAAGTAAAAAATGTCGGTGGAAGGGCTAATTTTTTGAAGCATATCTACTAGTACTACATCTTCTGCTCCGAAGCTACAAGCAAAGGTAAGATTGGGAAATGTAAGAACAGCATACTGGATAATTTCCTCTGGCGTAGCCTCTTCCAGTTCAATTGCCTTGACTCTAATCAACGCTTCTTTCTCCAATAAATTCATTATCAATGCGCCTCCATATGAAGATTCATAAATAAGTGTCACTCCAATACCGACTAAACTAATAAGATTAAATACAGTATAAAACTTTCACAATCATTGTCAATCCACGGCAAAATGTCCTGATGCAAGCATTTATCCACCTAAATTTGCAGGAATGTTGCTCTGTCAGCATTCTTTAATGCTTTCTTGCGTATCTAATCAAGTTCATTGACTTTATATAAAATATTCTTATACCAAACATTTGAAAATGGCCCATAGGCCCAGTGCGCGGCAGCCATCGGTAATGCTGAACAGCTTTGGGTTGCTTTGATCAAGCAAGAACCATTTATAGAAGAAAGCAAGCATCGTTTCTGAATCTAAGATTATCGAAGGATGCTAACCGAGGGAATTGAAAATGACTTTAGGTTTCACTATACTATTCTGGAGCTCTGGCGACAGCGATGCCTTCATTCTGAAAATTATAAAAGGAATGACTGCGCGCTGAACTCTTAGTATACCTCTATTCAATCCTAAAGCGCTCGTAGCGGCAATTCCCAAGGAATTGATCACTGAACACAAGCAAGACTCTTATCGCTACTGGAAGCCTATTTAAAGCCTGTCATCAATGAAGGGCGATTTTATGAGGGTAGACAGTCGGACAATACACGGGCTCCCGGTTATAGTTTGGAGCGATTGCTGTGTAGACTATTTCTATTACCAGTAACATGTACATCGCCGTTGCAATTGCAGTAGCCTAGGAAGCGGACACTGCTAGGCTAAGGACCGTCCTTCTGCTCCGTTCACACAAATAAAAAGGGGTATTCCTTGCCGTATCCCTAGCTACGCCCAAAACAGCTGTACAAGAGGCATAGACAGTGCCAGCCAGAACATATCAAGGAGGACTTTACATAAACAAGTGAAAGCAAAGTATCCTCGTGAAACAGCACTTAGCAGAGAATATTAAGATGAGGCTATATTGAATAGCCGAACATTATATTTTTAGTCACAGGTTATAAACATTACAGAATAAACTGCGTTGAAATAGCAAACTGTATTTGTGTATAACAATATCATCTTCAATTCCATCGTGGATAACTTTTCGTATTCCGTGCATTTGCATGCAGTTATTTATGTATTCGCTGAAACATGCTGAAGCTTGTAACTTTTAGAGTAGGTCTACTTATCCACATGTGGATAATGATCAGGAAATGACTAAATAAAAAAGAACCCTTTCCATAAGGAAAAGGTTCTTCTGTATTCGAAATATTAACGTTTCGAGAACTGTGGTGCACGACGAGCGGCTTTGAGGCCGTATTTTTTACGTTCTTTCATACGTGGGTCACGAGTCAAGAAGCCTGCTTTTTTCAAAGCTGGACGGAATTCCGGATCTGCTTTCAACAGAGCACGGGAAATACCGTGGCGAATTGCGCCGGCTTGACCAGAGATACCACCACCATGAGCGATAACGAGTACGTCATAGCTGCCAACTGTTTCTGTCAGGTTCAGTGGTTGTTTTACGATCAGTTTGAGTGTTTCCAAACCGAAATATTCATTAATATCACGCTTATTGATGACAATGCGTCCTTCACCCGGTACGAGACGAACACGAGCTACCGAATGTTTACGACGACCTGTCCCATAGTATTGTACTTGTGCCATGAAACTGTCCTCCCTTTTAATTATCCGCGAAGTTCGTAAACTTCAGGTTTTTGTGCTGCATGTGGATGCTCAGTGCCTCTGTAAGCTTTAAGTCTCAGCTTCATTTTCTCGCCTTGACGAGTTTTAGGAAGCATACCGTGAACAGCCAATTCCAACATACGCTCAGGCTTGTTCTTAACCATTTCTTGTGCAACCGTTACTTTCAGACCACCCGGATGCAGGGAGTGACGGTAGTATTTCTTGTTCTCCATTTTTTTACCGGTCAATACGATTTTTTCCGCATTGATTACAACAACAAAATCACCTGTGTCCACATGTGGTGTAAATTGTGGCTTGTGTTTGCCGCGAATCAACGCAGCCGCTTCGCTTGCCAGACGGCCGAGCGTTTTGCCTTCGGCATCAATGATGTGCCAGTTGCGCTCAACTTCATTTGGCTTCGCCATATACGTAGTACGCATGAAAAGTATCCTCCTTAAGTTCGTTAACAGAAATCATCATTTATCTTCGTTCGTTAAGTTGCTGCATTATTGATGGATTAGATGTTAATTTAAAGTGATTATCTTAATTGGGGCTGTGGGAAAGCCATTAAGAAAACACAACTTTTATATTACAGGATAACCATCAATTCCGCAAGGGTAAAATCAATGTTTTTTGATGTTTTCGTCGTACTCTACATTCCAGAGCGTTAAAGCGTGTCCAACGGCCGTAGGTCCAGCCTTTGAACGATTTTTCGCCTCCAAAATGGAAGGAATATCATCCGACGATTTTTTGCCTTCTCCCACTTCCAGCAAAGTACCCATAATAATCCGAACCATGTGCTGTAAAAATCCGCTACCTGTAATATAAGTATGGATAATTCCCTGATCATCCGAGCCCGGACGTGAAAAGGAATGGTCTACTGTCATATAGGCTTCGTAAATAGTGCGAACATGATTCGTCTTTTGGGAACGTCGAGATGCGAACGAAGTATAGTCAAAGGTGCCCACTAAATGAGCCAACCCTTCCTCCATCGCTCTTACATCCAGTCTCGTTGGATGATGGGCCTGTGTACGACGGTGAAAGATGTCCGGAAACCGGTTCGCATTAATGCTGTACCGATATGTCTTCCGCTTCGCCATGCGGCGTGCATGAAAGGACAGTGGCACCTCTCTCGCATCCGTAACGATGATATCACGAGGCAACCAGGCATTAAGTGCCAGACACCAGCGCTGTAACGGAATCGGCGATTCAGTGTGAAAATTGAATACCTGCCCGTATGCATGTACACCTGCATCTGTACGGCCTGAGCCTGTAATTTTAAGACGCTCGCCCGTCAATGAGTAAATAGCATGTTCAAGGCAGTCCTGAATGGTGTTACCGTCAGGCTGCGTCTGAAAGCCATCATAGTGGGTTCCGTCATAGTTCACCTTCATGCACAAGTTCCGCATGTTTCTCACACCTTTATAGGGGTAGTCTCTGGCCTTACAAGGAATAACCGAACATAACAAAGGAGAAGCCCCTCAAGGACTCCTCCAAGAGAAAAAAAGGGTTGTTCAGAATCAAGCCGATTCTGTCCACCCTTCCCTCATCTTCGCCTGTCTACGCGCGGTCAACCAATTCCAGATATACCATTGGAGCGGCGTCGCCACGACGAGGTCCCAATTTCAAGATACGAGTGTATCCACCTGGACGCTCAGTGTAACGTGTAGCCAATTCGCTAAACAGCTTTTGGATTGCATCCTGCTCACCATCCAAAGTTTCACGGCGAACGAACGCAGCCACTTGACGACGTGCGTGCAGATCTCCTTTTTTCGCTTTGGTGATCAGTTTTTCAGCAATAGAACGAACTTCTTTCGCTTTAGCCTCAGTAGTTTGGATACGCTCATACAAGAACAGATCGGTTACCAAATCACGAAACAAAGCTTTACGGGCACTGGAGTTACGGCCCAATTTTTGGTATGCCATGTAATTTCCCCTCCTTCACAAAAACGTTGCTGTACTATTCTTCCGTACGAAGTCCTAAACCAAGTTCCTCAAGCTTCTCTTGTACTTCTTCCAAAGATTTGCGACCCAAGTTACGGACCTTCATCATATCTTCTTCAGATTTAGTCGTGAGTTCTTGTACCGTATTGATACCAGCGCGCTTAAGGCAGTTATAGGAACGGACGGAGAGATCCAGCTCTTCGATCGTCATTTCAAGAACTTTTTCTTTCTTGTCTTCTTCTTTTTCAACCATAATTTCAGCATCTTTTGCCTCGTCCGTGAGACCCACGAACAACATCACATGCTCGGTCAAAATTTTGGCTCCAAGGCTCACTGCTTCCTCGGGACGAATACTTCCGTCAGTCCAAACCTCAAGTGTCAGCTTGTCGTAATTCGTAACCTGGCCGACACGCGTATTTTCTACGCCGTAGTTCACGCGTGCAATCGGAGTGTAGATGGAGTCGACGGGAATGACGCCGATCGGCTGGTCATCACGTTTGTTCCGATCCTGCTTAACGTAACCGCGACCGCGATTGGCAAAAATACGCATGTGAAGTCTCGAACCCGGTCCGAGCGTAGCAATGTGAAGATCAGGATTAAGAATTTCCACATCACTATCCGCACGGATATCTCCTGCCGTTACAACTCCTTCGCCTTCCGCATCGATTTCGAGTACTTTCTCTTCATCCGAGTGGATTTTAAGCGATAAAGCTTTCAAGTTCAGAATGATCTCCGTTACGTCTTCCTTCACACCGGGAACCGTTGCAAACTCGTGCAGAACCCCATCGATCTGAACCGATGTGACTGCTGCCCCCGGTAACGAGGATAACAGAATACGGCGAAGCGAGTTACCCAACGTCGTACCGTATCCGCGTTCCAGCGGTTCTACTACGAATTTTCCATAGGTGCCATCATCATTGACGTCAACCGTCTCAATTTTCGGCTTTTCGATTTCTATCACTGCAATATCCCTCCTTCAAAACGTCGCTCCTATATGAAACATTCACCTTATCCATAGTCTATCATGCAGTATACCTAAACATCCATTCTTGGCAGTTTGTGCCGGATCTATACTACACGCAGAGGAGAAATCTCATTAGACGCGACGACGTTTTGGAGGACGGCATCCGTTATGAGGTACCGGAGTTACGTCTTTAATCAGGTTAACTTCCAAACCAGCAGCTTGCAAAGAGCGAATTGCTGCTTCGCGACCTGCACCAGGTCCTTTAACCATGACTTCGACAGTTTTCATGCCGTGTTCCATAGCAGCTTTAGCAGCAGTTTCTGCGGCCATTTGTGCTGCGAATGGAGTAGATTTACGGGAACCACGGAATCCCATGCCGCCTGAGCTGGCCCAAGAGATTGCGTTACCGTGTGGATCTGTGATCGTAACGATCGTGTTGTTGAACGTGGAACGGATGTGTGCCACGCCAGTCTCGATATTTTTACGGTCACGGCGTTTTGTACGTACAACTTTTTTCGGTTTAGCCATTGAATGTTATCCTCCCTTCTTATTTCTTTTTGTTCGCTACAGTCCGACGAGGACCTTTACGGGTACGAGCATTAGTTTTAGTACGTTGTCCGCGAACAGGCAATCCACGACGGTGACGAACACCACGGTAGCAGCCAATCTCAGTCAGACGTTTAATATTCAAGGAAATTTCACGACGCAGATCGCCTTCTACTTTAACTTCTTTGTCGATCGTTTCACGTAATTTGCTCACTTCATCTTCAGTCAAATCACGAACACGCGTGTTTGCACTGATGCCTGTTTCCTTCAAGATTTTCTGAGAAGTCGTTTTACCGATTCCGAAAATGTAAGTCAAGGCGATCTCAACGCGTTTGTCACGTGGCAAATCCACACCAGCTATACGAGCCATTTTACGCTACACCCCCTTCTATTAACCTTGTTTTTGTTTGTGTTTCGGATTTTCGCAAATAACCATTACATTCCCTTTGCGGCGAATGACTTTGCATTTTTCGCAAATAGGTTTTACAGAAGGTCTTACCTTCATGTTGATTACCTCCTCCAAGCTTTACCCTGGTAAAACTCGCTTCGTGAACATTCACATCGTTTTGCCGAGCAAAACAAGTTTTTTTAAATGACATACGTTTAATAAAAACCTGCATGAATTACTTGCGGTACGTTATACGGCCTTTGGTTAAATCGTAAGGCGATAACTGTACAACCACCTTGTCGCCTGTCAAAATACGGATAAAGTGCATCCGCAGCTTTCCGGAAACATGAGCAAGAATTTGATGACCGTTCTCCAGCTCTACCTTGAACGTAGCGTTCGGTAGTGGCTCGATTACCGTACCTTCAACCTCAATGACATCTTCTTTGGCCAAAGTCAGTCTCCTTTCTCTTCAGCTTGGTATTCGGACGAGTCCAGGAAAGTTTTCACTGCATGGCGCAGCTTTCCGTTCGTCACCCGACCGCTTTCGTTTAAACTGTTTACAATCTCGCTACTAATCTTTGGCTGAGGCACCAAATGAAGAACATTTTTCTTCTTCGCTTGATCAAACTTTCGTTTATCCCCATCCGCAATATATACAAACCTGCTATCTGCTACTGAAACGACAACCGCAATCTGTCCGGCACCTCTGCCCTTCAGAATCTTCACCAGCTGACCGATTTGCAGGTTTCCTTGCTGAATCATTCCAATCACCTACGCACTCAGTTTCGTGAAAATGTCCATGCCGCCCGTTTCGCACGTCACCGCTTGCTCGTTATGAGCACATGAGGTTACGTTCATCGTAACGACCGTCCAGTTGTCTTCCAGCGTCCCTACATGGTGAGAACCTATCTGAATCATAGATTCAATAGCCAGCCCAATGCCGGTTTTCAGCCTCGGCCCCTGCTCAGGAATACCACGGTTTGGATTCTCAATATATTGCCGAATGGCATGCGACATTGTAAACTGGCGAGTTTTCGCGATGATATCGCCTTTGTTTAACTTGCGTTTGCCGGGAAATCCGTGCACCAGTTGTTCGTTGACTGAAGCGCAAATGCTAGCAGGAAAACCGTTATAACCTTTAAAAGACGGCACAGCTCCCTGACTGCGAATATACCGATCAGCTAAATGATCAAGTTCACCGGTCGTAATACCGGGCTCGATGTGTCCTGCCAAGAGATGATCCGTCTCCGTATCTATTCTCTTAGCTTTCCTCATTAAGCTTGATTCCGTCCCCGACTTGCAAATGATCATTACAGCTAACCCCGCAACAAGGACACGATATTTTGGGAAACCACATCAATATCCTGTTCTCCGTCAATATGACGCAGAAGATTCTGGTTCTCATAAAACGTGAGGAGTGGTGCTGTTTTATTACTATATTCTTCAAGTCGTGTTCTTACGCTATCTTCATTATCGTCAGGACGCTGATAGAGTTCCCCACCGTCTTTATCGCAAATGCCTTCAACCTTAGGAGGATTAAAGACAATATGATAGCTAGTTCCGCAGCTTTTACAAACCCGCCGTCCTGTGATTCGTGCCAACAAGTTGTCACTATCCACTTTCAAGTTGATGACGTCATCTAGCTTCGTATTCAACCGACCCAAAATTTGATCCAAGGCTTCAGCTTGAGCCAAAGTTCTTGGAAAACCGTCCAGCAAGAACCCTTTCTTGCAATCTGGCTGTTGTAGCCGTTCTTCAACGATACCGATTGTTACGTCATCCGGAACAAGTTCACCCTTGTCGATATATTCTTTAGCTTTAATGCCAATAGGTGTTCCCTGTTTCATCGCTAGGCGAAAAGCATCACCTGTCGAGATATGAGGAATGCCGAATTCCTTCACAATGACATCTGCTTGTGTACCTTTACCAGCCCCCGGAGGGCCCATGATCAAAATATTCACAATCTGTCACTCCTCAAGACGACCCCTACACAAGAAACAGCACAAAAGGTGCCGGTAAGCATGCGAACATCCTAAGCCGGTACCTATTGCCTATTTGTTGATGAAGCCTTTGTAATGGCGTTTGATCAGTTGGCTTTCGATTTGCTTCATTGTATCCAATGCTACACCAATGATGATGAGCAATGAAGTACCGCCAATTTGCACGGAACGAGGCAAGCCCGAAAGCGAACCGAAGAATACCGGCAAAACGGATATGACTGCCAGAAACAAAGCTCCTGTCATTGTCAAACGTGACATTACTCGTGTCAAGTATTTCTCCGTGGCCTTACCCGGGCGAATTCCCGGAATATAACCGCCGTTTTTCTTCATATTGTCGGCCATTTGCTGCGGATTCATCTGTACAAAGGTATAGAAGAATGTGAAACCGATAATCATTACGACATACAAAACCATGCCCAGCGGCTTGTCATAGTACAAGTAAGTGGTAATCCACTTAGCCCAAGCATGATCTGCCCAGAAACTCGCAATAATTGTCGGGAATTGCAGCAATGATACCGCAAAGATTACCGGAATAACGCCTGCCGCATTAATTTTCATCGGAATATGCGTATTCTGGCCACCGTACATTTTGTTGCCAACTACACGTTTCGCGTATTGTACCGGGATTTTCCGAATACCTTGCTGGATGTAGATAACACCAACAATAATCAGAACAATCACCAGGGCAATTATAATTGCCTTCAGAATATTCATAAACAGCTGATCTGCCTGAATAAACTGAGATTCTACAACCGTCCGAATATGTCTTGGAATACCCGCCGCAATCCCTGCGAAGATAACAATAGAGATACCGTTGCCGATTCCCTTTTCAGTAATTTGCTCACCGAGCCACATAAGGAACGTAGTTCCTGCTGTAAGCACAATGGCAATAACCAGATAATCTGCAAAAGTGGCTCCTGGAATCATCGCTGCACCGTACAGTCGATTAAAGCCAATCGACGTTCCGAATGCTTGAATCAGGCCAAGTATTACCGTACCATAACGCGTAATTTGAGCCAACTTCTTTTTACCATGCTCTCCTTGTTTAGCCCATTCCGCAAGTTTCGGAATCACGTCCATTGACAGCAACTGTACAATGATGGACGCTGTAATATATGGCATAATCCCGAGGGCGAAGATCGAAAACTGATACAATGCGCCCCCTGAGAAGGTGTTAAGGAGTCCAAACAACTCGCTTCCTGCCTGATCCTGAGAAGTAAAGACTTGCTTGTTCACGCCGGGAACCGGCACGAAGGAGCCAATACGATATACAAAGAGTATAAACAGGGTAAACAGGATTCGGGTTCTAAGATCCTCAACCCGCCATATATTTTTCAGGGTCTTGAACATTAGATCACCTCGGTTTTACCGCCGGCAGCTTCAATTTTCTCTACCGCAGATTGAGAGAACTTGTTCGCTTTAACTGTCAACTTCACAGTGATTTCACCGTTACCCAGAATTTTAATTCCGGATTTGGCGTTTTTCACAATGCCATTGTTCAGCAAAAACTCAGGGCTTACTTCTGTACCCGCTGCAAAACTGTTCAAATCTTCGATATTCAAAACCGCATACTCTTTACGAGTAGGATTTACGAAACCGCGTTTAGGCAAGCGACGATACAGTGGGTTTTGACCACCCTCGAAGCCCGGACGTACACCACCGCCGGAACGAGCGTTTTGACCTTTATGACCACGACCAGAAGTTTTACCCGTACCGCTACTAGGACCACGACCCAAACGTTTACGTTCTTTGCGGGAGCCTGGAGCTGGGGAAAGCTCATGTAACTTCATCGTTCGTTGCACCTCCTTGATTATTGTTAAAATACTTTATTTCTTAAGCCTCAATTTCTTTAACAGAAACCAAATGGCTAACTTGATTAATCATCCCGCGAATAGCTGCATTGTCGGGTTGAACTACTTTATGGTTGATTTTACGCAAGCCGAGCGTTTTAACAGTCGTTCTCTGATTACCAGGACGGCCGATCAACGAACGAACGAGGGTAATTTCTAATTTCGCCATGATATTCCCTCCTTAGCCCAGCAGCTCTTCGATGGATTTGCCGCGCAATTTTGCAACTTCTTCAGCGCGTTTCAAGCGGGACAAACCTTCCAAAGTCGCATTGACCATATTCATGGAATTCGAAGAACCCAAAGATTTTGTCAAGATATCACCTACACCAGCAAGTTCCAGTACAGCACGAACCGGACCACCAGCGATAACTCCAGTACCTTCCGATGCCGGTTTCAACAGAACCCGGCCAGCACCGAACTTACCTGTAACAAGGTGAGGAATTGTTGTTCCTACGAGTGGAACGTGAACCAGGTTTTTCTTAGCATCTTCAATACCTTTGCGAATTGCATCAGGTACTTCGCCAGCTTTACCGATTCCAGCGCCTACCCAGCCGTTGCCGTCGCCCACTACTACCAGAGCACTGAAGCTGAAACGGCGTCCGCCTTTGACAACTTTAGCTACACGATTAATATTTACTACTCTTTCAGTCAGTTCCAAAGTATTCGGATCTACACGCAAGTCGTTAACCTCCTTTTGAGAAATGTCTTAGAATTCAAGGCCTGCTTCGCGAGCTGCATCAGCCAAAGCTTGAATCCGTCCATGATACAAGTATCCACCACGGTCAAATACGATGTTAGCATGACCTTTTTCTTTCGCACGTTTAGCAACGAGTTCGCCAACTTTACGAGCTGCTTCTACACTACCGCCGTTTTTGATTTCGCTGCTCAGTTCTTTATCCATAGTGGATGCAGATACCAATGTTACACCAGCTACATCATCAATCAGTTGTGCGTAGATATGCTTGGAAGAACGGAACACGTTCAAACGAGGACGTACAGCCGTACCTTCGATTTTCTTACGTACACGCAGATGTCTTCTGACACGTGCTTTATTTTTATCTTGTTTTGTAATCATCTCAAGTTTTCACTCCCTTCAGTTTGCCTTTTAAAACTTTATACTAAGACGCACTGGGTAAAAAAGAAGTACGAAGTCTTTCCAGCAGAAAGACCGCACAAAGTCGGTAAGAAACTTATTTCTTCTTACCGGCTTTACCTTCTTTACGAATGATGCGTTCGCCTTCGTATTTAATCCCTTTACCTTTGTACGGTTCAGGTTCACGAACGGAACGAATTTTAGCAGCGTAGGCACCTACACGCTCTTTATCAATTCCGCGAACGATGATTTTAGTGTTCGAAGGAACTTCGAATTCGATGCCCGCTTCCGGTGTGATTTCAACCGGGTGAGAGTATCCAACGTTCAGAACGATTTTATCTCCGGATTTGCTTGCACGATATCCGACCCCAACCAGCTCCAGAGATTTTGAAAACCCTTCAGTTACACCACTTACCATGTTGTTGACAACGCTGCGGGTTGTTCCATGCAAAGAGCGGTGAAGTTTGTTGTCCGAAGGACGAACTACATTAATTTCATTGTTTTCCACAGTAACGGACATGTCTTTATGAAGCTCACGAGTCAATGTTCCTTTAGGACCTTTAACTGTGATTGCTGTGTTGTTCAAAGTCACGTCAACACCACTTGGTACTGTGATTGGTTTACGACCAATACGGGACATATCTGTTGCACCTCCTATCTTTTAAACGTTATCTTACCAAACGTAGCAAACAACTTCTCCGCCGGCTTTGGACTGACGCGCTTCTTTGTCAGTCATGATACCTTTGGATGTTGAAATGATTGCGATCCCGAGTCCACCTAGTACGCGTGGAATCTCATTGCTCTTCGTGTAAACGCGAAGACCTGGTTTACTGATTCTTTTCAAACCTGTAATAACACGCTCGTTGTTTGCACCGTATTTCAAGAAAATACGGATGATCCCTTGTTTGCTATCTTCAACAAATTCCGCATC
The DNA here is from genome assembly GCF_024213605.1 of Paenibacillus sp. CH40. Lineage (NCBI taxonomy): Bacteria > Bacillati > Bacillota > Bacilli > Caryophanales > Paenibacillaceae > Paenibacillus > Paenibacillus sp. CH40. The sequence continues at coordinate 18,510 of NZ_JANAVQ010000015.1, forward strand.
ACGAATGAATCCTTCACGTTTCAGGATGTCGGCGATTTGTTTTTTCATTGTAGATGCAGGCATTTCTACTGTTTCGTGACGAACTGTGTTCGCGTTACGAATACGAGTAAGCATATCTGCAATTGGATCAGACATAGTCATTGTGTATAAACCTCCTTCCCAAACAGGACTTTTTACCAGCTTGCTTTTTTCACGCCAGGAATCTGGCCTTTATAAGCTAATTCACGGAAGCAAATTCTGCAGATCTTAAACTTTTGCAGTACCGAATGTGGACGACCACAACGCTCGCAACGAGTATAAGCACGAACTTTAAACTTTGGTGCGCGTTGTTGTTTGACTTTCATTGAAGTTTTTGCCACTTAGCCTGACACCTCCTAAATAGTTTCGGAGAACAGGGTGTCTTTAAAATCAGACGCCCGAAACGTTATGCCAACATTATTTTGCGAAAGGCATGCCCAGCTGAGTCAGAAGCTCACGGGACTCTTCGTCAGTTTTGGCAGTCGTTACGATAACGATGTCCATACCACGAACTTTATCAACTTGATCATACTCGATTTCCGGGAAGATCAACTGTTCTTTCAGACCAAGCGTGTAGTTACCACGTCCGTCAAAAGCTTTTGTCGATACACCATGGAAGTCACGTACGCGAGGAAGAGTAATGTTGAACAATTTGTCCAAGAAATAATACATACGCTCGCCACGAAGTGTTACCTTTACACCGATCGGCATGTTTTCACGCAATTTAAAACCTGCAATAGATTTTTTTGCGCGAGTGATTACTGGTTTTTGACCAGCGATCAGCTGCATGTCGTTGAGAGCTGAATCAAGTACTTTGGAGTTTTGGACTGCGTCGCCAACACCCATGTTGATTACAACTTTCTCGATTTTAGGCACTTGCATCACTGTTGTATAGTTGAACTTCTGCATCAAAGCAGGAGTGATTTCTTTCAAGAAACGTTCTTTCATTCTTGTTGTAGCCATGAATCATATACCTCCTTTCTTCAAAAAATAATTAGTCGATCACTTCGCCAGAACGTTTTGCAATGCGCACTTTTTTTCCGTTGTCCAAAACTTTGTAACCAACACGGGTTACTTTTCCGCTCTTCGGATCAATGTGCATAACGTTGGAAACGTGAATCGGAGCTTCTTTCTCGATGATGCCGCCTTGTGGATTCAGCTGATTAGGCTTTTGGTGTTTTTTTATCATGTTAACACCTTCCACAAGCACACGGTTTTGACGAGGGTAAGCAGCGATAACGCGACCTTTTTTACCTTTATCTTTACCTGTAATCACCAGAACAGTGTCGTCTTTTTTGACGTGCAGCTTGTTGTTATGGGATTCCAGAACTTTTTTCACTTTTGGCATTTCGTACACCTCCTACGGGCACATTTTAAGGTGAGTTTAGATCACTTCCGGAGCCAAGGAAACGATTTTCATGAAGTCCTTGTCACGAAGTTCGCGAGCAACTGGTCCGAAAATACGAGTACCACGTGGGCTCTTGTCTTCTTTAACGACCACTGCTGCGTTTTCGTCAAATCCGATGTAGGAACCGTCTTTACGGCGGATAGAACGTTTAGTACGAACAACAACCGCTCTTACTACATCACCCTTTTTGACAACGCCGCCTGGTGTTGCTTGTTTTACGGAACAAACGATCAGGTCACCAATTTGAGCTGTACGACGTCCCGTACCACCGAGCACACGGATACACATCAGTTCCTTCGCGCCGGAATTGTCAGCTACAGTCAAACGTGTAAATGGTTGAATCATTTATTTATCCTCCTTTCGGAAAAACTACACTACATTAGATTATAACAGCTTTTTCAACGATTTCGACCAGTCTCCAGTTTTTGTCTTTGGACAAAGGGCGAGTTTCCATGATTTTAACAGTATCACCAATTTGTGCGGTGTTGTTTTCATCATGAGCTTTGAATTTCTTAGTTACTTTAATGCGTTTATGGTAGAGATCATGTTTTTTGTAAGTTTCTACAGCAATCACAATCGTTTTATCCATTTTGTCGCTGACTACTTTACCGACTAATACTTTACGGGCATTACGTTCGCTCATTGTTGGCCTCCTTCCTAATTACAGGCGGATTTTCCACCCGGTCTGATATCTTAGCTAATCCCAAGTTCTCTTTCACGGATCACAGTTTTAGCACGAGCAATTTCCTTACGCACAGCGCCGATCCGAGTCGGGTTATCAAGCTGACCGGTAGCGAGTTGAAAACGAAGGTTGAAAAGTTCTTCTTTAAAACCGGAGATCTTTTGTTCGATTTCAGCAGTGGTTAGGTTGCGGAATTCACTAGCCTTCATTTGCTTCACCACCCAATTCTTCACGTTTCACAAACTTAGTTTTGATTGGCAGTTTGTGAGCGGCAAGACGCATTGCTTCACGAGCAATCTCTTCCGGAACACCAGCAAGTTCGAACATAATCTTGCCTGGTTTCACTACTGCAACCCATTTTTCTACGTTACCTTTACCACTACCCATACGAACCTCAAGAGGCTTCTGAGTAATTGGTTTGTCAGGGAAAATTTTAATCCAAACCTTACCACCACGTTTGATGTAACGAGTCATCGCAATACGAGCAGCTTCGATTTGACGGTTAGTAATCCATGCAGGTTCGGTAGCTTGCAAACCGTACTCACCAAAGTTCAGTGTAGTACCGCCTTTTGCACGACCCTTCATATGACCACGTTGTTGTTTACGATGTTTTACGCGTTTTGGTACCAACATGATTAGTTGCCTCCTTCCTGAGGAGCTTGTTTCTTAGCTGGAGGAAGAACCTCTCCACGATAGATCCATACTTTTACGCCAAGACGACCGTAAGTAGTATGAGCTTCCGCTGTACCATAGTCAATGTCGGCACGAAGCGTATGCAGTGGAACTGTTCCTTCGCTGTACCCTTCGGAACGAGCGATTTCGGCACCGCCAAGACGTCCGCCTACTTGAGTTTTAATTCCTTTTGCTCCGGAACGCATAGTTCTTTGAATTGCTTGTTTCAAAGCACGACGGAAAGAAACACGACGTTCCAATTGTTGTGCAATGCTTTCAGCAACCAGAATTGCATCCAGTTCAGGATTTTTAATTTCAGAAATATTGATGTGTACCTTTTTACCGCCTGCGATTTTAGTAATTTCATTACGCAGATTTTCAACTTCGGAACCACCCTTACCGATAACCATACCTGGTTTCGCAGTGTGAATCGTTACGTTGACACGGTTAGCTGCTCTCTCGATTTCAACACGGGATACAGCGGAGTCTTTCAATCTTTTTTTCAGATGTTCACGAATTCTAACGTCTTCCAGCAAAAGATCACCGAAATCTTTGCCTGCATACCATTTGGATTCCCAATCACGGATAATACCGATTCGGAGTCCGACGGGATTTACCTTTTGGCCCACACGTTTTCCCTCCTTATTTTTCAGATACCACCAGAGTAATATGACTGGTGCGTTTGTTGATGCGACTTGCACGACCCATTGCACGCGGGCGGAATCGTTTCATTGTAGGACCTTGGTTTACAAAAACCTGGGATACTACCAATTTATTTACGTCCAAAGAGTAGTTGTGATCTGCATTTGCAATCGCAGAATTCAACAATTTCTCAACGACTGGAGAAGCGGACTTTGGAGTGTGACGAAGAATTGCGATCGCCTCACCAACCTGCTTACCGCGAATCAAATCGATAACAAGTTTCACTTTGCGAGCAGAAATCCGTACGGACTTAGCATGTGCTTTTGCTTCCATTGAGTTTACCTCCTCTCAAACACTACGCTGTGTTGATTATCTTCTTGTTTTCTTATCGTCATCCGTATGGCCTTTGTACGTACGTGTTGGAGCAAATTCGCCCAATTTGTGTCCGACCATATCTTCCGTTACGTATACTGGCACGTGTTTACGACCATCGTATACACCAAACGTATGTCCGATAAATTGTGGGAAAATCGTAGAGCGACGGGACCAAGTTTTGATTACCACTTTTTTGTCCGACTCGTTCAAAACCTCTACTTTTTTCAACAGGTAACCATCAATGAATGGTCCTTTTTTGAGACTGCGACCCATTTATGAATCCTCCCTTCGTTAAAACGTAGTCGTTCCTTAATATGTTAACGTGCGACTTAAGCGCACGTTTTATTACTTAGTACGACGACGAACGATGTACTTATCAGATGCTTTACCTTTTTTACGCGTCTTGTAACCAAGGGTTGGTTTACCCCATGGAGACATTGGAGATTTACGTCCGATTGGAGCGCGACCTTCACCACCACCGTGTGGGTGATCGTTAGGGTTCATTACAACACCGCGAACTTCAGGACGTTGTCCCAACCAGCGACTACGACCAGCTTTACCGATTTTCACCAGTTCGTGGTCTTCGTTACCTACAGAACCGATTGTAGCGCGGCAAACTTTCAGAATGCGGCGAACTTCACCAGAAGTCAAACGAATTGTAACATACTTTTCTTCTTTACCAAGAAGTTGGGCTTCCGTACCAGCGGCGCGAACGAGTTGGCCACCTTTACCCGGTTTCAATTCGATGTTGTGGATAACCGTACCTACTGGAATGTTTTCCAACGGCAAGGAGTTACCGATTTTGATATCGGAACCTGCACCGGATACCACTTCGTCTCCTACTTTCAGACCTTTAGGAGCGATGATGTAACGTTTTTCACCATCCACATAGTGGATAAGTGCGATGTTGGACGTACGGTTTGGATCATATTCGATCGTAGCAACGCGGCCCGGTATTCCATCTTTGTTACGTTTGAAGTCAATAATACGGTATTTACGTTTGTGTCCGCCGCCTTGATGACGAACTGTAATTTTACCTTGGTTATTGCGTCCAGCTTGCTTGCTCAGAGGTGCCAGCAACGATTTCTCGGGCTGATTAGTTGTAATCTCCTCGAAAGTAGATACAGACATAGCACGTCTGGCCGGGGACGTTGGTTTATACTTTTTAATTGGCACTGAGTTTCCCTCCTTACTTTACAGTTTCAATTATACCGTTTCAAAAAACTCAAGCGGCTTACTGTCTTTGCTCAGCGTTACGAACGCTTTTTTCCACTCGCTCGTATAGCCGGAATGACGTCCGTAGCGTTTTGGTTTTGCTGGAACACGAAGCGTATTTACGTTACTTACTTTCACGTTAAAAATGGCTTCGATTGCTTTTTTAACTTCGACTTTGTTAGAACGAATGTCAACCTCGAAAACGTATTTCAAGTCATTCATCATACCAGCCGTACGTTCGGTGATAACCGGACGTTTGATAATATCACGAGGATCCTTCATTACGCGAGCACCTCCTCTACCTTCTGAACTGCTTCCTTCGTAATGATCAGTTTGTCGTGTCCGAGCACATCAAGAACATTAATGCCGTCTGCGGCTACAAACTTCACACCAGGAATATTACGAGCGGACAGTGCTACATTATCATCATAGCTAGGAGCTACGATCAATGCTTTACGATCAGCTTTAAGGTTATTCAAAATGGCTGCGAATTCTTTCGTTTTAGGTCCGTTCAGTGTAAGAGCGTCCAATACGATAATTTCATTCTCAATCACTTTGGATGACAACGCCGATTTGATCGCCAGACGACGAACTTTTTTAGGCAATTTGTAAGCATAGCTGCGTGGAGTCGGACCGAATACAGTACCGCCACCAACCCATTGCGGTGCACGAATCGAACCTTGACGAGCGCGGCCAGTACCTTTTTGTTTCCAAGGTTTACGTCCGCCACCACGTACTTCAGAACGTCCTTTTACTTTGTGAGTACCTTGACGCAGGGAAGCCAATTGCATAACAACAGCGTCATGAAGAACGTGCTTATTCGGCTCGATACCGAACACTGCGTCGTTCAATTCAATTTCACCAACTTGGCTGCCGCTAATATTAAATAGTGCTACTTTTGGCATTTCGTGTTCCTCCTTTCTTCAGTTGTTTATTTTTTCACCGTTTCTAATACTTTAACGAAGCTATTTTTAGGTCCTGGAATGGAACCTTTCACGAGCAATACATTACGTTCTGTATCGATCTTAACAACTTCAAGACGTTGGATCGTCACCGTTTCATGCCCCATGTGTCCTGGAAGGTGTTTACCTTTAGGAACGCGGTTAGCTTGAATGGAACCCATAGAACCTGGACCTCTGTGGTAACGCGATCCGTGTGCCATTGGTCCGCGGCTTTGTCCCCAACGTTTGATAACGCCGGCAAAACCTTTACCTTTAGAAATACCTGTTACGTCAACGAACTCGCCTTCTGTGAAGACATCAGCCTTCAGTTCTTGGCCAACCTCGTACGCAGCAAGGTCGATGCCACGAAGTTCACGAACGTAGCGCTTAGGTGCAGTATTTGCTTTTTTCGCATGTCCTGCTTCAGGTTTGTTGGATCTTTTTTCTTTCTTATCAGAGAAACCGAGTTGGATAGCTTCGTATCCATCGTTTTCCAGATCTTTCTTTTGCAGAACAACACAAGGACCTGCTTCGATAACCGTAACAGCAAGTACGTTACCTTCAGGGGTAAACACTTGAGTCATTCCGAGTTTTTTTCCTAAGATACCTTTCATGTTGACACCTCATTTCTTTTCCTAATTACATATTACAATTTAATTTCGATATCTACACCGGACGGCAGGTCCAAGCGCATCAAGGCATCCACAGTTTGTGGAGTCGGGTTAACAATGTCGATCAAACGCTTGTGTGTGCGCATTTCGAACTGTTCCCGAGAATCCTTGTACTTGTGTACCGCACGGAGAATAGTAATGATTTGTTTTTCAGTTGGCAGCGGAATTGGCCCGGATACACCTGCGCCCGAACGTTTAGCTGTTTCAACAATTTTCTCAGCGGATTGATCAAGAATTCTATGATCGTAAGCTTTCAAACGAATACGAATTTTTTGCTTTGCCATTTTAGTCCCTCCTTCTATCGCCCAATTTGGTATCGGACATACTCCGTGAAAATTTTCCGACAGCCCTCCCATGGCAAAGGGGCCGGGTGTGTCAGTAACCTCTCACATCATCGCACAGTCACAAACAACATTAGTTATTATATCGAATAGTTCTGCCTATTGCAAGCAAAAACGAAAAAACAATGCACCTTATTTTCAAAAGATGCAGTTGTGCTCGCAGCTCGCGATTTTTCCCAAGAGAAAAGCCCCCGCACCAGGGCAGGGGCTCGTTTAGCTTCGTTCCAATACAACGTTACTCGTTCCAGTACACTGTTACTCTATTTAAAGGCTAAAGCCTTCTTATTTGGAGATTGTTGCTACGGCACCAGCGCCAACTGTACGTCCACCTTCACGAATAGAGAACTTAGTTCCTTCTTCGATAGCGATCGGGTTGATCAGTTGAACAGTAACCGTGATGTTGTCACCAGGCATTACCATTTCAGAACCTTCTGGCAAAGTAATGATACCAGTTACGTCAGTTGTACGGAAGTAGAACTGTGGACGGTAACCAGTGAAGAAAGGTTTGTGACGTCCGCCTTCTTCTTTAGTCAAAACGTAGATTTGAGCAGAAAATTCTGTATGTGGGTTAACAGAACCTGGTTTAGCCAATACTTGACCACGCTCGATTTGTGCACGATCTACACCGCGAAGCAGTGCGCCGATGTTGTCACCAGCTTGAGCGGAATCAAGCAATTTACGGAACATTTCTACGCCTGTTACTACGGATTTACGAGATTCTTCTTGAATACCGATGATTTCGATTTCGTCGCCCACTTTAACTGTACCACGCTCTACACGGCCTGTAGCAACTGTACCACGACCAGTGATGGAGAATACGTCCTCGACAGGCATAAGGAAAGGCTTGTCAGTGTCGCGTTCTGGAGTTGGGATGTAAGTGTCGATTGTTTCGAACATTTCAACGATTTTCTTAGCCCAGTCGCCATCTGGGTTTTGCAGTGCTTCACGAGCGGAACCGCGAGTGATTGGAGTGTCGTCGCCTGGGAAGTCATACTCGCTCAGCAAGTCGCGAACTTCCATTTCAACCAATTCCAGCAACTCTTCGTCTTCAACCATGTCGCATTTGTTCAGGAATACAACGATGTAAGGAACACCAACTTGGCGGGACAACAGGATGTGCTCACGAGTTTGCGGCATTGGGCCGTCAGCTGCGGATACAACCAGGATCGCTCCGTCCATTTGTGCAGCGCCAGTGATCATGTTTTTAACATAGTCGGCGTGACCTGGGCAGTCAACGTGTGCATAGTGACGGTTAGGTGTTTCATATTCCACGTGTGCAGTGGAGATTGTGATACCGCGTTCGCGCTCTTCTGGAGCTTTATCGATTTGATCGAATGCTACAGCAGCACCACCGTAAGTTTTGGACAATACAGTTGTGATTGCAGCAGTCAAAGTAGTTTTACCATGATCGACGTGACCAATAGTACCGATATTAACGTGCGGTTTGTTACGTTCAAACTTAGCCTTTGCCATTTGAACAATTCCTCCTCAATAACTTGTTTTATTTTAGGCTGCCGGATGTCTTTTTGGTAAAACCTTAAGCATACCGGTCAGCTGATACATTGTATTACTCGCCGCCTTTGGTTTTGGCAACGATCTCTTCAGCAATGCTCTTCGGTACTTCTTCATAATGAGAGAGTTCCATGGAGAACACGCCGCGTCCTTGTGTACCGGAGCGAAGTGTAGTCGAGTATCCGAACATTTCGGACAAAGGCACCTTCGCACGAATGATTTGAGCTCCACTGCGGGAATCCATACCTTCAATCCGACCACGACGGGAGTTCAACATACCCATTACGTCACCCATATATTCCTCAGGAACCGTTACTTCAACTTTCATAATCGGCTCGAGCAATACTGGTTTACATTTGTCTTTCGCTGCTTTCAGCGCCATTGATCCGGCAATTTTAAATGCCATTTCATTGGAATCGACATCATGGTATGATCCGTCCACGATTGTAGCTTTAACGTCCACAAGCGGGAAGCCTGCGATAACGCCGTTTTTCATTTGTTCCTCAATACCAGCAAGAGCAGGAGCGATGTACTCTCTAGGAACAGAGCCGCCGACTACCTTACTTTCGAATTGACTACCAGTACCTGGCTCGAGCGGTTCGAACTCAACCCATACGTGACCATATTGACCACGACCACCGGACTGACGAACGAATTTACCTTCGACACGTGCTGGAGCACGGAACGTTTCACGGTAAGCAACCTGTGGTTTACCCACATTTGTTTCTACCTTGAACTCACGACGCATACGGTCAATGATGATGTCCAAGTGAAGCTCACCCATACCCGCCAAGATGGTTTGACCTGTTTCTTCGTTAGTATGAGCACGAAGAGTTGGATCCTCTTCAGTCAACTTACCGAGAGCTACAGACATTTTATCTTGGTCAGCTTTGGTTTTAGGCTCAACCGCGATTTCGATAACCGGATCAGGGAAGTTCATGGACTCGAGAATAACAGGACTCTTCTCATCACACAGTGTATCACCTGTACCTGTATCTTTCAAACCTACGGCAGCCGCAATATCACCAGAGTAAACTACAGTGATTTCTTGACGACTGTTCGCATGCATTTGAAGAATACGTCCGATACGTTCGCGTTTACCTTTTGTTGCATTCAATACGTAAGAACCGGATTGAAGAACACCGGAGTATACGCGGAAGAATGTCAACTTACCAACGTAAGGATCCGTCATGATTTTGAATGCTAATGCGGAGAATGGCTCTTCATCGGAAGAGTGACGTTCAACTTCCGTACCGTCTTCCAAATGTCCTTGAATACTTGGCACATCAATAGGAGCCGGCAAATAGTCGAGAACAGCATCCAACATCAGCTGAACACCTTTATTGCGGTAAGAAGATCCACAGATAACTGGGAAGATTTTAACTTCTACAACACCTTTACGGAGAGCGGCTTTAATTTCGGCAACCGAAATTTCTTCGCCTTCCAGGTATTTCATTGTCAATTCTTCGTCCAGTTCAGCAACCTTCTCGATCAATTCATTACGAAGTTCTTCAACTTGATCTTTGAATTCCGCAGGAACTTCTACTTCTTCGATATCTTGACCAAGATCATCTTTGTACATATGAGCTTTTTGTTCAACGATATCGATAATACCAGTAAAATCATTTTCTGCGCCGATTGGCAATTGAATCGCAACTGCGTTCGCTTGAAGGCGATCACGCATGTCAGAGACAACATTCAGGAAGTCGGCACCAATGATATCCATTTTGTTTACATATGCGATCCGTGGAACGCCGTAGCGATCAGCCTGTCTCCATACGGTTTCGGACTGAGGCTCAACGCCTTCTTTCGCACTGAAAACACCAACTGCTCCGTCCAATACACGAAGGGAACGTTCAACTTCAACAGTGAAGTCAACGTGCCCCGGGGTGTCGATGATATTGACGCGGTGACCTTTCCAGGCAGCGGTCGTCGCAGCGGAAGTAATCGTGATTCCGCGCTCTTGTTCTTGTTCCATCCAGTCCATTGTCGCAGCGCCTTCGTGAACTTCACCGATTTTGTGCGTACGGCCTGTGTAGAACAAGATCCGCTCTGTTGTTGTGGTTTTACCCGCGTCAATATGAGCCATGATCCCGATATTACGTGTATTTTTCAAGGAGAACTCTCTTGCCATGAAATGGGTCTCCCTTCAAAATTGAAGTTATTTTTTTGAGCTGAATCCTACCAACGATAGTGAGCAAACGCTTTGTTCGCTTCAGCCATTTTGTGCGTGTCTTCACGTTTTTTCACGGAAGCGCCTGTGTTGTTGGAAGCATCAATAATTTCAGCCGCCAAACGCTCTTCCATGGTTTTCTCACCGCGGTTGCGGGAGTAGTTTACGAGCCAACGTAATCCCAGGGACGTACGTCTTTCTGGTTTTACCTCGATTGGTACTTGGTAGTTGGCACCGCCGACACGGCGTGCTTTAACTTCCAGGACTGGCATGATATTCTTGATAGCTGCTTCAAAAACTTCCATCGGGTCATTCCCCGTACGTTCTTGGATAAGCTTGAACGCATTGTACAGAATGCTTTGAGCAACGCCTCGTTTTCCGTCGAGCATGATGCGGTTGATCAAGCGGGTAACCAACTTGCTGTTGTATACCGGATCTGGCAACACGTCTCTTTTGGTAACTGGACCTTTGCGTGGCATGGATATCCCCCTTTCTTACATGTTAAACCGACATACGCGGTTTATATTCATTAGGATTTTTTAGCTTTAGGGCGTTTTGCGCCGTATTTGGAACGAGCTTGCATGCGGTTGTTTACGCCTGCAGTATCCAAAGCACCGCGAACGATGTGGTAACGCACACCCGGAAGGTCTTTTACACGACCGCCGCGAATCAGCACTACGCTGTGTTCTTGAAGGTTATGTCCAATACCTGGAATGTAAGCAGTCACCTCTACACGGTTCGTCAAGCGAACACGAGCATATTTACGAAGTGCGGAGTTTGGTTTTTTCGGAGTCATAGTACCTACACGAGTGCACACTCCGCGTTTTTGCGGGGCACTGATGTCGGTAGCTTCACGTTTCAAGGCATTAAAACCTTTTTGCAAAGCCGGTGATTTCGATTTCTCGATTTTGGCTTGACGTCCTTTACGAACCAGTTGGTTAATAGTTGGCATGTTGGTTGCCACCCCCTTCCTCAATTTTTGCTGTTACTTTACAAACCTTATCTAAGCCCACAGACCCAGGCGGTTCATAAAAGAACAAATGAAAAGTCTTTGCCGCCAAGAATAACAATTCCTTAGACAAAAACGTTCCTTACCCTATTGTTTTACGATAGCAGCCATTGCGGCTCCCACTTCAATCCCACATGCAGCTCCGAGATTTTTCATTGTGTCTACGAGAGTCACTTTGACTCCTTGCTTGTTGCACAAAGCAATGATGTTGGAAGTGAGACGCTGATCTGCGTCTTCTGCCACATATACTTCTGAGGCAAAGCCCAATTCTACCATACGAATGGTTTGTTTGGTACCGATTTTGACATGAGCATCTTGCAGTCCTTGTTCTTTAGACATATCTCATTCCTCCGAAAAGACCCAATAGCATATAGGCTGCTCACGCACCTTTGCTATATTAGCATTGACTATAAGTAATGTCAAGACAATTATAAACTATAATTCATTTAAACAGAATAGTACGATTCATTTTTGAAAAGCACCGGAGCACCGTCTGCTGTAGCTTTTATGCAAAGCTTATGTCTACGGTGTTCCGGCAAGCATACCATTTTCATATTACTCGGCCGAAATTGGTTCGAGCTCCTCAGATGGAGACTGCCCCTCTTCCGGTTGGGCAAATTTCACGCTACGGTAACGGTTCATACCTGTTCCCGCAGGAATCAATTTACCAATAATTACGTTCTCTTTCAGTCCAAGCAACTGATCGACCTTGCCTTTAATAGCTGCATCAGTCAGGACACGAGTAGTTTCCTGGAAGGATGCTGCTGACAAGAAGGAGTCAGTTTCCAGAGATGCCTTGGTAATACCGAGCAGTACCGGCTTGGCTACCGCTGGTTCTTGGCCGCTGAGAATCGCTATCTTGTTTGCATTTTCATACTCATGGACATCAACAAAGGAGCCTGGAAGTAAGATCGTGTCGCCCGCATCAATGATACGGATTTTACGCAACATTTGACGAATCATAACTTCTACGTGCTTGTCGTTGATTTCTACGCCCTGGTTCCGGTATACGCGTTGAACTTCCTGAAGGATATAGTTCTGTACCCCGCGAATACCTTTAATACGTAGCATTTCTTTAGGATCAATCGAACCATCCGTCAGTTCGTCCCCAGCTTCAACAGTCATACCTTCGCTTACGCGCAGGCGGGAACCATACGTTACTGAGTATGTTTTCGTTTCGGCTTCACCCTGAATGTCGATCTCACGGCGGTCTTTACCTTCACGAACTTCTTTAACTGTACCGTCAATTTCACTAATAGTTGCCTGACCTTTAGGATTACGTGCTTCAAAAAGCTCCTGGATACGAGGCAAACCTTGTGTAATATCGTCACCCGCTACGCCGCCTGTGTGGAACGTACGCATAGTAAGCTGTGTTCCTGGCTCACCGATGGATTGTGCAGCGATGATACCAACTGCTTCACCAATCTCAACGTGTTTACCAGTAGCCAGATTGCGACCGTAACATTTCTTGCAGACGCCATGTTTAGCACGGCAACTTAATACAGAACGAATCTGAACTTTGTGTACACCAGCTTTAACAATCGCTTCAGCTTTGTCGGAGTCAATCAATTCGTTACGTCTAGCCAAAATCTCGCCAGTCTCAGGATGACGTACAGTTTCAAAGCAATAGCGACCTTCTAGACGGTCATAGAGATCCTCAATTACTTCTTTACCGTCCTGGATACGACTTACTGTGAAGCCTTTATCCGTTCCGCAGTCTTCTTCGCGCACGATAACATCCTGCGCCACATCTACGAGACGACGAGTCAGGTAACCAGAGTCAGCCGTACGAAGGGCTGTATCCGCCAAACCTTTACGCGCTCCGTGAGTGGAGATGAAGTACTCGAGTACTGTCAGACCTTCACGGAAGTTTGATTTGATTGGGAGTTCGATAATACGTCCGGATGGATTGGCCATCAGACCACGCATACCGCCGAGCTGAGTAATCTGTGATTTGTTACCCCGCGCTTTGGAGTCCACCATCATCATGATGGAGTTGTAGCGATCCATGGACTTCATCAATACTTCGGTAATATCATCTTTGGCTTTAGACCAAATATCGATAATCCGGTCATAGCGTTCTTCATTCGTAATCAGACCACGACGGTACTGATTCGTTACAACTTGCGCTTTGTCTTCGGATCCCTTAAGAATCTCTTGTTTTTCCACCGGCACGATTACGTCCGATACAGCAACGGTTACCCCTGCACGAGTGGAATACGTAAAGCCAAGCTGCTTGATTTTATCCAGAATTACAGCTGTTTCTGTTGTATGGTAAGTCTCAAAACAACGGGCAATGATATTACCAAGGTAATCCTTGCCTACCCCGCTAGCTTGCGGAGCGTTTTGAATGGCTTCTGTAAGATTTACACCCTTCTCGTAAACAAAGAACTCCTCCGCAGTACCATAAAGCAGGTTCGCACGGGTAGCATCATTGATGTACGGGAAGCTTGCCGGGAAAATTTCATTAAAGATAATTTTACCAACCGTTGTGATCAACATCGCTTCCTGTTGTTTTTCCGTAAAGCTCGTTTTATTCAAAGCTTTAACCGGAATAGCTACACGAGCATGAAGTCCTGCTGTACCACGTTGGTAGGCCGATATAGCTTCATTCATGTTGCGAAGGATCATATTGCTTCCTTCTTCTTCTTTGTTATCCATAGTCAGATAGAAAGAACCAAGAACCATATCCTGGGAAGGTGTAACAACTGGCTTGCCGTCTTTCGGATTCAAAATGTTGCCGGATGCTAGCATAAGCAAACGAGCTTCAGCTTGGGCTTCCGCAGACAACGGAACGTGAACAGCCATTTGGTCACCGTCAAAGTCGGCATTATATGCAGTACATACGAGCGGATGCAGACGAATCGCACGGCCTTCAACCAAAATCGGTTCGAACGCCTGGATACCGAGTCTATGCAGCGTAGGGGCACGGTTCAGAAGAACTGGATGCTCCTTGATTACTTCTTCCAGCACATCCCATACTTCTGCACTCACACGCTCTACTTTACGCTTCGCGCTCTTGATATTGTGCGCCAAACCTTTGTTCACCAGTTCCTTCATAACAAAAGGTTTGAACAGTTCCAGTGCCATTTCTTTTGGCAAACCGCATTGATACATTTTCAAGTACGGGCCTACAACGATAACGGAACGACCAGAGTAGTCAACACGTTTTCCGAGCAAGTTCTGACGGAAACGTCCTTGTTTACCTTTCAGCATGTGGCTGAGGGATTTCAAAGGACGGTTACCTGGACCTGTAACAGGACGACCACGACGACCATTATCAATCAAGGCGTCAACAGCTTCCTGCAACATCCGTTTTTCATTTTGCACGATAATATCTGGCGCACCTAGATCTAACAACCGTTTCAGACGGTTATTACGGTTAATAACACGACGATACAAGTCGTTAAGGTCAGAGGTAGCGAAACGACCACCATCCAACTGTACCATCGGACGAAGCTCAGGAGGAATAACAGGAAGTACGTCCATGATCATCCAATCCGGTTGGTTGCCGGAGTTACGGAATGCCTCAATAACTTCAAGGCGTTTGATCGCACGGTTACGACGTTGTCCTTGAGCTGTACGTAGCTCTTCTTTCAAGAATTCTAACTCTTTGTCTATATCCAAATCTTGAAGAAGCTTTTTAACCGCTTCAGCACCCATACCTGCCTGGAAGCCATAGCCGTATTTCTCACGGTAGCTACGGTATTCTTTCTCGGACAGGAGTTGCTTTTTCTCCAAAGGCGTATCTCCTGGATCGGTTACAACATAAGATGCGAAGTAAATGATCTCTTCCAGAGATCTTGGAGACATATCAAGAGCAAGACCCATACGACTTGGAATGCCTTTAAAGTACCAAATGTGCGATACAGGAGCAGCCAACTCAATATGACCCATACGCTCACGGCGAACCTTAGCGCGAGTAACTTCTACTCCACAACGGTCACAGACAACACCTTTATAGCGTACACGTTTGTACTTACCGCAATGACATTCCCAGTCTTTCGTAGGTCCGAAAATTTTCTCGCAAAATAGTCCTTCTTTTTCCGGTTTAAGCGTACGATAGTTAATCGTCTCCGGTTTTTTGACTTCTCCGCGGGACCAAGAACGAATCTTTTCGGGGGAAGCAAGCCCGATTTTCATATATTCGAAATTGTTAACGTCCAACAAGGAGCAACCCTCCTTAACTAAATCCTGAGTTTTTAGGTTTGATACCGCCCAGCAGCACCGGGCGGTATCAAGAAACCTGATCCATCCTAGAATGGATCAAGGTATATAACAAAGCTGATATGAGTCAGTCAGCAGTCAAACTACTCTACGCCAACCTCAGAGCCTTCCAGATTCAAACTCAGCTTATCGCCGGTTGTGTCATCCTCATCATCAAGCTCTCTCATTTCGATCTCTTGTTCGTCTTCAGACAGAATCTTCACGTCCATACCCAAGCTTTGCAGCTCTTTGATCAAGACCTTAAATGATTCTGGAACACCCGGTTCAGGTACATTTTCACCTTTGACAATGGATTCGTAAGTTTTAACACGTCCAACCACATCATCAGATTTCACAGTCAAAATTTCCTGAAGCGTGTACGCTGCGCCGTAGGCTTCCAATGCCCATACTTCCATCTCTCCGAAGCGCTGTCCACCGAATTGAGCTTTACCACCCAATGGTTGTTGCGTAACGAGAGAGTAAGGACCTGTAGAACGAGCATGGATTTTATCATCGACCATGTGCGCCAGTTTGATCATGTGCATGACACCGACAGTAACTTCACGTTCAAAACGATCACCCGTACGTCCGTCATACAACACAGTCTTACCATTACGCTGCATGCCTGCCTCTTCCATTGTATCGAATACGTCATATTCCTTGGCACCATCGAATACTGGAGTTGCCACATGAATACCAAGACGCATTGCAGCCATACCCAGATGGACTTCAAGCACCTGTCCGATGTTCATCCGTGAAGGTACGCCCAGCGGGTTCAGAACGACCTGTACTGGTGTGCCATCCGGCAGGAACGGCATATCTTCTTCAGGCAGAATACGGGCAACGACACCCTTGTTACCGTGACGTCCAGCCATTTTATCGCCTTCGGAGATTTTACGTTTTTGAGCAATATATACTCGAACCAACTGATTTACACCTGGTGGCAGTTCATCGCCATTTTCACGTGTAAATACCTTTACATCTACAACAATCCCGTCTGTTCCGTGAGGAACTCTCAAAGAAGTATCGCGAACCTCGCGTGCCTTCTCACCAAAGATTGCGTGTAAGAGACGTTCTTCAGCTGTCAATTCAGTCACACCTTTAGGTGTTACTTTACCAACGAGAATGTCACCTGCGCCAATTTCAGCACCAATACGTATGATTCCACGCTCATCCAAGTTGCGAAGCGCTTCTTCACCGACATTTGGAATGTCGCGAGTGATTTCTTCAGGTCCAAGCTTCGTGTCACGAGCCTCGGATTCGTATTCCTCAATATGGATTGAGGTGTATACATCTTCCTTAACCAGTTTCTCACTCAGCAAGATCGCATCCTCGTAGTTGTAACCTTCCCAAGTCATGAAGGCAACGACAACGTTACGTCCCAACGCCAACTCACCCATCTCTGTAGATGGACCATCCGCAAGAATATCGCCAACTTTGACAATATCTCCTCTGTTCACAATCGGACGTTGGTTGATGCAAGTTCCTTGGTTAGATCGCATAAATTTGTGTAATTTATACTTAACAATGTCGCCCTTCACTTCAGCGCCATCTACAGTTTCGATACGACGCAACCAAATTTCGTTAGCCGAAGAACGTTCGATAACTCCGTTGTATTTGGATACAACGCAAACACCGGAATCTTTTGCAGACTTGTGCTCCATTCCTGTTCCGACCAATGGAGACTTCGGAATCAGAAGCGGGACAGCCTGACGCTGCATGTTGGAACCCATCAATGCGCGGTTAGAGTCATCATTCTCCAAGAACGGAATCAGTGCAGTCGCGACCGATACGACCTGTTTAGGCGATACGTCCATGTAATCGACACGGCTACTAGCCATCGGAATAATGTTATCAGACTGTTTGTTATAACGGACAATGACAACCTCATCCTTAAAGGTGTTTTCCTCCGTCAATTCCGCATTCGCCTGAGCTACAATGTAGTTATCTTCTTCATCAGCAGTCAGGTAATCAATCTGGTCTGTAACTTTTCCGGTTTTTGGATCTACCCAACGATAAGGAGCTTCGATAAATCCATACTCGTTAATGCGTGCAAAAGTGGACAAAGAGTTGATCAAACCAATGTTTGGTCCCTCTGGTGTCTCGATAGGACACATACGGCCGTAGTGACTCGGATGGACGTCACGCACTTCCATGCCCGCGCGTTCGCGCGTCAAACCGCCGGGTCCGAGTGCGGACAGACGACGTTTGTGCGTTAATTCAGCAAGCGGATTCGTCTGATCCATAAACTGAGACAGCTGCGAGCTACCAAAGAACTCTTTAATCGAAGCAATTACTGGACGTATGTTAATCAATGCCTGTGGCGTAATTACATTAGCATCCTGAATCGACATTCTTTCGCGCACTACGCGTTCCATACGGGACAAACCGATACGGAACTGGTTTTGGAGCAACTCACCTACAGAACGCAAACGACGGTTACCCAAATGGTCAATATCGTCCGTACTTCCGATTCCGTGAAGCAAGTTAATAAAATAACTGATGGAGGAAATAATATCGGCAGGCGTAATATTCTTAACCGATTTATCAATATTTCCGTTAGCAATCAGTTTGACTACTTTACCGTCCTCAATTGGTGAGAATACATCGATCGTCTGAAGTGGAATATCATTACTTTCTAACACACCACTAGCAACATGATACGTACGATGTCCTACTGATTCCTCGAGCTGGGCCAAAATCTCGTCCAACAGGCGGCGATCCACCATTTGACCAGCTTCAGCGATGATTTCACCAGTTGTTGTATCAATCAAAGTCTCAGCAAGCCGCTGATTGAACAGACGGTTTTTGATGTGAAGCTTTTTATTGATTTTGTAACGGCCTACGTTGGCCAGATCATAACGTTTTGGATCAAAGAAGCGCGCAACTAACAAGCTCTTTGCGTTATCCAGTGTAGGTGGCTCACCCGGACGAAGACGCTCATAAATTTCGATCAGCGCTTTCTCGGTGGAATCCGTGTTGTCTTTATCAAGTGTGTTGCGGATATATTCGTCATTGCCGAGCAAATCCAGAATCTCAGCATCAGTGCCAAAGCCAAGCGCACGCAGCAACACCGTAACCGGAATTTTACGGGTACGGTCAATCCGGACATAGATAATATCCTTCGCATCCATCTCCAGTTCGAGCCAAGCCCCCCGGTTAGGAATTACCGTTGCGGTGTATGTTGTTTTCGCATTCTTGTCGACTTTTGTGCTGAAATAGACGCTGGGAGAGCGAACCAACTGGCTGACAATAACCCGTTCCGCACCGTTAATAATAAACGTACCCGTTTCAGTCATCAGCGGGAAGTCTCCCATGAATACTTCCTGCTCTTTCACTTCGCCGGTTTCTTTATTAATAAGCCGGACTTTTACCCGAAGCGGTGCTGCATACGTAACGTCGCGTTCCTTTGCGTCGTCAACGGTATATTTGGGTTCTCCGAGAGAATAGTCGATAAACTCCAAAATCAGATTTCCAGTGAAATCCTGAATTGGCGAAATATCCCGAAACATTTCCCGTAATCCTTCCTCCAAAAACCAATCATAGGATTTTTGTTGGATCTCAATCAGGTTCGGAACCTCGAGTACCTCATTAATACGTGCATAACTGCGCCGAGTGCGTCGACCATATTGAACAAGATGTCCTGCCAACTTAAACTCACCCCTCATGTCTACTCACTTTAAAAATACATTGCGAACCTCTGTTTGTGACCTTATAATAAGACACATACAGAAGATTCAATCTTACAAATACAGAAAAGCCCTTACTCGAATGCATTCGAAAAAAGAGCACCGTATCTGCAGAATCCTCTTACCGGAAGATCTTCATCACTTGTAGATTTGCCCAAAATGGTTGTATTATACGTAATAGAGATAAATACTATACCTACTACGCATAAATCTATTGACATTTCAACAAACTAAAGCCATGGAGGGCATCCTAATACTGACATTTTATAATAATATCACAGACCAGGATTCAAGTCA
This sequence comes from Paenibacillus sp. CH40, assembly GCF_024213605.1. Lineage (NCBI taxonomy): Bacteria > Bacillati > Bacillota > Bacilli > Caryophanales > Paenibacillaceae > Paenibacillus > Paenibacillus sp. CH40. The sequence continues at coordinate 38,361 of NZ_JANAVQ010000015.1, forward strand.
ATGGTCCTATTGCATTTTCTTAAAAACTTTTTTCAGCCTTCAAAATTCGATAACCTTTATCCTTTGTAACTTCCTCTACATGACCGAAAAGGCTCTCTATCTTAGCACTCGCCGAAGGGGCCCCCTGCTTTTTCTGAATAACTACCCACAAAGCTCCACCTTCGTTTAAATGCTCATAAGCAAGCTCAAAAATGGTATGCACTGTTTCTTTTCCTGCACGTATAGGAGGATTCGTCAAGATCACGTCAAAGCGTTCATCCTTCACTTCCGCAAACAAATCGCTTTGCTTAATGGTGACATTCTTAACCCCATTACGTTCCGCATTCTCTATCGCAAGTTGAACGGCTCGCTCATTAATATCAACCATTGTAACGTGTCCCTCTGGGACAAGCGCGGCTGCCGCCAGACCAATCGGGCCGTAACCGCATCCTACATCCAATACCGAGGCTTGTGCAGGAAGCTGCATCGCTTCAATCAGCACACGACTCCCGTAATCAATTCCCTGCTTCGAAAAAACGCCTGAATCGCTGGCAAAACGGTATGACCGCCCCCGCAGCACTGTTTCCAGGCTCCGTCGTTCATGCGCCGTCTCTGGCCGCTTGGAGTAATAATGATCAGCCATTCATGCCCACCTCTTTCGGTTGTACTACCATCATAGCCTTTACAATAACCTTTCAGACATGCTGGTACTACCGTTTTACAGCAACAAACCCCTTGAAGATCACCTCAAGGGGTTTGTTTTAGTCCATTGTCTGCTAGAAAGCAGTCAATTATTTTACTTCTACAGAAGCGCCTGCTTCTTCCAATTTTGCTTTAATGGATTCAGCTTCTTCTTTAGCGATTTTTTCTTTCAGTGGTTTTGGAGCGTTGTCAACCAGTTCTTTTGCTTCTTTCAGGCCAAGACCTGTGATTTCGCGAACTGCTTTGATAACGTTGATTTTGGAAGCGCCAGCGCTTGTCAAGATTACGTCGAACTCGGATTGCTCAGCTTCAGCTGCGCCACCTGCTGCGCCACCTGCTACAGCTACTGGAGCTGCTGCAGTTACGCCGAATTCTTCTTCGATTGCTTTCACGAGATCGTTCAGTTCCAATACGGACATACCTTTAATTGCTTCCAAGATTTGCTCTTTACTCATGGTTGAACCTCCATTTAAATTCGTATTTTTTTGTTCTCAACTGCTATACAGCAGGTTTAATCCCTAACTTATGCGCTTTGCTCTTCTTTTTCTGCAACAGCTTTAACTGCAAGCGCGAAGTTGCGCACAGGAGCTTGAAGCACGCTGAGGAGCATGGAAAGGAGACCTTCGCGGGATGGCAGTTCTGCCAGTGCTTTGATTTCCTCAACACCGATAACGCGACCTTCTACAACTGCACCTTTCAGTTCCAGTGCATTGTTCTTCTTAGCGAAATCGTTCAAGATTTTAGCTGCAGACACTGCATCATCTTTGCCGAACGCGATTGCAGTAGGACCTGTCAATACTGCGTCCAGTTCAGTCAATTCTGCTGCCGCAGTTGCACGGCGGAGCAGTGTGTTTTTCAGCACTTGAAATTCGATTCCGGCTTCGCGAAGCTGCTTACGCAGCTCAGTTACTTGGGCAACATTCAGACCGCGATAGTCTGCAACCACAGTCGTTACGCTCTCGCGCAATTTTGCAGCTACAACTTCAACAGCTTCTTGTTTTGCTTGAATCACCTTTGCATTTGCCAAACTGTACACCTCCTGATCAATTTATCCGCTTTGTTCGAAGCACCCACTCTGGTGATCTTACAAAGCTTGCTTTCATAAGCATGAAAAAAGCCTCCGTAGAGTACGAAGGCTTGATAAATCTACATGGACGGGACAAGCCCGTCACATGAAACGTTCTATCATAACACCTCGGTAGGAAATTAAGCCCAAAGGCACCTACTGTCTACGGTAAGCATATTCAACTTTAATGGTCAGTCACAAGGACTCACAACTTTTATAGAATAACAAATTGGATTGAACATGTCAATCAAAATATTATCTATAAACAGATGCGTTCACACGTGCACTTGGTCCCATAGTCGAAGAAATAGCGATGTTTTTCAGGTATACACCTTTAGCAGCCGCTGGCTTCGCACGGTTCAAGGCTTCAACCAAGGCTTTAAGATTCTCGTTCAGCTGTTCAGCACTGAAGGAAGCTTTGCCGATTGGCGCGTGAATTTGACCGGCTTTGTCGAGACGGTATTCGATTTTACCGGCTTTAATTTCTTGAACAGCCTTGGCAACGTCGAAAGTAACTGTGCCTGCTTTAGGGTTAGGCATCAAACCTTTACCACCGAGCAAACGACCCAGTTTACCAACCTCACTCATCATATCAGGTGTCGCAACGCAGACGTCGAATTCGAACCAGCCTTGTTGGATTTTGTTGATCATATCTTGATCGCCAACAAAATCAGCGCCAGCCGCTTCCGCTTCTTTCACTTTGTCACCTTTTGCAAATACCAGAACGCGTTGTGTTTTACCCGTACCATGCGGCAGGACAACAACACCACGAACAGCCTGGTCTTGTTTACGGGAATCTACGCCCAGACGAACTGCTGCTTCAACGGTTTCGTCGAATTTAGCAGTCGCAGCCTTTTTCACCAGTTCAACGGCTTCTAAAGGCTCGTAAGTTGCTTCGCTGTCAATCAGCTTAGCAGCTTCCAGGTACTTCTTACCATGTTTAGCCATAATGTTTTCCTCCTTATGTGGTATTAGCGGATATTCCTCCCACACTTGCCGGACAGTCAAACTGCCGGCACACGTAGATTAATAAAATTAATCTACGATGGTGATACCCATGCTGCGAGCAGTACCTTCAACCATACGCATTGCCGATTCTACGGAAGCTGCGTTAAGGTCAGGCATTTTTTGCTCTGCAATTTGACGAACAGCAGCGCGATTTACAGTTGCAACTTTCGTTTTATTCGGTTCACCGGAACCTTTTTCGATTTTAGCAGCAACTTTCAACAGAACAGCAGCCGGTGGAGTTTTGGTGATGAACGTAAAAGAACGATCCTCAAATACCGAAATTTCAACCGGAATAATCAGGCCTGCTTGATCAGCAGTACGAGCATTGAACTCTTTACAGAATGCCATGATGTTGACACCTGCTTGACCCAAAGCTGGACCTACTGGAGGCGCTGGATTAGCTTTCCCTGCAGGAATCTGCAGTTTTACCATTTTAATTACCTTTTTTGCCATGGATGACACCTCCTTGACTCAATAGTGGTAGACGGACCTATCGATCCTCCCACAAGAAACCTGTAAGAAAAATCTATATTTTCTCCACTTGAGTATAATCCAACTCAAGCGGGGTTTCCCGTCCAAACATGTTGACGTGAACCTTAAGCTTGCTCTTCTCAACCAAAATTTCTTCCACGGAGCCCACAAAATTCGCAAAAGGACCAACTTTAATTCGCACGGATTCCTTAACATCGAATTCAATCTTCGGTTTCGGCTCTACCATGCCCATATGCTTCAGAATCTGTTCAACTTCTTCTGGAAGCAATGGCGTCGGTTTGGAACCCGAGCCTGTCGACCCTACAAATCCCGTAACACCTGGTGTATTGCGTACAACATACCAAGAGTCGTCGGTTTGGACCATTTCGACTAAGACATAACCAGGGTAGACTTTACGCATAACGGTTTTTTTCTTACCGTCCTTGGTTACCAGTTCTTCTTCCATAGGAACAAGAACACGGAATATCTTGTCTTCCATGCCCATGGACTCAACGCGTTTTTCCAAATTGGCTTTGACTTTGTTCTCATACCCTGAATAGGTATGAACGACGTACCATCTTTTTTCCATATCAAGCCACCTGGAACCCTTCCTAGATAATCGCTTCGATCACAGCGGAAATGCCGATATCGAGAACCCAAAAATAAATCGTGACGAACGCAATTGTCCCTATGACAATCAACGTATAGTTGGTCAGTTCTTTACGATTGGGCCAGCGAACCTTCTTGAGTTCAGCCCAGCTTTCAGAGAAAAAGGAAAACAGAGACTTGAAACTGCGTTTCACGCCGACTACACCTCCAAAAACTATCTGGTTTCCCGATGAGAAGTCTGTTCGTTACAGGACTTACAGAATTTCTTCATCTCCATGCGGTCGGGGTGATTACGCTTGTTTTTCGTCGTTGTGTAATTTCTTTGTTTGCATGTTGTACAAGCCAAAGTAATAATTACCCGCATGATGTGCACCTCCCGAAGACATCCAACACCGGAAGTCTCATAATTGATCCTAAAAAAAACCGCGAATTTAGGCCTACCTAAAACACTTTATCACACGGGGTTTTCCATGTCAACGAATGTTTGCATACAATTCGCAGTCCCGGCTGTGGTGCATTTTAACATCTGTGCATCCTTTAAAACTGTTCTCTGAAAAGCTGCTTCAAAAATCAAGGCGATATCTATTATTCATCTTTTTTAGTATAAATCATTTGTAACACTTATAAACCTGCATAGCCTACCTATAACGAATAAAAAAAGACTCGGACTCGAGCCTTTTCCCTGTCAGCCTCTACTTTCAACTATCTCTTACTTCCAGATACTTTTCAAGTTTACGCTTGACCCGTTGCAGCGCGTTATCAATGGATTTCACATGGCGGTCAAGATCCTCTGCAATCTCCTGATACGAACGTCCGTCCAGATACAACATAAGTACCTTGCGTTCCAGCTCGCTCAGAATCTCGGACATCTTGTCCTCAAGGCCCACAAACTCTTCCTGATTGATTATCAGCTCTTCAGGGTCACTTACTTGTGTTCCGCAAATCACATCGAGCAACGTGCGGTCTGACTCTTCATCATAGATGGGTTTGTCCAGAGATACGTAAGAGTTCAGAGGAATGTGCTTTTGTCGTGTAGCCGTCTTAATTGCCGTAATAATCTGTCGTGTAATGCACAACTCGGCGAAAGCCTTGAACGAAGCAAGCTTGTCTCCCTTAAAATCACGAATGGATTTGTAGAGACCAATCATGCCCTCCTGAATAATATCCTCGCGATCAGCACCAATCAAGAAGTAGGATCTGGCCTTGGCCCGCACAAAGTTCCGGTATTTGTTAATCAGAAACTCCAGCGCTTCCCCATCACCTTCATGGACTGCTCCGACAATGTCTTCATCATTTTTGTAATCAAACTTTGACAACATGATATCCTTGAGGTCCACACTCACTAACAATCCCTCCGGCTGCAACGCAAGGTACCCGTTACTCTCTCAAATATACGACAAGTATACGCGATGTAACCTGATACCGTCAACCACAACAACCTAAAAAAGAAGAGCACTAACAAAATTGTCAATGGTTTCAAAATGGAGGAGTCCCCAATTATTGGTTTATTCTCTTCTCCATCGTTCAAACAACTTTCGAAGCTCCGGACTCAGTTTGGCATCTAGCGAGTTACGGGACAATTTGGCACTATCCTGCTGGATTCGCTTCTGCACTTCCCTTTCGGATTCCTCAATCTCGATCAGTAATTCCCGCGCCGACACCCTGAGTGCACCTTGTCCAAATGCGACATGTTGCTCTACCTGATCGCTTGTCGCTACGTAAATACTTCTTCTTTTACTGCTCAGCTCCCGAACCAATCGCTCGATGCACTCATCGGCAGTTTCTTTTTCTCTGGTAAAATAAATCTGGACTTTGCTCTGAGCAAAAGTTTTACCTAATCCTGGCACCCTGTAAGCATCAAATACGACGATGACTCTTCTGCCGGAATACGCCTGATGATCCGCCAGTCGTTCAAGAAGTCTGTCCCTCGCTTCCTGCATACCAGATTGTACCAGTGCGGAAAGTTCGGGCCAGGCTCCAATCATGTTGTAACCGTCCACAAGCAGAACATCCCGCGTGTCAGCCATATCGTTAGCCCCGTGCCTGTCGTCCGCGCAATACTTCGTACATGACAACACCCGCAGCTACAGAAGCATTAAGGGAATTAATTTGCCCCGCCATTGGCAGCTTGACGAGTACATCGCATTTTTCACGGATCAAACGGCCCATTCCTTTATTTTCGTTACCAATGACAATGGCTACTGGCCCCGTGAATACTCCATTCCCAAAGACAGGATCTGTCGCTGTAACATCCGTACCAACTACCCATACACCTTCTTCTTTAAGACGATCAATGGTTTGTCCCAGATTGTTTACACGCGCCACCGGGACGTACTCCACAGCACCTGCCGATGTTTTGGACACTGTTACAGTTACAGCTGCAGAGCGCCTTTTCGGCACAATAACACCATGTGCTCCAGTACAGTCCGCTGTACGAAGGATGGAGCCCAAATTATGAGGATCTTCAATCTCATCCAGCAAAATTAAAAACGGCTCTTCTCCCTTATCACGAGCAGTGGCGAGCAATTCTTCCACTTCAACATAGGCAAAAGGCGCAGCTTGCGCGACCACTCCCTGATGCTGAATGCCCGGAACCATTTGATCCAGCTTACGCTTGTCCACCTGCAAGACAATAATTCCTGCTTTTTTGGCCTCGGCTGTAATCGGCAGCGTCAAATGTTTTTGTGCATTATCCGCAATCCATATTTTATTTATCGTTCTGCCTGAACGCAATGCCTCCGTTACCGAATGCTTACCGGCAATCCATTCTTCTTCCATCTCTAGCTTCCTCCCGGGACACGGCCGATGCTTGTTCCATCCAGTCCGTTCCCATTTATGATTTTTCTGTATTTTCCATTTGTGCAATTCCGTACGTAATCAACTCTCTTAATCTGTCCAAATGTCCATCACAATAAAGAGATCCAATCAACCCTTCCAGTGCAGTGGCGTGCCGATACTCAAGCACATCAGCATTTTTGGGCAAACTTCCTGATTTAGCATTTCTTCCTTGTCGGACAATATCGCGTTCTTCTTCCGTCAGTACCTTTTCCAATAGCCCCAACATGCGACTCTGCGCCTTGGCGGAGACTAGCCCTGTGGCTCGGCGGTGCAGATGATTTGGACGCAGGTTGGGCTGTGCCAACAAATATTGCCGGACAGCTACCTCATATACTGCATCACCAATATAAGCTAGTGCAATGGGAGGCATCAAACGAGCTGGCTTGGACGCAGGGTACGGGAACCAGTTCCCCGTACCTGCCGATGCTCCTGAGTTCAGTGGCTTATCACTCATTTTCGCCGCCACCGCATACCCTGCGCCGTATCTTCAAGCACAATGCCTTTTGCAGCCAACAGATCGCGAATTTCGTCAGCTCTACCCCAGTTTTTGGTCTTACGAGCTTCGACACGTTCTGCAATTAATTGCTCAATTTCGTCATCCAGCAACTCTTCACTGGGTTCCGAATAAATGCGAAGTACGTTATTCATCGAATGAAAGGTATGCAATACAGCTTGTAGTTCAGCCTGATGTACGACATCTCGCTGCAACAAATGGTTTGCTTCGCTAACCCAATCAAATACAGCAGTAATCGCATCAGGTGTATTGAAATCATCATTCATTTTTTCGCCAAACTGCTGCAAAATTCCGTCGAGCTTCGTTTGCAGTTCCGCCGATACTCCCCCATTACCTTCCAGCGCATTAGCTAAACGATGCTTCACATTGGCAACTGCATTGGCGATCCGCTCGACACTGTTCTCCGCCTGACTCATAGTCTCTTGGTTGTAGTTCAGCGGATTCCGGTAATGCGTCGACAACATAAAATAACGTAAAGCCTCCGGCTTGTGATGAGCGCGCAAATCTTTAACCAAAATACCATTACCGAGTGATTTCGACATTTTTTCATTATCTATGCGAATATAGCCGTTATGCATCCAGTAGCGAGATAATGGCTTACCCGTGATCACTTCGGATTGTGCGCATTCACATTCATGATGCGGAAATTGCAGATCCTGTCCGCCCCCATGAATATCCAATGTATCCCCCAAATAATGGCGAGCCATAGCAGAGCATTCGATATGCCAGCCTGGTCGTCCATCTCCCCAAGGGCTCGACCAATAAATTTCGCCCGGTTTCGCTGCCTTCCAGAGTACAAAGTCCTCAGCATTTTCCTTGCGTTCATCCACATTGATGCGAATACCGAACTGAAGCTCTTCCAGATTTTGACCTGACAGTTGTCCGTAATCTTTGAACTTTTTGGTTCGATAGAACACATCGCCATCATTCTCATAGGCATAGTCCTTGTCTACCAATTCCTTAATAAAATCAATAATCAGGTCCATGCTCTCTGTTACACGAGGGTTCATACTGGCAGCAGGAACATTCAATCCTGCCAGATCCTCATGGTAGGCAGCAATAAATTTCTCAGCAACTGCCGAAACCTCCATATCAAGTTCCCGAGCTTTGCGGATTAATTTATCATCGACATCCGTAAAATTCACCACATAGTTTACATCATAGCCCAAGTACTCCAGGTAGCTGCGCACCACGTCAAATACAATTACAGGTCGTGCATTGCCAATATGAATGTAATCATACACGGTAGGTCCGCATACATACATTTTAACCTTTCCAGGCTCCAGTGGCACAAAAGGCTCCCGACTCCTCGTCATTGTATTATAAATTTGAAGCGGCATTGTTATGTTCCTCCCTCATGAAAATCATTTTTCTAATTTATTCTCTTGGGTCACCTGATGTTTCTGAGCAGATGCCCCATCCTTCAAATCAGACATTTCTGCACGCAAACGTTCTATTTCCCGTTGAAGTTCTCGCATAGAGTCCACAACCGGATCAGGCAATTGATGACTAAGTCGGTCTGGACGCCTACCATCCTGTCTGACAACTCGCCCCGGGATGCCCACCACCGTACTGTTTGGTGGAACTTCTTTGAGCACAACCGAGTTAGAGCCAATGTTGGATTGTGCCCCAATCGTGAAAGAACCTAATATCTTCGCACCGGAGCCGATAACAACATTATTCCCAATGGTCGGATGGCGCTTCCCTTTCTCTTTCCCAGTCCCGCCGAGTGTGACCCCCTGATACAATATGACATCGTCGCCAATCTCACAGGTTTCACCGATGACAACTCCCATGCCATGATCAATGAACAGCCGATCTCCGATACGAGCGCCAGGATGAATTTCAATGCCTGTCATAAACCTTGATACCTGGGATATAACACGGGCTAGAGTACACCAGTTTCGCAAATAAAACCAATGTGCGATTCGATGTGCCCAAAGGGCATGAACGCCGGAATACGTAAAAATGACCTCCAGCTTACTCCGGGCGGCCGGATCATTATCCAAAACAGTCTGAATGTCGGATTTGAAATGTCTGAACATGTCGCCCTCCTATTCCCTTCATATCCTTGCCGCATCATCACAACACTTCACGTTCCGCCAATTTTCGCATCCACCAGCACTCTTCGACATTTTTCAATCTATAACGAGTCTGAGTCTGATAAAAAAGAAAAAGCGTCTCCGCAGCCTAAGCTGCAGAGACGCATGAACGTGGTCCCACTCTGCTTCGAACATATCTGCTGCATAAAAAGCAGACAGCCCGTCTTTGGCGTCCTGTAACGGGAACGACTCGGCACGCCCTTGTCACATCAGCATTTGACGCTAATGTAAGTTCGGGCGCACGGCTCCCAGGCGCATTTCCTCCGCAGGGATCTGGACGGCTCTCAGCCTGGGGTTTCCCCTCGACCGTCCTCTCTGGCAGATGCCCATATGCAGTGTACTTCTCCTGTTCGCAGCCTTTACACGTAAATATCAATCCGTATCAATGGAGTCATTATAGCGAAAAGACAACAAATTGACAAGAAATATCAGCCTTTAATTTGTGCCTTGAGACGATCCAGTACCTTGTCACGTCCGAGCAAAAAGATGGTTTCATTCAGATCTCGTCCATGCGTTTGGCCTGTAAGAGCCACACGAATCGGCATGAATAGTTGTTTTCCCTTAAAACCCGTTTCCTTTTGAACTTCCTTGATCAGCTTAGCCATTTGTGGAGCTGTAAATTCCTCACTCGTTTCAACTTTACCTGCAAAAGCTCTAAGTACCTCAGGAACCTGCTCTTCGGCCAATACAGCTGCTGCTTCAGCATCCAGTTCCAGATGTGAACGGAAAAACAACTCAGACAACGCTACAATATCGGATGCAGAAGTCATCTGTTCCTGGTATAAACGAACAAGGGCCTTAGCCCAATCCAGTTGTTCCGCAGACAGTTCAGTCGGCAACAACCCCGCTGTCTGGAGATGGGGAATCGCCATGCTGGCAATTCGCTCAGGATCAGCCTTTTTAATATAGTGATTGTTCAGGTAAGCAAGCTTATTGGTATCAAACACAGCTGGACTTTTGGACAAACGATTAGGATCGAAAATCGAAATCAGTTGTTCCCGATCATAGATCTCTTCTTCGCCTTCCGGGGACCAGCCCAGTAGTGCAATGAAGTTGAATATAGCTTCTGGCAAATAGCCCAACTTGTCATACTGCTCCATGAACTGAATAATGGATTCGTTACGCTTACTGAGCTTTTTGTGATCCTCGCCTACAATCAGCGTCATATGACCGAAGCGTGGCGGTTCCCAGCCGAGAGCTTCAAAGATCATCAACTGCCGCGGTGTATTGGAAACATGGTCTTCGCCCCGTAGTACATGCGATATTTTCATCAAATAATCGTCAACCGCTACAGCGAAGTTATATGTCGGAATACCATCCTTTTTGACGATAACAAAATCGCCGCTTTCCTTGGAATTAAACGTAATTTGACCTTTAACGATATCATCAAACGTATATTCACGATCTTCCGGTACGCGAAAACGAATACTTGGTACACGGCCCTCTGCTTCGAATGCCTGGCACTGTTCTTCTGTTAGATCACGATGTTTTCCAGAATAGCGTGGTGTCTCCCCACGTTCCGTCTGTTCTTCACGCTCGCGCTCCAGCTCTTCTTCAGTGCAGTAACAGCGATAAGCCAAACCACGATCCAGCAAATCCTGCCAGTACGTTTTATATATGTCCAAGCGTTCCGTCTGACGATAAGGTCCAAACTCGCCTCCCACGTCTACGCTCTCATCCCAGTCCATACCCAACCATTTCAAATATTTAAGTTGGCTTTCTTCTCCGCCCTCAATATTGCGCTTCACATCTGTGTCTTCAATACGAATAATAAATTTTCCACCTTGATTGCGAGCAAACAAATAATTAAATAATGCCGTTCTAGCATTTCCAATGTGCAGATGCCCTGTAGGGCTTGGTGCATAGCGTACACGAACTTCCGTGCTCATATAATCTCCTCCAAATTGAATTACTCAAGATGATAGCATTTACTTGATAAGACAGACAACCGATTGAGCCGCGATTCCTTCACCCCGTCCGGGAAACCCGAGTTGCTCTGTCGTGGTCGCCTTGACGTTCACCTGGGATAGCTCCTCTGCTTCCAGCGCCCGTGCGATGACTTCATTCATCTGCGGAATATACGATGCCATTTTGGGCTTTTGTGCGATAATCGTAGAATCAATATTCCCCAAGCGATATCCTCGCTCTTTAGCTAGCCCCCACACATGCTCCAGTAGCTTAAGACTGTCGGCATCCTTAAATTCTGGGTCATTATCCGGAAAATGCTTCCCGATGTCGCCCAAGCCAAGCGCGCCTAGGATAGCATCACTAATGGCATGCAGCAGCACGTCTGCATCGGAATGGCCCAACAAACCTTTTTCATACGGAATATTCACACCTCCGATGATGCATGGCCTTCCTTCCACCAGCTGGTGGACGTCAAATCCTTGTCCCACTCTGATCAATTTATATCCTCTCCCTCTGTTTTTACCCATAACGCCGCCATATCCAAATCCTCAGGCGTAGTAATTTTGATGTTCTTGTAGCTGCCTTGAACGACAGTAACCGGAATTCCTAGCCGCTCTATCAGCATAGAATCATCTGTTCCCAAGAATCCCGACTGCTCCGCCTCCTCATAGGCTCGCAGCAGATCGGAAAGACGAAAAGTCTGTGGCGTTTGAATACTCCACAGACTTCGGCGATCCGGCGTTGCTGTAATGATACCATCCCCGTTCACTTGCTTGACCGTATCCTTTACAGGTACTGCCGCTACAGAAGCACCAGTACGCTGGGCTGCCTCAAGGCATGAACGTACAAGCTCAGGTTGAATGAGTGGACGCACACCATCATGCACCATCACCCAATCCGCTTGTAAGTGGCGCAGACCGCGATAAACCGAATGCTGGCGTTCATTGCCACCAGCCACCACCCGTACATTTTTACCGATTTTGTATTGATGAATCCAATCTCGGCAGCGTTCCACATCTCCTGTCCCAGTCACCATCACCATTTCATCCACTTCGGGCATAGCTGCGAATATTTCAAGTGTATGTATGAAGATGGGCTTGTCCCGCAAAAGCAGAAATTGCTTGCTCTCCTGCGTCCCCATACGGGAGCCGCGCCCTGCTGCCACAATGACAACTCCTACCCGATTGTTCATTCAAATAACTCCTGCCCTGATCGCACTTGGACGATCCGTATGATAACACATCTACTTCATCATACCGCGTTTATTGAGCTTTTTCCAATAATTTTGGTTTAGCAAAGATCATACGGCCGGCAGAGGTCTGAAGTACACTCGTGACCAGTACCTCCATCAGAGAGCCAATATAGTCACGTCCGCCTTCTACAACAATCATCGTGCCATCATCCAGATAGGCTACACCCTGCCCATGCTCCTTGCCGTCTTTAATAATCTGCACCATAATTTCCTCGCCGGGCAATACGACAGGCTTCACTGCATTCGCCAAATCGTTAATATTCAGCACCGATACACCTTGCAGTTCGCATACTTTATTCAGGTTAAAATCATTAGTTACAACTTTACCCTGCAACACCTTTGCCAGCTTGACCAGCTTACTGTCGACCTCTGAAATTTCCTCAAAATCACCTTCGTAAATGAGCACATTCACATCCAGCTCTTTTTGGATTTTATTCAAAATATCCAGACCCCGGCGTCCACGATTACGCTTAAGTAAATCTGATGAATCTGCAATATGCTGAAGCTCCTCCAGCACAAATTCAGGAATCACAATCGTTCCTTCAATAAAACCTGTCTTGCAAATATCTGCAATACGTCCATCTATAATGACGCTGGTGTCCAATATTTTATGCTCCTCCAGCTTGCGTTCTTCTACACCCGTTCCCCGACCAAAAAAACCAGAACTCCAAAAGGAAGACAGCTCGTCCCGCTTTTCTAGTCCAACCATCAATCCTACATATCCGCATATCACGGTAACAGCGGTCTGGATAAGTTGACCCGGGGCCCCCAACCATGAAAAAAGCGGATAAACTGCTAAGGAAAGCGTCAATCCAACCGCTAAACCAATCACACCTGCCATCATCTCGTTCATCGGAATTCGTACCAAGCCTTCAATGCCCTGCTGCAATCGATTTGCCACGGATGCCCCTGCGAATGAACACCCAGCCATAAATAGCACTGCTCCCGCCATCATCCAAACAATCATTCCCGGTAAAGACCCATCACTCAACCATTGTGGCATCCACGATACAATGCCTCCTACCCGCTGGTATAACGTATAGCCAAACCATGCTCCGCACAATCCTGTAAAAGTTAAAATAGCCTTTCTCCACATTGAGTCTCTATACCTCCTTTATTTTCTTTGCATATAGTCTGCTGCTTATTGGATACATAGCATTTCTCTTACCAGTATGATCCATTTTCCACATAACTAACCCTGTGTTTTCACTTTTTATGCATAAAAAAAAGCATTTATCTCCCTAAAATGATTCAAGGAAATAAATGCTTATTCTTGTTCTTGCTTGATACTAGCGCTGTGAATGACGATATTGATCGTCCTGTTCTTCCTGACTGGAACGCTCCCGATCACGTCCACGTCTGCGTGACAGCTTACGAATGTTCAGCTTCATACCATACAATGCATACAGCACCAGCGGTACAAAAATCAGCTTCGACAGCTGGTCAGGGAATTTAACAGCCAACACCACCGCTGCAATTACGACCCATGGAGCAACCCAGATCGCTTTTTTCGGAAGGCCGACCTTTTTAAAATTCGGATATCTCATGGAGCTGACCATCAAATAAGAAACCAGCAACATGGCAATCGACATGTATAACAATGAAATATCGTTATGGAATAAGGACAAAGTGGCTAATACGCCACCTGCTGCCGGAATTGGCAAACCCGTAAAATAACCTGGTACACCAGGACGTACGTTAAATCGAGCCAAACGCAACGCTCCGCACATCGGGAAAATGGCAGTAACCGTCCAAGCGAGAGCCGAATTCGCATCATGAAAAGCAACCATGTACATAATAACTGCGGGAGCAACACCAAAAGATATCATATCTGATAAGGAGTCCAGTTCTTTACCGAATTCGCTTTGGGCATTCAGGACCCGGGCCATCCTACCATCCAGTCCGTCCAACAACATGGCGACAATAACCATAATAGCGGCAAGACTGTATTTTCCGTCTACAGCCAATAAAATGGCGATCATTCCGAGAAACAAGTTACCTAAGGTACACATGTTCGGAATTGATTTGGTAATCATCTCTTCACCTCAATGTATGAATTGTTCCATTATAATCCTTTCACTGTATTACATTTACATTTGCCTGTCAATGAAAACTTGTTCCTGCAAACGTTTAAGACCTTCTTTAATCGTACGCGCACGAACCTCTCCAATACCATCCACTTCATCCAGTTCTTCTATCGTTGCTGTGATGACATGTGGAAAACGTCCAAACCGCTCCACCAGATTATGAATAATCACATTCGGCAAACGCGGTATCTTGTTCAGTACCCGATAGCCACGTGCAGCAATATACTCCTCTGATGTCGCAGCTGAAGAAGGGTAGCCTAGTAAACGTACAATATGATTCACATCCAACAATTCATCGTCCGTAGAACGTTTGAGTCCCAATATAATTTCACGAATCTTCTCGTCGCTATCGTCTTTGGCATAATCCTTATACAGCAACCAAGCTTCTTCCTCAATGTTGCTGACAAGCTCTTCCATCTGCATACTAATTAGACGGCCCTCATTTCCGAGCTCGTTAATAAATCGTTTGATTTCCATTTTGATGCGCAGCACCATTTCGATCCGCTGGATGACATTAACGACCTCCGGCATGGTAACCAGCTCTTCAAATTCAGATGCTGTCAAATTGGTAGAGGCTTGCCCCAACACGGATCTATATTTTTCTAACGTCTGAATAGCCTGATTAGCTTTCGTTAAAATAACTCCGATTTCCTTGAGCGCATACCGTAATGTCCCCTGATACAAGGTAATAATATTACGCCGTTGGGAAATAGACACAACTAATTTGCCAGTCTGCTTTGCAACTCGTTCTGCTGTCCGGTGCCGAATTCCCGTCTCAATTGAAGAAATGGAGGAGTCCGGAATCAGTTGCGTATTGGCATATAAAATTCGTTTTAAATCCTCGCTCAATATGATTGCGCCGTCCATTTTAGCCAATTCATACAAATAGTTCGGTGAAAAATCACAATTGATGGAGAAACCGCCATCCACGACTTCCATAACTTCTGGGCTATAGCCAACGACCAGAAGAGCACCCGTTTTGGCACGCAAAACGTTTTCCAACCCGTCGCGAAAGGGAGTTCCCGGTGCCACAAGCCGCAGCAAATCGTTCATTTTATCCAGTTGGCTCGCTTCTTTCATTCTCAATGCCCCCTAATCTAATGCGGCTGCCAGTGCATCTGCCACCGTTCCTACTCCTATAATTTGTATCCCTTTCGGATGTGTCCAGCCCTTCAAGCTTTTCTCCGGCATGATCACCCGTTTGAAACCTAGTTTCTCCGCCTCTCGTACTCGCTGTTCCGCTCGGGATACCGCACGCACCTCACCTGTCAGTCCCACCTCGCCAAAAATCACATCATACGGCTTTGTAGGAGCATCCCTAAAGCTGGAAGCAATACTCACAGCTATAGCCAAATCCACCGCCGGTTCATCCAACTTCACGCCTCCGGCTACGTTGAGATAAGCGTCCTGGTTTTGCAAAAACATGCCCATCCGCTTTTCTAGCACGGCTATGATTAATCCCATTCGATGATGGTCGACTCCTGTGCCCATTCGGCGTGGAGAGGGAAAATGTGTAGCTGCAATCAATGCTTGCAGTTCAACCAATACAGGTCGGGTTCCTTCCATACTGGCTACAACAGTAGAACCTGCCACACCCAGTGGTCGTTCAGACAGGAAAAGTTCAGAAGGATTCGACACCTCACGCAAACCGCTTTCAGCCATTTCAAAAATACCAATTTCATTTGTAGAACCGAAACGATTTTTAACTGCACGCAAAAGCCGATACGTATGGTGACGCTCTCCTTCAAAATAAAGTACACAATCAACCATATGCTCCAACAAACGCGGACCTGCAATGGCCCCTTCCTTGGTCACATGTCCTACCAATACCGTAGCAATACCGAGCCCCTTGGCAATTCGCATAAAGCGTGAAGTACACTCCCGCACCTGAGCCACACTACCTGGTGCACTCGTCACCTCAGGCAAATATACAGTCTGTATCGAGTCGATGACCAAAAACTCCGGCTTCAAGCTGTCCACCGCTTCTTCAATCGTCTCCAAATTCGTCTCACATAATACGTATAGGCTGGGGGACAAGGCACCGAGCCGATCTGCACGTAGTTTCGTTTGACGGACAGATTCCTCACCAGACACGTACAGCACCTTTAAACCAGTTAAAGCCAGTTCATTAGATGTTTGCAGCATGAGCGTAGATTTACCGATTCCCGGATCACCGCCCACCAAAACGAGTGAACCCGGCACCACACCTCCACCGAGTACTCGATTCAATTCGCCAATTCCCGTCAAGATTCGTGTTTCTTTACCACTCTCCACCTCTATAATAGGGAGTGGCTTGTCTTTTGTGCTATGAGTAAGAAGGGAAGACCCCATTCCTTGAGTTTTTACAACGCTTTCCGTTTCTTCGACCATGGAATTCCATGCCTGGCATCCAGGACATTTTCCGTACCATTTGGGCGATTCATAACCACATTCCGTACAGGAAAATTTTGTTTTCACTTTAGCCATACTTTGTTCCCTGGCTCC
This sequence comes from Paenibacillus sp. CH40, assembly GCF_024213605.1. Taxonomy (NCBI): domain Bacteria; kingdom Bacillati; phylum Bacillota; class Bacilli; order Caryophanales; family Paenibacillaceae; genus Paenibacillus; species Paenibacillus sp. CH40. Next base: position 55,381 of record NZ_JANAVQ010000015.1, read on the forward strand.
TTATTGACGACGATGATGTCAAATTTATGTTCATACAGCCCAGAAAGAGCTGTAACAATAAAAGTTTACCATTGAAGCTTGGCGGACGTAAAGCAATATCACAAACTTTCCCAAAGCATTTACCCAACCTTTTCACCGTGTTTTATACACAAAAAGGGTGTCTTCGCAATAGCTTTCCAGCTTGCGAGACACCCTTTTCTGCTATCTTATTTAGTAAACTGCTTTAGGACTTGGCAGATACATTATCCTTTTTGGTTACAGTCAATGCACCGTTCTCCTCATCAATGAAGAGTGAGTCACCTTTAGTAATGTTGCCAGTCAACAGTTCCTCGGACAGGCGATCTTCAATATGCTTCTGGATTGCACGACGCAATGGACGCGCACCATACGCTGGATCAAAGCCTTCCTTGGCAAGGAATTTTTTAGCGTTGTCTGTCAACTCGAAGTCCACCTCATACTCATTCAGGCGCTTACGCAGCTCCTCAGACATGAGTGATACAATTTCGGCAATATGTTTTTCTTCGAGAGAATGGAAAACGATAATTTCATCAATCCGGTTCAAGAACTCAGGACGGAAGCTTTTCTTCAGTTCATCCATCACTTTGCCCTTCATATTATCGTAATCCGCTCCAGCGTCCACTACAGCTGTAAAACCAAGCGTGGAGTTACGTTTAATCGCCTGTGCACCAACATTAGATGTTAAGATGATGAGTGTATTACGGAAATCAACGACACGACCTTTGGAATCTGTCAGACGACCATCTTCCAGCACTTGCAGAAGAATATTGAATACTTCTGGGTGTGCTTTTTCAATTTCATCCAGCAACACAACAGAGTATGGCTTACGACGTACCTTCTCAGTCAGTTGACCGCCTTCTTCATATCCAACGTACCCTGGAGGCGCTCCTACCAGACGGGACGTGGAGTGTTTCTCCATATATTCGGACATATCGATACGGATAACCGCATTTTCATCTCCAAACATGGATTCAGCCAAAGCACGTGCCAACTCTGTTTTACCAACCCCAGTTGGACCGAGGAAAATAAAGGAACCAATTGGACGCTTCGGATCTTTCAGTCCGGCACGTGCCCGGCGAATCGCCCGGCTTACTGCCTTAACTGCTTCATCCTGTCCAATTACCCGCTCATGCAACAACTCTTCCATATTCAACAAGCGGTGTGTTTCTTCCTCTTTCAGCTTGCTGACTGGAACACCTGTCCAGATTGCAACGACTTGAGCGATATCCTCTGGGGTAACTTCGGAATCTGTACGACCCTGTTGTTCTTTCCATTGGTTTTTCGTCACGTCTAACTCTTCACGGATTTTTTGCTCTGTATCACGCAGCGCTGCCGCTTTTTCAAACTCCTGACTTTGTACCGCTGAATCCTTTTCCTTACGGATATCTTCCAGACGGTTTTCCAGCTGTTTCAGGTTTGGCGGTACAGTGTAAGAATTCAGCCTTACTTTGGAGCCCGCCTCATCAATAAGGTCAATAGCCTTATCTGGCAGGAAGCGGTCGGTGATATAACGATCTGACAATTTTACGGCTGCTTCAATAGCCTCATCTGTGATCTTTACACGGTGATGCGCTTCGTAACGGTCACGCAGACCATACAAGATTTGAATCGCCTCTTCTGGAGAAGGTTGATCCACTGTAATTGGTTGAAAACGACGCTCCAAAGCAGCATCTTTCTCAATATATTTGCGGTATTCATCTAGCGTGGTCGCACCGATGCATTGTAGCTCGCCACGTGCCAGAGCAGGTTTCAGGATGTTGGACGCATCAATTGCGCCTTCCGCTCCACCAGCACCAATCAGCGTATGCAGCTCATCAATGAACAACACGATATTACCCGCTTGACGAATCTCGTCCATAATTTTTTTCAAACGATCCTCGAATTCACCACGATACTTGGTGCCTGCTACCACAGAACCCATATCCAGTGTCATTACGCGCTTGTCGCGCAACGTTTCGGGAATCTCATTCGCTATGATTTTTTGGGCCAATCCTTCGGCAATCGCCGTTTTACCTACCCCAGGCTCACCAATCAGAACCGGATTGTTCTTTGTACGGCGGCTGAGCACCTGAATCACGCGTTCGATTTCCTTGCTACGCCCAATAACAGGGTCCAGGTTGTTTTCCTTCGCAGATGCCGTCAGATCGCGTGCCAGACTGTCCAGAGTTGGCGTGCTGACATTAGCTGGAGCACCGTGATGGCTGGAAACAGCCTCGCTGCTACCGAGTAATTGAAGCACTTGCTGACGCGCTTTGTTCAGACTAATGCCCAGGTTATTCAGTACACGTGCTGCTACGCCTTCGCCTTCACGAATAAGACCAAGCAAAATATGTTCTGTACCTACATAGGTATGGCCCAGTTTGCGGGCTTCATCCATAGACAGTTCGATGACTTTTTTGGCGCGTGGAGTATAGGCAATGTTCGTCGGTTGCTCTTGACCGCGTCCAATCAGCGTTTCCACTTCATCCTGGATTTTTTCCAGTCCCAGCCCTAAACCGATTAAGGCTTTCGCTGCTATTCCTTCACCTTCACGAATGAGGCCTAGCAAAATGTGCTCTGTGCCAATGTTGTTGTGTCCCAATCGAACAGCTTCTTCCTGAGCCAAAGCAAGCACTTTCTGTGCACGTTCCGTAAATCTTCCAAACATCATATATCCTGCACCTCCACAGTGTGTATTTCAGATCATTCTATATATTAAAGGGTTGTGCCTAATTTTTGCCGGATCAGCTTCGCCCGGTACATATCGCGCTCTTCGGTATTCATTTTATCCCCAAAGCTTTTTTGCAGGAACCCGGGTTGTGTCATCACATTCAGCTCATTCATCGCTGCGGTGGAAGGACGCTCCAAAATTCCTAAATCTACGCCAAGACGCACATCGGACAGCCGCTGTGCAGCCTCCTTGGAATCCAATACTGCTGCATATGACAAAATACCGAATGAACGCATCACCCGATCTGTAATTCGCAGCATAGATTCATTCATTAGCCTTTCTCTGGCAGAACGCTCGTGCTCAATAATTTGTAGCACCACGCCATGTAGATTCTCAATAATCTCCGCTTCGGTTTGTCCCAGTGTAATCTGATTAGACACCTGAAACAAATTTCCGACCGCTTCGCTGCCTTCACCGTAAATGCCGCGAACCGTAAGACCTACCTGTGAAACAGCAGACAATATACGATTGATTTGATGAGTCATGACTAATGCGGGCAAATGCATCATCACCGAAGCTCTCATACCTGTGCCGACATTCGTCGGACAACTGGTCAGAAAACCTCTCCGATCATCAAATGCATAATCAACATGCGCTTCAAATGCATCATCAATAATCATAGCGCGTTCCCAAGCTTCCCTAACCTGACATCCCGGATATAAGCACTGGATTCGCAGATGATCCTCTTCGTTTATCATAACACTAACCGATTCATCATCGCTAATTAAAACAGCACCGTTACGAGATTCGTTCGCCAAATTAGGACTAATCAAATGCTTCTCAACCAGCACCCGCTTGTCGATCTCATCCAACTCGGATATTTTCAACGTATGAAAAGTACCAAAACCACCTAAATCATCATACTGAAGGATATCCGTTAAGCGTTGAAGTGCTTCTTCCGACTGCTGATTGGTAGCAAGCATGGGAAAAGGCAGATGCTGCAAGTTACGCGCAATTCTCACCCGGCTGCTAATGACAATCTCCGAATCCGCAGCATCACCACGCATCCAGTCACTTAGCGGCTTCTCCGTAAACCGAATATTGGGCATTACGCATCCCTCCTACTCTTCACAAACTTTACTCTTCAGTCATTTCTTTTTCAAGCTCTCTGATTTGATCCCTAAGCTCAGCAGCTGATTCAAATTCTTCCTGTACAATATGCTGTTGCATCTCTTTTTTCAAATCGTCAATTTGCCGTTTAACCTTCAGGCGACCTCCAGTGCGAACCGGAACTTTACCAACATGATTCGTACTCCCATGCACACGCTTGAACAGAGGGTCCAGACGACTATCAAAGTATTGATAGCACGACGGGCATCCGAAACGTCCCAGCTTACTAAACTGTGCATAGGTCATGCCACAATCCTTACATTGCAGGTTTTGCGGACCACTGTGGCCTGGAGACTGGCTCTTTGTACTGGAGTCAAAATCCAGCATCCCCGACAACAAGCTATGAATCGAAAAGCCGTTAGGTGTTCCAGGGATCATCTCCCCTTTTTCCTTGGCACACGTCTCACAAATATGAAACTCTGTCTTTTCGCCATTCACAATTTTGGTGAAATGCAAAGTTGCCGGCCGCATATTACATTCTTGGCACAGCATAAAAGCACCTCCTTTAATGTCAGGATTTATACCACTCCCTACACTACATCCAAACGTTAGTCTCTTTCACACACTATTTGGTAGCCAGCAACGAGATCAGCATAGCCTTAAGCAATCTTGCTCGCAGTTGATCACGATAGGGAAGCTTCAGTAATAATGTATCCCTCGATAAAGCAGCCTTCATTAGATTAGCTTCCCTTTTGCTTAAAAAATGGGCCTCCTCTAACTGATAAATCAGTCCTTCTGCTGCCGATTGGCTTATTTCCTCCCCGATGCTCTGATGAAGATGTGTGTGGATGGCATGCTGTGCAGGCAGCTGAATTCGCTGAATACGAATGTAGCCCCCGCCACCGCGTTTACTTTCCACCACATAGCCTTTTTCCAGCGTAAACCGGGTGCTAATTACATAATTAATTTGCGACGGCACGCAGGAAAAGCGGTCAGCCAGATCATTGCGCTGAATCTCCACTAAACCTTGGGGACTTTCCAGCAATATACTCTTTAAATATTGTTCAATAATATCGGAAACATTGCGCATTTCATCATCCTCCACTAACGGAAACGCAAGTATTCAAGTACATTTCACGCTCCACAGAGTCCGCCGTATATTGAACTTAACCAAACGGTAAAGTCACGAATCTAAGCTGTATTCAGGCTGTTGCCTATTCTACACTCATTGGAATTGTACCGTTTTGTCTCTAGTGTGGCCTTTATTTGCGATTAGTCATACACTTCTCTTATTTTCATAAAAGGCAGCTCCTAACTATACGCAAATCATTTCGATCCTCGTTTGCTTCTTTGCTATCAAAATTACTTTATACGGCCAATCCATCAGCATAATACTTATACAGAAACACACGAGGCTTGATTGACTTTGACTTTCTTTGACTATATTCATATTATAGCACATTATTCATTTTTGCCAAGGGGTCAATACCATTTTTCGCAATCTAATTATGTTTTATACAATACCATAAAAAAACTCTTCCCAATTACAGAAAGAGTTTTGAAAATTATAATAATCACACAAGTTATATTCCCTGAAAAACGAAGCATAAGAAGATCTAAATGGGCCTTTATCAGAAAAAATCCAATAAGAACGTTTGTTTTACTGGTATTACACGTTTAAGTGCAGACACAGATTCACTGTCCCCTTCAATACGCCCCCACTTATACAGATCATCAGCCTGCTGGTAGCCAAGCATCAGAGTCGTCAATGACTGAATCCCAAGTTTCAAGTCAGCTACCATAGCGTTTTCAGATGAATTGCTTGTATCCACTCTCTCCAGATGTCCTTGCCCTTCCGTAGTAATTGTTAATCTCCATACTCCTTCATTCCATGGTGCATATCGATCTGTCAGATTTAAGGTTAAACGTGTTTCCTCTCCAACCTGCTCAAAAGGGTATTTTTCTACAAAAGCAGCTGCATCCACAATACGGCCCATAAAATAAGGCACGGTCTCCTGTTGAATTCGCGGATCATCAAGTAAAAATGGCAGATTGTCATTTGCTGGAACGTAAATAAATTTACCATGGGTTATCATGGAGTCATGATTTGCAAAATAAGTCCATAAAGCCTGACGGGCCGTCTCATTTTCATAAACCAACTCATCACAATTCAACTGTTTATCTTCAATTTTGTATAGTGCATATCCCTGAGGATCGCCTGTTTCTGAGTAATATACCGCAGTTCGATAGTTCTCATTTAAAATCCGCTCTTGCCACCATTCCTTATCTCGTACCAGCGTGCCATTATAACGAGATGCATACGCTTGATACACTTGGTCCATTTCTAAAATATCTTTGACATCGCGTTTGACTGTACCCTCTGTTTTAAGTTTTGCAGGGAATTTTTCAATGGGAATGACATACTTTTTGTATTCAATATACGTTTCCCATCCAAATTTACGATAGAAGGCAAAGGAGAAGGGATGCAGTAAAGAAAGGCTTTGTCCCGCAGACTTCATCTCTTCAAGCGCATGCGTCAACAAACGTGAAACCATGCCTCCGCGACGCTTTTCTGGCCATGTTGCCACACCAGCAATGCCTCCCATATCAAAAACCTGACCGTTTATGTATACCTGTAGCGGTAACAAAGTCAGTTTAGCATTCAAGTCATGTCCGTCGAATATTCCCCATGTTTGCTCTGGTTTGAACTTCTTCCTAGCTTTCTCCAGATCCTCCAGGGACATTGTAAACTGAAAAGCATACTGAGATAATTCAATAGCCGCTTCAAATTCCTTGCGTTGTAATTGTCTGATCTCCATAACTTCGTCACCTCGCTTGTATACTTGGACATCCCTAAAAAGATTACACACTTAGAGTGTGGCAAACCCCATTCTCTCTGTCAACCTTAGAAACAGGTGGTCATCTAAAAACGCATAAAAAAAGGATGATAATCTCAATGAGATTATCATCCTTTTCACTTTCGCTTGGCGACGTCCTACTCTCCCAGGACCCTGCGGTCCAAGTACCATCGGCGCTGGAGGGCTTAACGGTCGTGTTCG
>NZ_JANAVQ010000016.1:0-52166 GCF_024213605.1 Paenibacillus sp. CH40
AGCTCCCGCTCCATCGTCGCACGATTCGCGTAGGCTGACAGCTGTTTGGCCCATACCTGGAAAGAATCTGTTTTATGCGGCAGTCGAATAGCTGTGCCTGTTTGACCTGCAACAGCCTGCTCATAACCGGATGCCAAATCCTCCAGCAAAATACGCCACGATACACCGTCCACAACCAAATGATGAATGACGATTAGCAAATGGTCGCCCCCAGCGCAGTGGAACAGACCAAGCTTCACAAGCGGACCCTCGCTCAAATGAATGCTCGCTTGAATTTCACTCGCCTTAGCTTCTACAGCGGTGAATTCGTCTTCCACTCCGCTAAAATCTATAATGTCCAGCGTGTATAGCTCGCCTTCCTCCACACTGCGGTTCCAAGCGACATAACCCTGCTCCGTCTCACGGAATACCGTGCGCAATGCGTCATGATGCTGGACAATACGGTCCATCGTACGGCGCAACGCGTCTATGTCAAAGCGCCCAGCTCGATACAGCATCATCGCCTGGTTGCTGTGGTGCAGATCAACCGGCTGCTGCTCGAAGAACCACCGTTGAATAGGTGTCAGTTCTACCTTGCCTACGGCCTCTTCCTGGCTGGCCATCTTGCCATCTGTACGAAGCAAAGGACTGAGTGACGCTACCGTCGGATTGCTGAACAAATCCTTTATGTCCAGTCGATACCCTGCTTGCAGCAATCGGGAGGATACTTGCAGCGCTTTGATCGAATCGCCGCCCAGTTCAAAGAAGTTATCCTGCGTGCCTACCGCTTCCACGCCGAGTACTCCGGCCCATACCGCAGCCAGTACCTGCTCCACCGTGGTACGCGGTGCCACATAGGCTGCACCGGTATGGATGCTTCCTTCCGGTTCCGGCAAGGCCTTGCGATCGATTTTTCCATTGTGGGTCAGCGGGATCGCCTCCAGTCGCATCAAGCGTGCAGGTACCATATGTGCTGGCAGTGCTGCTTCCAGCTTGGCCTGTACCTCCTCGATCCGCAGCTCGGCTTCTCCTGTGATGTATCCGCACAAATACTTGTGTCCACGCTCATCCGTCCGGTCGATGACTACCGCTTGACGCACACCCGGCACCCGCTGGATCGCCGTTTCAATCTCGCCCAGCTCGATCCGGTAGCCCCGGATTTTCACTTGATAGTCCATCCGGCCGATAAAGTCCACATTGCCGTCCGGCATCCACCGCGCCAAGTCACCTGTGCGGTACAATCGTTCACCCGGTACGTACGGGTTTGCCACGAACTTCTCGGCCGTCAGGTCCGCACGATTCAGGTAGCCTCGTGCCACCCCGGCACCGCCAATGCACAGCTCGCCCAGCACGCCGATCGGCACCGGATTCAGCTGGCTATCCAAGATGTAAAACCGTGCATTCAGCCACGCCTGACCAATCGGTACATTGCCGCTACTTGGCAGCTTCGACAGTTCTTCGTCGTAGAAGCTGGAGTCGATCGCCGCTTCCGTGACGCCGTAGCTGTTCATAATACGAACATCCGCGCCAAACCGTTCTTGCAGCACCCGGTAGTCTGTCACACTGCAGCTATCCGAGCTGGTGATCAGCAGTTCTAGACTGCTCATGTCCAGTCCCTGTTCATACACATGCTGCATAAAGGGTACGATCAGGGCCGGGGTCGATTCGAACACCGTAATCTGATAGTCGCGAATCCAGCCGTACAGACGGCTTGGGTCGATGCGATCGTCTTTCGGACAGATGACCATCGTGCCACCGTTATAGAGCGTCCGCGCGATATCGCCGACGAACACGTCGAAGGAGAAACTTGCCAGCTGTAGCAGTCGTACCGGAAACTGGTTCAGACGGTAATCCCGGCGGTAGGCCGCGGCTGTGTTTACCAGACTGCGATGCTCGATCATGACTCCTTTCGGGCGTCCCGTTGTACCGGACGTGTAGATCACATACGCCAGATCCTGCGGTTCGTTGACGTGATCGACGTCTGCCGTATCTCCGGTGTACAGCGACTCATCGTCCAACGCCAGTACGGTATGCAGACGCAAACCCGTTGCGGATTCGGTTGCTGCTTCGCTATTAGATGACGAATCTGATTTCAAGCTGAATCCCTCATTAAGGATGTCTCTTTCCATCGTTTCAATGCTAACCGCCGTTTCCAGCTCGCCCTCAGACTGCCCTCCGGCCAAAGCCTGTCGGCTTTCCTCCAGCCATGCCTGCGCGCGCTCCTGCAAGCCGATTTGCGTCAGCAGCACTGTCGTGCCGCTGTCCTCCAGCATAAAGCGGATACGTTCGGACGGATAATCCGCATCTAACGGTACATATGCCCCGCCGGCTTTCCATACTGCCAATACGCCAACCAGCATGTCCACCGAGCGCTCACTTAAAATACCGACAATGGATTCACGTCCAATACCCTCATTCCGCAATCTACGAGCAAGTTGGTTCCCACGCTCGTTCAGCTCGCGATACGTAAGCTGCCGCTCCTCGTATACAACTGCCACGTGATCCGGTACAAGCTGCGCTTGTTCTTCCACATAGGCGTGGAACAACCCTTCTGATTGCTTTTCATCACTCCATGCAGATACGCCTACTGATCCAAAACCGTCGATGATTTTCGCTTTTTCCGAAACAGTCACTAGCTCAAGCTCATCTACCAGTGCATCTGGTCTGTTAATCGCTTCTTCAATCATATGCAGCAAATGCTCACGGATTTGCTCTACAGCTGTACGTTCCAATACTCGCGCGTTGTACTCCAAATGGACATGAATTTCATCCCCCGGCACAACCGTAATGTTGAAATCATAGTTCGTTTGCTCTGACATTGAAGCATTGGCAATCGTAAAACCGTTCGTGTCACGGCTGCCCATGTGCTCCATACGCTGTTCCACTGGATAGTTTTCAAACACCATAATATGATTTACCAGATCCTGCTTTTGCTCAGTCAGGGCCTGAATTTCATACAACGGATAGGTTTCATAGGCTCGGGAAGCCAGTGCCTGCTCCTGTATCTGCTTCATTAACGCAGCAAACGTCATATCTTTCTCACTGTGAATCCGTACAGGAACGGTATTAATGAACAAACCAACCATTGTATCGATGCCTGGAATATCCGCTGATCTGCCGGATACGACACTGCCAAATACAACATCCCGACTGTTGTTATACCGTTGCAGCACAACGCCCCACGCCGCTTGCAGCAGTGTATTGACCGTTACCTGCTGCTGCTTGACCAGCTTGTTCATCTGCTTGGTCACTTCGCGGTCCAGTGTAAACGAAAGCTTGTCCGCTTCATATTCTTTAGCGTGACCGTCCAGCTGTTTTGCCTGCGGCAATACCGTCTGCTGCTCGAAACCAGCAAAATAATCACTCCAGAACCGTTCAGCCTCTGCTTTGTCCTGCCGCTCCAGCCATTCAATATATTCGCTGTATGGCGTTACCGGGGCAAGCTCCGGCTTGCGGTCTTCGAGGATGGCAAAGTACGTATTAAATGCCTCTCCTACAATTAGGAACAAGCACCAGCCGTCCATCAAAATATGGTGGAAGCTCCACACAAAACGGTACGACTCCTCACCTGTACGCAAAATAGACACCCGCATCAGCTCGCCTGAGCTGAAATTAAAGCCTTCGGCTTTGTCACGCTCAGCAAAATCAGCAATGTATGCGTCCTGCTCTCCTTGTCCCAGTGAACGCACATCTTCAAAACGGAATCCAGCCGCTTTATGGCGGTACACTACCTGTAAAGGCTGCTCATTCCAGCCGCTATAAAAATTCGTTCTGAATATTTGATGGCGATCCACCAGTTGATTTAAGCTTTCAGCAAAAGCCTCCACTTGAAAGCTGCCTTGCAGATCAAATGTCGCCTGCTCAAAGTACGCCCCGGATTTTGGCTCCATTAGGCCGTGGAACAGGATGCCTTTTTGCATGGGTGTGAGCGAATAAACATTTTCCAGCTCACCCGCAGCTGCCGTCTGCTCTACAATATGTTCCAGCTCTCCAGCCGTCAGTCCTTGGAAGGACAAGTCGCTTGGCGTCAGCTCTGGCAACTCTTTTTCCACACAGTGAGCCAAGACCTCACGCAAGCTCTCCTGAAGCAGATCAGCCAGCTTTTTGATTGACTTTTTCATGAACGTTTTGTTGCTGTAGCTGATCGTCAGTTCCAGTGCACCGTCCGTGATCATGCCGTTAATATCCAGAGCATACCGCTTGGTTAACGTGTCACTAATGGAAGCTCCGATGGAATAAGGAGACATGCGAAAGACATTATTCTTTAAATCCTGATCGAATTGTCCGAGATAGTTAAAGCTGATTTCCGGCTCGGTGATAAAAGGGGCTTCCCCTTCCCTAGGCGCAGAAAGATATCTCAAAATACCGTATCCAATTCCTTTATGCGGCAAACGACGCAGCCCTTCCTTGACGCTCTTGACACGCCGTCCCACATTCCGATCCTCGCCCATATCGAGCACAACCGGGAATTGGCTGGTAAACCAACCGACCGTACGCGTAATATCCACATCCGGCAAAATAGCTTCCCGTCCGTGACCCTCCAGATTTACAAGCACCTGACGGATGCCTGCCCACTCCTGAATTGCGGTGCCCAGAGCTGTCAGCAACAGGTCGTTCGCTTCCGTATTGTAGGCACGATGAGCTTGTTTCAAGAATTGTTCCGTTTCTTCGACAGTCCATACCACGGTCAGTGTCCGATCATCGCGAAGCTGTGGCTTGGCCTGAGATTTACGAGTGTAATCTTTAGGCAAGGATGCCTGACTCTTCCCTGCTTGCTCAATCTGCTCCCAATACGCACGCTCGTTCTCCAACGCTCCACTGCTCGCATAAGCGGATAGCTGGTCTGCCCACAGACGGAAGGAATCCGTTTTGTTAGGTAAACGGACAGATTCGCCCCGTAAAGCCTGCTCATAGCCGGTTGCCAAATCTTCCAGCAAAATACGCCAAGACACGCCGTCGACCACCAAATGGTGGATCGCTACCAACAAATGGTCTCCATCGATGCAACGGAACAGACCCAGATTTACCAGCGGTCCTTCGGACAGGTTTATGTTGTTTTGAATTTCAGTTGCTTTCGCCTCAATCGTCGCGCTCAGAATGGCTGCATCTGTCAAATCCCTAAAGTCCAGCACGTCCAGATGATACAGCTCGCCTTCCTGTATTCCGCGGTTCCACGCTTGAAAGCCTTGCTCGGTCTTCCTGAACACCATCCGCAGTGCATCGTGGTGCTCCGTCAGCTTGATAAGCGCCTGACGCAAAGCAGCTTCGTCAAAGCCCTGCTCCCGGTGCAGCATAACCGCCTGATTAAAATGATGCGCATCCACTTGCTCTTGTTCAAAGAACCCGTGCTGGATCGGAAGCAACGCTGTTTCCCCGCTCACTTCTCCCTGATCTGCTATATGACTTGCCTCGTGCATGTGCGGTGCCAATGCTGCAACGGTTGGATATCGAAGCAGATCCTTCATGTCCAGCTTGTAGCCTGCCTGGAACGCACGAGATACGATTTGAATCGCCTTGATCGAATCGCCGCCCAGATCAAAGAAATTGTCCAACATTCCGACGGTTGGCACGCCCAGGACTGACTGCCAGACGGCTGCGAGTGCCCGTTCCGTTGCAGTGCGTGGCTCTACATAATCCGCTCCGCTTTGCAGGCTGCCTTCCGGTGCTGGCAAGGACTTACGATCAATTTTACCGTTCGGTGTCAGCGGCATCTGATCCAATTGAATGAAATACGACGGCACCATATAGCTTGGTAGCTCCCGCCCCAGCTCACTTCTCAGTTCGCTGGCTCCGAGTTCTTGACTCGCCACATAGTACGCCACGAGTTGTTTTTGACCCGTTTCGTCCGTATGGGCCACGACGACCGCTTCTCGTACCGATTCCACCTGCAATAGCTGCGATTCAATCTCGCCCAGTTCGATCCGGTAGCCCCGGATTTTCACCTGGTGGTCCATCCGTCCCAAATATTCAATGTTGCCGTCCAGCGACCATCTCGCCAAATCGCCTGTACGGTACATACGTTCATACCCGACTTTGCCTCCGGCAAACGGATTATCCACAAATTTCTCGGCCGTCAGTTCTTCGCGATTCCAATATCCACGGGCCAATCCTTCCCCTGCAATACATAACTCGCCCGGCACACCGACTGGCTGCAATTCCCCACTCGCATTCATGATATAGATTTGGGTATTCGCGATGGGACGTCCGATATTAATGTCTTGAGCATGAGTCAGTTCCTGTACGGTCGACCACACCGTCGTTTCTGTAGGTCCGTACATGTTATAAATGCGGGGACCGTTTATTTCTTGCAGTGCTGTGAGCAGCTTGGACGGAAGGGCTTCACCCCCGACCATAATTTCCTTTACGTCTCGCAGCGCGCGGAAACCTGATTCATGATCCATCAGCATTTGCAGCCGCGATGGTGTCATTTGCAACATATCAATATGATGGTGAGCAATCAACTCACCAAGCGCCTGAGGGTTCACCTGATGCTGGCGGTCGCCAAGCACAACAGTCATTCCACTCAACAGGGGCAGGATGGTTTCCAATACGAAAATATCGAATGAAATGGTCGTCAGTGACAAAATCGTTTTGTTCGCTTCAAAGTCGATGATTTCACGCATCCCGGTAATAAAGTTGAGTACCGAGCGATGCTGGAGCATAACTCCTTTCGGATTTCCAGTCGAACCAGAGGTATAGATGACGTAAGCCAGATGCTCTGGGCGGGCAAACGCCTCTAGGTTGCCGCTTTCTCCCTGATACAATGCTGCATCCTCAAGAAACATGGTATTGGCGATGTAATGATGTTCTTCTGCCAGATCACGACTGGTCAGAAGCACTTCGGCCTTGCTGTCTTCCAGCATGTATTCAATACGAGATGACGGAAATTCGGGATCGATCGGCACATATGCACCACCTGCTTTTAAAACGGCCAGCAGACCTACGATCATTTCCAATGAGCGCTGCACCATCAGACCAACCAGTTTGTCAGGTCCTACTCCTTGTGCTTGAAGCATTCGTGCCAATGAATTCGCCCGTTCATTCAGCTCCCGATAGGTCAGACACTGATTTCCAAACATAACCGCTGTCTGATCCGGTGTACGTTTTGCCTGTTCCTCGAATAGCTCATGAATCCCCACATTGTGTGGATAGGGCACTGCTGTCGCATTAAATACATCCATAATTTGTGCCCGTTCTTCGTCACTCATCAGTGACAACTCCTGAATCCGCTTCTGTGGCCCTTTCACCATATGTTCTACCACACTCAGGAATTGGCGAATAATTCGGGCGATCTCCTGCTCGCTGAACAACTCGGTCCGATAATCCAGTTGCAATACAAGTTTATCGTCATCCAGCATGTCTATCATGGCAATATCGAAGTCACTCACCGTATCTCCGCAGAAATCGGTATGCACCTGCTGAACGGCTTCATCAAAACGGGAGAAGCTCAGTGTACGGTATTGAATGGTAACGCCAAACAGGCGGCGAATGTCCGTGCCGCTTTGCTGTTCACGCAAATCCTGCATGATTTTGTTGTACGGATAACGCTGATGCCGCAAAATGGACGCCTGCTCCTTGCCAACACCTTGCAGGAAGGTGAGTAGCTCGGATTCCGGCTCAACCCGCAGACGTGTAGCCACAGTGCTGACGAACATGCCCATTGTATTTTTTTCCTTCTTCAACGTACGGTTAGCGTACAATGTACCCACGGTTAAATCCTGTTCCCCTGTCATTTTATGCAAATAAATATACAGAGCAGCCAGGAAAAATGTAAAAATACTGATGTTATTCGCCTCGCAAAAAGCCGTGACACCACGATATAATTCGTGTTCCAGTGTATAGTTCTCCCGGCGTGCAGCCGTACTCACCGTAAGCGGATTGTATGATTTTAAACCTGTAACCTCCGGCAAATCGGCAAATTTCTCCGTCCAGTACGTCTTGTCCTTTTGATAGCGGTCCGATTGCTCATAGCTTTGCTCCACCTGAATAAAATCGAGATATGAATTCGCTGGAGCCGACGCATCTGAACCTGTACCATGCACAATATTCATATAATGCCCCGTAATTTCATTAATGGCCTGCTCCATGGTTACGCCGTCCGAAATAATATGGTGCATTTTGAAACTAAACCAGGTGTCTTCTGCCCCCAACCGCAAAATAACAAACCGATACAGCTGCGAATCCAACAAGGGGAACGGCTGTGCGTTATGATGGCTGACCCATAGCTCAGCTTCCTCCGGGGTAACCTGAAGCGTTTCTATGCTTTGAGCAGCAAACGGCTCCACATATTGATAGGGGATGCCGTCCCGAGCCGTAATTTTGATACGAAAAGAATCGTTTTGTGCAATCACCCGGTTCATTGCCTGCTGCAGTGCATCTATTCGAACTGTTCCCTTGATTTTAACAGTGGTAATAATCGTGGACGTGTTGCGATTGGGATACACAAGCTCCGTGTACCAAATACGTTGCTGTGGTTGGCTTAATGCAAACAATTGAACATTGTGCTGAGTCATACGTATCTCTCCTCGCGAAATAGATGTGGGTAAAAAGTAACTCCTCATAAATGACCGTCCTTGTCAAGGAACTGGTCATGCGTACCTTTTCACCGGCATTAAATTGCCAATGGCAGTCGGCAAAAGCGACCACTCCTGATATACCATTGAGATATGGGTGTCTTCGAAGAGCTGAATTTGAATAGAAACAAGCACATCTCTCTTTTTCATCACTCACACTTTCGCAGTGCAAGCTTTTTTAGTTGGGCGGACATAGTGAAATAACTCTGACTCTGGATGTATGAATATGTGCATGGAGTGAGAACATTTTTGAATTATGCTGAGAGTACATCTTGGTGGTGGGTTGTAGAATGGTTGCCGCAGTGTTAACAACGTAGTGTATCATGATGTGTGCTGTTAGAATCTTGGCTGGAGGGTATCGATGCTGCGAGATACATGAGCTGCTGCAGCGTGGTGAGGAGCGTAATTCTAGGATGAAAGGACAAAAAAATACTCACGACTGCGCTTATAACTTCCTGATTTTGTACATGGATGAAAAATGATGGTCATCGGACGAGCCAACGGGCTTCCCAGGCTGTTAAGGATATATTTCGCATACCTTAAAAATAATAGAGCTGTCTTTTGGAATACGGAAAATGATGTGAGACGGATTTACCAGATATGATGCTATGGACAGGGAATCTTGCAGTTTTGCCTATACAACTGCCATGCTGTTTCAATTACAATCAGTGCTCCCATACAGTGTCTAAAAAAGAAAACAGCTTATGTACTTATGAAGCCATTTCGGGAAGCCGTGAGGGCATGTTGTTCTGTTTGATATCCATGGAGCTTCTGTTGAACAACTTTCATGTTCTGTAAGCCATTCAGGTTTAAAGCCCCCATGTCGGGCGAAACAAAATAACTGGATCTTCTCAGTCAGATGGATCACGTTTTTAAAACCAAGACATGACCGAGTCGACATATAAATTTCTCTTATCCTCTTACTGTCCAAAATCTCACAATAAATCCTTATATCCCTTTTTTCCTCCCAATACTTTCTAGCTATTTTAAATATACAAACTTTAAAACCGATTAGCATGGGACATAAGTTCCAAATTGATGGATTTCATGAAATCAATAAATAACCCATATTATTCTATTATTTTTATATCTTCAAATGCAAGAATTTTACTTTTTTATTAAATTGAATACTGACCATGACCCGTTAACGTGATTCAAAACAAAATTTTTGATTTGATAAAATCAAAATGATGTAGGCTTGCAAGAAAGTCTAAAACCCTTGTGCCAAAACAAATTTTAATTACATACCATTAACACAAATATAACAAATCAATCCTGACATAATCCGACAAATTTCAACTTTTTCAGCAATATTCTTTAATTACCTATATAATGGAATTTATTTGCATTAAGCTGGAATGATTCAAAATTAATAACTCTTCACTTTTTAAATAGATAGTGACTTTTAATAGATCTTTTGAACTAATTTACATGCGGAATTTTCTTTAATTTTTCTTCTGAAATTTTAGTTCAGCTTAAATTTTCTCTAATTCAAGCTATAAATTTTATTTTTTAATTAATAGAAACGTTTTGATTCCCCTTTAAAAATATAAATTTTTAGAAAACTCATAACTTTGGAACTATTTTTTTTCGCAAAATTTAATGAACGGAAAATACAAAATAGCAAGTCTCCATGTTGCAAGAGACTTGCTATTTTAAAGTTTTGGCGACTTGACCCTTAAGAATGAAGTGAATACTCCTACAGCGAACGTACCGGAAACATTTGTTGTGGGATATATACTGTGTACGAATCGAATCGTTTTTGTTGCCGAGCGCATCACAACCGAGTGAGCTTCTGCCCTGTGACCAGGCAGGAAACGAATCCTTTGAAACCACTCATCAGAAATCCAGACAAACCCTCGTACATCATGTCTTTTAAATGACAAGGGCTTGCCGCAGCTGTTCACATTAACCGACAGTTTTTTTACGCAAAACAATCTCATTACTGTCTTCCTCGCTAAACATCCCATACAAACGAGCGCTGACAGCCCATCCTGACAATCCAAACTGTTCCGAACTGGAGATCTCTATTAATGCGCCATCCAAAGCAATAATTAATTCGCAGCTTTTTACCGTCAATGGTTGTTCGCCTAATTTACCAGCTTGCACTGCCTCCGTAATGAGAAACAGCGAAACATCTCTAACCTAGCATCGTTCCCCTTTTAGTTGATCCAGCTGTTAAGTCTCTTAGCATCAAGCCAATGGAATATGTATTTTGTGGTATGGATTATTCTTCCCAGTATTTTGACATAATTAACAAAAATGCTGACATCTATGTAACTCGATGTCAGCAGGCAGAAATCAGCACTGTCAATTTGCTGTAAAGATATACTACGAAGTCAACTACCTTCAGCAGAATAAGAATAGTGAATAGTTCTTCACCCATCCACCACATCTGCTTGCAAATCTGTTGCAATTTCAATCATCTTAGGCACGACAGCCTCATCGGAAATAGCCACATACACATCACCCATGTAATGACGAAAAGGTATTTCTACATCAGCATACTTCCACATGAAAAAGTCTCCCTCGATCGACATGGTGCTCTCAGCACCTTGTATGATTAGTACTCGTGAATACGAAAAGTCTGGCTGGGATGCAAAGTAATCTTTGCACTCCTCCAGGGAAATGGATGGCTCCACAGGACTTTCCTGCATGGAACGGGTGATTCGAAAACGCTGGTTCATTGATCTGCCTCCACAATTATGATTAAAAAATTCTGGCTTTCATACCTTATAATGTCCACATGCTGCTGTCAATTTCGTTGGAATTATATGGATATTTATTGTGCTTTCAAGCAGTTACTTTTAAGATGCATGTTCAAACTGACTATTGTATAGATCGGCATAGAAGCCGCCTTTAGCCAACAATTCCTCATGGTTACCCATTTCGATGATGTCACCGTCCTTCATGACCAGAATCAGATCCGCATTCTTGATCGTCGAAAGTCGGTGAGCAATCACAAAGGAGGTTTTCCCCACAGTCAGCTGGTCCATCGCTTGTTGAATCAGCAATTCCGTACGCGTATCGACCGAGCTTGTGGCCTCATCCAGAATGAGCATGGGTGAATCTTCAATCATCGCTCTTGCAATGGTAATCAATTGCTTTTGACCGGCAGAGAGATTGGCTTTGTCATCCAGCACTGTATCATAGCCCTGCGGCAGTGTTTTAATGAAGCTGTGCAGACCCACCGCTCTACATGCAGCTTCCACCTGCTCATCGGTAACATGATCTTTGGAAAAGACGATATTGTCACGAATTGTTCCTTCGAACAGCCAGGTATCCTGAAGCACCATACAGAATAATTCATGAATATTCTCGCGCGTTAATTGGCTAATCGGGGTGCCGTCAATGTAGATTTCTCCATCGTTCAGCTCATAAAATCGCATGAGCAAATTCACAAGCGTGGTCTTACCTGCGCCTGTCGGACCGACAATGGCAATTTTCTGACCAGCTTCAGCTTTCATGGAGAAGTCCTTGATGATCATACGATCTGCATTATAGCCGAAACGGACATGTTTGAATTCGACATCCCCTTTGGCAGTTTCCAGCTTTATGGTCTTGTGACGCTCATCTGCCAATTCTTCTTCACCCAGAAATTCGAATACACGTTCACTGGCGGCAGCCGCCGACTGCAGATTGGTTGCAGCCTGTGCCAGCTGCGACAAGGGCTGTGTAAACAGACGAATATACACCATGAAGGCGACAATAGTTCCAATAGTTATAGTCTGTTGGTTGACCAGCAAAGCTCCCACGACACAGACCGCAACATAACCAAAATTTCCAATGAACATCATGACTGGCATCATCAGACCAGACATGAATTGGGACTTCCATGCATTTGTATATAAGCGGCTGTTAATGCCATGAAACACTTCCTTGGCTGCTTGTTCCCCGTTATATACCTTGACTACGTTATGACCAGCATAAGTTTCTTCGATATGACCGTTGATCTGGCCAAGCTCCGCTTGCTGTGCTACAAAGTATTTCTGTGAATGCTTCATAATCACGCTCATCAGGCAAAAGCCGATCAGCGTAGCTATAATTCCGGTAACGGTCATGATCCAGTTCGTATACAGCATCATAATCAAGGCGCCCACGAAGGTAGCCAGCGCACTGACAAGCGTGCCGAGACTGTTGTTTAACGTTTGTCCAATGGTATCGACATCGTTGGTTACACGGCTAAGCACATTACCGTAACTCGTAGAGTCAAAATACTTCAAAGGCATATGATCGATTTTTCGAGACAGTTCTGTCCGCATCTTCTTTGTAAGACGCTGTGAGACGGTTGCTGTAATGAAGCCCTGGAAATAGTTAAAGATAAGACCAAATCCATATAAAAGCGCCAATACAAGAACAATCTTCTGAACAGCACTTACATCAATCCCGGTCACGATTCCTTCCTGAATCAGGTTGGCAATATCGCTGAGCTTATCGGGGCCAATCACGTTGAGGGTGGAGCCGACCAGAGCCAGTACCATAGCTAGTATAATCATAGGCACATAGGCCTTGCTGTAGGATACAAGCTGGCTGATGGTCTTTTTAAAATTATTCGCTTTTTCACCAGTACCCTTGCCCCCCGCGGGTCCTTTACCCATGGGACCTCGCTGATTCATTTTCATTTGCTGGCTGTCGACGGTGTGTTCATTCTTATCCATGTATGAGTTCCTCCTTCGAAAGCTGCGAATATGCGATTTCCTGATAGGTGCTGCAGTTCGTCATCAGCTCTTCATGCGTGCCGCTCCCTACAATCTCTCCCTGGTCCAGCACGATAATCCGATCAGCGTCTTTGATAGTACCTATGCGCTGACCAACGATAAGTGTCGTAGCGTGGCCGGTTTCTTTTTTGAGAGCGGAGCGCAGAATCCGGTCTGTTCTGTAGTCTAATGCCGAGAAGGAATCATCGAAAATATAAATTTCCGGCTGACGGTAGATGGCACGCGCAATGGACAGCCGCTGCTTTTGGCCACCGGACACGTTCGCTCCACCTTGCGAAATTCTACCCTGATATTGACCATCCATCTTTTCGACAAACTCCGTTCCTTGAGCAATACCAACGGCTTCTTTAACGAGTTTCTCCGAAGCTCCTGCTCTTCCGTTATCGCCATACGAAACGTTGGATACAACCGTACCGTTGAACAATACAGCTCTCTGGGGGACATACCCGATTTTGTTATGGAGTGCCTGCTGATTATAGTTCCTGACATTCACACCATCCACGAGTACCTCTCCCTCGGTCACATCATAGAAACGGGGAATCAGATTGATCACGCTGGTTTTTCCGCTGCCTGTAGCGCCAATAAAGGCAACCGTCTCGCCTCGTTTCGCCGTAAAGCTAATGTTGCGAAGCACGGCCTCCTCCGCGTCCGGATATTTGAAGCTGACATTACGGAATTCCACTTGCCCCATAACGCTCTCTTCTCCAGTCGTCTCATGCCCGTTAACGATGCTGGATTCGGTATTCAAAACCTCCATGATCCGTTTGGCAGAGATCGAGGCGCGAGGCATCAGAATGAATATCATACTTACCATCATAAAGGCCATAACCACCTGCATTGCATAAGAGGAGAATACGACCATATTGGAGAACAACGTGATGCGGTCTGGTACGGCCGCCCCGTTAATCAGGTAAGCGCCGATACAATAAATAGAGACACTCAGACCTGACATAATAAAGGTCATACCGGGGCCAATCATCGTCATTAATCGGTTCGCGAACAGGTTTGTATTCGTCAACTCAACGTTAGCCTGCTCGAACTTCTCCTGCTGATACTGATCTGCATTATAAGCGCGTACTACCCGAAGTCCGATCAGATGCTCACGTGTTACCCTGTTCAGATTATCGGTGAGACGCTGGATTCTCTGAAAACTTGGAAGAGCGAAAACAACAATGACACTTAGCATTAAAATCAGAACAGCCACGGCCGCTCCTGTGGAGGCGGTCCACTGCCAGTTTTTATCCGCAATCTTCACAATAGCCCATACGGCCAGAATAGGTGCCTTGATGATCACCTGCAGCCCCAGCGCAACCACCGTTTGAATCTGCGTAACATCGTTCGTGGAGCGGGTAATGAGGCTTGCCGTCGAAAAGCTGTTCATCTCTTCCATAGAAAAGGATAAGGTCTTGTCAAAGACCATCGCACGCAGACGCATAGCCAGCCCAGCAGCCACCTTTGCCGCGAAATAGCCCACAATAATAGATGTAATCATACTGCCGACGGCACAAAACAACATGTAACTGCCGGGAATCAGCAGTTCGGACACAGGCGTTCCTTCCGTTTGCAGCTTGGTCGTAATTTCCGCCATATAATCAGGCAGCTTCAGATCAAGCCATACCTGCACAACGATGAAAGCTAGGCTGCAAAGTACGAGCATCCATTCATTTTTCTTGAGATATTTGAATATCTTTAGCATTCTGTTGCTCTCCTTTTATCTGATAGTCTTTGATGTTTGGTGAAGTATGGTGCGTCCTGCATCTGCATAGAAGTTCAGCTTCTAGAGACAATAAGCTTAATGAGTCGAATCAGTTCTTTAGCATCCTCTTCGTCTAACTTTCGAAGAACATTCTCGGTCCATGCAATTCCTTCATTATGCCTATCAATCATGAATT
This sequence comes from Paenibacillus sp. CH40, assembly GCF_024213605.1. Taxonomy (NCBI): domain Bacteria; kingdom Bacillati; phylum Bacillota; class Bacilli; order Caryophanales; family Paenibacillaceae; genus Paenibacillus; species Paenibacillus sp. CH40. The sequence goes on from NZ_JANAVQ010000016.1 coordinate 15,163, forward strand.
GCTTACCTGAATCCGTAATGAATACAATCACCTTACGTTTGTCGTTGACATCAGTACGCCGTACAACTAGTCCTTTCTTCTCCAGACTCTTCAGTGCCGTTGCTACCCGTCCCGTACTGACGGACAAGTATTCGCTCAAGTGGCCAGAGGTAACCCCGTCCTTATTGAAATTCAGACAAATGAGAATCCCCATTTCGCCACGTGAGAAGTGCCCTCGTTCCTCTAATGCCGGTTTCCGCGATTTGACGATATACTCGAATAATTCTGTCGCTAATGCTTTATAATCCAATGGTCACAACACCTTCTCGCTAATACCTTATACTATAAGATAATTAATCTTATAGTATAAGATAATAATAATGTCGGGTTACAAAGTCAATTAGAGAAAATATGGAATACAAAAAAAACGTCCGTAACTAGCTTGTATTTTTACCAATTTTTCTACACAAAGTCCAATGTAAAGACATCAGAGCTAAAACTGAATCTCTTCTTATGTATCTTCCTCTGAACATCTTCATTATTGTTTGTAAGGTCAAGTTCTACATGCCGTACTTTGATGAATCGTCTGGTCATCAATTCCGCCCACAGATTCAAAGCATATTCGGCAATCTTACGCACTTCTCCCGCCACAATCGGAAACCTTCTTCCATGCTCCTGCCCAGGCAGCCAGCAAATTGGTTTGAGCAACAATATTCTGGATGCTCTCTGTGATCGCAGAGTTCATTAATTAGACCTTTTGTAGAGTACCTTGATAGAGTACTTTACAGAAGGTCTAAAGGACGTACTTTTTTTGCTTAATCGATTCGAATCGTTTTACTGACCCAAGCAGGCTCAACCAGTAATGTATACAGTCAGTCTTAAAACCCTGTAGTATACTGTGTAGGGATTGCAGTTTCTTTTTTCAATTTTGATGCTGCTTCCAGTGACCAATAAGGATTTCTCAACATCCCTCTACCCACAGCAACCAGATCGGCCTCTTCATTACCGATAACTGCATTCGCCAAAATTGGATCTTCCAGTCTTCCAACGGCCATCACCGGAATATCCAGAGCTTCTTTGATCTCTTTTGCCAAGGGGACTTGATACGCTGCGTGAGTTCCTGGTCTGCCCCATGCAGCTATAGGTCCCTCACCGCCAGATGAAATATCAAACATATCTACTCCTGCCTTTTGATATTCCTTGGCAAAAGCAATGCTTTCCTTAATACCATATCCACCTTCTACATATTCTTTGGCAGAAATACGCATCAACAGTGGCATATCTTCCGGCATTTCGCCCTTCGCTGCCTGAATGATCTCCCGACCAAAAAGGGTAAGATCTTTACCATATTCATCTTCCCGTTTGTTCGTAAGCGGCGAATGAAATTGATGAATCAAATAGCCATGTGCACCATGAATTTCAATGCTGTCGAATCCAACCTTAACAGCGCGAGCTACAGCAGCACGAAATTTCTCAACGAGTCCTTTAACCTCTTCTGTTGTAAGCGCGCGAGGTTGTTTAGAATTTTCATCAAATGCAATAGCAGATGGTGCTACAGGGACTTCAGCATCTTCCGCCTTGCGTCCGGCATGCGCGACCTGGATTCCCACTTTGGCACCGTAGCTGTGACAAGCATCTACAATCCGTTTGAGAGCAGGAATCTGCTCATCTGACCATAAACCAAGATCAAAATCGGAGATACGACCATCTGGCTCTACATCTGTCATTTCAATTATGATAAAACCAGCTCCGCCTACCGCCCGGCTAACGTAGTGTATATAATGCCAATCTGTGGCGACCCCATCCTTTTTGTCAACCGAATATTGGCACATTGGAGGCATAACTACGCGATTTTTCAATTCCAAACCTTTAATTGTATAGGGACTAAATAAATCTTTCATGTAAGAAAGACTCCTCTCTGATTTATATTATGAAATGCATCAATAAAATGCATGCACAAGCATATACATTAACATGTTTGTTTCATTTGTCAACTCTAGGCATGATTTCAAAACTTCAAAGTAATTGGTGAAAATAATTCTTTATTGTTTGGATTCACACTTGATCATTCATCTTCAGATTTTTTGCAATGCTTCGACAACTGAATCGTCACCAGTAATCAGATCAAATGCTCGCTTGTATGTGTTCTCCTCATCTAAAGCTGCCACAATGGCACGGGCTACATCCTCACGTGGGATACTGCCATAGGTGATATTCTCCGCGGCAGCCACTTTTCCCGTACCGATTTCATTCAAAAGAATCCCCAGTCTTATGATTGTGTAGTTCAAACTGCTGCTTTCCAGCTATGAGTAATGGCTATACTTGAGACAAAAGTTATTCTTACATTCCTAAATTTTCTAGTTATAAGTGATACTTTCTTGCTTTATAACTGAGACTTTTTACGTTTTTTTGGATTATAACTGAGACTTATCCTCCAACAATAACATAATCACACCCTAATATGATCACTCGTCATTCTATAACTGTGAAGAGAAATGAGAACCAGTAGATTCCTTTTAGCTACTGGTTCTACCTGAACCGCAACAGCGACATAACATCCGTTTGAGTAAACTGTAGGCGATCTGCCCGGCTAAAAAAGTCTCAGACATATACCAAAAAAAGTATAGCTAAATTCGTCTCATGTATTACCGTAACTCATACCTGCGTCAATATGCCGGAAGTGTATTCAATAAGATATCCTTTTTCACGAGCATATTTGATTGTGTTTCTAATCCGACGCTGAAACTCCATTGGTGATTTAACCTTCCCGATATGAATTTCTATCGTATTATCCCACCGAAAATAGCCGTAAATATTCGTCCCTTTACCAGGAACTCGTAGCCACCAGACTATTCGTGTTAAAGCTAAGCAATCCAAGAAGAATGCCATAATGTCGATTGACAACCATGAAACCGGTGCATGACCTAAATACAAGAATAATCCAACGAGAAAACTAAATATAAAACTTATGCAAACAGTTTCAAGCGAACGCCCTTGATAAAGCCTGAAGCAAAATTTGAATCTCTTAAACATTTCATCCCACCAATCTTTAAATCTCTGCAGTTGTCTCCATGCCGTGGTTTTTCCACCATTTGATCACAGTAACCGCTGACTCCCCAAGATCCTGTAAGTCAGTAACGTGTACAGCATGACAACATTCAAGCTTTTACCCGGACTAGATGCCCCTCATGGATCGAAATCCATTCGTGCCGAGAGGAGTGAATTCTAATCGGGCTATCTTTCTCAAATGACCACTCGTATCTCCCTGGTATCCAGCCGTCCCCAAATTTAACCTCCATGTAGCTACCCGCTTGGATCGGCTTACCGGCAACAAAATGCCGCAGGCCATTGCCGCTGCCTTCGTGTCCAAGTGTAATCAGATCTTCAATCATTCCATCTTTTTTCGGCTGCGGAGTCATCGGGTCCTTCTCCCCAACCCACTTCCTGACTTTCAGTTCCAACCCAGGGATCGGTTCTATCCAATCCGCATCCTAATAATATGTTGCAGTGTGATTCCGAAGTTATCCGCTGTAAATAGTATTCTAAGCTGACTAAAAGAGGGCACTGTCACAATTTCCTCTCCTACTTCGGGGTACCGTCGTAAGATTAAATCGGACCTCACTTCAGATACAAATTCATCGTTGCTTTTCAATTCAAATCGTGGCAGATGACTAATAAACTCGGATCGCTTTTTGCCAACTGCCTCTGCATCTTCTTCTTGCTTCCGGGATGCGTAAGGGTAGAGCAGATACATACCAAAATGATATAGATGAATATCTATCTTATTGTCCATGAGCTCGTCCACCAGGTACTTGAGCATTACGAGACGGTCAGGCTTCTTTTCGGCATTCAAAAAGATATCATATCTGTGTCTCAGGTTTCGAAAGAATCTTTCCGGGTATTGGTATACATATTTAGCTTTAGGGGAATCTTCCCATCTATCTATCCACCGACGCACAATAACTGGCCAGACGGCACCCGCATACCCGTTCATCCCTCGCTCCATGATTCGTTGAAAAAAGTCCTTGAGTTTCTGTAATTGTTCATTAAAATTATCTATCTTGGTTTGCGTTCCAGCCATAAAAAATCCCCCTTTTCAAGTCCTCAATTATTGGCATACATATCGACCTGCACCCGGCTGCAGGCTGGCCACTTCCCCAATCGATCTGATTGACTCCGCAGCCGCTTCCAGGTCCTCAATCAATTGAACTCAATAGGTTTCAATATATTTGATTACTTGATCTACAGTCGAAAAAGGTTCTTTATCTAACTTTACCAATCGATCAAAAACCTTATTTTCAAATCCCGATTCATTTCTCAATACTTCAAACCGGATGTTCTCCTCTACCGCCGGCCCTCCAATTGTAACTTGATCTCCTATCAGCATACCTTCAAGATTAGCTTTTCGACTTAGGCTTAGTTTCATAAAACTCATCCTTTCCTTATTAATTAAGTCCAACTGATCGACTCCACAGCCCGTAGCAGTTATTCAATCAATCTTTACCTCTAAAAATTTTCTCCCGCTGGATTGATGGCTGAACCGAAACATTGTTATCTCCTGACTACAATCAATCATTTTAAGCCCATTATCTTTAAACAGGCATTCAGCATATCCTTGTTTTTATAGATTACAACAGTAATCTCCTGTCGTGCTCTCGTTAGCATTTGGTACAGCATTTTGTCCATACGATAGGGAGGTGCCCCCGCTTCTCTAGTAGACAAAAGCTGCCCAGAATCGTTGTAATAAAAACGCTCGTTTATTACAACGGCAACTTTATCAAATTCTTGTCCAATAACATGATGAGCGTTTCGATTTCCCACTGAGTACTTATCAATTGATAAAAGGTAATAGCTGGAACTGGTATAGTCGATTACTTCCCAACTATTTTCTTTTAACTGCTCTAAGTAGTATCGCAAAGATTTTGCAGAATCAAAGTACTGAAGATGAATATTTTTATAGTACATATTATTGTTGATATTATTGGTATTGAATAAATTAGTAATAAAAGCTGTCTGTTTTCGCGTAGCTCCTTGGCTTTTGTCTTGCGTGGCTCTTTAGCCGCAAATACTCTTGCTCACTTTGATATCGCGATCCCCTTGGTTTTTGTACACTGCGGCTTTAACGCAGCCCCGTTGTTTCTTTGCACTCCACCTAGGCGACATTCTTTAGCTTGGCGTATTGTTGCAGGTGTAAGGCTTTTGCCGAAGCCCAACCGCCGATGACAAATTGACATCGGACAATTTGTCCGATATAATCAAAACAAAACGGACAAACTGTCCGAATTTATAATATGAAGGGTGAAACTGGGATGAATATAAAAAAGTTGTATTTTTTACCTGTAGGTGAATGTTTCCTAGATCAATCGGCAGTTAATCGAACCCTTGCCCCCGGGAAATTAGTCGGAATGCCTGTGTGGTCTTTTCTTTTGGAAACGACCAGCGGGCCGATACTCATCGATACGGGAATGCCCGACGCTTTTATCAACAATCCCGATTACTACAAGGGGACTAGACGTGAAGGGCGCGTCGTCCCCAACATGTCTGACGGCGACTCGATCGTAAATGTGTTAAAGCGTGTAGGTTATCGACCTGACGATATTCAAATGGTCATTAGCTCCCATTTACACTTGGATCATTCTGGGGGAAACGGGCATTTCCGCAATACGCCGATCCTTATTCAAAGGGCAGAGTATGATGCGGCCATAAACAATGAGGATTACTCTCCATTAGAGTGCAGGCTGCCCGATTTACAATATCAAATCATTGAGGGTGACCATGAATTGATTCCGGGGGTTCAAATTTTATTCACTCCGGGTCATTCCCCTGGCCATCAATCAGTCCTTGTCACAACGGAAAAGTCGGGTCCAGTGCTACTGACAATTGATGTTGCTTATACTCGGGAGAACTTCGAGAATAGCGTACCGTTCTTGACATTCGATCAAGAGATGGCCGCCAAATCGATTACTCGCATGCAGGAGTTAATTCAGGATGTTCGGCCGTCCTATGTTTTCTTGGGACACGATAGAGATCAGGCGCAAAAATGCCGCACCTTTCCTGACTTCCTGTAATGGAGGGACAGGCTATGGATACTCAATCAATGGCTTTATCCGGCAATGAGCGGAAATTAATGGGGACACTTTGCTTGCTCATTATTTTCGGAAACATCAATATGACCATGTTTAATTTGTCTATACCTTCGATTTCCGCTGACTTTGCCCTGACCTCCTCGCAGGTGAGCTGGGTTATGGTCGGTTACAGCATTTTGATGGCTATCGGCGCCGGTACTTACGGCAAGTTAACGGAGTCCTTTTCCTTTCGCCAGCTGTATGTCATTGGTTTAATCCTTTTAGCTTTCGGCTCTATGATCGGTTTTTTTTCAGCTTCATACTTGCAAGTCATCATTGGAAGACTGCTGCAGGCAGCAGGGGCCTCATCCATCTCTCCCCTGTCTTATGCGGCAGTAACCCTGTATTTTAAGCCTACAGTCAAGGGACGGGTGCTGGGAACCTTATCCGCCACAATTGCCTTTGCTTCCGGCTTCGGGCCTGTGTTCGGCGGTTTCGTGGAGCAATACTTTGGCTGGCGTGCTTTGTTCATCGTGTCCAGTCTGAGCCTATTTGTTATCCCTTTGATATTCAAGTATGTTTCTGACAAGAAACACGACCGCGGTTCATTCGATTTTCTCGGAGCTGTTTTGTTCTCCGCGGGACTGGCGTTGGTATTGCTAGGGGTTACGAACTATTGGTTTATGCTCATTGCAGGAGCAGCAGTTCTTCTATGGTTCGGTACTCATATTCATAAAAAAGAACATCCATTTATCGATGCATCTTTCATGAAAAATGCTCCTTACCGACGAATTCTAGGGATTGGATTCCTTACCTTCGTATGCAACACGGGGTTAACCTTTACTCTTCCTGTCATGATGAAGAATTCCTTTCATTTACCAACTAGTAAAATCGGTCTGCTGATGCTTCCCGGTGCCGCCTGTGCAGCCTTGCTCGGATCCCGGATCGGAGGTTGGACAGATCGTTTCGGAAGCTCCCGCGTGCTTGTCATATCGCAAAGTCTCGTCATCAGCGGATTTATACTACTGGGGGTATCCGTACATTTGCCGCCATGGATCGACGCTTTATTGATCATTATCCTTATGATTGGATTCAACGGTGTCCTCACCTCTAGCAGCAATTTAGTTTCGACGACACTCCGTTCGGCTGAGCTGGGTGTAGGGATGGGTATTTTCACACTGGCCTATCTCCTAGGCGGAGCATTCGGCCCTGCGCTGGTCGGCCGACTGATTGATCTAAAGATGCCTTTTTCTGTTGTTTATTTTACCATTTCCCTGTTGGCAATCCTGACATACTTATTCGCAAGAAAAGCAAATCGTAGCGGAAGCTATGGTAATTAGTTCGGTAGACTTACGACATGTCCGAAAGATACGGAGGATGAATAGATGAGTAAATTAAATTTCCAACTGTCCTTTGCTGCTATTCATGAGCTGGCCGAGGGGATCCGAACAAGGGAAATATCCCCGGTAGAGATTACAGAACATGCGCTTCACCGCATCGAACGTTTGAATCCGAAACTGAACGTTTTCGTTACCCAAACGTCCGAACTGGCGATTGAACAAGCGAAGCAATCGGAACGCGATATTATGCATGGTCGGTACAAAGGGCCCCTTCACGGGATTCCCATCGTTCATAAGGATCTATATTACACTAAAGGGATCCGAACAACTGCCGGTTCAAAAATATTGAACAGCTTCGTCCCCGATTACGATTCGACGGTTGCAGCTAAGCTACATGAGGCTGGAACAGTTCTGCTAGGCAAAGTACAGACTCACGAGTTCGCTGCGGGATTGACAACAACTAGCCCGCACTTCGGTCCTTGCCTCAATCCGTGGAACACTGAACTTGTAACGGGAGGTTCAAGCGGCGGCTCGGCTTCTGCTTTAGCGGCTGGACTTACTTATCTGGGCACAGGCTCGGATACCGGAGGTTCGATCCGCATACCCGCTGCTTTGTGCGGTGTCGTAGGGATGAAGCCGACGTACGGTCGGGTCAGTCGGTATGGTATCATTCCAATGGCCTGGTCATTGGACCACTCGGGTCCGTTGACCCGCTGTGTCATGGATGCGTCCCTGTGCTTGGATGTGATGTCTGGCTTCGATCCAAAGGATGAATCGACTGTCGATCTGCCTGCGCCAGGTATCAAGATGTATCCGAATGGTCTCAGGGGTGTGCGTATCGGATTGCCGACAAGCTACTATTACGAGGATTTGATGCCGGAAGTGGAAGCTGCGATGAAGGCCGCTATCAATAAATTCCGAGAACTGGGAGCAGAAATCATCGAAGTTAGCCTGCCCCTGATCAAACATGTTAGAAGTGCGACGATGGCCATTATGATGACGGAAATGTACTCGTACCACGAGAAGTGGCTTGAGACAGAATTGGAACAGTATGGACCGGACGTCCGAATGTTTCTTGAAAGCAGTAGAGATATTCCGGCTTCCATTTACCTTCAGTCTCAGCGGGCCCGGCAACTAATTGTCAATGATTTTTTGAATGCATTGTCCGGAATCGACATCTTGTTGACGCCGGCAACACCGATCACTGCGCCGCGTGCAGATGATGATGCTAGTGTATTCAGATTGAACTCATTTACGGTTCCGACCAATTTGACTGGCTTGCCTAGCCTGAGCATGCCTTGCGGCTTCTCACCTTCCGGTCTGCCGATTAATATGCAATTGATTGGCCGCCCCTTCGAAGAAGCGACAGTACTAGGTATCGGCAATACTTATGAAATGAATACAGACTGGCACAAGAGACATCCGGATTTGTAAGCCTGACTATATTTGATGGAGGGTAATCTATGGATCAAAAGCAACTTAACTCTGAAGTTAGCAGGAAAGCATCAACCGAAACCGGAACAGATACGACGAGCGACAAGAAAAAAGCATACGAGCAGTTTATTCATACGATCGCAAGTTTAAAGGAACTGGACCTATCGGGCATTGAACCGCATTTGCCTCCAATTTACAAAAAGCACTATACCAAGAAATAAAAAAAGCTCATCGGTCACCCAAATGAATGTATTTTTAATTTTTCACGAAATGTATTATAATTATGAAGACGGACAACATGTCCTATACACGAAAAACGGACATATTGTCCGTTTTTCGTGTTAAATAACAGTTAAATTAATGATGAAGGGAGATGTTTATGGTGAATTCAGAATCGCAATCTGTCTCTCTGAAAATTCCCAGAGAGGAGTTAAACCGAAGACGAATTTTGGCGGCGGCTAGAGAACTTTTCATCAAAAACGGTGTTGACAATGTCAATATGCATCAGATTGCGAAGACTGCTGGAGTAGGACAAGCAAGCCTATACCGCCGCTACTCGGATAAGGGCGACATATGTCAGGAGATCGCGTATGAAGAATACCAACCTTTGTTTGATGAAGTTCAAGCATTTCTTGATCAATCCCCAGAAACCGCTGCCTTGGACCGGCTTTACCATGTAATCGTAAGATATGTCTCTTTTTTAGAGGCGAAAGTTCCTTGGCTCTGTGAGGTCAGCCGGGCCTCAACCGGGCATCGTCCGTTACAATCTCCGTTATGTCAATGGATGCGCAATATAAGCAGAAATCTGCTAAATGAGGCAGTTGAACAGGGAGACGTATCCGGGGTGGACATTTCATATACTATTGATGCCCTGCTGGTCCTGCTTCACAATATCGATTACCATCTCCAAGATGAAGGCTTTACAAGCCAACGAGTTCTTGATGGATTACACCGCATATTTATTGAAGGTTTAAGAGCTAATAGACATTAAATGAGGGGCTGGCCACAAAGCCACATAACATGGATGAGAGATAGTCCTGCGTAACTCCTCTTTTTATCTCATAATGGTATATTGAATGTACAAAGAAACCATATCCTTTCAAATGGTCGGGTGGCACCTCCATTTTACCCAGGAACGGTTTCTTATTGTTTTACAATTGGAGAACAGGACGTCCCTAGTCATTTTTATGACTTATGGGACAACCCTTTTTTTCTGCCAATGGCTGCTATGCGAATTGTCCGGATCGGACTTCCATGGCACGCTCTCCTTATTCGGTCTTCTTATCATCAGCAGTACTCTTTCGTCTACTTCCTGTAGGCTTCGTAGCAGCAGGCTTAGTAGCCTGAGAATCCATGGAGAACAAGCAGGTTTTCATCTTATGTATTCCAAAATTGCAGTTGAAGAGATTTGTACAGCACTTGGGGATTTTATTAAAATTTAGTCTATCTTTCTCCTTACGGATATACAGTAATACTTCGGGCATAGATTTATATAAAGTATGGTAAAATAGCTTTCCTTACTACATTGATTGATGGATTTTCATGAGATAAATATAGACACCATACCCACGAGAGAATACATCGATTCCAAGTGTAATCCAGGGTCGATCAATTACAAGACCTGTTACATCATCAATCACCTGCATATCCAAGCGTGTATGATCCATCTGAATAATATCCAACCTATATATGGCCTCTCTGTTTGCATAACCACGGGCGACTTCATCATAAATAGTCTTAGCCTTATTTATATTTCGAAGTCTTTCTACTGCCTGTTTATCAATTCGGTCAATAATATCGGAGATTGTGCTATATTTAACTTCTGCTTCGTTCACCAATTTCTTGCCGTTCTGGATGGCAAATTGTCATCACTTTGTTATCTTTTCTTCCTGTGTATCCTTTTCCTTTATTTGATATTAATCTCTCAAGTTCTCTGGATATCGATGTGTCTTCGTATTTTCTATAATTTGCCAAAATGCGCATAATGGTTGCCCTGGATCCGCCATACTTTTTCACAATTTTAGAGATTAACTCTTCTTGCTTAAGTTTAAACACTTCTTCATCCTCATGAAGAAGTTCCTTATATTTATCATTAAATTTTGACACGGTTTGAATATTACCATTCGAGTAAAATTAGCGGCTGTATCAGATCAAAACGTTTACTGACCTCGTCTCTTTTTTTCGGATCTAATTTTGCAAGTACATTATCGTATGACTTCTTCTCTTGTTGCTTCTCAAGTTTCATCGAGGCTTCCGGTACAAAAGTCTGGTGATTCACTAAATCAGTAAAAAATATCTCTAGATCCTCACCATCAGGCCTCCTTAGCCACACATGAGGGGGATTTATGGTAACCACCTTGAACTTTTTCCCATAAAGACAACACTAAGCATATATCCTGATTTGGTTAAATGCCATACAACATTCCTCCATCTATTTTTTCTACTTGGGGGTTCACCTGTGTGTTTAGTGATATTATGCTACGGGATGAAATAAGCTCGTTGAGATTGGTGATTAATGTTCCTTTTGCGATGAGGTGATAAATCAATGGTTTAATTAAGAGGGGATCTGTATTGGGTTATACCATTGTGAATAGTACTTTCTCTCTTTTAAAAAACCTTTCAAAAACTTAAGGTTACGGGACAGAGATATCGGAGGTGTTTTTGGGAAAACTACTTGATATTCCCAATCCTTTTTTGATGCGTATGTTCTACAATATTTATTACACAATTCTGTTCGATCATTGTTTCGTTCTTCTTTGGGCTCCAGTTTTATTTGATAAAGTAATGGAATATGCCCTTGCCTAAAAACCAAAACATCAGGAACATGGAACCATTCATGCCCTTCCTCAAAGATAGACACTTCAACTGGTTGTACATAATAACGAATCACTTCTGTATCCAATTCGAGATAGTAGTAAAAGAGACGTTCGGATAATGACTCATACTCAACGGTTCGTTTGTTTTTCTGACTAAAAAAACTACCAATAATATGATGATGGTAGTGACTTCCACGGTTACTTACTTTTCGTTTTGGTAGATATAACTCATCTTCCAAACTCCACGTCCAACTTCTCCAACCCGTAACCAAACCACCTTTACGAAAAGTATCAATTATGATCCTAAATTTGAATAATCAGTCTCAATTATTACCGTTACTCACACCAGCACTCTATCCGCATAATGTTTTGCTGCATAGTAGGGGAGGATATTGTCATGCCAGTTCTTCCGGTTATTCGCCTGAATTGCACTGACCATAATAAAACGATCAATACCTGCCTTTTCAGCCGCTTCAATTGTTTTCCCAGCACCATCAAGATCGATTAACAACGTTTTTTTCATATCCCGTTTTTCCACCAGAGCCAGCAGTAAACACTATAGCATCGCACCCCTTAGCGGCTTCTGCAATGGAGTCTACAGTCCCTTCCAAATCTGCAAGGATCGTTTCAACGCCCTGTTTTTGATAAGCATCAGCTTGTTCTTGTTTCCTAACCATCGCACGGACTGTGTGTTCTTTGTTTTCTTTCAAAAAATGGATAAGATGTTGTCCAATTTGTCCATTTGAACCTACCACCAAAACCTTCACCTAATCACTCCTCATTATTATATTTTTTCCTTTCCCATTAACTTAAATCACCATTCTTGGCAGTAAGGTCGATCATCTTGTTCTAATTAAACATTAAGTAACCGAATGGTTTAGCACATTACCAAATAAAAAACATGCGCATGCATTTAATTTGGTGAAAAAATGACTTGCTGTCAAGTTTTGAATACAAATATTGATTGCTTATTTTTCAGAAAAAATACGTCGATGATTTGAATAAACTTTAGTTCATCTTTGCTTTCTAAGTTCTCATCTTTCGGCACGTTAAACTTTGAGCGCTTCTGGTATCCACTAGGAAGCGCTCACACTGTATATTGATTTTGATGTGGAGGAAAATCTACATTCTCATGCTCTCCATAAAAAAGCTCAATGCATTGGACACCCACTTCTTGGGATGAAGAACAAGCTGAATTTCCAGTTTGAGCTCGGCATGCTCAAAGGGTAACACCTTTAGCTCTTCCCGTTCGATCTCCTCCAGCGCAGCCATTAGAGGTAGAATGGATATACCCTCTCCAGTCTTGATGCTCCGTTTGATCGCTTCCGGATTACCCAGCTCCAGACTCACGCGATAGGTGATTCCATTTGCTCGAAGCACTCTCTCCAGCAGTTGTCTGTAGTTGCACGTATGCTCGGGCATGATCCACTCCGCATCAACCAGATCATTCAGGTCGATTCGCTCTTTAGCGATAAGCGGATGGTTCGGATGGACAATCAGCACAAGCGGTTCTTCTCGAATGGTAATCCACTGCAACGCCGGATTGCTTGAATCGTCCGCGAGGATCAACCCAACATCGGCCTCCCCTTCCCTCACCTGGTGCAAAATCATCTCTTCGCGATCCGTATGCAATCGTATGTTCAGATCTGGGTATTCTTTGCGAGTCGCCTGCATATACGGCGGCAGAAAATACGAAGCAATGGAATCCATAGTACCGATCGTCATGGAGCCTCCGCCCTGCTTGGCCAATTTTTCTTTCGATTGCTCGAAAAGCTCCAGCATTTGTCCAGCAAGCTTGAACAGCTCTTCTCCGGCGGAGGTAAGACGAATCTTATTGTTATTGTAGCGCTCGAACAATTTAACTTGATACGTTTTCTCCAGCTTCTGAATCTGGGTCGTGACGCTGGATTGTGCGTAACCGAGCACTTCTGCTGCTCTTGTAAAGCTTTCACGAATGGCAACTTCCCGAAATGTTTGAAGATAAATGAAATCCAATCTGGCCACCCCATCGAAAATTTTGATTAGAATCATCGTTTATTATAGATAACTCTGATGCTGTTTCCTATGTTACATTAGATTTAATTCAACGGGAAGGGATAACTGATGATGATGAACGAACAACATATTCATGGGATTTTCATACCGCTGATTACACCTTTTACGCGTGACTATAAGTTGGACATCGATTCGTACCGGAAGTATGTTACCTATCTTGCAGGCCATGACATCCAGGGTCTGGTCGTTAACGGTACGACAGGAGAGTCGCCAACCGTATCCTGGGATGAAGTGAAGCAGATGGTACATGTGACGCAGGATGTTCTGAAGAGCATGAACAAAACCATTCCGATCGTCATTGGCACGGGAACGAACGATACCTATTCAACGGTGCATCGGACGGAAATGGCGGCTGAATTAGGAGCGGATGCAGCCATGGTGGTCACTCCGTATTACAACCGGCCGACGCAGGAAGGAATATTGGAGCATTTCCGTGTCGTATCTCGTGTAGGCCTGCCTGTGCTAGTATATGAGATTCCGGTTCGCACGGGTAGTCGCATGACAATAGATACAATACGCAAAGTGCTGGACCTGGATGGCATAATTGGGCTCAAGGACAGCACGGGCGGTCTTGATCTGCTCTTAAAATTGACCCAGTACGAGACCAAGCCTGTCCTCTGCGGAGAGGATGCCTATTTCCATGCCATGCTATGCCAGGGGGCTACCGGTGGTATGCTTGCATCCGCTCATCTCCATATCCAGAAGTATGTGGATATATACCAACGTTTTGTGGCTGGCGACATGAACGGGTCGCGAGACAGTTTTATGCTACTAGAACCGATGATCCAGCATGTATTTGCAGAGCCAGCCCCGGCCACGATCAAGTGGTGGCTTACCCAACAAGAGATTATTGCCGCCGAGCAATTGCGTCTGCCACTTATGCCCCTGTCGGATCAGGTGAAGCAGGGTCTCCTGAATTCAATCATATCCTGATAAATCAGCTTATCTCAGACTCCCCAATCATAACGTAGAAGAAGCATCTCCCGAACAAGAGATGCTTCATTTCTTAGCCGGAACAGGCAACCTTTAGAAAAACGAATTTAAGAAGATACCCTCTATAGTAGAACGTTGTAAATTACTGGTCCAAAATAAGTGAAAATGTATGTGACACATAGCAATTTGGTGTTTGTAGACGCGTCTTTTATCGAGCTTAAAATGTCCGAAAGATCACTCCGCATCTTCATCCTAATGAGGTCTGCAATCTGAAAAGCTTACAAGCAATAGCTGGATGGTTATTAGTAAATCCAGCTGCAACATTAAAAGGATTATTTCCTGTAAGCGAAATTATTGCAAAAAGAGGGCTGCCGATGAATTTCACCGACAGTCCTTCTCTTTCAAGCAGTATACTCCTCACTCCTATTCGCTGGACAGCTCCTTGAGCGATTTGACTTTACCATGGGGATGCTGCTCTTGCTTTCGTGACTTCCAGGCTGCTTCTTTCCTTTTCTTCTGGTGAGCCATAACAGATATCCTCCTTTGGAAATTGTGATGTATACTACTTTCTTAAGTTGTCATTTCTCAGCTCTGTTCATTCATAAAACTAAATTCGTTGAATTTTCTCCTACATATCACAATCCCAAATATAGGATGTCAAAATCGCTTAATCATACAAATGCACTCACGCACTTTATGTTTGCGGGGGTGTATTTTTATGATTAAGCAGCTCATTGTTCTATTATAATCCATGTATAAACTTACTTATTTAAAATAGGTATCTCTCCAAGCAGATTCTTTAAGTTAATAGCGTCCCAGGGCATATGCTCTGTTATACCTAATCCCACTACATCTGTTTCTTCAGATAGTTCCTTAATCAGATTAAGTAGCTGAGGCATTTGCATTGTTCCCGCAGGAGAAAAATTATAGGGCGCTTCAGGGTTGGCGAACAGTAAAGAACGAAATGCTTTTGGGTCAAGCACATCTAAATCAAGGTGAATAGCTAGATGCTTAATGCCACTTTCTTTAATCCACTCTCTAATAGATTCAGTACTATTCGTTAACTCTTTGGTTCCTGCAGTTTTAATCCCTAGTCTTTGAATCACTTCTGTGTCTGATTCTGTAGGAGCTATACCTAGTCTTTGAAACGCTTCTGAAATGACTTCTGTTTCTTGTTCTGTAGGAGCCGCTAATCCCGCGATAAAGACATTTTTAGGTTTTAGTGGGATTTTCACATGTTTTGCGAACTCCTCATCTCCTTCTCCCAAAAGATTTCCGAGCGGTAATGTATGTCCGTTATCATAGCCCACATATCTAACTAAATCACTGTGAGCATCGATCCAAATTAAACCTAATTCCCCACCGTATCGTTCGTTCAAATAGGCAAATGGAGCTTGTTCCACTAAGCAGTCACCACCAAACATTACAATACGATCTGGCTTATGAGCATCAATGATATGCTGAGCAGCCTCTAACTGTTCAAGTAGCTGTTTTCTCCCATTCATACCGTTTTCGTTTTCAAGCGGAGTACCGTTATAAGCTTGAATTGGAACATGAATAAGGGGTTGATTATTATCCGGAGCTAGCCAAGCAAGCAGTTCGGCTCCAAAAGAGTAATTAGGATTGTTTCCTCCTTGCCATTGTGGCATTAACAGACGTATTGTTTTTTTAGTCATGTTTTTCTCTCCTTTACTTCAAAAGTAAGGTTAGTATAAACTGAACACAAATAAAAACGTAGTACGCACTATTTTGATAGGTACTACCCGAAAGGATATTGTAAACATGAGTATGGCTGAATTTAAAGGTAAAGTTAAAAACATTCAAGATACACCTTTTGGTTATACAGTTTCACTGATTGGTGGTAAATGGAAAATGGTTATTATTTATCTCCTAGCCGAAAACCGAACAGTTCGCTTTAATGATCTGAAAAGACAGATAGGGGCTATTACTTATAAAACATTGAGTTCACAACTAAAAGAATTGGAAGCGGATGGTCTGGTGAATCGGAAAGAATATCCTCAAGTCCCCCCTAAAGTCGAGTACAGTCTCACAGATAAAGCAGAAACGCTATTACCTGTTTTGGAAGGGTTATGTGAGTGGGGAACAAAAAACCAAAATAATTAAATCCAGTTTTCTAATAAAAAGCCTGCATGCGAAAAGTTGTCCTGTTTTCCAACATTGCTATTCCAAGTTTAAACTCTCTAGTTAAGTGAATCCAGCAATGGCTGAACAACAGCATGCAACCGTTCTGCAAATTCTATTATCTTAATTATCGCTTCAAGCCAGATTTATTTCCCGAATCACTTCAAGCGGAACCTTCGGTTTTCGGTCTTCCGTCAACAACCCGTTGACTTCCTGCTGTACATCGGTTACCTGTGTATAGCAATAGCCCGAGAGATAGGGGGTCGCTTTAATTGCTCCGGTGATTGCACGGAAACGTTCGATAAAAGCTTCGACTGAATCCACCTGGTTTCCGTATCCCCAGCCCTTGTCCGTCTGGAAGGCAATGCCGCCGAATTCGCTTATGATAATCGGTTGTCCTCGGTAGGCATATCCTTCTGCAAAGGCATATTTCCAATTGTTAAAGGAGATGCTGTTGTTTACGATGCTTTTCTTGTCCTGATATCGATCCAAAAACTCTTCGCCCGTCTCCACATAATCATGAAGGGTCAAAATATCCGAGACCGTATGCTCCCAACCGTCATTGGTAACCACCGGACGATACGGATCAATCGTCTTCGTCAGATGATAGATGGTTTGCGTGAACTGCTGCTGCCTTACATCATGTCCAATGGTCGATATGCCCCACGATTCATTGAACGGGACCCAAGTTATGATGCTTGGATGATTGTACTGCTGTGGCACGATTTCCAGCCATTCCTTCGTAAAGCGGCTAACCGCCTGATCATTGAACTCAAAGGTCGACGCCATTTCTGACCAGACGAGCATGCCTTTCACATCACACCAATATAAAAAGCGAGGGTCTTCCAGCTTCATATGTTTACGAACCCCGTTATATCCCATCGCAGCTATTTTATCGATATCTTCGATAAGAGCTTCTTCAGAAGGGGGAGTCAGATGAGTTTCCGGCCAGTAGCCCTGATCCAGAATCAGCCGCTGGTAAAGAGGGCCATTATTCAATAGAATCTGCCCGTTTTCAATCGATATTTTCCGCATGCCAAAATAAGAATACACCCTGTCGCTCTCTTTCTCATCCTCATACAGAGCAAACTCTACATCGAACAAGTTGGGCGATTCCGGTGACCACAAGCACTGCTTCCATGGACCACAGGCTTCATGAAATACATGTACCTCCGCCGTTATCCAGGGCCTGTCAGCAGACAAGCTGACCTTTTTCACATGCTGTCCTTTCAGCGCAATCCGTGTCTCCAGGCGTAAATTATCTTTAGCCTCAATACCCATGAGCTGAAAGTCAAAGCGGATCATATGACGGTCGATATCCGGTGTTATCTTGACCTCATTGATTCTTACCTCATTCACATATTCAATCCACACACTTTTCCAGATCCCGGTGCTCTGTACATAAAAGCATTCAAAGTTTTGATCTACCCAGCGCTGTTTTCCTCGAGGCTGCGTGCAGCTCTGACTATCCTCCACTTTAAGAACGATGCTATTCTCCGAGTCGTAAGTGATATAGGGTGTGATGTCGAAAGAAAACGCAGCATAACCTCCTTCATGCTCACCAACCATAATCCCGTTCACCCAGCATTTCGCTTTATAATCTACACCCTGAAAATGTAGAATTGTCCTTTTCGCTATTGCCTCCTGTGGGACCTGCACGCTCCTGCAGTACCAGACCACCGGATGGAAGGTCTCGACTCCGATCCCGCTTGCCTTGGTTTCATAAGTAAAAGGTATGAGGATTTTGGCTCCCTTCGGAAAATGATGATACCATTGCTCGCTTTCACCCACTTTGCCGTCGTCGAAGGCGAAATCCCACTCCCCATTCAAATCCAGCCACTCTTTGCGGACAAATTGCGGCCTTGGATAATTTTTGATATAAGCGTTTGTAGTCATACAGTTTCCACCTATCCTTTGATATATAATTAGTCACCTTAGCCTGATGACTTTACAGTGTATTGCTATCATCTGTAGGTCCGATCGTCATCCTTTACTTCCGCTTTGAAATACAAACAATAAAATCAATTTGTTACACTATTTTTGTATATTTAGGGGATTATATAGCGATGCGTTTTTAATGTCAACGCTTTCAAGTTAATTTTATGTAACTAATAAACTGAATAAGGCTTTAGCTACAGAACACCTGCAACTAAAGCCTATCTACCTTACCCATATCTCAATTCATGACATAATTCACAGTCATTTTAATATTCTGATCATAATCTCCAAATTGCTTTCCGAACAGGTTGAGCCCACCTTGATGCACCGCATCTGGCTTAATTCCGATCCGTAGATGCAACTTGTGGCTGTTTTGCAGGTTGAGCTGATCCAGTGTAACCGAGGAAACCTTCTCCATATCCAGCGCAGTCTTCTCTTTATCTACTCGCCAGGTCTTGAGCAAACCATACTGGGTAGACCACTCATACCACCAGGCAGGATTCAGCTTGCCGCGCCTGTCTCCAAAATCACCGGGACACGTCCACATACCAATCTCCACGCCATTAATCCACAAGGAAATATCGGAAGGCCAATTGTTGTCGTAGTTCGGTGCTTCTGAGCACATTTCCATCGATAGCTCAAGCGATTCTATTCGCGCTCCTGCCGGTATTTCGAGCGGCATTAAATACTCTACATAGCCCTTGCGGAACCATATCATCTGGGCTCCGATATGCTTCGGGTGAAAAAAACTCGCCGGTTCGTCCTCACGTATGATCATCCCGTCGGCATTGGCCATACCACACGTCGGTGAAACCTCACAATCGCTATAATGACCGATCGGCATGTCCACTTCGTAGATCTGTACATCCCCTTTGGGTACTGCTTTTTCAAGATTTAGCGCAATATGAATGTCATCATAATTGCGGCTGCACATCTTCATCGCGCCGCGAGAGGCAGGCAGAAGCTCTGTATTAATCAGTCTAGCTGCCTCCAAAACCTTGATATTGTTGGCTACCGTAGATACCGGAAGTTGAAGAGCTTCCGCTATTTCTACAATATTAAGGTTTTTGGAAATCAAGAGGCGGAGAATATCAACTCGGGAACGGGTGGATAAAGCATGCGTAACCGTTACCAGCTTGTCCGGATCATCAAAACTAAGCTCAAGCATTGCATCACTCATCTCATTTTACTGTGATTATATTACAGTAAGTTTACTTGTATGCTTTGAAATAGTCAATAATATTGTATTAAATCATTATTTTTGTATTAAATACCGATCATGTTCGATTTTTCTGGTTCAAGAACCCATAAGAAAGACAACGATTATTGAGCCGAACCCTGTACACAAAAGCAACACGTTATTCCCTTGCTTTATGCAATAAAAAGCCACTGATCTTCGAACTAAGATCAGCGGCTGATGCTCTCATCATTTTAAACTTTCTTTAATACCCATACTCCATACGGTTCCAATGGTGCGGTACCAGTAAGCCTGCTACCGGAAAGGAGTTCCTCCGTCTCAACACTCAGTTTAACCTGAGCCGTTTCTCCGCTGTAATTCAGTAGAAATAGCAGCTCTTCTTGTACATCCGCACGAATAGCGACTTCTACCGTCGAAGGAGCTTTGCACCACCCCGCAAGCGGAGATGTCACCGGCAGCTGTCTTAGGAGCTCAGCCGCTAATGCTAGGTCAAAAGCTGCACCCCAATAGTAGACCAGTCCCTTGCCGACACGGTTGACGGTCAAGGCCGGTTTCCCTTCATAGTAGCTTGATGCGTACTCTGCGAGTACTTCTACCGTATCAGCATGAACATTCAATATATCGTTGAAGCCTGGAGCCCAAAAATCAAGAGCTTGATCCTTAAATCGCACCGATACAGGTGATGCCGTCCCATTTATCATCGTAAAGTCCTCTACGTGGACGCCGCTCATTGCGGCTGCAGGGCCTGGGAGTGGCTGCATGCGGCAGTGACCGAACTCGTTCTTATAACCGGTGCGGCAGCCGAAGATCAGGATGCCCCCATCCTCTACATATTTCTGTAACATAGCTGCCGTACTGTCTCGTAGGATCGCCGGATGCGTGTATACCAGCACCTTGTAATTGGCCAGTTCCCGCAGCTGTTCTGATTCCATACCCGGACGGATTGTAACCATATCCGAAGGTATATGTCCATACTGCAGTGCCTTGTACCAGCCGAGCTCACTTTGCTTTGTCAAGGGACCATACCATTTATCCAACTCGCCATCCCACTCGTTATCATAATCGCGAAGTAGAGCAACCTCTGCCACGTAGCGTTTGCCAAGAATCCGCCCCCCGACCTTTTGCAGCTCCTTTCCGACGCGGCCTGCTTCTGCGACCCGACGATTCGGCTGATTGTGATAATCATTAATTCCATGCCAGTACATTTCCGTACCAAATGTTGCCGTTCTCCAGCGGAAATACAAAATCATGTCTGCCCCGTGAGCAATGCTTTGGTAGGTCCACAATCGCATCTGTCCCGGGCGTGGAGATGGCATCTCCATCCTGTTCACCCATCCTCCCGGACCGGATTGCTGCTCCATCACGCAAAAATTTGGTGAAATCCCTCTGACGTTACTTAAAGAAAGCCCCCACTTGCGATCCAGCAATGGCGTCTCCCCTTGGTCCGGATAAATGGTACTGAATTGAGGGTAAGAATCGTACGAGAAAAAATCAAGCAGTTGATCCGTCATTTTATGGCTATCCAAATGCCCGAATACACCGTTGGTTGTCACCCACTGATTAGGCGCCACTGACCGAATTATGTCCACTTGTAGCTTGGCAAACGAAATGGTGTTATCGGATATAAATCGCTTCTCGTCCAAAGCCTGATGAGGATTCGTTGACCCGGATACGGTCGGACGAGTTAGATGGACCTGATTCCAGCTGTCGTAAGTTTGATTCCAGAATACAGCCCCCCAGGCCTTGTTGAGTTGCTCCAACGTACCGTATTTTGCCTCTAGCCAGCACCGGAAAGCCTGATGATCTGCCTCGGCATAGAAGACGTTTATCTCGCAGTTCAGCTCATTATCAATTTGCCACCCAATGATGGCCGGATGATCTTTGTAATGTTGTGCCATCTCTCTTGTAATACGTGCGCAAAGCTCCAAATAAACGGGACTGCTGTAGTTATAATGCCGACGCTGACCGTGTTGGAACGTGACCCCTTCCATGGATACGTTCAGCACCTCGGGATACTTATAAGTAAGCCATGCGGGTGGCGTAGCTGTTGGTGTGCCCATGATCACTTGAATCCCGTTCGCGTCTGCCTGCTCCAAGAAACGGTCAAACAGCGTGAATTCGAACTTTCCTTCCTCCGGCTCGAAGATCGACCAAGCAAATTCTCCAATCCGAATGATGCTGAAGCCCAGTTCCTTCATTCTTATGAGATCGTCCGACCACAACGATTCGTCCCAGTGTTCAGGATAATAACAAACTCCTAAATGAAAGCGATCTAAAGATAAGGATTTCGGCATGCTCCAATTCTCCTTCAGTAGAAGTGATAGTACAAAAATGTGATTCTCTGATAATCGTATCTATTGTAATATAAGAATAAAAGGATTAGAATAACTCGATTTTGCTAATTGAATTACTTTTTTGCTAACTTACTCAAGGAGATGGATACGTGATTAAAATAGATTGTTATCTTCCTTCGCCTATTTTAAATAAAGGTGTGCTGTTTCCCGAATCATTAGGGCGTTACAAGAACTTCCCTAATCATGGGGAGCGAAGGAATGCAGGATTACTGAAAGAATACAATTTACATATCATTTTTGCAGGCAAAGGCGTTATTGTGCATGATGGGAAGGAAATCGAGCTTACCCCTGGCATGGGCTTTCTTTTCGACAAGCATACGACACAGCAATATCGAACAAAACCCGAGGATCCCTGGGATGTTCGATGGATTCATTTCGACGGGCAGGACGTAGATTCGCTATTACAAGGTCGAAGCATTCACGAACCGTATCTGTTCTCGCTCCACCGACCAGAACGTTTAAAGCCACTGATGGAAGAAATGCTGCAACTTGCCGAAGCTTACCGTCACGACTATGATGTACGGATCTCTTCCCTGCTTTATGAAGTTCTTCTGGAGATAGTCCACCATTCCCACCAAATTTTAGGAACCTCTCCCGGCGGCACCGTCCATGAGAGGATTCGTCATACGGCGGAATATATTCGTATGCATTGTCGAAACATGCTCGATTTGAAGACAATGGCTGCGACGTCAGGTTATAGCTCCTTTCATTTTAGCCGGCTCTTCCATCAGATCATGGGCAGTACCCCAGCTCAATATTTACTCCAATGCCGAATAACGCTGGCCAAACATCTCCTTGTATCCACGGCATTCACTGTAAAGCAGATTGCACTGGAAACTGGCTTTCATCAAAGCAGCTATTTTATCAAGAGATTTCGGGAGCATACAGGCATCACGCCGGAGCAGTTTCGCCAGCTGAGAAGGATGGGTTAGTACAATCTAAAAAACTCCTTCAATAGCTGGGCATGTGTGTATGGCAGCGTACAAATCGAAATTACAAATTTTGCAGTTGAATAAAAGAATAAGCGGCTGCTTAGGACGTTTGGTTAACATGTCCTACGCTACCGCTTCTGTTAATGTTTTTTATTTCGTTTATATATGGGATTAAATTGTCTGTTTGGATATCGCTCCGAAATATTCTACAACTACCTCACGGAATTCCAGAGCAGCCCGCGAAATATACCGACTCCTGTGCCATAATAAAGCGATCTCCCGTACCAATTCGTGATTTTCTACTTGAAGATATTTAAGATGTTCCCGTGAATTTCTTGCCGTGCTTGGTATGAAGGCTATGCCAATTTCAGCTTCCACAAGCGTACTAAGCCTTGCAGGTTCATCCCCCTCATACACATACTTAGGTATAAAACCTTCCGATTTGCATACAGAGTCCACTAAATCGCGAGTACCGTAGCCTCTCTTTACACCGACAAACCATTCATCCCTTAGATCTGTCAACGTTACACTGCTTCGATCCGCCAGCCGATGCCCCTTTGGAACAGCTACAAGGATTGGGTCGATAAACACGATTTGGCATTCGATGTCATCTCCCTCTATTGGAGGTGAGGACAAGCAAAAATCGACCTCTCCTCTATGAAGCAGCGTTACCATTTCCTGCGTGGTCAGCATTTGCACATGAAATTGAATATAGGGCCGCTTTTTCCGAAACTCTCGCAGAATATTGGGTAATGTGCTTGCGGTGGTCACTGCCAATTCGAGAGTGCCATGTTCCGGGCTGGATAAATCACTAAGCTCCTGCTTCCCCTGCTCCAATTCAAATAAAGCCCTCTCTGCACGGTGAAGGAATCTGCTTCCGAACTCATTCAATCGCAGTTTCCTCCCCGTTCGATCGAATAGAGGAACCCCCAGATCTTCCTCCAGGCGTTGAATCGTTTTGCTCAGCGACGATTGAGTAACGTGCAGACTTCGTGCAGCTTCGGTCACATGTTCCAAACGAGCTACCGTCAGAAAATATTGCAGTTGAAGAAGTTCCATTATGATCCCCCATTCATTCCCTCAAGTCAATGAGATTATAACATCAAATGCGTTGGAATAAATAACCGATTTCAAGTACGATGACATTAATTCGCTATGGGGGGACCAGAAATGAGCGTTCGCAGCTGGTGGTTAATGATTTCAGTTGGTCTAGGGATACTATTGAACCCATTAAATTCTTCGATGGTTTCTGTTGCTATTCCAAGTCTGCAAAATGTGTTCCAACTTGACTTTACAGGTGTTTCCTGGATTATTTTTTCTTTCTACATTGCAAGTAGCATCGCTCAACCTGTCATGGGAAAGGCCAGCGATTTATTCGGTCGTAGGAGGATATTTCTTTCTGGGCTTGTTGTAAGCTTCATTGCATCATTATTAGCTCCATTATCACCAAATTTCGGGTGGCTCATCGTGTTCCGCATTGTGCAATCCATCGGAACAAGCATGATGGTTGGGGTTGGAATGGCTATTGTTCGAATCCATATTACAGAGAAACCAGCAACTGCGCTGTCTGTTTTGTCCATATTCCTATCTGGAGCAGCAGCGATTGGCCCCTTTATTGGCGGTGTCTTGATTCATTGGTGGAATTGGCCTGCTATCTTTTTCATCAATATTCCGTTTGTGGTGGCCAGCTTTGTATTGGCTTGGCGGACTATTCCTAAGGACGAACTGCCAACATCCGTAGCACGCAACATGTCCTTTCGTAAATGGTTTGAATTTATTGATGCATTAGGAATTCTCCTCTTCACAGTGGCTTTGGTTACCCTGCTCGTTGGATTACTCTCAGCAAAATCATCTGGGCATATCTCGTTAGGAAATGTCATTGTTGGGCTGATAGGTCTCGTTGCGCTGGGGATATTCGTACGACATGAGTTAAAAGCGACATCACCCTTTATTCCTTTACGTACATTTGCCAAGTACCCTGCGATGACTTGGGTTAATGTTGAATTCATGCTCGTTAATGTACTATATTACTCGCTCTTTTTCGGGCTTCCGTCCTACTTGCAAATGGTACGTCATGTCAGTGAGTTCCAAACAGGCATTCTCATGCTAAGCTTAGGCTTGTGCTCGCTAATTACTTCTCCAATTGCAGGACAATGGATCGATAAATCAGGACCCCGACCGGCATTGCTGGTGTCCGCAATTCTGATGACATTGGGGTCAGTGTGGCTCGTGACATTGAATCCAACTTCACCGGTTATCAGCGTGTGTTTGGCTTTAGCTGCATTCGGTATTAGCAACGGTTTGAACAATGTAGGTATGCAAGCAGCCCTGTTCCAAAGTTCTCCAAAAGAAATAATCGGTGTAGCATCCGGATTATTTAATACATCCAGATATCTGGGAACCATTATCTCTTCATTATTGATAGCTATCGTAATGGGAGGTACGTTTAGCTTCAAGGGATTTCAAATGCTTGGGATTATCCTCACGGTAATTGCATTGTCTTTGGTATTCATGAGTCGGCAGCACTGGAAGTCAGCGCAATTGCATGAGTCGTAGGCCCACCAAGTTCATATCTCAAACCATTGCGCGGCACCAATCATCATGCATCCAATGTCATTTATTTGGCGTAAAGATCTACTACAACAAGTTTTAATTCAGCGACATTGCTACATAAAACTTCACTACATTCAAACCACAAAAGCCGTAAATCTCCGGGGTTATTGGAGACTTGCGGCTTTTGTGGTTTGTTTAGATTGCCCCAAAGCCATTTGAAAGCTTTGGGGCAGTTTCCGTATTTTGAACTCGGAGCTTGTTTTTAATGCCTAAAGTGAAAAATTAGGTGGACATTATTCCATTTCCATCTGTTACTAGTAAGTTCGCTAGCTCTGTTTCCAACATCGCTTTAACGATTTCTGGATTTTCTTCAAAAGGAAGTTCCAACGAGATTTGCAATACATTCTCCACATGCTGAACAGTAAAGAAAATGATTGAATCCCGATAGATGTCCCTCTCTTCTGGCTCGATATTTTTAAACAGCTGATATTTATCCGACGCTTCGCCAAGGTAATTGAAGACAATAGGTAGCTTATTCAGGCTATGCTTCAGATACCGGTTAGACTGCGGATACAACGAAGCCATTTCATCATTGTATATGAGATTTAGAAAATTCAGATTACGCGCTACGGCCAACTGCATACTGTTTCTGATCTCATGCCCATGTTCATCCACATCTGTAAGCAGTACAGGGATTTGGTCTATAAATTCACCTATAATATCAAAATACTGCTTGTCCTCGTATGCCCGGCCATAATTGGTGAGAAGAATAGGAATCTCGTCCACTTGCAAATATCTGCGGAAAAAGCGGTTAGCTAGTCGTATAGCCAAGTCCCACATGTCTCCGATTGCGTCAGAATCATTCCAATCTGCAAGTTCTACTGTCACATCTGTGCCCGTTGTATGGCTGCGCTCATCAATTGCGAGGACTACAGCGTCCGAAGCAGCAGCAAATGCGGACAAGCGAAATTTGTCGACAATCTCTTGATCGCCCATGCCCTGAGGTCCTTTGCGAACCTGACTCACATAATCACGGTAGCTTCCTGCTAGTTGCTCTTTTACATTGCTCATGTCATCATATGCACGGTACAACTCACTCTTAACGACCTCTCCGCTCATGCCATCATAGATGAGATGTGAACAAGGGAGCAGCAGCAAATGATCCCGTAAATTAAGGCGAACAAGCGCAATGCGATATAACAAGTTTCCGGTTGTTTCATAAGGGTTCATAAAGAATACAGGCAGTATATGTGAGAGTATACGATTTTGCATCTCTGCACCGTAGTTCGATAAATCTATCATTGGAATATCCATGCGCTCCTTCATGGACAACATTTCCCATTCCCATCCGACATCTGTTTGGACCAGCACACTTCTAAAGAGTTCATGACGCTCTATCAGGCGTTGCATGATTGCAGATAACCGTTCTACATCCAGCAGGTAACTATCAAAAGGAATGACACCTCCTGAGGATTGCGGATGCTCCAAATGATAATGTTGAGCGGGAGCAAGCGCATAGCGTTGTAAAGGCTCCCCTGCCAGCATCGTGCTGTTCCATTGGTCATTCATCCGCAGCAGATGTTCCAGCCATTCCTCAGCATGCCGCTTCACAGCTTCGTCGTCTACCATCGTATCTGTGTATAGCTTTTCACAGTCAGGTACTTGAGCAGCTGCTTCAAAAGGAAGCAAATGATGTGGATGAAGGTCAGGATGAAGGCGTGACAAAATGACTTCCTTCAGCGCCTCTGCTTGTATAGAATCGAAAGGATCTATGTGCAAAGTTAATTGATCTCGCCCTTCAACAGCTGTTGATTGGAAATGAGCATGTACGTCATAAGCCTTTTCGATGATGTCGATTGCCTCGGCAATATCACGTGTTAGCATACCCGACATTGAAGTGTCTGCTCGCATATACTCTGATATTTGGCGAATAGTCTGATATTGAAACACCTGATTAATCCCTATTTCAATGCCAATAGCCTGAGCCTGTGAAACCAATTGAATGGCTTTTAGGGAGTGTCCGCCTAAATCAAAATAGTTATCATCAATGCCAACAATACTGACACCCAGATTCTGCTTCCAAATATCTACCATGTGCCGTTCCATGCCGTTTCGCGGGGCTGCATATTCAACACCTGTTTGAATGTCTCCGTCCGGCGCAGGAAGCGATTTACGATCAATTTTTCCGTTAGTGGTCAACGGCATCTTCTCCAATTGAACAAAATAGCTAGGCAGCATGTACATCGGAAGATTGGGAACCAACGCTGCTTTAAGTTCCTGAATGGTCAGATCGCTATCAGCCACAAAATAAGCACATAAATCTTTTTGTCCTGATTCATTCTCACGAGCAATAACCACCGCTTTACGGATCACAGGCAGGTTCATTAATTGCGCTTCTACTTCTCCAAGTTCAATTCGGTAACCCCGAATTTTTACCTGATGATCCATCCTACCTAAATATTCAATATTTCCGTCTGCCATCCATCGCGCCAAATCTCCTGTGCGGTACATACGTTTTCCGGGTTGGAAGGGGTCTGCTATAAATTTCTCATCTGTCAGCTCACGATTTCCCATATAACCTCGCCCTACTCCATCACCACCAATGTAGATCTCGCCTGCAATTCCTATCGGAACCAACTTCCGATTCATATCCATAATATATACGTGCTGGTTAGCCATTGGCTTGCCAATCGGCACCGTATGTGTCCAAGCTGTCATCGTCTCCCCGTCAATGTCGTATGCAGTTGTGTCTACGCAGCACTCGGTAGGACCATAAACATTAGTTATTTGCGGACGATATCCGGGCCGGGTGCTCAAAAATGTTTTAACGAGATGACCGGGTAGCGCCTCTGCACCAAAAATAAAATGCTGTACATTCAGATCTGCAACGGAGTCTTGCATTTCCGTCAGCATATGCATGTGTGCAGGTGTACCATCAGTAAAATCAATACGTTGGGATCTGAAATAGTCAGCCAAACGATGACCATTGGTGCTAATCTCTCTCGGCACCACGTGAAGCGCATGCCCGAGAAGCAGGCATGGGAAAATTTGTTTCACTGATGCATCAAATACATACGGCGATAGCCATGCCATCCGCATTGGCGATTTGTATTTCTTATACACTTGTTGTCTAAATGCGGTTGTCATATTAACGACATTAGAGTGTTGAATCATCACTCCTTTGGGTTTACCCGTTGTGCCGGAGGTATACATCACATAAGCCAAATGGCCGGATTCACATACTTCAGCCAAATTGGAACCGTCTTCTGCGGATAGCCTATGACTATCAGGTGAAATGACTAGCACATCCGTCGGTACCTTCACGGCCATTTCCGGCTTTGCAATCAGAAGCTGGATATGGCTGTCTTGTAACATATAGAGTATACGTTCCTGCGGAAACTCAGGGTCGATAGGTACATATCCCCCACCAGCTTTTAAAATACCAAAAATCCCTACAATCATTTCGATAGAGCGCTCCATAATCATTCCGACCAATTGATCCGCCTGGACTCCTTCTGCTCTTAGCACGCGAGCCAGTTGGTTTGCACGCACATTTAATTCGTTATATGTGATCTGGCTATCTCCAAAAACTACAGCTACTTGATCTGGAGTCTTCTCTACCTGTTCTTCGAATAATTGATGAATGGTTTTTTCACTTGGGTATTTCACCGCGGTATTTCCCCAGACATCCAATATCATTTCGATTTCCTGTGGCGTAATGATCTCAATTTCAGAAAGCTTTGTCTGTGGTTCATCTACAACAGCTTTAATCAACTGGAGAAAGTGATCGGCCATTCGTTTAATCGTGCTTCTCTTGTACAGGCTATCGGCATATGTGAAGCTGAAAACCAAACCTTCAGAGCTTTCCATGGCCGTAAGTGTCAAATCGAATTTTGCCATATTCTGTTCGCCTGGGCACAGAGTAACCTGCAAGTCTTGGAATTCCGTCGTACCAGAGTCCATGTTATCTAGCTCAAAAAGAGTATCGAATAACGGATTCCGACTCAGGTCCCTCTGTACATTCAGCTTCTCCACCAGCAATTCAAACGGATAATCCTGATGCTCAAAGGCATCAAGCACCTGGTCCTTTACTTCCTGAACATATTCGTAAAATGACTTGTCCCCTTCAGGAAAGCTCCGCAATGCAAGCGTGTTGACAAACATGCCGACGACAGGCTGCAAATCGTGATGCTGTCTACCTGCAATAGGTGTTCCAACAACGATATCCTCCTGACCGCTGTACTTGAACAATAGGGTCTTGTAGGCTGCAAGTAATACCATAAATAAGGTAGCTCCCGCCTGCAAACTGATTTGTTTCAAACCGTCCACGTCCTGATGTGAAATGGCAAAGGAAACGGTGCTGCCCGAGGTGCTACGTGTTGCAGGTCTTTCAAAGTCGACTGGAATACCCAAAATCGGAATGTCGCCGCTCATCTGCTTCAGCCAGTATGCTTCTTGTTTTTCCATCCATGAGCTACCAATATCTCCTTGCTGCCATACCGCATAATCCTTGTATTGAATTCGCAAGGCCGGCAACGTTTTTTCTTCATACAGTGCGGGCAGCTCGTTCAGCAATATACTCATGGATACACCATCTGAAATCACATGATGCATGTCAAACATAAACCAATGACGCTGTGGAGATTCTTGCAATAGAGCAGCTCGAAGTAACGGTGCCTTCCCAAGATCAAAAGGTCTGATAAATTGTCTCATCATTGCTCTTGCTTCGTTCTCTCCGTGTCCCTGCATAGCCTCCAAAGTGAAATCGACATGGTCGTGAATCCGTTGTACCAGTTTATCATCTACGAATTCAAAAGAGGTTCGCAAAGTATCATGACGCTGAATTAATTGCTTAAGCGCTCTTTCTAATCTTAAAAAATTCAGTTCCCCTTCCATCAAAAGCATGGCAGACATATTGTAGTTATTCATGCTGCTCAAAACGTATAGTCTATTTTGAGTTATAGATGCCGGATAACTGTCTCTCAATTCGGCAACAGGAATCGCTGCAAATGGATTTGGTGACAATTCATGAACAGCCTGCGCCATTTGCTCAATTGTTGGAAAGTCAAATACATAACGCAACGGTAACTCAATATTCAGTTCTTTGTGAATTTTTGCGGCCAATGCAGTCGCACGAAGTGAATGTCCGCCAATGGCAAAGAAATTTTGATGAATTCCAACGGACGGAATGTCGAGTACCTCTCTCCAGATTTGTGCTAACTTCGCCTCCATGGCTGTGCGCGGCGCTGCATATTCTGCAGTCAAATCAGTATGTTCCTCGAATGCCGACAGTGCCTTGCGATCAATTTTTCCGTTCGGTGTCAGCGGCATGTTCTGCAGTTGTATAAAATACGACGGTACCATATAGTTCGGCAATTTCTCATTCAGCAAATTCAACATCATACTGCCGCTGATTTCTTTTTCAGCTACGTAGTAAGCGGCCAAATGATAGTCTCCCTGCTGATCTGCACGAGCCATGACAATAGATTCTTTAACACCGTCCACCTTGATAATTTGCGCTTCAATCTCACCGAGCTCAATCCGATACCCGCGGATTTTGACCTGATGGTCAATCCTACCCAAATATTCAATGTTCCCATCTGGCAACCATCGTGCCAAGTCACCTGTACGGTACATTCGCTCATAGCCAACTTCCTCTGCTGCAAACAGATTGGCTACGAATTTTTCTTTTGTCAGCTCTGGACGGTGCAGATAGCCGCGTGCCAGCCCCGGACCGGATACACACAGCTCACCAGGGACTCCTGCAGGTGAAAGATTTCCGTGTGTATCCACCATATACACGCGGTGATTAGATACTGGCCGTCCGATGGATATGATTCCACCTAACTCAGAATTTTCTTCCGATACCGGCCAAAGAGACGTTGCAACGGAATTTTCGGTAGGACCATACGCATTGTAATAAGCCACCCGGTCCTTCCATTTGGACACCAGTTCTGCGGTAGAGGCCGATCCTGCTGTAAGCAGAACACGCAAATCAGGCATGCGATCCGGGTTCAGGTATACAGCATAGTTTGGCGGCAGCGTTGCAATTGTAATTCTGCAGGCAGCCATGTATTGCTCGAAACGTTCATAATTCAAAATAGTCTCGGAGGAAGGTATATACAATGTCGCTCCGCATAGTAAAGACTGGATTATTTCCGAGCATGACGTATCAAACGAATAACTGGCAAACATGACAACCCGATCGGACAAGCCAATACTCAATTTTTGCTCGAAGTAGGTTTTAAGATTACTAAGACCGTGATGCTCAAGCATTACTCCCTTAGGCTGACCTGTCGTCCCGGACGTATAGATGACATATGCTAGATCGTTTGGACCCGATACAGCCTCCAGATTCGAACCGTTCTGATGATATACGGGCAGCATTTCCCCGCGTACATCCGCTTTTCTTGTATCGGAAGCGACTCCGTCCTGTTCACCGTCAAGCACCAGCACTTTGCCTCCAAACAGCACCTTTTCCGTCAGGTGCTGTTGCGTTAACAACAGTTCCGTACCTGAGTCGTCCAGCATGTAGCGGATGCGTTCCTCCGGATAGGTTGGGTCTATCGGGATATATGCTCCCCCCGCCTTCAAAATTCCCAATATGCCCACAATCATTTCTACGGAACGCTCTGTCATCAGACTAACCAGACTATCGGCTTTCACACCATAGCTGCGTAAAGTGCGGGCCAGACGGTTTGCGCGCTCGTTCAATTCATGGTAGGTCAATTGTTGACCTTCAAAATATATCGCTGTCTGATCCGAAGTCTGCAGAACCTGTTCCTCGAACAGTTCGTGAATTGTTTGTTCACGCGAATACTCTGCTGTGGTATTTCCCCACACCTGGATGATGTGCTCCCGCTCCTGCTTAGTCAACAGATCCATTGTCTCAATTAAACTATCCGGATTCGCTATAATTTGATCCAGCAACTGCAGTAGATGTCCTTGAATCTGCGACACACTCTGATGATCATACACCTGGGCATTGTAGGAAAAATCAATTCGTAGCGTATCTCCCTGAAGTACTATGATGCTTAAATCGTAGCTTTCTTGCTCAGTATTGGCCTCTTCCAAAGTAGTCTCAAACACCATTCTATGGCCAAAGAGGGCCAGTTGTTGCACTTTCGTTGTAACCAATTCAGACATTGGCAAATGTTCATATACCGCAGATTCATCGGTTTGCTGCTGCACACTTCTCATCAACCCGATAAAGTTAGCTCCTGCCTCGGTTCGAATGCGAACTGGTAAGGTGTGGTTACCCAGTCCAATTGAATGCTTCGAATCCAATTTATCTGTCAAAGGACTTGATATGGAACAAGCGAACACCACATCATCTGTACCGTTATACTTTTGTAATAAAATTCCCCAGGCTGTCTGCAGTAGCGTATTTGTCGTCACCTGCTCATTCAGTGCAATTCGCTGCAGTGCCACCGTTCGTTCAACATCCAAATTAATCTCCAGATGCTCTGTCTGATATGGACTGCGCCCCATCAGATTGGCATATGGCAATTGAGGTGCTTCTTCATAGCCTTCGAGCAGAGTACTCCAGTAGCGAGAAGCCTTTAGGATGTCCCTATGTTTTTTTAGAATCCCTTTGTCTTCTTCCGAAATCAGCGTCAATTCGCCCAGCTTAGTATTGGGATTGGCTACAACGGTTTTAACCAACTGTACAAAATGCCTTGCCATGCTTTCTACCGTTTCCCGTTTAAACAAAGATGTAGCGTACAGAAATTGGAGTTGAATAGATGCTTCCTCCTCATTAACTTCAAGCGTCAGATCGAATTTCGCAGAAACCTGATCTATGTCAAAAGAGCGGAAGAACAACTTGTCCAACTTCACTTCCTTTTTCTCCACATTCTGCAATACAAACATCGTGTCGAACAACGGATTACGGCTCATATCTCGTTTCAGGTCGAGCTTTTCCACCAGCTCCTCAAACGGATAATCCTGATGCGCATATGCTTGCAGTGCACACGTCTTGGCGTCCTCAATGCAGTTATAAAACGTCTGTTCAGCGTGAGGATGATTGCGTAATGCGAGCGTGCCGACAAACATACCGAGCATAGGCTCCAGGTCAGCATGCGGTCTACCTGCAATCGGAGTACCAACAATGATGTCTTCCTGCCCTGTGTAATAATGCAGCAATGCTGTGTATGCAGCCATAAGTACCATGTACAGCGTAGAATCCGTATGCACCGCCAGTTCTTTTAAACACTGAGTCAATTCCTGTCCCATTTCAAACTCAACAGCGTCACCTTTCGTACATCGTGTTACCGGACGCTCAAAATCAGTTGGCAAATCCAGTTGAGGCAAGTCACCACTAAATCTATTCAGCCAGTACTCTCCCTGACTCTTTATTCGCTCCTGCTGAGTTTTGCTATGCTGCCACACAGCATAGTCCGTATATTGAATACGCAGCGGAGATAATACTTCACCGCTATATAAGCGGGCAAAATCACCAGCTAATATTTCAATGGATACTCCGTCTGAAACGATGTGGTGCATATCAAGCATCAATAAGTGCTGCGGCTCCTGTCCTTCCTCGTCCAATCCCAATTTAACCAGCTTTACACGTAGCAACGGAGCGATCCTCAAGTCAAATGGGCGTACAAAGGAACGGGCATGTTCTTCTGCTAAATTTTCAAGCATAAGTTCATTGGATTCTGTCCGCAGTTCTGATATTGTGGCATATTCCAACTCAAAGTGAATCGTATCGTGCACCCGCTGCATCGGCACACCATTCACCAGTTCAAAGCTTGTCCGGAGTGACGCATGACGTGAAATTAATTGACGGAATACCTCTTCCACCTGATTCACATCTATCGGACCGATTACTCTCAGTGCTGATGTGGTGTTATAGCTTATTCCATCCGGATCCAGCTGGTGAAGCACATACATCCGTGTCTGTGCGAAAGAAAGCGGGTAAGTGTCGCGTTTTTCCGCCACCGGAATGGATGCATATGTGATTTGATCCTGTTCTTCAAGCAAGGCCGCCAATTGCTCGATTGTCGGTGCCTCAAATATGTTTTGCAAATCCATCGGTCTGTTTAAATCTTTGCGAACTCTAGAAGTTAGTGTCGTCGCCCGCAGCGAATGACCACCAATTTCAAAGAAATTTTCGTTGATGCCTACTTGCGGTAGACCCAGCACATCCTGCCAGATGTCTGCCAATTTTATTTCCATCCACGTTCGCGGTGCAACATGGTCGGCCAAACGAACTTCTGGTATCGGTAGCGCCTTACGGTCAATTTTACCGTTTGGTGTAAGAGGTACGTTCTGCAACTGAATGAAATGTGAAGGGACCATATAATTCGGGAGTTCTTCATTTAACATCTTGCGAAGCTCGCTCCCCGTCACTTCCCGTTCCGCCACATAATAAGCAACGAGTTCGTGTTGGTTTTGGCTATTGGCATGTGCCAGTACGATGACCTCTTGCATGCGATCTGCCTTCAGCATAGTCGACTCAACTTCGCCCAGTTCAATGCGGTAACCGCGAATTTTGACCTGATGGTCAATCCGACCCAGGTACTCAATGTTGCCGTCAGGCATCCATCTCGCCAGGTCGCCTGTCCGATACATGCGTTCATAGCCCGCTTCCCCACCTGTAAACGGATTGGTCACAAATTGTTCAGCCGTTAATTCTGAACGGTGCAGGTATCCGCGTGCCAACCCTGGGCCGGATACGCACAGTTCACCTGGGATTCCTGTCGGTGCAAGTTGCCCATGTGCATCGACCATATACACGCGGTGATTTGGTACAGGACGTCCGATTGAGATGGATACCCCTGCTTCGGACCCTCCCGGTACTGGCCAAACAGACGTTGCTATGGAATTTTCCGTTGGACCGTAGGCGTTAACGTAGGTCACACCGTCTCTCCATTTGCTGACTAGCTCAGTACTGGTCGCCGATCCGGCCGTGAACATGATGCGTAGTTCCGGCATTCGTTCAGGGCTCAAGTATATGGCATAGGTTGGGGGCAGCGTTGCAATTGTAATGTGATGATCCGCCATATACTGCTCAAACTTGTCATAGCTGAGAATGGTTTCTGATGTCGGGATACATAAAGTGGCCCCGTTGAAGAGCGCCTGAAGCATTTCCCAGCATGCCGCATCAAAGGAAAAGCTGGCGAACGATACAACACGGTCGGAACTGCTGATCCGCAATGTTTCCCTGAAATACGTATGCAGATTGCAGAGTCCACGATGCTCGAGCATGACTCCCTTAGGCTGGCCTGTCGTTCCAGACGTATAGATTACATATGCTAGGTTATGAGGACCGGATATAGCGTCCAAATTCGTACCATCCCTGTGATATACGGACACGGGTTCTCCTTTTGCTTCAGCCGTACTTGCATCCGCACTGCCTTCGCCCAGTTCTGCATCCAACAGCAGGACCTTGCCCCTAAATTCCACTTTTTCAACCAAATGCTGCTGCGTTAACAGCAGTTCCGTACCTGAATCGTCCAGCATATAACGGATGCGGTTCTCCGGATAAGTCGGATCGATCGGAATGTAGGCGCCCCCTGCCTTCAAAATACCCAAGATGCCGACAATCATGTCAATCGATCGCTCTGTCATCAGGCCGACTAGGCCGTCTGCTATCACACCGTTACTGTGTAAAGTTCGCGCCAGACGGTTCGCTCGCTCATTTAATTCACGGTAGGTCACTTGTGCTCCTTCAAAATATACCGCTACCTGCTCTGGTGTCTGCTTGACCTGCTCCTCAAACAACCCGTGAATCGTCTGCTCACGTGGATATGCTGCTATCGTGTCACACCAAGCACCCAGCATTTGCTCGCGTTCCTGAGGGGTTAATATATCCAGCTCGCAAATCCGACCAGCTGGATTGATCTTGATTTGCTCCAGCAGTTGCAGCAAATGCCCCCGGATCTGTTCTACCCTTTCATAGTCATATACCTGGGCGTTGTAACCAAAATGAACTCGCAGCGTCTCTCCCGGTAACACCACGATATTAAAATCATAATTCGTCTGCTCAACCGCTCCTGCTCCGGTTATTTTAAAATCAGCTTCCTCTCTTTCACCTAATTGCTCAATTTGTTCATCCACCGGATAGTTCTCAAATACCATAATATGATTAATCAGTTCCACTTTCTGCTCTGCCTGTGCCTGAATCTCATAGAGTGGGAACGTTTCGTATGTTCCCGAAGCAAGCGCCTGTCGCTGAGTCTGCTTCATCAGCTCTGTAAATGCTGTTGCTTGTCCGCCTTGAATACGGACGGGGACCGTGTTAATGAATAGTCCAAT
>NZ_JANAVQ010000017.1:0-33351 GCF_024213605.1 Paenibacillus sp. CH40
CGCTCGTTCAGCTCGCGGTAGGTCAGCTGCCGCTCGTTCATGACGGCGGCCACGTTGTCCGGGTAAAGCTCCGCCTGTTCTTCGAACAAGCCGTAAATCGTTTTCCCCCGCTCGAACCCGCTTTCGGTGTCATTAAATCGCTTCAGTAGCGTCTCCCTCTCGTCTGGGGACAGCACATCGGCTTGTCCGAGCTCCAGATCCGGCTGAAATAAAAGCACGGACAGCAGCCTAACAAGATGGTCGGCCGCCTGTTCCACAAATGCCCGCTCGTACCGCTGCCCGTCAAAGCTTATTTCCAGCTCGATGGAGTGGTTTTGGCGGTCGAAGCGAAAAACCGTATCGGCCGCCACCCGGTTACCCAGCGGTTCCGGATGAATCGGAGCGAAGGATACGACGGTGTTGACGACCGGGAGGCCGTCCCCCGTATAGTCCAGATGGAGCGGCTCCACCATTTTCCGAAAAGGCAGGTGCTGATGCTCCAGCGCCTCGCCGATGGAGGCTTTGATGCCCCCGAGCAGCGTTTTCAGCGTAGTCTGGCGGCTTACGGACGTCTTGATCACCAAGATGTCATGCGGCGGCGGAGTCCCGTCGGGGTCTGCGCTATAAGAAGGCATGCCGACCAGCACTTGGTCCCGCCCGGTATACTTGAACAGCAGGCTTTTTACTCCTGCCAAAACAATCATGTACAAAGCCAAATCCGAACCGTTGGCGAGGCAAATGATTCTCTCCGAGAGTTCGCTCGGCAGAGTACGGTGAAGCAAGCCCGGCTCGGCCGCAGGTTCCCCGTCGGCGGATAATTTGGAGGATTGACTGTAGGGAAGGAAGCTCAGGCTGTCATCGGCGTCAAACTTGCCGCTCCAGTACCGTTCTTCCTTTTCAAACAAAGATTTCATTTGTACCTCCCCTAAAAATGAAGTGACCGCATGCCCCGGCGCAGGTCCGAAAAAGCTTGCTTTCGGCCTGCGCGTTTACGGGCTTGGACGTTGTTCGCCGTCTTCCTTGGGATGCGCGCCGCTTTCGCTTGACGGCGGAGGCGCGCTTGTAGGATTAGAACGCGAATTCGATCGTATCGACGGCACTCTTTGCGCCTGCCGCCGGTTTATGACATTCAATCCGGCTTAGCTCGAGTTGTGGATTTTCCGCAATTTGAGACAGTACCCGCAGGTAATCCTCGGTCAAGGTGCGGATCATCGCTTCTTTGAACAGCTTGGTGGCGTAGAAGAAGCCCCCGCTCAGCGCCCCGTTGTTTTCATACATAAACAGCGTCAGATCGAACTTCGCTTCTTCCAAATGGTCAAGCTCGTAAGTCTTCAGGCTGACCCCTTCCAGCTCGGCGTCTCGTTCTTCGATATTTTGCAAGTCGAAAACGGCATCGAACAGCGGGAAGCGGCCCGGCTCCCGCTTCACATTCAAACGCTCCACGAGCTCCTCAAATGGATAATCCTGGTTCTCGAAAGCACCCAAAGCCGTTTCCTTCACTTCTTCCAGGTAGGACAAGAACGTTTTGTCGCCCGACGGACGATTGCGGATCGCCAGCGTATTGACAAACATCCCGATGACCGGTTCCAAATCGGCGTTCGTTCTTCCCGCCACCGGGGTACCCACGACCAAGTCCTCCTGCCCGCTGTACTTGGACAGCAGCACGGTATAAGCCGCAAGCAGCACCATGAACAGCGTGCTTTCACGCTCGGCCGCCAATTCGCGCAGCCGCGCAGAGAGAGAAGCTTCGACGTCGAACTCCAGATGCGAGCCTTCGTAGCTGCGAGCCGCAGACCGTTCGTAGTCCATCGGCAGGTCCGCCGTCGGCAACTCGCCTTCGAAGGTTTGCAGCCAGTACGCTTCCTGCCGCCCGATCCGCTCTCGGTGGGCCTTCGACTGCTGCCAAACGGCATAATCCTTGTATTGAATGCGCAGTGGCGGCAGTTCTTCCCCGGCGTAGAAACTCGAGAACTCATCGATCACAATCGCCATCGATACGCCGTCGGACACCATATGGTGCATGTCGAAAAGGAGAATATGCAGGTTCGGCTCCAGCTCGATGACCCCGGCGCGCAGTAGCGGCGGCTTGCCGAGATCAAACGGACGAACGAAGCTGCGGACGATCTGCTCGATTTGAGCCGCATCCTCTTTATCCGCTTGATGATGCTCGATAGCAAAATCGACCTGCGGGTAAATCCGCTGAACCGCTTCGGCCTTCACGATTTCAAAACCGGTGCGCAGCGATTCATGCCGTGTTATCAATTTCCGCAAGGCGGCTTCCAACCGGTCTAAATCAAACTCGCCTTCCACCTGCACCAGCTCCGGCATGTTGTAAAGCTGATCCGCTCCATCCAGCGTGTGCTGAATGAACAGCCGTTTCTGCGCGGAGGACAGAGGGTAGTACTCTCTCTCCTCCGCTTGAGGAATGGCCTCATGCTCCCGCCGTTCCATCCGGGCGATCGCCTCGGCCATCGCCGCAATCGTCGAGTGACGGAATACGTCGCGCAGCGGCAGGTTGACGTTTAATTCCTTAAATACCTTGCCCGCCAGCGTCGTCGCTCGCAGGGAGTGGCCGCCGATGTCGAAGAAGTTGTCGTGAACGCCAACCTCCTTCGCAAGCCCCAGCACCTCCTGCCAAATCGCCGCCAGCTTTGTTTCCAGCTCATTGCGCGGTGCGACGTACTCCGTTCCGCTTCCCGCTTCCCCTTCCGGCGCTGGCAGCGCCTTCCGGTCAATCTTTCCGTTCGGCGTCAGAGGCAGGCGCTCCAGCTCCACGAAGTACGACGGGATCATGTAGCCCGGCAGCTCCTGCGCCAGCGCGCTGCGCAAATCGTTCACCGCCAGCTCCGCTCCGGTATCCGGCGTGTAATACGCGCATAGCGCCTTCTGCCCGTTCGCGTCACTTCGAACCAGCACCACCGCTTCGCGCACGCCTTCCACCCGCAGCAACTGCGACTCGATCTCGCCCGTCTCGATCCGGTACCCCCGGATTTTCGCCTGGTTGTCGATCCGGCCGATGAAGTCTACGTTGCCGTCTTCTATCCACCGCGCCAAGTCTCCTGTGCGGTACAGCCGCTCGCCCGCGGCGAACGGGCTGTCTACGAACTTCTCTTCTGTCAGCTCCGGACGGTTCAAGTACCCGCGCGCCACTCCGACTCCGCCGATGACCAGCTCGCCCAGCACCCCGACCGGCACCGGGTTCAGATGCGCGTCCACGATGTAGAATTTCGCATTCAGCCACGCTTTGCCGATCGGCACATTGCCTGTCTGCGGCAGCTTCGCCAGCTCCTCGTCGTAGAAGCTGGAGTCGATCGCCGCTTCCGTCACGCCGTATGCGTTGATGATCCGGAACAACGAGCCGAAGCGTTCCTGCAAGGTCCGGTAATCCGCCACGCTGCAGCTGTCCGAGCTCGTGATCAACAGCTCCACCCGGCTCATGTCCAGTTGCTGCTCGTGCACGTACTCCAGGAACGGCACGATCAGCGCCGGCGTCGATTCGAAGATGGTGACCCGCTCCCGCTCAATCCAGTGGTGCAGACGAGACGGATCGATCCGGTCGTCCTTCGGCACAATCACCATCGTGCCTCCGTTATACAGCGTCCGCGCGATATCTCCCACGAACACGTCAAACGAGAAGCTTGCGAGCTGCAGCAGCCGCACCGGGAACTGATCCAACCGGTACTCCCGCCGGTAGCCCGCCGCCGTATTCACCAGGCTGCGGTGCTCGATCATCACGCCCTTCGGCTTGCCCGTCGTTCCCGACGTGTAGATCACGTACGCCAGGTCCTCCGGACGGCATTCGTGCAAGTGATCATCCGCTTCCAGCGGCGCATTCGTCCGCTCCTCGCTGTACGAAGTTTCGTCGTCGAGATACAGCACCGCCGCCAGCGCCAGCTTCTCTTCGCCGAGCCAGGCTTCGGCACGCTCTCGCAGCGCCGTTTGCGTCAGCAGCACCTTCGCTCCGCTGTCTTCGAGCATGAACCGCACGCGCTCCGCCGGGTAATCCGGGTCGAGCGGCACATACGCCCCGCCCGCTTTCCAGACGGCCAGCACGGCCACCAGCAAGTCCACCGAACGCTCGGCGAGAATGCCGACGATCGACTCCCGGCCGATGCCGCTTGCGCGCAGCGTAGCCGCCAAGCGGTTCGCCCGCTCGTTCAGCTCCACATACGTCAGCCGGTCGTTCTCGTACACGACGGCCGCCGCTTCCGGCGTGCGCTCCGCCTGTTCCTCGAACAGCCGGTGGAACGCGGCCGCAGGAGCCGCTTCCGGCTGCGCCGGGTTGAACGCGCCGAGAATTTGTTCTTTTTCCTCTGCCGTCAGTAAGTTCAGCCCGGCGATCTTCGCATCCGGACGGCTTACGATCGTTACGAGCAGCTGCTCGTAATGTTTTGCCAGCCGTTCGATCGTCTCCCTTTTGTAGAGAGCCGTCGCATATTCGAAGCTGTAATCCAAGCCGCCGTTCTCCTCGCCCACATCCAAGCTGATATCAAACTTCGCGGTATCCAGTGCGCTCGGATAAGGAATCAGGCGAAGCCCTTCCAGCTCAAATTCCTCGTTCTCCGTATTCTGCATCGTAAACAGCGTGTCGAAGAGCGGATTGCGGCTTAAATCACGGGTGACTTGCACCTTGTCCACCAATTCTTCGAACGGATAGTTTTGATGCTCGAAGGCGTGGAGGGTCGTTTCTTTGACTTCGTTCAGGTATGACAGGAATGTCTTCTCCGAAGCCGGATAGCTGCGGATAGCCAGCGTGTTTAAGAAAATCCCGATCAACGGCTGCACATCTCCATGATTCCTTCCGGCAATCGGCGTACCGACGATCACGTCTTCCTGACCTGAATATTTATGCAGAAGGACGTTATACGCCGCAAGCAGCACCATAAACAGCGTCGTGCCCGTTTCCGAGGCCAGCTGCTTCAGGCCGTCGGTTTTCGAAGCGTCAAAGAAAAACTCTAGCGTTTGTCCTTCGTAGCTCTGCACGGCCGGACGCGGATAGTCGGTCGGCATTTCCAGCACCGGAAGCTCGCCTTGGAACATGTCCAGCCAGTACGCCTCCTGACGCTGAAGCCGTTCCTTCTGCTCCTGCGAATGCTGCCAAACGGTGTAGTCTTTGTACTGAATGCGCAGAGGCTCCAATTGCTCGCCGCCGTACAAGCGGACGAATTCTTCAACAAAGATTTCCATCGAGACGCCGTCGGAAATAATATGATGCATGTCGTACATTAGAATATGGCGTTCCGGAGCCAGCTCGACAAGGCCTACCCTCAGCAGCGGAGGCTTCGCCAAGTCAAACGGACGGACGAAACGGCGAACCGTCTCTTCGGCCTCTTGCTCATCCGCTCGATAGAACTCCACGGCAAAATTCACGTCCTGGTAAATCCGCTGCGATGCTTCGCCATCCACCATTTCGAACCCGGTGCGCAGCATTTCATGCCGCGCCACGAGCTTACGGAACGCTTCTTCAAACCTTGCCCGGTCCAAAACACCCTCCAGCAGCATGGCTTCCGGCATGTTGTAGCTAAGCTCCGCGCCTTCCAGTTGATTCAGGATAAAGAGACGTTTTTGAGCAAAAGATTGCGGGTACACCTCTCGGTCATCCGCCACCGGAATGGCAACGAATGTTTGCTCATCCAGCCGGGAAATGGCGGCCGCCATGCTCTCGATCGTGGAATGGCGGAACACGTCGCGCAGCGGCAGATCCACGTTCAACTCTTTATGAATCTTGCTGACCAGCGTCGTCGCCCGCAGGGAGTGTCCGCCGATGTCGAAGAAGTTGTCGTGAACGCCAATCTCCTTCGCAAGCCCCAGCACCTCCTGCCAAATCGCCGCCAGCTTCGTTTCCAGCTCATTGCGCGGTGCGACGTACTCCGTTCCGCTTCCCGCTTCCCCTTCCGGCGCCGGTAGCGCCTTCCGGTCAATCTTTCCGTTCGGCGTCAGAGGCAGGCGCTCCAGCTCCACGAAGTACGACGGGATCATGTAGCCCGGCAGCTCCTGCGCCAGCGCGCTGCGCAAATCGTTCACCGCCAGCTCCGCTCCGGTATCCGGCGTGTAATACGCGCATAGCGCCTTCTGCCCGTTCGCGTCACTTCGAACCAGAACCACCGCTTCGCGCACGCCTTCCACCCGCAGCAGCTGCGACTCGATCTCGCCCGTCTCGATCCGGTAGCCCCGGATTTTCGCCTGGTTGTCGATCCGGCCGATGAAGTCCACGTTGCCGTCTTCCATCCACCGCGCCAAGTCTCCCGTGCGGTACAGCCGCTCGCCCGCGGCGAACGGACTGTCTACGAACTTCTCTTCCGTCAGCTCCGGACGGTTCAAGTACCCGCGCGCCACTCCGACTCCGCCGATGACCAGCTCGCCCAGCACCCCGACCGGCACCGGGTTCAGATGCGCGTCCACGATGTAGAATTTCGCATTCAGCCACGCTTTGCCGATCGGCACATTGCCTGTCTGCGGCAGCTTCGTCAGCGGCTCGTCGTAGAAGCTGGAGTCGATCGCCGCTTCCGTCACGCCGTATGCGTTGATGATCCGGAACAACGAACCGAAGCGTTCCTGCAAGGTCCGGTAATCCGCCACGCTGCAGCTGTCCGAGCTCGTGATCAACAGCTCCACCCGGCTCATGTCCAGTTGCTGCTCGTGCACGTACTCCAGGAACGGCACGATCAGCGCCGGCGTCGATTCGAAGATGGTGACCCGCTCCCGCTCAATCCAGTGGTGCAGACGAGACGGATCGATCCGGTCGTCCTTCGGCACAATCACCATCGTGCCTCCGTTGTACAGCGTCCGCGCGATATCTCCCACGAACACGTCGAACGAGAAGCTTGCGAGCTGCAGCAGCCGCACCGGGAACTGATCCAACCGGTACTCCCGCCGGTAGCCCGCCGCCGTGTTCACCAGGCTGCGGTGCTCGATCATCACGCCCTTCGGCTTGCCCGTCGTTCCCGACGTATAGATCACGTACGCCAGATCCTCCGGAC
Organism: Paenibacillus sp. CH40; assembly: GCF_024213605.1. NCBI lineage: Bacteria > Bacillati > Bacillota > Bacilli > Caryophanales > Paenibacillaceae > Paenibacillus > Paenibacillus sp. CH40. The sequence continues at coordinate 6,960 of NZ_JANAVQ010000017.1, forward strand.
GGGCTTCATGGAAGCTGTCGGTGCCAACATTCTGATGGCTCTCATCGCCGTCGTCCACAGCATCCGTCAGCTTGCCGAAGACAATGCCGGAGCCAATCGGCGCATTCGCCCGCTCCTCGCTGTACGAAGTTTCGTCGTCGAGGTACAGCACAGCCGCCAGCGCCAGCTCCTCTTCGCCGAGCCAGGCTTCGGCACGCTCTCGCAGCGCCGTTTGCGTCAGCAGCACCTTCGCTCCGCTGTCTTCAAGCATGAACCGCACGCGGTCTGCCGGATAATCCGGGTCGAGCGGCACATACGCCCCGCCCGCTTTCCAGACGGCCAGCACGGCCACCAGCAAGTCCACCGAACGCTCGGCGAGAATGCCGACGATCGTCTCCCGGCCGATGCCGCTTGCACGCAGCGTAGCCGCCAAGCGGTTCGCTCGCTCGTTCAGCTCCGCATACGTCAGCCGGTCGTTCTCGTACACGACGGCCGCCTCTTCCGGCGTGCGCTCCGCCTGTTCCTCGAACAGCCGGTGGAACGCGGCCGCAGGAGCCGCTTCCGGCTGCGCCGGGTTAAACGCGCCGAGAATTTGCTCTTTTTCCTCTGCCGTCAGCAAGTTCAGCTCGGCAATCTTCGCATCCGGACGGCTTACGATCGCCGCAAGCAAATGTCCGAAATGAGTCGACAGCCGCCGGATCGTGCTTTCTTTATAAAGAGCCGTTGCGAATTCAAAGCTGCACTCCAGGCCGCCGTTTTCTTCCGTAACATCCACACTCAGGTCGAACTTGGCCGTGCCGTATTCGCTAGGATACGGGGACAATTTCAGCCCTTCCAACTCAAACTCTTTATCCTCCAAGTTTTGCAGGGAGAACATCGTGTCAAACAGCGGGTTGCGGCTCAAATCCCGGCTGACCTGCACTTTATCAACGAGCTCTTCGAACGGATAATTCTGATGCTCATAAGCGCCTAAGGTCGTTTCTTTCACTTCTTCCAGATACGACAGGAAGGTCTTCTCCGAAGCCGGATAATTGCGGAGCGCCAGCGTATTGACGAACATTCCGATCAAAGGCTGCGTGTCTCCGTGCGTTCTGCCCGCAATCGACGTTCCGACGATCAAATCGTCCTGACCTGTGTATTTTTGCAAAAGCACGGTATATGCCGCAAGCAGCACCATATACAGCGTCGTTCCTCTTTGAGCGGCCAGCTGCTTCAAGCCTTCGTTCGTTGCCTCGTCCACAAAGGACGTCAGCGTTTGTCCCTCAAAGCTCTGCACGGCAGGACGCGGATAGTCCGTCGGCATTTCCAGAACCGGCAGCTCGCCCCGGTAACGGTCCAGCCAGTAAGCTTCCTCGCGTTTCAACTGCACTTTTTGCTCGTCCGACTGCTGCCATACCGCATAGTCCTTGTATTGAATGCGCAAAGGCTCTAATGACTCGCCGCCGTACATACGAACGAGTTCCTCGACTAACACGTCCATCGAAACCCCGTCGGAGACGATATGGTGCATGTCGAACATCAGCAAATAACGTTCGGCTGCCAGCTCTACGAGCTCCGCCCGCAGCAGCGGAGGCTTCGCCAAGTCGAAAGGCCGGATGAAGGCCTGCACGACTTCGGGCGCTTCTTCCTCGCTCACATGACGGTACTCGACGGCAAAGTCGACGCTCTCGTAAATGCGCTGTACAGCTTCGCCTTGTACGATCTCAAAGCCGGTTCGCAGCGTTTCGTGCCGTGCGATCAGTCCGCGGAAAGCCTTCTCCAGCAGGCTCCGGTCAATCGATCCTTCCAGCAGCAGCACGCCCGGCATGTTGTAGCTCTGATCGGCCCCTTCCAGCTGATTCAGGATAAACAGCCGCTTCTGAGCTGAGGAAAGCGGATAATATGCTCTTGCGCCCGCCAGCGGAATCGACGAGAACGACTGCTCTCCGATCCGGGAGATGGCGAGAGCCATCTCTTCGATCGTCGAGTAGCGGAATACGTCGCGCAGAGGCAGCTCGACGTTCAGCTCCTGATGCACCTTGCTCACCAGTGTCGTCGCCCGCAGGGAATGGCCGCCCAGGTCGAAGAAGTTGTCATGAACCCCGATGTGCTCCAGTCCGAGCACGCTTTTCCAAATTCCCGCCAAGCTGGCTTCCAGCGGAGTCCGAGGCGGAGTACGTTCTTCGCCCGGCTGCAAGCTCTCCTCCGGCGCCGGGAGTGATCGGCGGTCGACCTTGCCGTTCGTCGTCAGCGGGAGCCGCTCCAACTGGATCAGGTACGCCGGAATCATATAGGCCGGCAGTTCCTGGGAAAGCACGCTCTTCAGCTCGGCCGCCGGAAGCTCGCGGTCCGCTTCATAATAGGCGCAAAGCTGCTTCTCGCCGGAGGCGTCTTCCCTCGCGAATACCGTCGCTTTCCGAATTCCCTCCACTTTCTGAAGCTGAGCTTCGATCTCGCCCAGCTCAATGCGGAAGCCGCGGATTTTCACTTGGTCGTCCGTCCGTCCCACGTATTCGATCGTGCCGTCCGGCAGCCATTTCGCCAAATCCCCCGTCCGGTACATGCGCTCTCCCAGCACAAACGGATTGTCCACAAATTTCTCCGCCGTCAGCTCCGGCCGGTTATTGTAGCCCCGTACCAAGCCTTCTCCGCCGACGCAAAGCTCCCCGGCCACGCCGATCGGCAGAAGCTTATTCCGGCTGTCGACGATATACACCTTCGTATTACTGATCGGCCGTCCGATGGGTACGGTAACCGCCGACTCATCGACGAAGTCGACCGGAAGGTACGTGGTATAAACCGTGCTTTCCGACGGGCCGTACAGGTGGTTGAGCCTGCCCGGTCCGATATGGGCGAGCGCTTTACGCACATGTCCGACCGACACTCGCTCTCCTCCGAACAAAATCGCCCGGACATCCCGCAGGCAATCGACGTTCACATCTACAAGGACGTTGAAGAAAGCCGTCGTAATCAGCATGACCGAGATGCGCTCACGCTGGATGAGATCCGCCAGCCGGACGATTTCCAGCAAGGTCTCGCGGGGAACCAGCACCAGCCGCGCCCCGTTGGTCAAAGCGCCGAAAATATCGAAAATCGCTCCGTCGAACGAATAGCTCGAAAGCTGGAGGACATGATCCCGTTCGGTGATGTCGATATAATTCGTATTTCGCACGATCCGCACGATGTTGCGGTGCGAAACAAGGTTGCCTTTCGGCTTGCCCGTCGTGCCTGACGTATAGATGACACAGGCCATATCCGTCGCTTCGGTGCCCGGATTTAGATTTGTGCCGTCCTCGTGATAGAAGGACTCGTCATCCAGTAAGATCACGGAGTCCGAACCCGCCAGGCGCTCGCGCAAGCGGCTTTGCGTCAGCATGACCTGCGCTCCCGAATCCTCAATCAAGAAACGGATACGCTCCTCGGGATATTCCGGGTCAATCGGTACGTAAGCCGCTCCGGCTTTGTGTGCCGCCAGCATGCCCACCACCATTTCGATGGAACGCTCAGCCATAATGGCGACCAGACGGCCTTTGGATATCCCGTGGCTACGCAAGGTACGGGCAAGGCAGTTGACGCGATCGTTCAGCTCGCGGTAGGTCAGCTCTTGCTCATTCAAGGAGATAGCGGCTGCATCCGGGATGCGCTCCGCCTGCTCTTCGAACAATTGAATGAGCGTCTTCCCGCGCGGAAATTCCGTGGTGGTGTCGTTAAAACGTCCGAGAAGGTCGGCCTTTTCCGCCTCCGTCACAAGTTCCAGCTCGCCCACGGTAATTTCCGGGTTATCCGTCACCTGCTCCAGCAGATGGACGAGATGCCCCTTGAGCCGTTCGATGCTGTCTTTATCGAACACTTCGGCGTTAAAGTCGAATCGAATTTCGATCTCGACTCCCGGCACCACGGTCACGTTGAAGTTATAGTTCGTCTGCTCCTCCATCTGAACGTCAGCGATCGTCAGGTCGCCGTGCTGCTGGTCGCCCGCCTGCTCCATCTGCTCGTCCACCGGATAGTTCTCGAAAGCGATGATATGGTTGATCAGGTTCTGCTTTTGCACGCTGCGGGCTTGAATTTCATACAGCGGATAGTAATCATAACGCCCGGACTCCAGCGCCCGCTCTTGGAGCTTCGCCATCAGGTCGGCGAACACGGTGTCCGCTTCGCTCGTGACGCGGACCGGCACCGTATTGATGAACAGCCCGATCATGGACTCGATGCCCGGGATTTCCGCCGGTCTTCCGGCCACGACGCTGCCGAATACGGCATCGTTTGTTCCGTTATATTTTTGCAGCATCACGCCCCAAGCGGCTTGCAGCAGCGTATTGACCGTAACCAGGCGCTGTTTCGCCACCCGGTCCATCCGCTCGCTCAAGTCCTTGCCCAGCTCGGTGGTGACGTGATCAGCCGTAAATCTGCCGTTTGGCGCCGATTCCTTTTGTCCCGGGAGTACGGTTTGCCCCTCATAATCTGCCAGGAATGCCGTCCAATAGCCGGATGCCGCCTGATCGTCCTGTTTCTCCAACCATTCGATATAAGCGCCATAATCCGATCCCTTATCTCCCGCTGGCTGCTTGCCGGATGCCAAGGCCGAGTACGTCTCAAACAGCTCCTGCGTCAGCTGCGGCAGGCACCAGCCGTCCATCAAAATATGCTGGAAACTCCACAGCACATGATAGCTTTGCTCTTCGGTGCGCAGGATCGTAACCCGAACGAGCGCGTCATGTTCCATGTCGAAGCCGCGAAGCTTGTCATCCTCGGCCTTTTTATCCAAATACGCTTGTTTCTCGTCCGCCTGCAAATGAAGCAGCTCTTCATATTCAAAGCCGACCGGCTTGTCGTGGTATATGATTTGCAGCGGCTCGCCCGCCGGTCCTTTCACAAAATTCGCCCGCAGCACCAGATGACGTTTCGCAAGCTCCATCCAGCTCCTCTCGAAAAGCTGGACGTCGAGCGCTCCCCGCATCGTAAACCGCGTCTGCTCGAAGTAAGCGGCCGTTTGCCGGTCAAGCGCGCTGTGGAACCACATGCCCTTCTGCATCGGCGTAAGCGAGTAAATATTTTCAATTTCCCCGAGATGGCCCGAGCGCTGGGCGATTTGCTCCAATTCCGCGATGGTCAAGCCTTTAAATTGCACGTCGCTCGGCGTCAATTCGGTGTTTTCTTTGCCTGCGCAGTGGGTAATGAGCTCTCGGAGACTTTGCTCAAGCCGCTGAGCGAAGGCTTCCATCGTTTCCTTGCGATACTGCTTCCGGCTGTAGCTGAGATCGAGCGATAAAGCGCCGTCCAGCACCATGCCGTTGATATCCAGCACAAAGCTGCGGGCCTGCCGGTCGCTGGCCGGGCTGCCGCTGGAGTAAGAAGATATGCCGATCTCGTCCTGATTGACATCATCGTCGAACTGGCCGAGGTAGTTAAAATTAATTTCCGGCTCTGCGCCCCAAACAAAGCCATCCTCCGATTTGGAGAGATAGCGGCATACGCCGTACCCAAGCCCCTTGTTCGGAATGCGGCGCAAGCTTTCCTTGACCTGTTTAATCTGATAGGCCAAATCCCGGTCGGTTTCCGGCTCCAGGACGACCGGAAACTTGGTCGTAAACCAGCCGACTGTGCGCGTGATGTCGATATCCGTTCCGATCGATTCGCGTCCGTGTCCTTCGAGATTGATCCGCACCCGTTCGTGTCCCGTCCACTTGCGAACGGCTATGCCGAGTGCCGTTACCAAAATATCGTTCATTTCGGTGTTGTAGGCCCGGTGAACCCGCTTCAGCAGCAGCTCCGTTTCTTCGGGAGTCAAACGGACGAACAGCGATTCGCTGTCCTGCTGCGTCGTAACGTCCGCCTCCAGATCCTTCGGCACGGCCGGAACCGCAATTTGTTCCACGGCCTGCCAATAGGCCCGTTCCTTCGCCATCTCCGGGCTTTGCGCGTAAGCGGCCAACTGCTCGGACCAAGTGCGGTACGCATCCGTTTTCGCCGGGAAACGAATTTCCTCGCTTTTGCCGGCCTGCTCGTAACCCACAGCGAAATCCTCCATCAAAATGCGCCAAGACACGCCGTCCACCACGGCATGATGAACCGCGAGCAGCAAATGGTCGCCGTCCGCGCACCGGAACAGTCCCGCCTTCACGAGGGGCCCGTTCTCCAGATCGATGCCCGCTTGAATGTCCGTTGCCTTCGCTTCCACAGCCTGCGCGGTATTCTCCGCATCCTTGAAGTCGAACACGTCCAGCGTGAACAGCCCGCCTTCCTGAATCGCGCGGGTCCGCGCGCTAAACCCTTGTTCCGTCTTGCGGAACACCATCCGCAAGGCGTCATGATGCTCGGCCAGCTTTTGCAGCACCTGACGTACCGTCTCTTCGTCGAAGCGTTCCTTCCGGTACAGCATCACTGACTGGTTGAAATGATGCGGGGCCGCAAAGGAGCTCTCGAAAAACCAATGCTGAATCGGGGTCTGCGCCGTTTCACCCGTTATTTCGCCTTGATCGATGGTACGTCCGATCGGTTTCACATGCAGGCTGAGCTGTGAGATAGTCGGATATTTGAACAAATCCCGGATTTCCAGCTTGTACCCGGCTTGATGAAGCCGCGAAGATACTTGAATGGACTTGATCGAGTCTCCGCCCAGCTCGAAGAAATGATCCGTTACCCCAACGCGATCGGCGTTCAATACCGCCTGCCACACATCGGCAAGCGTCCGCTCGGCTTCATTGCGGGGAGCTACGTACGCGCCGCCGGTCAGCGCGTTTCCTTCCGGAGCGGGCAAAGCCTTGCGGTCGATTTTGTCGTTCGGCGTGAGCGGCATCCGCGGAAGCTGAACAAAATGCGCCGGAATCATGTAATTCGGCAATTTTTGCGCCAGCGCGCTTCTCAGCTCGCCGAGCGTAAGCGGGCGGCCCGCGACCAGGTAAGCGCACAGTTCTTGCCCGCCTTTGCCTTCCCGTGCGATTACGATCGTCTCCTGCACGGAGTCGATCTTCAGAAGCTGCTCTTCAATCTCGCCGATCTCGATCCGGAATCCACGGATTTTCACCTGATGGTCAATCCGGCCCAAGTACTCAATATTTCCGTCCGGCAGCCAGCGGGCCAAGTCGCCCGTCCGGTACAGTCTCTCTCCGGGCTCAAACGGGTGTTCGATGAATTTCTCCGCCGTCAGATCCGGCCGGTTCCAATATCCCCGGGCGAGGCCGACGCCCGCGATGCATAATTCTCCCTCCACTCCGATAGGCGCCAGCTGATTCTGTGCGCCCAGTATATACAAGCGATGGTTCCAGATCGGACGTCCGATCGGTATCGCTCTGCGTTCGGTGTCATACGTAGACGCCGCCCACACGGATGTGGCGATCGAGGCTTCCGTCGGACCGTACGCATTATAGTACTGTACCTTGTCTTTCCACTGCTGCACGAATTCGGCTGAAACGGCGGAGCCCGCCGTGATGAGCCTGCTCAGACTCGGCAGGCGGTCTGAATTCAAATAAGCCGCATAAGTTGGCGGCAAAGTGGCGATCGTAATTGCATGCTCGTTCATGAAACGTTCGAACAGCTGATCATCCAAAATCGTCTCGGTTGACGGTATATATAAGGTCGCCCCGAAATACAGAGCGTTGAACATCTCCCAGCACGACGCATCGAACGATAGGCTGGCGAATTGCAGCACTCGATCCTGTTCGGTCGTGTGAAGCGTATGGGCAAACGTCAGTTTCAGGCTGACCAGCCCGCGATGCTCCAGCATGACCCCTTTGGGTTTGCCCGTCGTACCTGATGTATAGATGACATAAGCCAGATCGTTCGGACCGCTGGCCGGCTCCAGGTTCGAGCCATCGTCGCTGTAGGCCTGCTCGTCATCCAGCGCCACCACGGTCCCTTCGAACGGCACCTGCTGCAGCAACTCCCTTTGAGTCAGCAGCAGCTGCGCGTTCGAGTTCTCCAGAATGTAGCGGATGCGTTCTTCCGGGTATTCCGGGTCAATCGGCACGTAGGCACCGCCAGCTTTCAGAACCGCCAGAATGCCAACGACCGTCTCCAGCGATCTCCTGGCCATCAAGCCTACCAGCTGATTGGGCAGCACGCCGACCGATCGCAGCGTCCGCGCCAGCCGGTTCGCCCGTTCGTTCAGCTCCGCGTACGAAAGCCGCCGCCCCTCAAAGACAACCGCCGTCGCTTCGGGCACCCGTTTCGCCTGCTCCTCCACGAGCTGATGAATCGTCCGATCACGGGAATAGTCCTTCTCGGTATCGTTAAAGCTTTGCAGCAATTGAAATTTCTCGTCCTCCGACAGCATGTCCGCCCGCACGATGTCCAGCTCCAACTCGTGAAGCCCCACGGCCAGCAGGCGATTCAGATGGCCGACGACCCGAGTCATGAACTCGGAGTCATATAAGTGCTCGTTATATGACAGCGCTATCTGTATCGTCCCGCCGGTTAAGCTGAATTCAAAGGAACAATCCGTGACCACGTTTTGCCCGATTTCGTCCAGATGCAGCTCCTTAAGGGATACTAGCGTGTGGACGACGGGTATCCCGCCTGCATATTGCAGGTCCAGCTTCTCCGTCATTTTCAAGAACGGAATATGTTGATGCTGAATCGCTTCCGGCAAGGAAGTCCTCAGCTCGCTCAGAAGCGTTTTAAAAGTCGCACCCGCCGAAAGCGAGTTTTTCAAAATGATCGTATGATTAACGGATCGGCGCGTCTCCGACGGTTTCCGTACAACCGGAATGCCGACCAGAATGTCAGAAGCGCCTGTATATTTATGCAAGAGCGACTGAACACCGGCGAGCAAAATCATAAAAGTGGCCAGCGGAGCGCCCTTGCTCATTTGAAGGACGCGCTGCGCCACTTCCTCCGAAAGCGTCCCGCCGACGGTTGTCATAATGGGCGCCAGGGAGCTTGGAGCTTTGCTGTAAGGCAGCCGCGTCAAGGTATAATCGTCGCTACCGAATTTTTCGTTCCAAAACAACGTTTCTTTTTCAAAAGCCATCTGGATCGTTCCCCTCTCTTCATCGGTAAAAGCAATCCGGCGGAGCATATACCGCAGCAACGCTCCAGCCTCGCTCCCCGCCTTTTCAAACATGTGACAACAATGTCAATGGCTTTCGCCAGGTCACCGCTTCGCTTGCCCGGTTGATCGCATGCGGCAATCCTCTGCCTAGCAGCTGTCCCGCTCGGCTCCCATGCGTGAAAGACAACAAAGAGCATCGTTCTACGCAAGAGATACGGCTGCTTCCGGTTCCTCTGCTTCAATATGCTTGCTGCGGACGAGCCGCCCGAAGACGGGCTTTGGTTTAACATTGGGTTCGGAATTGGATTTGGGGGTGAACAAGGGATGTTCCTCCCATCGATGTAAGGCTTGCTGTAGGATTCCGGCCGGCCAGCAGGAAGTCGGCCGTACCTCCGGATTCGGCACCGGAGCTGCCCTTGTCGAAGCCTATGTTTAAGGGATATTGATACACTCTATGTACGATTTGTATATTCCCCCGCCTGGTGTGGATAAGTAAAGATCCGGCTGCGGGGTAGTGAGCTTTTCCTGACGATTAGATGTGACGATGGTGCTGCAATGAGGCTCAAAGAATGCTCCGTATGGCATGAACGGGACAGCCCTTGGATTGGCGGTGAATTCCATGCTGTCTGACGGTACCGCAGGCAGTATGGAGAGAAAATCTTCCAATGGGGTGAAAACGTTATCTTAACATCAGGGCCGCACGGCCCCCGGAAGGCACTTCCGTGCCTCTTGCCGGGGCGGCCACCACTTGGCCGAGCTTAGGTCGTTATCAGCAAATCCTGGGTCTCCTGAGAGATCACCTGCTGCATACTGGACTTGATAATGTCGCAGCCGGCGGCCAGATGCTCCATCGAGACGGTCAGCGGAGGCATGATCTTTAGTACGCGGTCTCCTCTGCCGGCTCTTTCAATGATGAGCCCGTTCTCGAAGCTGATCTCCGTCATCCGCTTCGCCCCGGCTTCATCCGTGAAGCCCGAGACGTCAATGCCCCAGATCAGGCCAAGTCCGCGGATGGCGATGGACGGATGCAGAGGCTTGATTTCTTTGTCAAAGAACGAGCGCACAAACTCTTCCTTCTGCTTCACCTAGGCTTCCAGGGCGGCTCTGTCCCGGAACTCGAGAGCGGCCTTGGCGGCCGGCTTGTCGATTCCGGAGTGCGAATCAGTCAGGATATTCTCGATATAGCCGAGCGTATCCATTTCTGCGAAAGCCCCTTCCCTCATGGACTTGGAGCTTGTCGCCGACAGGCTGCCGATCGACATGCCGTGGAAGCCGCCCATGAATGCGAATATCCCGGTTCTCTTCTTCGCCTTGCGTGCGAGCTTAAGGGCCGCTTCCACCGCGTTCGTCCCCGTCGGACCGCAGACTTGAAGCTTGTAATTCAGCTTCTTCGGCTCCAGGATCCGCTCCGAGAAACTCTGGATGAATTCGCGCTTGGCCATTGTATACATATCCAGACCGTGCATAATCCGGTCGGAGGTCAAGTAATCGAGAACCCGGTCCTTGATATAATCGTTGTTATGACCGTAATTCAGTGCCCCGGCACCTGCAAAAAAATCAATATATGCTCTTCCGTCCTCAGAATATAGCAGGTCCCCACCTTCTGACGTCATGGAGCAACATATTCTCGGCTGTCATTTTCCACAATTGTCGGTCTCCGCATGCCGGCTTGCTGGGTAGCCAGTGGACTGGTCTCTCGCGCACAGCTTGGATAGGTATAAAAACCATCCAATTCTATTTTCTATCATAATTGGAAAGTTGACCTAGGTAGAATTATATCAAAATTTCCAATAATGTATAGTAAAACTTCAGTTAAATTTGGTCAACACGGTGTTAATATTTTGCCTAAAAAGAGCGAATGGAGAAGAAACGCTGGGAATGGTTTGCCATCAATCGAGGAATTCGACGCGTGTCGACATTCAGGCGGGGTGCCGGCCGATTTGGGGGATCTTCCCTGTAGACATTCTCTGCCGGTGCTCCGAATCCTTGCGCTTTGCGATAACTTAACATGATTACCTGACGAATTTCTGGAAGCCTGGCTGGAAACGTGACTGGATGTCAGCTGGATATTCTGCTGGAAAATCCGTTGGATACTCGCGTTTTGGTCGGGTGTAACGTTAATTCCAGACGTTCCATTATCGTTCGAATGATCTCGTATGCCCGATCCGCATCCTTCTTGGGGATATATTGGCGCTTTACGGGTTGCGGAATGTGCAATAAATTTTATACTTTCTTCTTGTTTTACTGTAAGTAACATATCTGTAGTCATAATGATGGGAAGCTTATTCTTGGGGTCAGTTGGATGTTTAATGCCTAACTTTTGTGCAATATAGAGGGTTTTATCTAGGGGTAATAAAGGAAATTGTTCGAGAATATCAATCTCTTGCTCTGACCACTCCATTTGGTAATGATGTGCCAATTCAAAGTGTTCAGACAGATAATGGTGAAGTCGACCACTTTTCCAACCAAGAATTCGAGTAACTATCCCTATTGAAGGTACATCATGTACAGTCAACCAAGGTTTATATTCCGAAAAGTGGCCTTGACCTCTTCCTTCTTTGATTTTCCGTTGAATAGATGCTATAGAGTTACTTGATCGAATTTTGCTCATTATTCACCTTCTTTTTAGAACTACTAAATCAGAGTAAAGTTCAGTTACCTTTTTCTACTCCTAAGATATATTTTAGTTTTACTTCAAAATACAAATGTAGAATATAACAACTCACAGCTTTATACAATAGCAAAGTAATATTTTTTAGATATATTTTACTTCGTAGCCTATTCATAGGCTACTCGTAGGGTACAGTAGGGTATGAATAAGCTATAATATGGGCTATAAGTAGGTATAATTAGTAAGCAGATGGGTCGGGTTAAAACCTATTTGATATTCTCAATAGAGGTGAACTCATGAATACTTTGGGACAGCGATGTAGAAATTTAAGACTACTCCATAAATGGACATAAGAGGAACTTGCTAATAAAAGTGGGGTAACCAAACAGGTTATTTCTAATTGGGAGCGAAATGTAGCACGACCTAAAATTAATCATTTAATATCTTTAGCAGAGGTTTTTGATGTTACAACCGATTATTTACTTTATTGCTAATCAAATGACGTTCCCCTATTGTGTGGACTCAATTGATTGATACAATTCATTCGGGCCTTAATAACGAGAAAATCAAAAAATCCTTTGATCTTTTAGCATTTCTAAATTCTGGTTTTCGAGTTGAATTAAATGGGCAGGTATTAGAACAAGAAGATTTGAATCTAATCGGTAAAAATATTACCTTTTTAATGGAGCATTTTGTCTCTCCTTTAAAGAAAAGGTATAGTAAATAGAAAATTTTAGTACCCATTAGTTCGCTTAAAGAAGTAGCGCCTCACACCTCCTTTTACAATTTAATTAACTATGTGTTAGCTGAAGTTTTACTTTTAGGGATAGTCTTTCAATATTTCTTTTGCAAGTTTCATTAGTTGCACACTCTGTAAATAGGTCTCTATGTTAAGACCTTGCAATGATTCTTTTACCACTAATCTCCATTCTTCATAATCTTCAAATTCATTTCTTATGTAAATTGATTTTAGATCAGTTGGGGTATATCTAATGCTGAGGTTCCAACCGCCTTCTTTCAAAGCTCTTTCAAACCATTTCTCACATTTTTAATTTTTTTATGCATAAATGCCAGGAATAATCGGCATATGGATAAATCGTGACTTTTATGTACCAAAATTAAAATGAGTATTTCTAAGACATATTATTAAGGAACTCCCGTGAAAGATTAGTACCGAACAATCTTTAGTTTTATAAAATCAATAATTTCATCTCTATCTTCTTTAGTAAGTTCTCGAAACAAAGAAATAAGTTTTAATTCCTGAGCTTCAATGGCTAAATTAAAAATAGTGTTCTTTGATACAGGCGTATCTCCAAAGAATAACCACTCTATATGGAAAATTGAAATTTTCTTTATTTGCTATAATTATATCAAGAGAGGGTCTGTATTTATCTTGCTCCAGCTCACTCAACGTTCCTTGAGAAATTCCAATTATATTTGCAAACTTTATTTGATTTAAGTTGTTTGTTTTTCTAATAGTTCGAATTCGTTGGCCTATTGTAGACATAATTACCCTCCTAAGCTAAAAAGATCCCGATATATTATCGGGATCTTTCAGGCTGTCGAGAAAGTCTCGACAGCTTTTTTTATGTTCATTTTATTTAAGACGACACCGCGTTAATGTTGTATAATATAGGTAACTATTGTAGAACGGACGGTGTTGATATGCTGCGACCTCATCGAGACCAACAACAATCTTTTGAATTGGTTTCTCTGGAAGAACTGGTACCACAAGATCATCTGCTTCGTAAAGTGGATACATATATAGACTTCTCCTTTATTCATGAGAAGGTAAGCCCGCTGTATTGTGCAGACAACGGGCGTCCTGCCATTGATCCTACCGTGTTGTTTAAAATGATCTTTCTCGGTTATTTCTATGGCATTCGCTCAGAACGACAACTCGAGCGTGAAATTCAGACGAACCTGGCTTATCGCTGGTTCCTGGGGCTGGGCTTAACGGATAAGGTTCCAGACCATACGACGATTAGCTGGAATCGTCGCACTCGCTTTAAAGACACCACGATCTTTCAAGATATCTTCGATGAAATTGTGCTGCAGGCGATCTCTCACCGAATGGTGGGTGGGCGTGTTCTCGTCACCGATTCCACACACGTCAAAGCCAATGCTAACAGACACCAGTACACCAAAGAACAAGTGTTGCAGAATACCAAAGACTATATGGACGAGCTTAACGAAGCGGTGAAGGAGGACCGGAAAAGCCACGGAAAAAAGCCTTAAAATCCCGAGAGGAAGTGAACGAAGAAAAAGAAATTAAAGTGAGCAAAACAGACCCAGACAGCGGCTATATGATCCGTGATGGCAAGCCTGAAGGCTTCTTCTATCTGGACCACCGCACAGTGGATATGAAGTACAATCTGATTACGGATGTGCATGTGACGCCGGGGAATGTACATGATTCTGTCCCCTATTTGTCCCGTTTGGATCGACAAAGAGAACGCTTTGGTTTTCAAGTAGAAGCTGTTGCGCTAGATTCAGGTTATTTAACGACGCCGATTTGCCGAGGTTTGCAAAACCGAAAGGTTTTTGCCGTGATTGCTCACCGAAGATTCCATCCCAGACAAGGGCTGTTTCCGAAATGGAAGTTTGAATACGATGCCAAACGCAATGTGTATAGATGCCCAGCCCAACAGGAACTGCCCTACCGAACGACGGACCGTAAGGGATACCGGCAGTATGCCTCTGACCCAGCTCAGTGCCAGCATTGCCCACTGCTAGACCAGTGTACCCAGTCTCGAAACCGCCGCAAAGTGGTGACTCGGCATGTCTGGGAAGACAGCAAAGAGTGGGTACGGGGCAACCGGCTAAGCCCATCCGGGAAACGGCTGTACCGCAAACGAAAAGAGACGATTGAGCGAAGCTTCGCGGATGCCAAAGAGCTCCATAGGTTTCGCTATTGCCGTTTGCGCGGTCTTCCAAATGTCAGGGAACAAGCCCTTATGACGGCAGCCGTGCAGAACATGAAGAAGATGGCGATTCACCTGGATCGCCTGAAGAAACAGGGGTAACCCCCCTGTTTCTCCAGAGACCAGAGCCTTATGATGTAAAGAAAAAGAAACCCACGTCTCAAAAGACGGGGTTTCTCGACAATCTGAAAGATCCCGATATATTATCGGGATCTTTCTTGGTGTTTGTAAAATGACTAGTTCCAGACTTTTTTTACTGGTTCCACACTTTTTTATCACCAGACAAAAAGTCATAATGCAACTAAAGCTTATTCTACAGTAACACTTTTCGCTAGGTTACGTGGTTTATCAACATCATGCCCCAGTGCAAGAGAAGCGTAGTAAGCCAACAGTTGGAGAGATACAACTGAAATTGCAGCAGACAGAATTGGAAGTGTCTTCGGAATGGCAAATACCTGATCCACGGACTTCAGCAACTCAACTGCGTGCTCTTCGTACGTAATCGCAAGAACATCTGCACCACGAGCCTTGACTTCCTTAATGTTGCTCACGGTTTTCTCCAACACGGATTCCTGTGTTACCAAAGCGATAACCGGAATGCCGTCTTCAATCAATGCCAGTGTACCATGCTTCAATTCACCCGCAGCATAAGCCTCGGAATGAATGTAGGAAATTTCCTTGAGCTTCAGGGAGCCTTCCTGTACTACAGCATAGTCCTGACCGCGACCAATAAAGAACAGGTGCTTGTGGCTTGCAATTTGCTCAGCATAGGCTTTGATCGCATCTGCTTTACCCAGCATCTCTTCCACTTGCTCTGGCAGGGATTCCATAGCAGCCAGCACATGAGCCACTTGCTCATCCGTTTGTGTGCCACGCACTTGAGCGAGATACAAACCAAACAGATAGAACGCAATCAACTGTGAAGAATATGCTTTAGTGGAGGCTACGGCAATTTCCGGTCCTGCCAGTGTAACCAACACATCATCTGCATCACGGGCGATGGAGCTGCCGACTACGTTTGTAATCGCCAGTACATGAGCGCCATTTGCTTGTGCTTCACGCAAGGCTGCCAACGTGTCAGCAGTTTCACCGGATTGGCTCACCACGATTACCAATGTCTCTGGTGTTACGATAGGTGAACGATAACGATATTCGGAAGCCACATCATTTTCTACCGGTATACGAGCCAGACTTTCAATAACTGTACGACCAATCAAACCAGCATTGTAAGCTGTACCACACGCAACAATTTGAATGTTGCGGATATTTTTAATTTGTTCTTCTGTCAGCTTCAGCTCAGGAAGAACAACTTTTTTAGTATCTTTATCGATACGGCCCAACATTGTGTCACGATAAGCCTTAGGCTGCTCGTGAATTTCTTTCAACATGAAATGCTCATAGCCGCCTTTTTCCGCTGTTACAGCATCCCATTCGACATGAATCATTTCCCGAGAAATAAATTGGCCTTCGATTGTCATTAATTCGACAGCATCACTGGTCAAAACAGCCATTTCGCCATCGTTCAAAATAAATACATTGCGTGTATATTTCAGAATAGCCGGAATGTCGGAACCGATAAAGTTCTCGCCTTCTCCCACACCAATAACCAGCGGGCTAGCTTGACGAACAGCAACCAGCTTATTAGGCTCGTGCTCTGTCAGCACACCCAGTGCAAAAGCACCGCGCATAAAGGTAATTGCTTTTTGTACTGCTTTAACGATATCCCCTTTATATTCACGCGCAACCAGATGGGAAATAATTTCCGTGTCCGTTTCGGAAATAAAGGTATGACCTTCGCTGATCAGCTGCTCCTTCAGCTCCAGATAGTTCTCAATAATTCCGTTGTGAACTACAGAGAACTTTTGGCTCTCATCCAAATGTGGATGGGAGTTTTCATCAGAAGGCTTACCGTGCGTTGCCCAACGTGTATGTCCGATACCTGCATGGCCTACCAACGGCGTACCATCCAGTTTAGCTTCCAGATTCGCCAGACGACCTTTAGCCTTGGCTACTTGCAATCCTGAATCTGTAAACACGGCAATACCCGCAGAGTCATAACCGCGATACTCCAGCTTTTTCAATCCGTCAATCAATACCTCTTGCGTATTCTGATTACCAATATATCCTACAATGCCACACATATTCGTTATCCTCCCGATCATCATTTCACAAGACGACTCATCACAGGACTAACGTGTGCGGTAGATTGTGGAATAAAGTTCATTCATCTATGAAGTTGTCAATGATAACTATAGAATTTACAGGCATCTCTTCACGAATGTAACGAAATTCCCAAACCGCGCACGCCAATGATGATGGCCGCACATTCATGAAATGAATCTTATAATTTAGGTTATAAAATAATAAAGGCATCTACCGGTGCGTTGTGTAAACAGTTGCCTGTTCATTTTCCGCTGCCGGTTTACGGCTCGATGCTTCACCGGAAGGTCCCCGCCGAATGTTTCGAACACCTTCACCTCGTCAGCTTGTTTTGTCGTGAACCGATTTGCGAGCAACTTTATCTCAACTGAATCCGTTGCTTCTCCACCAAGTTCCCCCGCACAAATCAAGCTCTGGCGCTTGTATTACGTTACCTTACAACCCTCGCTTTCTCTATCTGAGTCACAGCATCCCTATATTATATTCAGCTAAGTATCATTTGGCAATGACACTTTATTCATAATTACACCATGAAGGCCATAAATCGTTAGTAAATAACCGCAAACGCCGTTGCCTGCTTCTTTTTCACAGGCAACCGACGTTTACAAAATTTTAAACTAATTCTTTCTTCACGACATCTACGATCTGACCGACAAATTGCTCCAGTTCGTCCTTATCCGGGCCTTCGGCCATCACACGTATAAGTGATTCTGTGCCTGAAGCACGGACCAATACACGCCCATTATCGCCCAATTGTTGTTCCACCTGCTCAATTGCTTCTGCAATGGCAGGATTCCCTTCGTAATTACGTTTGTCCTGCACACGCACATTTACGAGCACTTGTGGATACTGTTTCATGAGCGATTTTAGCTCACTCATTTTCTTGCCGGAAGCTTTCAAGGTATCTACCAGCTGAATCCCAGTCAGCATGCCATCGCCTGTCGTATTGTGATCCAGAAAAATAACATGACCAGACTGCTCACCGCCTAGGTTAAATCCACCCCGACGCATTTCTTCCATCACATAACGGTCCCCGACTGCAGTTTTTGCAGTCTTGAGTGCCAGCTTTTCAGTAGCTTTATAAAAACCGATATTACTCATCACTGTCGATACAATGGTGCTGTCCTTGAGTTTTCCCGCACGGTTCATTGCATCTCCGCAAATGCAGAGAATATAGTCGCCGTCTACCTCTTCCCCGTTCTCATCAATCGCGATCAGACGGTCGGCATCGCCGTCAAAGGCCAAACCAATATCTGCTTTCAAGCGGCGTACTTCCTCTTTCAGCTTTTCAGGATGAGTCGAGCCGCAATGATCATTGATGTTCAAACCGTTCGGCTCGGCACCAATAGTGTGTACCTCAGCTCCCAGTTCTGCAAAGAGCTTCGGCGCCAGCTCATAAGCTGCTCCGTTAGCACAATCCAGTACAATTTTTAACCCTTCAAAAGAATGGCTAATTGTTGTTTTCAAGAACTCCAGATAATCGTAGCGAGAATGCTCGTCTACAACAACCGTTCCCAATCCACCGCCAATCGGACGAGGCAGTTGGTCTTCTTTTGCATCCATGAGCTCTTCAATTTTCAATTCCGTTTCGTCTGTCAATTTAAAACCGTCACCGCCAAAAAACTTAATGCCGTTGTCTTCAACTGGATTGTGTGATGCTGAGATCATTACCCCAGCGTCAGCTTTCAATTGACGTGTGAGATATGCCACCCCAGGTGTCGAAACAATACCTAGACGAACCACATTAGCCCCAATGGACAGCAAACCGGCTACAAGAGCCGATTCCAGCATCAGTCCGGATATCCGTGTATCCATACCAATAACAACTGTCGGTTTCTCTACATTACCTGCTAAAACATATCCGCCGCAGCGGCCAATGCTATATGCCAGTTCGGCTGTAAGTTCCTGATTAGCAACGCCTCGTACACCATCTGTACCAAAATATTTCCCCATGTAAAATGACTCCCTTTTTTTGTCTAATAAATCTTGATTATTTACTACAGATAAAACATGTTATGGCTGACTGTTCTCCGAGGTTCCATTCGCAGAAGAATCTGCGCCGTTATGAGGATTTGTTTTATCCTCCGCAGCTGCGTTGTCCCCGGTCTTAGCGTCAGAGTCCCCACCTTGACTGACTTGCCCCTCCTGTGGCCTCTCCTGCCCCTTTTCGCCACTACCAGAGGGGTTTGATTCATTCTCATTATTCGGATTCGTTACAGCAGGCGTAGAAGGGCTCTCAATGTTGACCGTTGCCTTTAGTTGGCCAGCATTTCCGGCTTGCGTAATATATTTAGGCAAGCCTACTTTCAGAGTAACCTCGTGTTGACCAGCCGCGAGGCCACTTACATCTGCCACCAAACTAATATCATCATTGGTTAAATTGTTTACCATATCCTGCGGGCCCTTCACAGTAACATCCATCGTCTTACCTACGGGTGCTGTAACAGTCGTAGTCGCTTTATCTCCTGCACCTTGTAAAACGATTGGGATGCCTGACAGCGTCCGTTCCGTATCTGTGACTTCATTGGAAGGGACGACGGTCACCTGAATTTGTATTGACCCTGGCTCGATTTTATCAGAACCTGAGGGGGCTGCCAAATTAGCTTGAACTGTACGAGTCCCCGCTTCCGTGAATTGACTTAAATCCAATGTAGCCGTGACGTAAGAGCTGAGGCTGCTCAATACATCCTGCGATGCATATACCGCCGCTTCCTTCACGTTTGCATTGACTTTAGAAAGCGCCAATCCGTCTGGCAACTCTCCAGCATAGACAATCTTAACAGGCACAGATTTCGCCTGCTGAGTTACCGGAATTTCAACAGACACAGTGGATGGCTCAATGACCGCTCCTGTAAGTTCCTGTCCCTTTTTGTTATAAGCCTTCAGTTTTACACGCTTCTGTTCAAACTTTTCTGAGATACCATCCGTATTAACAGCCCCTTGAACGGCAGTAACGGTACTCAACTGGCTTTTAGGCAAGGTAACCTTCACGGTTTGAGGAGCAATTACAGGCTTCCCAAGCTGCAGTCCCCCATCTGGGTTTCCTTTAGGAACTATAGATACATTAAATGATTTCGTTTGTTTTTCCTCAATCGTCACTGTAACACGGTTAGGAGTCATAGACACCAACTCCACTCCATCCGGCAAGTCCGGTTCGAGTGACAATGTTTTAGTACCTGCTCCTAAGCCGTTTAAGTTTAGCTTTGCCTGATAATTATCCGCGAAAAAAGAAGTCAGCACAGAGCGCTGTCCTCTGACCTCCATCTTAACATGGTCAGTATCCATGGTAGACAATACATATTTTGAATCATCCAGACCACTAGCCTGAATGCCCACATTATCAATCACTTTATTATTATAAGAAACGGTCAGCGTAGATGAAGGTGTACCTGTATCTAGATGGACCATTCCCCACAGCAGGACAGCAACCGCAAGCGCCAATATCTTGGAAATCGTATTATTGTTAATCCATTTGTCCATCATGAATTTCCACGGCCTCCCCTCCGATTCCAGAATGAGCCGCGTTTTTCCTTCAAAGACGGTGTTGGCCGCAACTCCTCATACAGCTTGGAGATTAGGGATTCTTCCTTAATGTCGCGCACGACCTGTCCATTAATGGCCAAAGAAATTTGCCCTGTTTCCTCCGATACCACGACAGTTACGGCATCCGTTACCTCACTCACCCCAATCGCAGCCCGGTGACGGGTTCCCAACTCCTTGCTGATGAACGGATTTTCCGATAATGGCAAATAACAGGCCGCAGAAGCAATCTGTTTATTTTGAATAATCACCGCACCATCATGCAAAGGCGTATTAGGAATGAAGATGTTGATTAGCAGTTCAGAACTGACTACGGCCTGTGTCTTGATACCAGACTCCGTATATTCGTTTAGCCCTGTCTCGCGCTCAAATACGACCAAAGCTCCTATTTTCCTACGTGATAGATAATTCAGCGCCTTAATCATTTCTCCGATTAACTTGTTAATCTCTTCATCATCCGCAGACGAACGCCCAAATAATTTGCCACGCCCCAACTGCTCCAGTGCACGACGCAACTCAGGCTGAAAAATAATAAAGATAGCCACCACACCAAAGGTGAACATCTGGTTCATCAACCACTTGAGCGTATACAAATCAAACCAGGTGCTAACCGCCCAAATGACAACTAGAAACAGAATCCCTTTCAACAATTGAACTGCACGCGTTCCGCGAACAAGTAAAATAAGCTGATACATAATATAGGTTACGATCAAAATGTCGATAATATCTTTAATGGACTCTTTCCAAGTCAGGTCCGCAAAATAATCCAACATGCGCATGCCCCCGCAATTTTCTGTAGTGAGTGGGTGTAATATGTACACAGTATGCTCTCTCTATCTAGGTTATAACGATCAGGCTCACGTTGCAAGCTGTGTGACAAAAGAACCGCTAAAATCAGTAAAATACAGTACAATTCGCCAGCTTCATATACAAAAAAACGCCTTTTCCAGCGGAAAGAGGCGCTCGATATTGTCCTTGCCATTTCAAGCTTCTTTTATGGAGAAGAGGGTCCCCCGAATAAATCAGTAACCTTGTACCAAATCCAATCCAAGGTTTGATCAATACTTTTAACCTGTCCTGCAATATGGGCGGTGGACGCTTGATAATAAGAACCATCAATCACAGTTACATTTCCTTCCACATCACCGTATACACGGGCTTCACCATTTTGCACTGTTAAATCTCCGGCAATGGATTTCCCTTCAGGCACAATCACAGTATCACCCTGAATAACGACTTGATCCAGTTGGCTTCCTTTGACTACCAATTGATGGTCCGTGCTAGAAAAGCTGGCCATGCTTGAGCATATAACAATAAGGAAGAAGGCAGCGGCTGTTACAGCGGGATGCCTTTTCACCCACGTCAGCATAGGCACCGCAGTCTGTCTTTTATGCGGCGGCAAAGCATTCATAATGCGAAATGTCAGCTCATCCGATACACACGGCACTTGATGATAGCGTGTACCGTAAAGCATCGCATCCGTCCGCTCCAGCTCTTTAAAACGCATGCGGCATTCCGGGCAGTCTAACAAGTGCTGTTCCAACTCATGTTTGTCCTGCTCAGACAGGTCGCCATCTAGATAGTCATGCATAAAAGAGACGGCTTGTTTGCAATCCATATGAGCCAATCCTTTCTAATATTCTTCCGTGTTTCTCAACATAACATGCTCCGGCTTAGAAACTTTGCTCATCTTACATACGTTACAACGAGCATTATGTTTCATAAAAACATCTATGCAGACTCTTTTCCTAGAATCTATGCGTATGATCTATAGCTTGTGCTCCAGTTTTTTGCGCAGAAAATCCCGCCCCCTGTGTACTCTTGTCTTAATAGTGGTAACTGGGAGATTGAGCACATCGCTGATTTCCTGTAAGGAAAGCTCCTGCAAGTACCGTAAAACCATAATCGTTCTGTATTTATCTGGAAGGCTGTCAATGGCGTCATGAATCAAAGCCTGCGTTTCGGACAGAAGCGTACTCCCCTCAGGGGTAAGCTCTTCACTGGCGAGCATGGCGTACCCATCGACACCTTCCTGATCATTCATTTCAGCATCAAGTGAGTATGTAGGTTTTCTCCTTCGCAGACGATCAATGCACAGATTTGTAGCAATTCGATAAATCCATGTTGAGAACTTCTGTCCATGATCATATTTTTCCAAATTACGATACACACGCAAAAAAGTTTCCTGCACCAGATCCTCCGCCTCATGGCGATTACCTAGCATCCGGTAGGAAAGATGAAAAATCCGATCTTTATATAACTCGACTAACTCCGCAAAAGCTCGCTGATCGCCTTTCTGTACCAGCCTTACCAAGCGGCTTTCCATATTATCCACTCTATACTCCCCCAGACTTGCTGATGGGTTACTTATTACATGTTTATGATTATTCATCGTAGTTTAATTTTATCCGGAAATCAACTGTAGTATTGTTACTAACTGCAAGCACGCCTGCCATCAATATACAAACAGCACAATCGGGCACCCCATGAGTACCCGATTGCCTGTATTCGTACAACCGTACTATATCAGCCCGTATTTCTTAAGCCTGCTGCAATTCCGTTAATTGTCAACAATACCTCACGCAGCATTTCAGTGTCATCACCGTTCTGATCCCGCAACTCTCGTAACTCACTTAGCAATTGAACCTGCAAGTAACTTAACGGATCGACATAAGGATTACGCAACCGGATAGATTCCTGAATAACCGGCACGTCGTCCAAAATCTCGGATTGTCCGGTTATTTTCAAAATCAACTCAGATGTCAGCTTGAACTCCGCTGAAATCTGCCCGAAAATACGCTGCCGGGCCTCTTCGTTATCCGACATCCCAGCGTATTCTTCTGCAATCAGTAAATCCGCTTTAGCGATTGCCATTTGCAGTGTATCAATAAGTGACCGGAAGAAAGCAGAGTCCCTAAACATCGTTTGCAGCACTTTAAGGTTATCCTCATTGTTTTGATAGAAGCTTTGCAAACCTGTTCCAGCCGCATACCATGCAGGTAACAAGTAACGGCTTTGTGTCCATGCAAAAACCCACGGAATGGCGCGTAAGTCCTCAAAACGTTCGCTGTTCTTACGCTTGGACGGACGAGATCCAATATTCAGCTCGCCCACCTCAGGCAACGGTGTAGATTCTTTGAAGAAGTTGAAGAAATCCGGATCTCGGAAAATCAAATCCTGATACTTATCCAGTGAAACTTGGGAAATGCGGGCGATAATCTCCTCCCAGCTCTCCTCAAACACTTCCTTCTTCCCGGAACGATGATATGCCACAGCCGTAATCAGCGCCGATGTTGCCTGCTCCAAGCTCCGGTACGCGATGCCTCTAAGCGAGTATCGGGATGATAGTACTTCGCCTTGCTCCGTGATTTTGATTCCGCCTCCAATCGTATGAGGAGGTTGAGCCAAAATACTGCGATTAAGTGGCATTCCTCCACGACCCAGCGCACCTCCACGACCGTGGAAAAACTTCACTTTTACGCCAAACTCATTAACTACTTCCGTAATGCTGTTCATAGCGACCCGAAGTTCCCAGTTCGCTGTAACCACACCGCCATCTTTATTACTGTCCGAGTATCCCAGCATAATCTCTTGAAGCTGGTCCATCGCAGCCACAGATTGTCGATATACAGGCAAGTTCATCAATCTTCTCATAATATCAGGTGCAGCGTGCAGATCATCTATCGTTTCGAACAAAGGGACGGATTGCAGCGTACAGATAACAGTGCCATCCTTCTCGATGCGGAACAGGCCTACCTCTTTGGATAAGACCATAACCTCCAGTAAGTCACTGGCTCCCTGAGTCATACTGATCAAGTAGCTTGTAATGGACTGCTTGCCGAATTCCTCCTGAGCCAAATAAATCGTACGATATACGTCAAGACATTCCTGTGTGCTATCGCTATATTTTAAATACGGTGAAGTAATCGGACGAGGTTCATTCAGCAGCTTTTCCAGCAGATTTATTTTTTCCTCTTCTGACAGCTTACTGTAATCCGACACAATATTCATTTTAGACAGAATTTCAGTCATCGCATTTTCATGTTCCTGACTATGCTGACGCACATCCAGCGTAGCTGTATGGAATCCAAACAACTCTACCTGGCGAATCATCTTTTGAATATATGTGTTTGCCACATAATCGGCAAAATGATGACGCAGGCTGTTGTCAATAACATTTAGATCTGCAATGAGCTCTTCCGCAGAATTATAACGCTCATTGGTACCCTGTTTGCTTTCATCCAGGATGTTGTTCACTTTAGCAATCATATATGCCAGTTTAATGCGGTAAGGCTCTTTTTCGTTATGCCATACTTCCATCTTTTTAAGTGTAATATGAGTACGGTCTTCTTCAATAGAAGCCAGCAGATCATCGGAAACTCGCACAATGCTGGTGCTGAAACTCAAGTAACCCATGAGTTCCTTTAACGTGTGCTGATATTCTCTCAAAGCCAACTTGCGCTGCATACGTAACGTTTCCCAAGTCACATGAGCTGTCACAGACGGATTGCCATCCCGGTCTCCACCGATCCAGGAACCAAATCTCAGATAAGTGGGTATGTGCCATTTTTGTTCGGGATAATATTTGTCCAAACATCGTTCCAATTCTTGGTACACATCTGGCAGTACATGAAACAAGGTCTCGTGAAAATAATACATTCCATTTCTTACTTCATCTAATACAGTTGGCTTGCGATCACGCAGCTCATCTGTCTGCCACAGCGTAATTACTTCGTTTAGCAGATTCTCCCGTACCTGTTCCCGCTCACGTAAGGTAAGCATCGGATTATCCAGCAGCATGACGTCCTCGGAAATGCGCTTGTGGATATCAAGTATTACTCGTCGTGTCGCTTCTGTAGGATGTGCGGTCATGACCAGCTCCAAAGAGAGCTCATTCAGCAAGTTGCTAACGTCCTCGGCAGAGAAGCCCCCTTGTTTAAGCTCCTGAACGGAACTTTCAATGGAACCAGGTTGAACATCTTCACCAGCGGAATGCTCATAATCCCGCTTACGACGAATACGATGGTTTTGCTCAGCGATATTCACCAACTGAAAATAAATCGCAAACGCGCGAATAACCTGGTGACGAATATCCGTATCCAGTCCGCTGACCATTTGTTTGAAATCCTCATACAACTCCGGTTGATACCCGGCACGTAACGATTTACTTGTCTCACGTATTTTCTCCACGATATCCAAAAGTTCGTTGCCACCCTGATGAACCAAAACCTCACCAAGAATATTCCCTAGAAAACGAACGTCCCGCCGCAGCAGATTGTTGGATTGGTTTTTGTTAGCGGTTAACGTAAGCTCAGTCATGCTTTTCCCCCCATCTGATCTGTTCCACACCATATACAGTTGTAGCAAAGGTACGTATACACACGAAATTTGACACTTTCTTAACATCATACAATAAAAACGCATGAAAAGCTGCAAAATTTACAGTAAAAAATCATGTTTTTGAAATACTTCTTTTGAGAAAATATTGGTTTATTATGAATAAAGATGAAATTAATAATTAGAAATGAATGTATACACTAGTGATGAGTGAAACATTATGCACAGTCTCTTATGAAGAGTGTGGTATTAAAGGTGCAAATTCATGCAACATGATGTGTATATGTTTATTAATTGTTGACAAAGACAAACCCCTTAGCCTTCTATCCACAAAGATATACACAAATTAGCCATTTCCTTAGTGTTTCTAGGGCATTTCCTCTTTAAGACTTCGCTTTTTACCCACATAAATAAAGGGGAATGTGCACAACGTAAGAGCAGATGCAGAGTTATCACCATGAATTCGTACCATAATAGCTATAGGATTCCTATATTCAAAGGATTTGATCACGAAATTAGCCTTTCTGCAGGAGAAAGGGGTACGTTAGAGGGGAAATTCGGGATCTAGAGGTCATAAGTAACAAGAGCCTATGTACAATATGCACAAGTCATCCCCAACTGTGCATGACAGGAGACATAATTGTATTAGCTTATATACATAGAAGTAAATGTAATGTGGACAAAATAAAAAGAAGCCTTTCGGCTTCTAGGTAATCGGTAAGCGGGTGATGGGAATCGAACCCACGCTATCAGCTTGGAAGGCTGAAGTTCTACCATTGAACTACACCCGCAAATTAGTATCGGGATGACACGATTTGAACATGCGACCCCCTGGTCCCAAACCAGGTGCTCTACCAAGCTGAGCTACATCCC
>NZ_JANAVQ010000018.1:0-30577 GCF_024213605.1 Paenibacillus sp. CH40
GTCGATCCGGCCCAAATACTCAATGCTGCCGTCTGGCAACCACCGGGCCAGGTCGCCCGTCCGGTACATCCGGTTTGTATGAGTGCTGTCCGCTTGATCGGTTGCTGCCGCATCAGCGAACGGATTCAGGACGAACTTCTCTGCCGTCAGCTCCGGCAGGTTCAGGTATCCTCGTCCGACACCTGCACCTCCGATATAAAGCTCATCTGCGATCCCGATCGGCACCAGCTGTTGCTGGCTGTTCAAGATGTACACGGACTGGTTCGCTATCGGCGTTCCGATGGATACCGTATGCTCCCCTTTTTCCAGCAGTGCGTTCAGGGACTCTACATCTTCAATCGTATAAGCAGTCGCATCTACTGTGGTTTCGGTCGGACCGTACACGTTGGTAATCACCGGACGATACCCGGGCCACTTGTGCAGGAACACATTTACCAGCTGCACGGATAATGCTTCGCCACCGATCAGGTAATGCTTCACTTCCGGCGCTTCCGTCACATTGACGCTTTCGTTCAAAATATGCAGATGCGCAGGTGTGCCGTCCGACAGATCAATCCGGTGCGTGCGGTAGTAGGCGATCAAATGCTCTCCGCTCAGACTGACGTCACGGGACACCACGTGCAGGGTGTGGCCTAACAGCAAGCTGGCAAAGATTTGCTTCACTGAAGCGTCAAATACAAATGCCGACAGCCATGCGACATGAAGCGGCTGTTCATAACGGCTGTATACTCGTTCCAATAAAGCATCTACCAGATTGCTGACACTGCCCTGCTCGATCATGACCCCTTTCGGCTGGCCAGTGGTACCTGACGTGTAAATCATATAGGCCAGATTATGCGGGCGGGCGACAGGGATTAGATTACTCGCATCCTGTGCTCCCAGTTGAGCTTGAACGTCCTCGTCATCCAAGACTACAGCTCGAACTGTGCTGAGCGACAGGTTGGCAACTCTGCTTGTAATCACGACCTTGGCCCCACTGTCTTGGAGCATGTAGTCGATGCGCTCCTGTGGATACATCGTATCCATCGGCACATACGCGCCTCCGGCCTTAAGTACCCCCAGAATGCTCACCAGAATATCCGCAGAACGTTCCAACAATACGCCAACCGGTTGATCTGTTTCGACCCCTTCCGCTCGTAACACACGAGCCAATTGGTTCGCACGCTCATTCAGCTCAGTGTAGGTCAGCGCGGTGGCCCCAGACACAACTGCTATCCGCTCAGGGTTTCGCTTCGCTTGCTCTTCAAAGCGTTCGCTGAGCGAACGGCCTTGCACCTGTCTGTGTTCAGCACAACGCACACTATGTGCGTTCGGGTCATTAAATACCTCCAGAATCTGCACGGTTTCTTCCGCCGTAATCAGTTCCAACTCACCCAGCTTCGCATCCGGGTTCGCCGCTACCGCTTCGGCCAAACGAATAAAGTGGCGTGTCATCCGTTCCACGGTTTCCCGTTGATACAACGCGGTTGCATACTGCAATCCGAACTGGATGCCTGCCTCTTCCTCACTGGCCTCCATCATCAAATCAAACTTGACTGGCGTTTGTTCTAAGCCGTATGGACGGAAGCTCAGGTCCGCCAGCTGCAGCTCGCCTTCCTCAGTCGTTTGCAGGGTAAACATCGTATCAAACAGTGGATGGCGGCTCATATCCCGTTTCACGTTCAGCTTTTCCACCAGCTCCTCAAACGGATAGTCCTGGTGCTCGTAAGCTTGCAGGGCACGCGTCTTCACATCCTCCACGTAGCTGCGGAAGCTTTGCTCTGCCGTCGGATAGTTCCGCAATGCCAACGTTCCGACGAACATCCCAATCATCGGCTCCAGATCCGTATGCGGTCGTCCAGCAATCGGTGTGCCGACTACGATGTCCTCTTGCCCACTGTATTGGTGTAAGAGCGCGGTGTACGCTGCCAGCAGCACCATATACAGCGTGGAGCCTGTGTTTGCCGCCAGTTCTTTCAGCCGTTCGCTGACTTCACGTTCCAGTCCGAACACCACCGTATCGCCTGCCGTACTTCGTACCGACGGACGGGCAAAGTCCGTCGGTAGATCCAGCACAGGCAGTTCACCCCGGAAGGTGTCGAGCCAGTACGCTTCCTGACGTTGCATCCACTCTTGATGGGCTTTGCTTTGCTGCCATACCGCATAATCCTTGTACTGTATTCGCAATGGCGAAAGCTCTTCACCGTCGTATAAGCGGACAAATTCACCGGTCAGTACTCCCATGGACACACCATCCGAGACGATATGGTGCATATCGAGCATGAGCAAATGCTGCGGTTCCTGCTCGGTTCCTTGTACACCCAAATCTACCAAGCCTACCCGCAGCAGCGGAGCGGATTTCAGATCGAACGGACGTACAAACTGCCGCACCCGTTCTTGTGCTTCCTGGCTGACCATCGTGTCCGTATCCGCAGTCGCACCCTCTACCTGTACCTTCGTATACTCCACCTCGAACGGCACGGTGTCCTCAATCCATTGCACCGGCTCACTGTCCACCAGTGCAAAGCGGGTACGCAAGGTCGCATGACGGGCGATTAATTGACGGAACGCGTCTTCTACCCGTTTCACATCCAGCGGTCCGCTCACTTGCAGCACCGACGGCATGTTGTAGTTCACATCATTCGGGTCGAACTGATGCAGCACATACAGTCGTTTTTGCGCCGAGGAAAGCGGGTAGAAGTTGCGTTTTTCCGTCACCGGAATGGACGCATACGCCACTTGATCCAGACCTTCCATGACCGTTGCCAGTTGTTCAATCGTTGGCGCTTCAAAAATACTGCGCAGTGGAAGCGGCTTGTTCAGCTCCTTGTGAATTTTCGAGGCCAGCGTCGTCGCCCGCAGCGAGTGTCCGCCAATCTCGAAGAAGTTTTCCTTCACACCGACCTGCGCCAGACCCAGCACATCCTGCCAAATTTGCGCCAGCTTCACTTCCACCCACGTCCGCGGTGCGACATAATCGGCTCCGCTTTGCAGGTTGACTTCCGGTGTTGGCAGTGCCTTGCGGTCGATTTTACCATTCGGTGTCAACGGCATCTGCTTCAGCTGTACCAGATAGGAAGGGACCATGTAACCCGGCAGCTTCTGGCTCAAAGCGCTGCGTAGCTCACTTGCCACAACTTCCCCATCGGCGACCACATAAGCGCAGAGCTGCTTCTGCCCTTGCTCATCTTCACGTGCGATGACCACAGCTTCTCGCACTGCCTCCAGTTTCAACAGCTGCGTTTCTACCTCGCCCAGTTCGATCCGGTAGCCCCGAATTTTCACCTGTGCGTCGATCCGTCCCTTATATTCCAGCGTCCCGTCCACATTCAAGCGTACCAGGTCGCCTGTGCGATAGCAGCGTTCTCCGCTGCGGAACGGGCTGTCGATGAACTTTTCGGACGTCAGGTCCGGACGGTTGCGGTATCCACGTGCCACCCCGTCACCGCCGACGATCAGCTCACCCCATACCCCGACGGGCTGAAGCCGCATCGAACGGTCCACGACATACGCTGTCGAATTATGGATCGGTCTGCCAATTGGCACCGATTCCGATTGCATACCAGTGATCGCATGCACTGTGGAAAAGGTCGTATTTTCGGTCGGGCCATAGATGTTACTGATTCGCAAGGATGGATGAGCCTCCAGCACCCGGTTCATATGTGGTACGGACATCACATCACCGCCGACCAGCACCTCCCGTACCCCCTCGAACAGCGCCAGATCCTGCTGGGACAGCTGGTTAAAGAGCGGTGTAGTCAGAAACATCGTGGTAATGCCGTGGCTACGCACAGCCTCCTTAAGCTTGGGGGCGTCCAAAATGACATCCTGGCTCACTAGCACCAGCTGTCCACCATTCAATAGCGCCCCCCAAATTTCGAAGGTGGATGCGTCGAAAACAACAGCCCCTGTCTGTAAAATGCGCGTGTCGGCATCTAATTGCGCGTAGTTTGTATTTTTCACCAAACGTACGACATTACGATGCTCCACCATAACGCCCTTCGGCTGCCCCGTCGTACCCGACGTATAAATGACATAGGCCAGATCGTTCGGACCAGACAACGATTCCAGATTGGAACTATCCTCGTGACACACACCCTGTGACCCATTCAGCACCAGCACGTTACCGTCAAAAGCTGCTTTGTCCACCAGATGGTTTTGCGTTAACAACAGCTTTGCCCCCGAGTCGTCCAGCATGTAGTGAATACGCTCCTCTGGATAGGTCGGATCGATTGGGACATATGCACCCCCGGCTTTCAAAATGCCTAAGATCCCCACGATCAAGTCTACCGAACGTTCGGTCATCAGACCCACCAGTCGATCCTTCGTCACGCCTTGACTGCGTAAGGTACGAGCCAGACGATTCGCACGTTCATTCAGCTCGCGATAGGTCAACTGCTCTCCTTCGAAGAACAACGCTGCCTGTTCCGGTGTCTGCGCCGTTTGTGTCTCGAACAAGCCATGGATCGTTTGCCCGCTCGGATACTCAGCAGCTGTATTTCCCCATACGCGGAGAATTTGCTCGCGCTCCTGCTCACTTACCATATCCAGCTCCTGCACTCGAATGTCCGGCTTCGCCACCACCTGCTCCAACAGCTGTACCAGATGGCCCTGAGTCCGTTCAACAGCTTCCCGATCATATAACTTCGCATTGTATTCAAATCGGATTTTCATCGCTTCCTGCGGCATAACGACCAGATTGAAATCATAGTTGGTTTGTTCAATCATGCCCGCATTGCGAATTTCAAAATCCGACTCTGCACCTTCGCCAAGTTGCTCGACCTGCTCCTCCACCGGATAGTTTTCAAACACGATAATGTGGTTGATCAGGTCTTGCTTTTGCTCGCTCAAGGCTTGTATTTCGTACAGCGGATACGTTTCATAATCTTGAGAAGTCAGCGCCTGCTTTTGATTCGTTCTGATCAGGTCGGCAAAGGTGTCCTCAGCCCCACTGCGGATACGTATTGGAATGGTGTTAATGAACAAGCCCACCATATTTTCGATCCCCGAAATATCCGCTGGACGACCAGACACTACACCGCCAAAAACAGCGTCGTCACTACCATTGTACTTTTGGAGCAGCAATCCCCAGGCTGTTTGCAGCAATGTATTCGGGGTCACGTGGTGCTGCTTGGCCACCATTTCCATACGTCCGGTCAAATCCTTGCCCAGATCGCACAGGATATGCTCAAATTGTGCATCGTCCGCCTTCACGCCTACTTTTCCGGTCGGAATCGAAGTTTGCTGATCATAGCCGAGCAAATAATCCTTCCAGTACGCAGCTGCTGCTTCTACATCCTGTGCTTCAAGCCACTCAATATACTGACTGTATGGAGTCACGGGGGCAAGCTTCGGCTGTCTATGCTCCACGGCTGCAAAATAAGCCTCAAACACCTCATCCGTGACTAACGCCACACACCAGCCATCCATCAAGATGTGATGAGAGCTCCACACAAAATAATAATCCTCATCACCTGTTCGTAAAATCGCCACGCGCATCAACGCATCCCGGGACAAATCGAACCCGGCTGCCTTGTCCTTGCGAATAAACTCCTTCACATACGCGTCACGCTCCTGCTCATCCAAATGACGCAAATCTTCACATCTAAAACCAACATCCTTGCGGCGGAAAATGACCTGCACAGGCTCATCCTGCCAACCGCTGATGAAATTAGCTCTAAATATCTCATGCCGCTGCGCCAAATGATTCAAGCTATCTTGGAAAATATCCGCTTGGAAGCGTCCATGCAAATCAAAGGTCGTTTGTTCAAAATAAGCACCTGACTCTGCATCCATCAGACTATGGAACAACATGCCTTTTTGCATCGGCGTCAGCGCATAGACATTTTCCAGTTCCCCCATGTCACGAGTCCGTTCTACCAACTGATCCAACTCGGCCATGGTTACATGTTTCAGCATGATATCGCTTGGCGTCAGCTCTTGCTGTTTGCGGCTTATGCAATGCGCAATGATTTCCTGCAAACTGATTCTAAACTCTTCAGCTAGCTGCTCCATCGTTTCACGACGATATTCCTGCTTGCTGTAGCTGATCGTCAATTGCAGTTCGCCTTCCGAAATCAGTCCGTTCATATCCAGCGTGTGCGATCTGGCTGCATGGGCGCTAAGCTCTGCACCGCTAGCGTAAGGAGATACGCCAATGGATTGATTTTGCATATCTTGGTCAAATTGTCCCAAATAGTTAAAGCTGATTTCAGGTTCGGTTACAAAACGCTCTTGCTCACGTGCTGCGGACAGGTATCTCAACATACCGTAGCCGATGCCCTTTTGCGGAATGCGGCGTAGTCCTTCTTTCACATGTTTGATGCGCTGTGAAAGGTCTTGCCCCACGCTCATATCCAGCACAACCGGGAATTGGGTCGTAAACCAACCCACGGTGCGCGTAATATCCAGTTCTGGCAAAATGGATTCCCGTCCATGGCCTTCCAGGCTCACGAGCACTCGTTCCAGGCCCGCCCAGCGATGAATCGTCAGCCCCAATGCGGTAAGCAGCACATCATTCATCTCCGTGTTGTAGGCACGATGCGCTTGTTTTAACAGCTGCTCCGTTTCCTGGGCTGTCCACGTAACTGTAATGTTCTCGCTGTCCCTATTTAAGGAATGAGTAGGGGACTCGTCTTTTGGAAGCGGCTGATATACGCTTTGTTCCATTTCCTGCCAGAATGCGAGTTCTGCTGCCATGGCCGGACTGTTCGCATATTGAGACTGCCCATCCGCCCAGATGCGGAACGAATCCGTTTTGTGCGGAAGACGAGCTGCTTGTCCGTTCAATGCCTGCTCATAGGCGGTCGTAATATCCTCGAACAAAATGCGCCAAGATACGGTATCCACCACTAAGTGATGAATCGCCATCAGCAAATGATCTCCATCTGGGCAATGGAACAGCCCCAGCTTCACCAGCGGTCCTTCGCTTAAATGAATACCCGCCTGAATTTCATTCACTTTGGCCTCGATCGCCGCAGATACCTCAGACTCATTTCTGAAGTCGGCCCGATCCAGCGTATACAGATCGCCCTCACCGACCGCGCGGTTCCAAGCTTCATATTCGCGCTCCGTAGGTCGGAAAATGATACGCAGTGCATCGTGATGGCTAACGATTTGATCCATCGCTGTGCGCAGGGCCGTTTCATCAAAACCGTCCTTGCTATGCAGCATAATGGACTGGTTATGATGATGAGCATCCGTCAGGTTCTGCTCAAAGAACCATTGTTGCACCGGTGTCAGCTTCACAGCGCCCACCACTTCGCTCTGATCCGCCAATCGGGTCACCGATTGAACTTTCAGTGCCAAGGCAGACACGGTTGGATGACTGAACAGGTCTTTCATCTCCAGTCGATAACCTGCTTGCAGCAATCGGGAGGATACTTGCAAGGCTTTGATCGAATCGCCACCCAGTTCAAAGAAGTTATCCTGCGTGCCTACCGCTTCCACGCCGAGTACTCCGGCCCATACTGCAGCCAGCACTTGCTCCACCGTGGTACGCGGTGCCACATAAGCTGCACCGGTATGAATACTTCCTTCCGGTTCCGGCAAGGCCTTGCGGTCGATTTTGCCGTTGCTCGTCAGTGGGATCGCCTCCAGTCGCATCAAACGTGCTGGCACCATGTGCGCTGGCAGCCCGGCTTCCAGTTCGGCCTGTACCTCCTCGATCCGCAGCTCAGCTTCTCCCGTGATGTATCCGCACAAGTACTTGTGTCCACGCTCATCCGTCCGGTCGATGACTACCGCTTGACGCACGCCCGGCACCCGCTGGATCGCCGTTTCAATCTCGCCCAGCTCGATCCGGTAGCCGCGGATTTTCACTTGATAATCCATCCGCCCGATA
This sequence comes from Paenibacillus sp. CH40, assembly GCF_024213605.1. Lineage (NCBI taxonomy): Bacteria > Bacillati > Bacillota > Bacilli > Caryophanales > Paenibacillaceae > Paenibacillus > Paenibacillus sp. CH40. Next base: position 7,823 of record NZ_JANAVQ010000018.1, read on the forward strand.
AAGTCCACATTGCCGTCCGGCATCCACCGCGCCAAGTCACCTGTGCGATACAATCGTTCACCCGGTACGTACGGGTTCGCTACGAACTTCTCGGTCGTCAGGTCTGCACGGTTCAGGTATCCCCGTGCCACCCCGGCACCGCCAATGCACAGCTCGCCCAGCACACCGATCGGCACCGGATTTAGCTGGCTGTCCACAATGTAGAAGCGTGCATTCAGCCACGCCTGGCCAATCGGCACATTGCCGCTGCTTGGCAGCTTCGACAATTCTTCGTCGTAGAAGCTGGAGTCAATCGCCGCTTCCGTGACGCCGTAGCTGTTCATAATGCGGATATCCGCGCCAAACCGTTCTTGCAGCACCCGGTAATCCGTCACGCTGCAGCTATCCGAGCTGGTGATCAGCAATTCTAGACTGCTCATGTCCAGTCCCTGTTCATACACATGCTGCATAAACGGTACGATCAGGGCCGGGGTCGATTCGAACACCGTAATCTGATAATCGCGAATCCAGCCATATAGACGGCTTGGGTCGATGCGATCATCTTTCGGACAGATAACCATCGTTCCGCCGTTATAGAACACCCGCGCGATATCCCCGACGAACACGTCGAAGGAGAAGCTCGCCAGTTGCAACAACCGTACCGGGAACTGGTTCAGACGGTAATCCCGGCGGTAGGCCGCGGCTGTGTTTACCAAACTGTGATGCTCGATCATGACGCCCTTCGGTCGTCCCGTTGTACCGGAGGTGTAGATCACATACGCTAGATCCTGCGGTTCGTTGATGTGCTCTACATCCGCGGTATCTCCGGTGTACAGCGACTCATCGTCCAGCGCCAGTACGGTGTGCAGACGCAAACCCGTTGCCGGTTCGGATGTTGCTTCGCTGTCAGGTGGCGAATCTGCTGTTCCATTCAGGGTTCCATGGAGAGTACTTGATTCCATCGTCTCAGCGCCAGCCGCTGTTTCCAACTCGCCCTCAGTCTGCTCTCCGGCCAAGGCCTGTCGGCTTTCTTCCAGCCATACCTGTGCACGCTCCTGTAAGCCCGTTTGGGTCAACAGTACCGTCGCACCGCTGTCCCCCAGCATGAAACGAATGCGTTCGGACGGATAGTCTGCATCTAGCGGCACATATGCGCCTCCAGCTTTCCATACCGCCAATACACCGACCAGCATGTCTACCGAACGTTCACTCAAAATGCCGACCATCGACTCGCGTCCAATGCCTTCATTTCGCAATCTACGGGCCAATTGGTTGGCACGCTCGTTCAGTTTACAGTACGTAAGCTGCTGCTCCTCGTACACCACCGCCACGTGATCCGGTACAAGCTGCGCTTGTTCTTCCACATAGGTATGGAACAAGGCTCCTGCTTCAACAGCAGCAACATCCGATACTCCCACATCTCCAAAACCGTAGATGATTTGTGCCTTTTCCTCGACGGTTACCATCTCCAAAGCTGCCAGTGGCTGCTGCGGATGCAGGGTAATTGCACGTACGAGTTCGGTAAAATGCTGTGCCAATCGCGCGATGGTCTCAGGCTTGTACAGCGCCGTGCTGTATTCCAGACTGCACAGAATGCCTTCCGGCTGCTCCACTGCATCCAAGGTCAGATCAAATTTGGCCGTATGATTGTCCGTCGGATACGTTTTAAAGGTCAGACCCTCCAGCTCGAACTCCTGCTGTTCAAAAGTTTTCAGCTCAAACATCGTGTCAAACAGCGCATTCCGGCTCGTATCCCGCGTTAAATTCAGCTTTTCAACCAGTTCTTCAAAAGGATATTCCTGATGTTCGTAAGCACTGAGCGCATGCTCTTTGACCTCTTGCAGATAATCCAGGAACGTTTTGTCGCCAGACGGATAATTGCGGATCGCCAGCGTGTTGAGGAATACGCCTACCAAGCCCTCCAGTTCCGCATGCGGTCTTCCGGCAATCGGCGTGCCGACGATAATGTCCTCCTGCCCCGAATATTTATGCAAGAGCGTGCTATATGCGGCTAGCAACACCATGTATAAGGTGGAGCCGGTTTGCGCGGCCAGCTGTTTCAACTGCTCGCTGTCCTCCAGGCTGATCGCAAATTCCAATCGATCTCCTTCTAGACGCTGTACGGCTGGTCTTGCAAAATCTGTTGGCATATCCAGTGCTGGAATGTCACCAGCCATCGTGTTCAGCCAGTAGCTTTCCTGCTCACGAAGACGTTCACTTTGCATATCGGCATGCTGCCAAACCGCATAGTCCTTGTACTGAATGCGCAGGGGCGGCAGTTCTTTGCCTTCATACAATTGAGAGAACTCCTGCACGATAATTCCTTCAGTCACGCCATCCGAAATAATATGGTGCATGTCATAGAGCATGACGTGACGCTCCGGTCCGGTTTCCACCAACTGAACCCGCAGCAACGGTGCTTGTGCGAGATCAAATGCACGTACAAAGTCCTGTGCGTACTGCTGGGTCTCTTCTTCGCTTGCCTGCACATGCTCCACGTTGAATGCGACGCCCGATTCAATCCGTTGAATCACCTCGCCATCCACCATGTCGAATCGGGTTCGCAGGGCTTCATGACGGACAATCAGCTGGCGGAAGGCTTGCTCCAGTCGCGTTTTATCCAAGGAACCTTCAATAATCAAAGCGCCCGGCATATTGTAGCTAACCTCTCCGCCTTCCAGGTGACTCAGCACGTACATCCGTTTTTGCGCCGAGGAAACCGGATAATATGCACGTTCCTCCGCAACAGGGATGGATACATACGTTTGCTGTGTCTGAACTTCTCCCATCACCTGCACCAGTTGCTCAATCGTCGGATATTGGAAAATATCTCGCAGCGCCAGCTTGTAATTCAGCTCCTGATGGATTTTCGCCATCAGTGTTGTCGCGCGCAGAGAATGTCCTCCCACTTCAAAGAAGTTATCCTGGATGCCTATCCGCGGGTGATTCAAAACGCTTTGCCAAATACGTACCAGTTGCTCTTCCAGCAATGTCCGCGGCGCAACATACGCCGTGCCTCCTTCGAGGCGCGCTTCCGGCGTAGGCAACGCTTTGCGGTCAATTTTGCCGTTTGGTGTCAGCGGGAAATGATCCAGTTGTACGACATATGTCGGGATCATATAACCCGGCAGCTTGGGCTGCAGCAGGTTGCGCAGCTCGGGCAAATTCAGCGTTTCAGAGGCTACGACATACGCACACAAATCCTTGTCTCCATCTTCGTTTTCCCAGGCGGTGACGATGGCTTTCTGAATGCCGTCCACGGTCAGCAGCTGTGCTTCCACCTCGCCCAGTTCAATCCGAAAGCCCCGGATTTTGACCTGATCATCCATCCGGCCGATAAAGTCCACATTGCCATCCGGCATCCACCGCGCCAAATCGCCTGTGCGGTACAATCGTTCACCCGGTACGTACGGGTTCGCTACGAATTTCTCGGCGGTCAGGTCTGCACGATTCAGGTAGCCTCGTGCCACCCCGGCTCCGCCAATGCACAGCTCACCCAGTACGCCGATCGGCACCGGATTCAGCTGGCTGTCCAAGATGTAAAACCGGGCGTTCAGCCACGCCTGGCCAATCGGCACATTGCCGCTGCTTGGCAGCTTCGACAGCTCTTCATCATAGAAGCTGGAGTCAATCGCCGCTTCCGTGACGCCGTAACTGTTCATAATGCGGATATCTGCGCCAAACCGTTCTTGCAGCACCCGGTAATCTGTCACGCTGCAGCTATCCGAGCTGGTGATCAGCAGTTCCAGACTGCTCATGTCCAGTCCCTGTTCATGCACATGCTGCATAAACGGTACGATCAGGGCCGGGGTCGATTCGAATACGGTAATCTGGTAATCGCGAATCCAGCCATACAATCGGCTAAAATCAATCCGGTCGTCTTTCGGACAAATGACCATCGTGCCGCCGTTATAGAGCGTCCGCGCGATATCCCCGACGAATACGTCGAAGGAGAAGCTCGCCAGTTGCAGCAGTCGTACCGGGAACTCGCTCAGACGGTAATCTCGGCGATACGCCGCAGCCGTATTCACCAAGCTGTGATGTTCGATCATGACGCCCTTCGGACGTCCGGTTGTCCCGGAGGTGTAGATCACATATGCCAGATCCTGCGGTTCGTTGATGTGATCGACGTCTGTGGTATCTCCGATGTACAGCGACTCATCGTCCAACGCCAGTACGGTATGCAGACGCACGTTCGCTGCGGATTCGGATGCTGCTTCGCTGTCAGGTGGCGAATCTGCTGTTCCATTCAGGGTTCCATGGAGAGTACCTGATTCCATCGTTTCAGCGCCAGCTACTGTTCCCAACTCGACCTCAGACTGCCCTCCGGCCAAGGCCTGTCGGCTTTCCTCCAGCCATGCCTGCGCGCGCTCCTGCAAGCCGATTTGCGTCAGCAGCACCGACGCACCGCTGTCCTCCAGCATGAAACGAATACGTTCGGACGGATAATCCGCATCTAACGGTACATATGCACCTCCGGCTTTCCATACCGCCAATACGCCGACCAGCATATCCACCGAGCGTTCGCTCAAAATGCCGACAATCGATTCGCGTCCGATACCTTCATTTCGCAATCTCCGCGCCAATTGGTTCGCACGCTCGTTCAGTTTCCGGTACGTAAGCTGCTGCTCCTCGTACACCACCGCCACATGATCCGGTACAAGCTGCGCCTGTTCTTCCACAAAGGTATGGAATAAGGCTTCTGCCTCGACTACAGCAACATCCGATACCCCCACATCTCCAAATCCATGGATGATTTGTGCTTTTTCCTCGGCAGGTACCATCTCCAAAGCTGCCAGTGGCTGTTGTGGATGCAGTGTAATTGCACGTACGAGTTCGGTAAAATGCTGCGCCAATCGCGCAATCGTCTCAGGCTTATATAGCGCCGTGCTGTATTCCAGACGGCACAGAATGCCTTCTGGCTGCTCTATTGCATCCAAGCTCAGATCAAATTTGGCCGTATGATTTTCCAGCGGATACGAATTCAGGGTCAGACCTTCTAGCTGCAACTCCTGCTGCTCCAATGTTTTCAACTCAAACATCGTGTCAAACAGCGCATTTCGACTCGTATCCCGCGTCAAATTCAGCTTTTCAACCAACTCTTCAAAAGGATAGTCCTGATGCTCATAAGCACTGAGCGCATGCTCCTTCACCTCTTGCAGATAATCCAGGAACGATTGGTCGCTAGACGGATAATTGCGGATTGCCAGCGTGTTGATGAAGACACCTACCAGACTCTCCAGTTCCGCATGCGGTCTTCCAGCAATCGGCGTGCCGACTACGATATCTTCTTGGCCTGTGTATTTATGCAAGAGCGTAGTGTACGCCGCCAGCAGCACCATATACAAGGTTGAACCTGTTTGCGAAGCCAGTTCTTTCAGGCGTTCGCTAACTTCACGCTCCAGTCCGAATTCGATCGTATCCCCTGCCGTACTCTGTACCGCCGGACGGGCAAAGTCGGTTGCCAGATCCAGCACAGGCACGCCGCCCCGGAAGGTACCCAGCCAGTACGCTTCCTGACGCTGCATCCACTCCTGATGGGCTTCGCTTTGCTGCCATACCGCATAGTCTTTGTACTGAATCCGCAATGGTGATAGCTCTTCACCGCCATACAAGCGGACAAATTCATCGGTCAGCACCTCCATCGACACACCATCCGAAACGATATGGTGCATGTCGAGCATGAGCAGATGCTGGGGTTCTTGCTCTGCTCCTCGTGCGCCCAGATTCACCAAGCCTACCCGCAGCAGCGGCGCAGCTTTCAGATCAAACGGACGGACAAACTGCCGAACCCGTTCTTGTGCTTCCTGGCTGACCGTCGTGTACGTAGCTGTAGCTGTGTCCTGATCTGTATCCGTAGTTGCACGCTCTGCCTGTACCCTCGTATATTCCACCTCGAACGGCACGGTGTCCTCAACCCATTGCATCGGCTCATTGTCCACTAGCTCAAAGCGGGTACGCAAGGTTGCATGGCGATCGATCAATTGACGGAACACATCTTCTACTCGTTTCACATCCAGCGGACCGCTCACTTGCAGCACCGACGGCATGTTGTAGTTCACATCATTCGGATCAAACTGATGCAGCACATACAGTCGTTTTTGCGCCGAAGATAACGGGTAGAAATTGCGTTCTTCCGTTACCGGAATGGACGCATAGGTTACTTGATCCAGCTGTTCCAGTACGACTGCCAGTTGTTCAATCGTTGGTGCTTCAAAAATACTGCGCAGTGGAAGCGGCTTGTTCAGCTCCTTGTGAATCTTCGAGGCCAGTGTCGTCGCCCGCAGCGAATGTCCGCCAATCTCGAAGAAGTTTTCCTTCACGCCGACCTGCGTGAGACCCAGCACATCCTGCCAAATTTGAGCCAGCTTCACTTCCACCCACGTCCGCGGTGCGACATAATCGGCTCCGCTTTGCAGACTGCCTTCCGGTGCTGGCAGTGCCTTGCGGTCGATTTTGCCATTCGGAGTTAACGGCATCTGCTCCAGCTGAACAAAGTACGATGGCACCATGTAGCTTGGCAGCTCTCGGCCCAGCTCACTTCTTAGCTCACTGGCACCCAGCTCTTGCCCCGCGACATAGTACGCTACCATTTGTTTTTGTCCCGTCTCATCCGCACGGGCCAGCACCACGGCTTCGCGTACCGATTCCACTTGGAGCAGCTGCGATTCGACCTCGCCCAGCTCAATCCGGTACCCCCGGATTTTCACCTGATGGTCGATCCGGCCCAAATATTCAATGTTGCCGTCTGCCATCCATCTCGCCAAATCACCTGTGCGGTACATCCGCTCATAGCCGGCTTCCCCGCCCGCAAACGGATCGGCTACGAATTTCTCGGCCGTCAGCTCCGGACGGTTCAGATAGCCGCGGGCTACGCCGACACCGCCGATGCACAGTTCACCCGCAACCCCGATCGGCTGCAATTGCTCCGTGCCTTCCTTCACGATGTACAGACGAATATTTTGAATCGGTTTCCCGATCGGAATTACTGCATATTCCTCATCCGGTTCACAATCGAAGTACGATACGTCCACCGTCGCTTCGGTTGGACCATACAGGTTGATCAGCTTCGCTCCTGCTAGGCTCGACACAAGCCGCTGGAACCGGGCCACATGCTGTGGCGGCAACGCTTCGCCGCTGGCAAATACGTGGCGCAGCGTGCCCAGCTTCGCTTGCATCACTTCCCGTGGCTGCTGCTCCACGTACTCCAGGAACGCATGCAGCATCGCAGGTACAAAGTGCATTGTACTCACGCCATCGCGGGCAATCGTGTCGACGATGTCTTCCGGGTTCTTTTCCCCGCCTACCGACAGCAAGCTCACCTTTGAGCCGACCATCGACCACCAGAACAGCTCCCACACCGACACGTCGAACGTGAAGGCGGTCTTTTGCAGAACCGTATCGTTTGAGCTCAAGCCGTACCGATCATGCATCCACAAAATCCGGTTCAGCACGGAATGGTGCTCCACCATCACGCCCTTCGGTTTCCCGGTGGAGCCGGAGGTATAGATGACATAGGCTACATGGTGTGGCCCAGCCAGTGGCTCCAAATTCGAGCCGTCTTCGTGGTAAATGTCCTCGCGATCCAGCACCAGCACCTGGCCGTCGAAACTCCGTGAGGCTTGCTCGGTCAGATGCGATTGCGTCAGCACCAGCTTCGCTTCCGAGTCCTCCAGCATAAAGCGGATGCGGTCCGCCGGATATTCTGGATCAATGGGCACGTAGGCTCCGCCTGCTTTGAGGATCGCATAGATACCTACGATCATGTCCAGCGAACGCTGAACCAAAATGCCCACGGGCTGATCCGGCTGAACACCTTCCGCACGCAGCGTCCGAGCCAAACGGTTCGCGCGCTCATTCAACTCCGCGTAGGTCAACGATTCCGATCCGCACAACACTGCCACCTGATCCGGTGTACTCGTGGCCTGCTGCTCAAACAATGCGCTTAGCGTTTGATCTTGCGGATAGGCTACCGCCGTATCCACCCAGGCCTGAACGATCTGCGCCTGCTCTTCCGGTGTTACCAATTCCAGTTCATTCACACGGATATACGGATTATTCACGATTTGCTCGATGACATGCAGTACATGTCCCTGCATTCGCTCTATCGTAGACCGCTCATATACATTGGCGTTGTATCTAAACATGATGCGGAAAAGCTCATCTGGCATCACAATCAAGTCCAGATCATAATTCGTTTGCTCAACAACCTCTACATTTGTAATTTCAAAAGCGGATGGACGAACTTCACTAAGCTGCTCGACTTGCTCCTCTACCGGATAATTCTCAAATACCATAATGTGGTTAATCAGATGCTGCTTCTGCTCGGTCAATGCCTGAATTTCATACAGCGGGAAGCTGTCATAGGCTCCCGAGGTCAGTGCCTGTTCCTGCGTTTTCCGCATCACTTCCACAAAAGTGGCATTCCGTTCACTTTGAATCCGCACCGGGATCGTATTAATGAACAAACCAATCATATGCTCTACGCCAGCAATATCCGTCGGACGTCCAGATACGACACTACCGAAAATAACATCCTCGTTGTTGTTATATTTCTGCAAAATAAGGCCCCACACGCTCTGCATCAGCGTATTAATCGTGACCTGTTGCTGCTTCGCAATCCGGTGTATGGCTTCGCTCCACGTTGGGTCCAGATCTACCGTTATTTTTTCAGAAACATACTCGCTGGTTTCACGTGCTGTAGTGGATACCGTATTAGCCGCTTGGTCTTTCGATAAAGTATCCGATCCAGGTAACAACGTCTGCTGTTCAAAGCCCGCCAAATAGCTGCTCCAGTACTCTTTTGCCGCACGTTCATCCTGACGCTCTAGCCATTCGATATATTGGCCATACGGTGTAATCGCTGCAAACTCCGGTTGCTTCTGCTCCAGCAGCGCAAAGTACGTACCAAACACTTCACCCGTAACGAGCGATAAGCACCAGCCATCCATGACAATATGATGGAAGCTCCATACCAAATGATACGTTTCTTCATGGGTTTGCAATACCTGTACGCGCATAAGTGCATCCGTACCAAGATTAAAGCCTCTAGCTTGGTCCTCCAGCTTAAACACCTGGATATACGCCTGTTGCTCCGCTTCCTGCATTTCCCGTATATCCTGGAAGGAAAGGTCGCTATCTTTGTGACGGAATACGATCTGCAATGGCTCCTGACTGTGTCCTGTCTCAAACATATGGAAATTCGTTCGCAGCGCTTCATGACGCTGTGTCAGTACATCCAGACTCTTGCGGAAAACAGCTACATCAAAGCTACCTTTTTGATCAAACGACGCTTGCTGGAAGTAGGCGCCTGACTGCGGCTCCATCAGATTATGGAACAGCATCCCCTTCTGCATAGGCGAAAGAGCATACACATTTTCCAACTCGCCTACAGAAGAAGTTTGCTCCGTCAACTGTTCCAGTTGTTCCAGTGACAAGCCTTTGAACAATACATCACTTGGTGTTAGCTCACTCCGCTCTTTGGAGGCACAATGAGCGATCACTTCCTGCAGGCTTTCCTGCAGCAACTGCGCAAATTTTTCTACATTTTGCTGATGATATACCTTACTGTCATAGCGAATGTCCAGTGTCAGCGCGCCCGCTGTAATCATTCCGTTCACATTCAAAGGATACTCCAGAACGGTATGGTCACTCATCGGCTCTCCACCTGGATGTGAAGACAGCGTGATATCCCCATTTTCCAAGTCCTGATCAAATTGTCCCAAATAGTTAAAGCTAATTTCAGGCTGCAAGGTCCAGGAAGGATGGGCATCATGCTGAGACATATATTTCAAAATGCCGTAGCCAATGCCCTTATGCGGCACATGGCGCAGGTCTTCCTTCACCCGCTTGATTCGCTGCCCGACTGCTGCCTTTCCGTCCACATCCAGCAGCACCGGATACTGACTCGTAAACCAGCCCACGGTACGGGTGATGTCGATATCTGGAACAATGGCTTCCCGGCCATGTCCCTCCAGATTGACCAGCACACGCTCCTGACCGCTCCAGTTATATACCGCTGTGCCGAGTGCGGTTAACAGCAGATCATTGACCTCGCTGTGGTACGCACGGTGTACTTCTTGAAGCAACATCCGTGTTTCCTGCTCGCTCCAAGCCACAGTCACAGTCTCACTGTCTCTGATCAGAAAATGCTGCCCTTCCGCTCTTTCTTGATCCTTAGGCAACGATGCAATTTCTATTTGGGCAAGACGCTGCCAATATTCGCGTTCATTTTCGATCGCCGGACTATTCGCATATTGAGACAACCGCTCTGCCCAAGCAGAGAAAGCGTCCGTTTTATAAGGCAGGCGAATCGCTTCTCCCCGCACGGCCTGCTCATATCCCGTGGCAAAATCCTCAAACACAATTCGCCACGAAATCCCGTCCACCACCAAATGGTGAATCGCAATCAGTAAATGATCCCCATCCATGCAGCGGAAAAGTCCCAGCTTCACCAGCGGTCCTTCGTCCAGACGAATGGAACTTTGGATGGCATTGGCTTTCGTTTCAATCGCCATCACCACATCTGCCGCGTCTTCGACGCCCATCAGATCTACAACATCCAGACTGTACAGCTGGCCTTCGTTCAAACCACGATTCCACGCTTCATAGCCCTGTTCGGTCTGACGGAAGATCATACGTAGCGCATCATGATGCTCAGTTACCTTGGTCACCGTTTCACGCAATGCGGCTTCATCGAAGCCTTGTGCCCTATACAGCATCACCGATTGGTTGAAATAATGTGGCTCTGCTGAGGATTGTCCAAAGAACCATTGCTGAATCGGGGTCAATCTAACTGCCCCCGAAACCACCCGCTGATCGGCTGTACGGCTGACCTTATGAACATGACCGCTCAGCAGCGAGATGGAAGGATATTGGAACAAATCCTTCATGTCCAGCTTGTAGCCCGCTTGCAGCAAACGGGAGGATACCTGGATCGCTTTGATCGAATCGCCGCCCAGATCGAAGAAATTATCCAGAATTCCGACTCTCTTGGCTCCTAATACAGCCTGCCAAATCGAAACCAAAGTCTGCTCCAGCGCTGTGCGCGGCTCTGCATAATCCGCTCCGCTTTGCAGGCTGCCTTCTGGTGCCGGCAGGGCCTTGCGGTCGATTTTACCGTTCGGTGTCAACGGCATCTGCTCTAGCTGGATGAAATACGAAGGCACCATGTAGTTTGGTAGCTCCTCACCCAGTAAGCTGCGCAGCTCACCAGCGCTTACTTCCCGTTCAGCAACATAGTATGCCACCAGTTGGTTTTGCCCCTGCTCGTCCGCCTGGGCCAGTACGATGACCTCTTGTACATCCTCCACTTTCAAAATTTGTGCCTCGACCTCGCCCAGCTCGATCCGGTAGCCCCGGATTTTCACCTGATGGTCGATCCGGCCCAAATATTCGATGTTGCCGTCTGGCATCCATCTCGCCAAGTCACCCGTACGGTACATTCGTTCATAGCCGGCTTCCCCAGCCGCAAACGGGTTCGATACAAATTTCTCAGCCGTCAGCTCTGGACGATCTAGATAACCCCGAGCCAGACCCGGACCGGACACGCACAGCTCACCCGCGACGCCTACCGGAGCCAAATGTCCATGCACATCCAGCATGTATACCCGATGGTTCGGCACAGGGCGTCCGATGGAAATCAGTTGTCCAGCTCTCTCATCCTCGGATACCGGCCAGATGGACGTCGCCACTGAATTTTCGGTTGGACCGTAGCCGTTGTAGTACGCCACCTGATCCTTCCACTTGTACACCAGCTCGGTTGAAGATGCTGAACCCGCCGTAAACAAAATACGCAGGTTTGGCATCCGTTCTGGCTCCAGATAGACCGCATAGGTCGGCGGCAAAGCTGCTACCGTGATTTGGTGATTCGCCATATATTGCTCAAACCGTTCGTAATTCAAAATCGTCTCTGACGTTGGTACATACAGTGTGGCTCCACAGAACAGTGCCTGGAAGATTTCCCAGCAAGCCGCATCAAACGAATAGCTGGCGAACAGCAACGCATGATCCGACGTACGGATCTTGAGCGTCTGATCAAAATATGTTTTCAGATTGCACAGCCCGTGATGCTCCAGCATCACGCCCTTCGGCTGCCCTGTGGTCCCTGACGTATAAATCACATAGGCTAGATCGTTCGGACCGGACCACGGCTCCAGATTGGAACCATCCTCGTGGTACACCGTTTGCTCCCCATCCAACACCAGCACGTGACCGTCGATAGCTGCTTTGTCCACCAGATGGCTTTGCGTCAACAGCAGCTTCGCACCCGAGTCGTCCAGCATATAGCGGATACGCTCCTCTGGATAGGTCGGATCGATTGGGACATATGCACCCCCGGCTTTTAAAATCCCGAAGATACCTACGATCATGTCCACCGAACGCTCAGTCATCAGACCCACCAGACGATCTTTCGTCACGCCTTGACTACGCAAGGTACGAGCCAAACGATTGGCGCGTGCATTCAGCTCGCGATAGGTTAATTGCTCTCCTTCGAAGAACAATGCTGTCTGCTCCGGCGTCCGCGCGGTTTGCGCCTCGAACAAGCCGTGAATCGTTTGCTCGTTTGGATATGCTACCGCTGTATTTCCCCAAGCCTCAACGATTTGCTCACGCTCCTGCGCGGTTACCATATCCAGCTCATGCACCCGAATGTCTGGCTTCGCTACCACCTGCTCCAGCAGTTGCACCAGATGACCTCGAATTTGCTCTATACTTTCCCGTTCAAAGGCCAGCGCATTATACCCAAAGCTCATATGGATGGTGTTCCCCGGCAGTACCACCAGGTTAAAGTCATAGTTGGTCTGCTCGACAGACTCGGCTCCGGTGATGCTGAAGCTGGACTCATCACTGTTGCCTAATTGCTCCAATTGTTCCTCTACCGGATAGTTCTCAAAAATAAGAATATGATTGATCAAATCCTGCTTAAGCTCCGATAGCCCCTGAATTTCATACAACGGGTACGTATCATAGGTATGGGAAGCAATGGATTGCTCTTGGGTTTGCTTCATCACGTCTGAGAATAAGCTGTCCACTTGACTGCGGATGCGTACAGGAATGGTATTGATAAACAGACCAATGATGTGCTCCACATTCGGAATGTCTGCCGGACGTCCAGATACCACGCTGCCAAACACCACATCATCTGTACCATTATATTTTTGCAGCAACAGGCCCCAAACGGTCTGTATCAACGTATTGATCGTTACCTGATAACGCTTGGCTACGCGCTGAATGCCAGCCGTTAGATCCGCGCCCAAGTCAAAATCCAGACGCTCCGCCTGATATTCCGTTTTGCCCTGAATTTTAGCCTGTGGCAGGCGGGACTGTTCCTCATATCCTTCCAGAACCTTGCTCCAGTAACCTGATGCGGCCTGACGATCCTGCTGTTCCAGCCATTCAATATATTGACTGTACGGCGTTACAGGTGCCAGTTCAGGCTGCTTATGAGCCAGTATCGCAAAATAACTCGCAAACACTTCGCCTGTCACCAGCGACAAGCACCAGCCGTCCATCACGATATGATGGAAGCTCCATACAAAACGGTACGCATCCTCACCTGTGCGCAAAACGGCCACACGCATCAAAGCATCTTGCGCCAGATCAAAGCCTCTTTGCTTGTCTTTACGCGTATATTCGAGGATGTACTCGTTTTGCTTCTCTTGCTCCATATCCCGCAAATCCTCTACATACAGTTCGCTGCGCTTATTCCGATACACGACCTGAAGTGGTTCATCTTTCCAGCCACTGTAAAAGTTCGTGCGCAGTACCGTATGCCGCTGCACCAATATATCCAAACTTGCCGCAAACGCATCAATATTAAAATGTCCTCGCAGATCAAAGGAGGCCTGTTCAAAATAAGCTCCTGATTGCGAATCCATCAGATTGTAAAAGAGCATGCCCTTTTGCATCGGCGTCAGCGCGTATACATTTTCCAGCTCACCGGTATGTGCCGCCTGTTCCGCAATTTGTTCCAGTTCTCTAGTCGTCAGACCTTTGAAGGACACATCACTCGGCGTCAGCTCCGGCTGTTCCTGAGCGACACAATGCGTAATCACCTCTTGCAAAGCGGATTGCAGCAGGCTCGCCACACGTTCCAGCGTTTCTTGGCGATACTGCTTACGGCTGTAAGCGATCGTCAAGCGCAGCGTGCCTTCCGAGATCATCGCGTTTAAATCCAGCGTATATTGCAGCGGTGAATGGGCATCCTCTGTCTCTCCTGCACTATAGGGTGACCATGTGATTCCACTGTTTTGTAGATCCTGATCGACCTGCCCCAAATAGTTAAAGCTGATTTCCGGTTCTGCTGCAATCGCATGCGCTTCACCTGATGCAGACGCAGGAGATAAGTAGCGCCATGTGCCATAGGTCAGCCCTTTATGTGGAATGCGGCGCAGACCTTCCTTCGTTTCTTTAATCCGCTGGGACAGCGTCAGGTTGACATCTGTGTCCAGCAGCACCGGATACAAGCTCGTAAACCAGCCTACTGTACGTGTAATATCCACCTCTGGCAGGATCGCTTCCCGGCCATGTCCCTCCAGGTTCACCAGCACCTGTCCGGCGCCTGTCCAGTTGTGCATCGCCAATCCTAACGCGGTCAACAGCAAATCATTGACCTCGGTGTTATAGGCACGATGGGCCTGCTTTAGCAGTTGCTGGGTTTCAGCCTCGGTCCACTCCACCGTCAACACTTCGCTGTCTGCATTCAAGGAGCCCTCGTAGGCGAAATCCTTAGGCAGCGCTGCCGCTTTCGCTTTGGCCTGTTCCAGCTGCTGCCAGTAGGCTTCATCCGATGCAGCCTCTGGACGGTTGGCGTAAGACGACAACTCCCGTGCCCATGTTTGGAAGGAATCTGTTTTATAGGGCAATCGTACAGGCTCGCCCTTGATCGCCTGCTCGTAACCTGTCGAGAAATCTTCAAACAGAATTCGCCACGATACCCCGTCCACCACCAAATGGTGAATGGCTATGAGCAAATGATCGCCCTCGGCTGTGCGGAACAATCCCAGCTTGACCAGAGGCCCTTCGGACAGGTGGATGCTGCTTTGAATTTCATTTGCCTTCGCTTCCAGCGCTTCCGCATAGGATGCTTGTTCACGGTAGTCTGCGGTTTCCAGCGTATACAATGCGCCTTCATCTACACCGCGTGTCCAAGCCTCGTAACCAGATGAAGCCTGACGGAAAACCGTACGAAGCGCATCATGATGCTTCACGATGTGATCCATGACTTGGCAAACCGCCGTCTCATCAAAGCCCTTGGCACGATAGAGCATGACCGCCTGATTAAAGTGCTGCGGACGCTCGCGCTCCTGCGCAAAGAACCAATGCTGGATCGGAAGCAAAGCAGTTTTCCCGCTCACTTCTCCTTGATCTGCCATACGACTGACCTCATGCATATGCGGTGCCAGCGCTGCAACCGTTGGATACTGGAATAAATCCTTCATGTCCAGCTTATAGCCAGCCTGGAACGCACGGGATGCGATTTGGATCGCCTTGATCGAATCGCCGCCCAGATCGAAGAAATTGTCCAAAATACCGACAGTCTGCAGTCCCAGTACCGACTGCCAGACCGCTACTAGAGCGCGTTCTTGCGCGGTACGCGGCTCTGCATAATCCGTTCCGGTTTGTAGGCTGCCTTCCGGTGCTGGCAGGGCTTTGCGGTCAATTTTGCCATTTGGACTCAGCGGCATCTGCTCCAGCTGTACAAAGTACGACGGCACCATGTAGCTTGGCAGCTCTCGGCCCAGCTCACTTCTCAGCTCGCTAGCACCCATTTCTTGCCCGGCGACATAGTACGCCACCATTTGTTTTTGTCCCGTTTCATCCGCACGCGCCAGCACCACGGCTTCGCGTACCGATTCCACTTGGAGCAGCTGCGATTCGACCTCGCCCAGCTCAATTCGGTACCCCCGGATTTTCACCTGATGATCGATCCGGCCCAGATATTCAATGTTGCCGTCCAGCATCCATCTCGCCAAATCGCCTGTGCGGTACATCCGTTCATAGCCTGCTTCCCCGCCGGCAAACGGGTCTTTCACAAATTTCTCGGCCGTCAGCTTTGGACGGTTCAGATACCCCCGTGCTACGCCGACACCACCGATGCACAGTTCCCCTGCAACCCCAATCGGCTGCAATTGCTCCGTGCCTTCCTTCACGATGTACAGACGAATGTTTTGAATCGGTTTCCCGATTGGGATAACCGCATATTCCTCGCCAGGCTCGCAATCGAAGTACGATACGTCCACCGTCGCTTCGGTTGGTCCATACAGGTTGATCAGTTTCGCTCCAGCCAGGCTCGACACAAGCCGTTGGAACCGTGCGACATGCTGTGGCGGTAATGCTTCACCACTGGCAAACACATGGCGCAGCGTTGCCAGCTTCGCTTGCATCACTTCCCGTGGCTGCTGCTCCACATATTCCAGGAACGCATGCAGCATGGCGGGAACAAAGTGCATCGTACTCACGCCATCGCGGGCAATCGTGTCGACGATGTCTTCCGGGTTCTTTTCCCCGCCAACGGACAGCAGACTCACCTTCGAGCCAACCAGCGACCACCAGAACAGCTCCCACACCGACACGTCGAACGTGAAGGCGGTCTTTTGCAAAATCGTATCTTCCGCACTCAAGCCGTACCGATCATGCATCCACAAAATCCGGTTCAGCACGGAATGGTGCTCCACCATCACGCCCTTCGGTTTCCCGGTGGAGCCGGAGGTATAGATGACATAGGCTACATGGTGCGGGCCAGCCAGTGGCTCCAGATTCGAACCGTCTTTGTGGTAAATGTCTTGGCCATCCTGCTCATGACGATCCAGCACCAGCACCTGGCCGTCGAAACTCCGTGAGGCTTGCTCCGCCAAATGCGATTGCGTCAGCACCAGCTTCGCTCCCGAGTCCTCCAGCATAAAGCGGATGCGGTCCGCCGGATATTCTGGATCGATGGGTACATAAGCTCCGCCTGCCTTGAGGATCGCATAAATGCCTACGATCATGTCCAGCGAACGGTGGACCAGAATGCCTACAGGCTGATCCGGTTCAACACCTGTGGCACGCAGCGTTCGAGCCAAACGGTTCGCGCGCTCATTCAGCTCAGCGTAGGTCAACGATTCCGCTCCGCACAATACTGCCACCTGATCCGGTGTTTTCGCTGCCTGCTGCTCGAACAGTGCACTTAGCGTTTGATCCTGCGGATAGGCTGCCGCTGTATCCCCCCAGACCTGAACGAGTTGTGCCTGTTCTTCCGGTGTTACCAATTCCAGCTCATTCACTCGGATATTCGGATTGTCCACAATTTGTCCGATGACATGGTCGATATGGCCCTGGATACGCTGCATGGCAGACCGGCTATACACGAGAGCATTGTATTCAAGCAGGATAGAGATATCCTCATCAGGCACGACAATCAGGTTAAAATCGTAGTTGGTTTGCTCGACAAGTTCCACATTGGCAATCGAGAAGCCTGTTTGTGCCTTTGTCTCGCCGGAACCGCCCATCTGCTTCATCTGTTGCCCGATCGGGTAGTTTTCAAAGACCATAATGTGATGAATCAGGTCTTGTTTTTGTTCAGTCAGTGCCTGGATATCGTATAGCGGGAACGTATCATAGACACTGGAGGCCAAAGCCTGTTCCTGGGTGCGCTGCAATACTTCAGCAAATGTAGCATCCGGTGCACTGCAAATGCGTACTGGAATCGTGTTGATAAACAATCCAATCATGTTCTCCACGCCTGGAAGGTCTGCCGGACGACCGGATACCACACCACCAAACACAACATCCTGATTATTATTGTATTGCTGTAAAATAACGCCCCACACACTTTGCAGCAATGTGTTAATCGTGACATGTTGTTGCTTGGCCATTTGGTTTAATGCCGCAGTCCGTTCTTTACCCAGCCTAAAGGGCAGCTTTTCCGAAACATAGCCGGAATGGGAACCCGCACCGCTTCCGTCTGATTCTTCATTGCGTGCGACGACAGAAGCTTGTGCGTCTTCACCAGGCAACAAGGTTTGCTGCTCAAAACCTGCCAAATAGTCACTCCAATAACGGGTCGCTTCCTGTGCATCCTGTTGTTCCAACCATTCGATATAGTCACTATAGGGCTTGACAGGTGCGAGCTCTGGCTGTTTGTGCTCCAGCAAGGCAACATATGCCCCAAACACTTCGTCCGTCATCAGGGACAGGCACCATCCGTCCATCACAATATGATGGAAGCTCCATACAAAACGGTATGAGCTTTCACCCGTGCGGAAGACGGCTACGCGCATAAGCGCATCCTTGCTTAGATCAAAGCCTCGAGCTTTATCCTGGGCCACAAATTCAGCTACAGCGTGTTCGCGCCCTCTGACATCCTCATAAAAGAAGCTCGGATTTTTATGACGATAGACAATCTGCAACGGTTGACCATACCAGCCGCTGTAGAAATTCGTCCGTAATATAGCATGTCGGCTAACCAGCAGCTTCAGACTTTCCTCGAATAGGGACGGTTCAAAGTACCCCTCCAGATCAAAGGTCGCCTGTTCAAAATACACGCCTGTTTCTGCATTCATCAAACTATGGAACAGCATACCCTTTTGCATAGGGGTCAAGGGGTACACATTTTCCAATTCCCCAACCGTCTTGGTCTGCTCGATAATCGTATCTAATTGCTCCAGGGTCAGACCTTTTAGCAATACATCACTTGGAGTCAATTCAGTCCGCTCCCGTGTGACACAATGCTCAATCATCTCAAGCAGATTGGATTTCAGCAGATTGGCTAGCATGTGGACGGTGTCCTTACGGAAGGCTTTGCCGTTATACCGAATGTCCAGTTCCAGGATGCCGTTCGTTACGATCCCGCTCACATCGAGAGCATATTTCATCTTCGTCCGGTCACTAACGACTGATCCAATCGAATAAGGAGACCTACGAATATCGCTGTTTTGTAAGTCCTGATCCAGCTGTCCGAGATAGTTAAAGCTTACTTGTGGCTCGGCAAAATCTTGATATTGACCAAGGTTCAGCACACCAGCTTGCTGACCAACGGCTTGGCCGGATTCACTCAAATATCTCCAGATTCCGTAGCCCATTCCTTTATTCGGAATAAGGCGCAGGCTCTCTTTGACCTGTTTGATGCGTTCTGACCAAGCGGGATCACAACCAACGTCCAGCAATACCGGATATGGACTCGTAAACCAGCCTACCGTACGAGAAAGGTCCGTATCCGGCAAAATGTTCTCACGCCCGTGTCCCTCTAAATTAATCAGGCTGCGTTCATGACCCGTCCACGTGTACAGCATCATGCCCAAAGCCGTCAGAAGCAGATCGTTCACTTCCGTGTTATATGCGCGGTGTGCTTGCTTCAATAATTTTGATGTCTCTTCCTCCGTAAGCTGGACGACCACTGTATCCGTGTCAGCCAAGGTAAAGGGCTCAGCCTGCGCTTGATCCTCAGGCAAACGTACTTGGTCAGCCCAAGCGGCTGCGTTCCATTGCTCCCAATAGGCGTGTTCACTGTCCATGGCTGCGCTATTCGCATAGGTGGAAAGTTTTTGTGACCAGGAACGGAAGGAATCCGTTTTGTCCGGCAGCTGAAGCACTTCCTGATGAACGGCCTGTTCATAGGCAGTAGCCAAATCCTCAAACAAGATACGCCAGGATACCCCGTCCACGACCAAATGGTGAATCGCCATCAGGAGATGGTCCCCATCTGCACAGTGGAACAAACCCGCCTTTAACAGCGGTCCTTCTTGCAGTTGGATACTGCTTTGAATTTCATTGGCTTTCGCCTCAATTGCCGCGCTGAGCATGGCTTCATCCGTCAAATCCCTAAAGTCCAGCACGTCCAGATGATACAGCTCGCCTTCCTGTATTCCGCGGTTCCACGCTTGAAAGCCTTGCTCGGTCTTGCTGAACACCATCCGCAGAGCATCATGGTGCTCTGCTAGTTTGCCAAGCGCCTGACGCAGAGCAGCTTCGTCAAAGCCCTGCTCCCGGTGCAGCATAACGGCCTGATTAAAGTGATGCGCATCTACTTGGGCTTGCGTAAAGAACCCCTGCTGGATCGGAAGCAACGCCGTTTCTCCGCTCACTTCTCCCTGATCTGCCATACGACTGACCTCGTGCATATGCGGTGCCAGCGTTGCGACGATGGGATAGCGGAACAAATCCTTCATGTCCAGCTTGTAGCCTGCCTGGAACGCACGCGACACGATTTGAATCGCCTTGATCGAATCGCCGCCCAGGTCAAAGAAATTGTCTAAAATACCGACGGTTGGCACGCCCAGGACGGACTGCCAGATCGCTACGAGTACCCGTTCCGGTGCAGTGCGTGGCGCTGCATAATCCGCACCGCTGTGCAGACTGCCTTCCGGTGCTGGCAGGGACTTGCGGTCGATTTTACCGTTCGGTGTCAGCGGCATCTGCTCCAACCAAATGAAATACGACGGCATCATATAGCTTGGCAGCTCTTGTCCCAGCTCCTGTCTCAGCTCACCCGCTCCAAGCTCTTGACTCGCCACGTAGTACGCCACGAGCTGTGTTTGGCCCGTTTCGTCCGTGCGTGCCATGATGACCGCTTCTTGTACCGATTCCACCTGCAGCAGCTGCGATTCGATCTCGCCCAGTTCGATCCGGTAACCCCGGATTTTCACCTGATGGTCCATCCGACCCAAATATTCAATGTTGCCGTCCGGCATCCATCTTGCCAAATCGCCTGTACGATACATCCGCTCATGGTCTGACTTGTCATCAGCAAACGGATTATTCACAAATTTCTCGGCCGTCAGTTCTTCACGTTTCCAATACCCACGGGCCAATCCTTCCCCTGCAATACATAACTCACCCGGTACGCCGACGGGCTGCAATTCCCCATTCGCATTCATGATATAGATTTGGGTATTCGCAATAGGACGTCCAATATTAATGTGCTCCGCATGGGTCAGTTCCTGCACGGTCGACCACACCGTCGTTTCTGTAGGTCCGTACATGTTATAAATGCGAGGACCGTTTATTTCTTGCAGTGCTGCGAGCAGCTTGGACGGAAGGGCTTCGCCCCCGACCATAATGGCCTTCACGCTTTGCAGTGTGCGGGAACCTGCTTCATGACCCAGCAGCATTTGCAACCGGGATGGGGTCATTTGCAACATCTCAATATGTTGATGTGCAATCAATTCACCCAGCGCCTGCGGATTCACCTGATGCTGGCTGTCGCCAAGCACCACCGTCATTCCACCCAACAGGGGCAGGATGGTTTCCAAGACGAAAATATCAAATGAAATGGTCGTCAGTGACAAAATGGTTTGGCTCGCTTCAAAGTCAATGACTTCGCGCATCCCGGTAATAAAGTTGAGGACCGAGCGATGCTGGAGCATAACTCCTTTCGGATTTCCAGTCGAACCCGACGTATAGATGACATAAGCCAAATGCTCTGGCCGGGCAATCGTCTCCAGGTTGCCGCTTTCTCCCTGATACAAGGCTGCATCCTCAAGAAATATGGCATTGGCGTTGCAATGATGCTCTTCCAACAGATCACGACTGGTCAGAAGCACTGTGGCCTCGCTATCTTCCAGCATGTATGCAATACGAGAGGACGGAAATTCGGGATCAATCGGCACATAAGCACCACCTGCTTTGAGAACAGCCAGGAGACCTACAATCATTTCCACTGAACGCTGTACCATCAGTCCGACCAGCTTGTCAGGTCCTACTCCTTGTGCTTGAAGCATTCGGGCCAATGAATTCGCCCGTTCATTCAGTTCTCGATAAGTCAGACTCTGATGTCCAAACACCAATGCCACCTGATTTGGCGTATATTCTACCTGCTCCTCGAACAGCTGATGGATCGTCTGTTTGCATGGGAATGCACAAGCAGTGTCATTAAATGCCGCTGTAATCTGCTGCTTTTCCGCCGCTGTGAGTAGTTCCAGCTCTTCAACACGAACATGCGGATTGAGCGAAATTTGCTCCAGCAGGCGTGCAAAATGCCCATACAGACGCTCAATACCTGCTTGATCAAAGCTGAGCGTGTTATACATAAAACGAATCTTGATGCCTTCACCCGGCATAACGACGACGTTCAGATCATAGTTGGTTTCCTCTGTAGCCACCACATTCGAAATCGTGAATTTATCCTGCCCCTCGCTGCCCAACTGCTCTACCTGCTGCTCCACCGGATAATTTTCAAATATCATAATATGGTTAATTAAATCCTGCTTCTGCTCGGTCAGTGCTTGAATTTCATACAGCGGGAACGCATCGTAGGCATTGGAAGCCAGCGCCTGCCGCTGTGTTCGTTTCATCAGCTCGACAAAGGTTTCACCTTGTTCAGACTGCACGCGCACTGGAATCGTGTTAATGAATAGCCCAATCATGTGCTCCACACCTGGAATATCCCCTGGGCGACCGGACACAACGCTGCCAAACACAACATCCGAACTGTTATTATATTTTTGCAACAAGACGCCCCATACCGTCTGAATCAGCGTGTTGATCGTCACCTGATTTTGCTTCGCCACTTGTTCGATCTGGGCAACCAGCTCTGGCTGGAATTCGCAATCCAGATCTTCAGCAACATATTCCCCGGTGTGCATCGATTTAGGCTGTGTTTTTTGCTGTGGAAGCGTAATTTGCTGCTCGTAGTCCGCCAGATACCCACGCCAGTATTGCAAAGCTGCCTCACGGTCCTGACGTTCCAGCCATTCAATAAATCGACTGAACGGCGTGACAGGCTCCAGTACGGGCTTATGACCCGCGCGCAGTGCCAGATAGCTGCCAAATACCTCCTGTGTCATAAAGGACAAG
>NZ_JANAVQ010000019.1:0-22655 GCF_024213605.1 Paenibacillus sp. CH40
CTGCTTGTAATCACGACCTTGGCCCCACTGT
The DNA here is from genome assembly GCF_024213605.1 of Paenibacillus sp. CH40. Taxonomy (NCBI): domain Bacteria; kingdom Bacillati; phylum Bacillota; class Bacilli; order Caryophanales; family Paenibacillaceae; genus Paenibacillus; species Paenibacillus sp. CH40. The sequence goes on from NZ_JANAVQ010000019.1 coordinate 32, forward strand.
CTTGGAGCATGTAGTCGATGCGCTCCTGTGGATACATCGTATCCATTGGTACATATGCGCCTCCGGCCTTAAGTACCCCCAGAATGCTCACCAGAATATCCGCAGAACGTTCCAGCAATATGCCAACCGGTTGATCTGCTTCGACCCCTTCCGCTCGTAACACACGAGCCAATTGGTTCGCACGCTCATTCAGCTCAGTGTAGGTCAGCACGGTGACTCCAGACACAACTGCTATCCGCTCAGGGTTGCGCTTCGTTTGCTCTTCAAAGCGTTCGCTGAGCGAACGGCCTTGTAATGCTCCAAGCAAGCTGTGCGCATTCGGATCATTGAACACCTTCAGAATCTGCTCGGTTTCTTCTACCGTAATCAACTCCAGCTCACCCAGCTTCGCATCCGGGTTCGCCGCCACGGCTTCGGCCAAGCGAACAAAGTGACGCGTCATCCGTTCTACCGTTTCGCGATCGTACAACGCAGTTGCATACTGCAATCCGAACTGGATACCTGCCTCTTCCTCTCTGGCTTCCAGCGTCAAATCAAACTTCGCTGGCGTTTGTTCCAAGCCGTATGGACGGAAGCTCAGATCTGCCAGTTGCAGTTCGCCTTCCTCGGTGGTTTGCAGGGTAAACATCGTATCGAACAGCGGATGGCGGCTCATATCCCGCTTCACATTTAGCTTTTCCACCAGTTCCTCAAATGGGTAGTCCTGATGTTCATAGGCTTGCAGAGCACAAACTTTCACTTCTTCCACGTAGCTGCGGAAGGTATGTTCCGCTGTCGGATAGTTTCGCAATGCCAACGTACCGACGAACATCCCGAGGATCGGCTCCAGATCCGCATGCGGTCGTCCAGCAATCGGTGTGCCGACTACGATGTCCTCTTGCCCGCTGTATTGGTGTAAAAGCGCGGTGTACGCTGCCAGCAGCACCATATACAGCGTCGAGCCTGTGTGCGCCGCCAGTTCCTTCAGGCGTTCGCTAGCTTCGCGCTCCAGCCCGAACACCACCGTATCGCCTGCCGTACTTCGTACCGACGGACGGGCAAAGTCTGTCGGTAGATCCAGCACAGGCAGTTCACCCCGGAAGGTGTCGAGCCAGTACGCTTCCTGACGTTGCATCCACTCTTGATGGGCTTCGCTTTGCTGCCATACCGCATAATCCTTGTACTGTATTCGCAATGGCGAAAGCTCTTCACCGTCGTATAAGCGGACAAATTCATCGGTCAGTACTCCCATGGACACACCATCCGAGACGATATGGTGCATATCGAGCATGAGCAAATGCTGCGGTTCCTGTTCGGTTCCTTGTACACCCAAATCTACCAAGCCTACCCGCAGCAGCGGAGCGGCTTGCAGATCGAACGGACGTACAAACTGCCGCACCCGTTCTTGTGCTTCCTGGCTGACCATCGTGTCCGTATCCGTGGTTGTATCTTCTGCCTGTACCTTCGTATACTCCACCTCGAACGGCACGGTGTCCTCAATCCATTGCATTGGCTCACTGTCCACCAGTGCAAAGCGGGTACGCAGGGTCGCATGACGGGCGATTAATTGACGGAACGCGTCTTCTACCTGTTTCACATCCAGCGGTCCGCTCACTTGCAGCACTGACGGCATGTTGTAGTTCACATCATTCGGGTCGAACTGATGCAGCACATACAGTCGTTTTTGCGCCGAGGAAAGCGGGTAGAAGCTGCGTTCTTCCGTCACCGGAATGGATGCATACGCCACTTGATCCAGACCTTCCATGACCACTGCCAGTTGTTCAATCGTTGGCGCTTCAAAAATACTGCGTAGTGGAAGCGGCTTGTTCAGCTCCTTGTGAATTTTCGAGGTCAGCGTCGTCGCCCGCAGCGAGTGTCCGCCAATCTCAAAGAAGTTTTCCTTCACACCGACCTGCGCCAGACCCAACACATCCTGCCAAATTTGCGCCAGCTTCACTTCCACCCATGTCCGCGGTGCAACATAATCAGCTCCGCTTTGCAGGCTGCCTTCCGGTGTTGGCAGTGCCTTGCGGTCGATTTTACCATTCGGTGTCAACGGCATCTGCTCCAGCTGCACCAAATACGAAGGCACCATGTAGTTTGGAAGCTCCTCGCCCAGTAAGCTGCGCAGCTCACCAGCGCTCACTTCCCGTTCAGCAACATAGTACGCCACCAGTTGGTTTTGTCCCTGTTCGTCCGCTTGTGCCAGTACGATGACCTCTTGTACGTCCTCCACCTTCAAAATTTGTGCCTCGACCTCGCCCAGTTCGATCCGATAGCCCCGGATTTTCACCTGATGGTCGATCCGGCCCAAATATTCGATGTTGCCGTCTGGCATCCATCTCGCCAAGTCACCCGTACGGTACATTCGTTCGTAGCCGGCTTCACCAGCCGCAAACGGATTTGGTATAAATTTCTCAGCCGTCAGCTCTGGGCGATCCAGATAACCCCGGGCCAGACCCGGACCGGACACGCACAGTTCACCCGCGACGCCTACCGGAGCCAAATGTCCATGCACATCCACCATGTACAAACGATGATTCGGTACAGGGCGTCCGATGGAAATGAGTTGTCCGGCTCTCTCATCCTCGGATACCGGCCAGATGGACGTCGCCACCGAGTTTTCGGTTGGACCGTAGCCGTTGTAGTACGCCACCTGATCCTTCCACTTGTATACCAGCTCGGTTGAGGATGCAGAACCCGCCGTAAACAGAATACGCAGGTTTGGCATCCGTTCTGGCTCCAGATACACCGCATAGGTCGGCGGCAAAGCAGCCACCGTGATTTGATGATTCGCCATATATTGCTCAAACCGCTCGTAGTCCAAAATCGTCTCTGACGTTGGCACATACAACGTGGCTCCGCAGAACAGCGCCTGGAAGATTTCCCAGCAAGCCGCATCAAACGAATAGCTGGCGAACAGCAACGTATGATCCGACGTGCGGATCTTGAGCGTCTGATCAAAATACGTTTTCAGATTGCATAGACCGCGATGCTCCAACATAACACCCTTCGGCTGCCCCGTCGTACCCGACGTATAAATGACATACGCCAGATCGTTTGGACCAGACAACGACTCCAGATTGGAAGCATCCTCGTGATACACACTCTGTGCTCCATCCAGCACCAGCACGTTACCATCGAAAGCCACTTTATCCACCAGATGATTTTGCGTTAACAACAGCTTCGCACCCGAGTCGTCCAGCATGTAGCGGATACGCTCCTCTGGATACGTCGGATCAATAGGAACATACGCGCCCCCGGCTTTTAAAATCCCGAAGATGCCCACGATCATGTCCACCGAACGCTCGGTCATCAGACCCACCAGTCGATCCTTCGTCACGCCTTGACTACGCAAGGTGCGCGCCAGACGATTCGCACGTGCATTCAGCTCGCGATAGGTCAACTGCTCTCCTTCGAAGAACAACGCTGCCTGCTCCGGTGTCTGCGCCGTTTGTGTCTCGAACAAGCCATGAATCGTTTGCTCGCTTGGATACTCAGCAGCTGTATTTCCCCATACGCGGAGAATTTGCTCACGCTCCTGCTCACTTACCATATCCAGCTCCTGCACTCGAATGTCTGGCTTCGCCACCACTTGCTCCAACAGCTGTATCAAATGGCCCTGAGTCCGTTCAACGGCTTCCCGATCATATAACTTCGCATTGTATTCAAATCGGATTTTCATCGCTTCCTGCGGCATGACAACCAGATTAAAATCATAGTTGGTTTGTTCAATCATGCCGGCATTGCGAATTTCAAAATCCGACTCTGCACCTTCGCCAAGTTGCTCGACCTGCTCCTCCACCGGATAGTTTTCAAACACGATAATGTGGTTGATCAGATCTTGCTTTTGCTCGCTCAAGGCTTGAATTTCATATAGCGGATACGTTTCATAATCTTGAGAAGTCAGCGCCTGCTGCTGATTCGTTCTGATCATGTCAGCAAAGGTGTCCTCAGCCCCACTGCGGATACGTATTGGAATGGTGTTAATGAACAAGCCCACCATATTTTCGATCCCCGTAATATCCGCTGGACGACCAGACACTACACCGCCAAAAACAGCGTCGTCACTACCGTTGTACTTTTGGAGCAGCAATCCCCAGGCTGTTTGCAGCAATGTATTCGGGGTCACGTGGTGCTGCTTGGCCACCATTTCCATACGTCCGGTCAAATCCTTGCCCAGATCGCACAGGATATGCTCAAATTGTGCACCGTCCGCTTTCACGCCTACTTTTCCGGTCGGAATCGAAGTTTGCTGATCATAGCCGAGCAAATAATCCTTCCAGTAGGAAGCTGCTGCTTCTACATCCTGTGCTTCAAGCCACTCAATATACTGACTGTATGGAGTCACGGGGGCAAGCTTCGGCTGTCTATGCTCCACGGCTGCAAAATAAGCCTCAAACACCTCATCCGTGACTAACGCCACACACCAGCCATCCATCAAGATGTGATGAGAGCTCCACACAAAATAATAATCCTCATCACCTGTTCGTAAAATCGCCACGCGCATCAACGCATCCCGGGACAAATCGAACCCGGCTGCCTTGTCTTTGCGAATAAATTCCTTCACATACGCGTCACGCTCCTGCTCATTCAGATGACGCAAATCTTCACATCTGAAACCAACATCCTTGCGGCGGAAAATGACCTGCACAGGCTCATCCTGCCAACCGCTGATGAAATTAGCTCTAAATATCTCATGCCGCTGCGCCAAATGATTCAAGCTATCTTGGAAAATATCCGCTTGGAAGCGTCCATGCAAATCAAAGGTCGTTTGTTCAAAATAAGCGCCTGACTCTGCATCCATCAGACTATGGAACAACATGCCTTTTTGCATCGGCGTCAGCGCATAGACATTTTCCAGTTCCCCCATGTCACGAGTCCGTTCTACCAACTGATCCAACTCGGCCATGGTTACATTTTTAAGCATGACATCGCTTGGCGTCAGCTCTTGCTGTTTGCGGCTTGCGCAATGCGCAATGATTTCCTGCAAGCTGGTTCTGAACTGTTCGGCTAACTGCTCCATCGTTTCACGACGATATTCCTGCTTGCTGTAGCTGATCGTCAATTGCAGTTCGCCTTCCGAAATCAGTCCGTTCATATCCAGCGTGTGCGATCTGGCTGCATGGGCGCTAAGCTCTGCACCGCTAGCATAAGGAGATACGCCAATGGATTGATTTTGCATATCTTGGTCAAATTGTCCCAAATAGTTAAAGCTGATTTCAGGTTCGGTTACAAAATGCTCTTGCTCACGTGCTGCGGACAGGTATCTCAACATACCGTAGCCAATGCCCTTTTGCGGAATGCGGCGTAGTCCTTCTTTCACATGTTTGATGCGCTGTGAAAGGTCTTGCCCCACGCTCATATCCAGCACAACCGGGAATTGGGTCGTAAACCAACCCACAGTGCGCGTAATATCCAGTTCTGGCAGAATGGACTCCCGTCCATGACCTTCCAGGCTCACGAGCACTCGTTCCAGGCCCGCCCAGCGATGAATCGTCAGTCCCAATGCGGTAAGCAGCAAATCATTCATCTCCGTGTTGTAGGCACGATGCGCCTGTTTTAACAGCTGCTCCGTTTCCTGAGCTGTCCACGTAACTGTAATGTTCTCGCTGTCCCTATTTAAGGAATGAGAAGGGGACTCGTCTTTTGGAAGCGGCTGATATACGCCTTGTTCCATTTCCTGCCAGAATGCGAGTTCTGCTGCCATGGCCGGACTGTTCGCATATTGAGACTGCCCGTCCGCCCAGGTGCGGAACGAATCTGTTTTGTGCGGAAGACGAGCCGCTTGTCCGTTCAATGCCTGCTCATAGGCGGTCGTAATATCCTCGAACAAAATGCGCCAAGATACGGTATCCACCACTAAGTGATGAATCGCCATCAGCAAATGATCTCCATCGGGACAATGGAACAGCCCCAGCTTCACCAGCGGTCCTTCGCTTAAATGAATACCCGCTTGAATTTCATTCACTTTAGCCTTGATCGCCGCAGATACCTCAGACTCATTTCTGAAGTCGGCCCGATCCAGCGTATACAGCTCGCCCTCCCCAATCGCACGGTTCCAAGCTTCATATCCGTGCTCACTAGGACGGAAAATGATACGCAGTGCGTCGTGATGGCTAACGACGTGATCCATCGCTGTGCGCAGGGCCGTTTCATCAAAACCGTCCTTGCTATGCAGCATAATGGACTGGTTATGATGATGAGCATCCGTCAGGTTCTGCTCAAAGAACCATTGTTGAACAGGTGTCAGCTTCACAGCGCCCACCACTTCGCTCTGATTCGCCAATCGGGTCACCGATTGCACTTTCAGTGCCAATGCAGACACGGTTGGATGACTGAACAGGTCTTTCATCTCCAGTCGATAACCTGCTTGCAGCAATCGAGATGATACTTGCAAGGCCTTGATCGAATCGCCACCCAGCTCGAAGAAGTTATCCTGCGTGCCTACCGCTTCCACGCCGAGTACTCCGGCCCATACCGCAGCCAGTACTTGCTCCACCGTGGTACGCGGTGCCACATAAGCTGCACCGGTATGGATGCTTCCTTCCGGTTCCGGCAAGGCCTTGCGGTCGATTTTGCCGTTGCTCGTCAGGGGGATCGTCTCCAGTCGCATCAAACGTGCAGGCACCATGTGCGCTGGCAGCCCGGCTTCCAGTTCGGCCTGTACCTCCTCGATCCGCAGCTCCGCTTCTCCCGTGATGTATCCGCACAAGTACTTGTGTCCACGCTCATCCGTCCGGTCGATGACTACCGCTTGACGCACACCCGGCACCCGCTGGATCGCCGTTTCAATCTCGCCTAGCTCGATCCGGTAGCCCCGGATTTTGACCTGATAATCCATCCGGCCGATAAAGTCCACATTGCCGTCCGGCATCCACCGCGCCAAGTCACCTGTGCGGTACAATCGTTCACCCGGTACGTACGGGTTTGCCACGAACTTCTCGGCCGTCAGGTCCGCACGATTCAGGTATCCCCGTGCCACCCCGGCACCGCCAATGCACAGCTGGCCCAGTACGCCGATCGGCACCGGATTCAACTGGCTGTCCAAGATGTAAAACCGTGCGTTCAGCCACGCCTGACCAATCGGTACATTGCCGCTACTTGGCAGCTTCGACAGTTCTTCGTCGTAGAAGCTGGAGTCGATCGCCGCTTCCGTGACGCCGTAGCTGTTCATAATGCGGATATCCGCGCCAAATCGTTCTTGCAGCATCCGGTAGTCTGTCACGCTGCAGCTATCCGAGCTGGTGATCAGCAGTTCCAGACTGCTCATGTCCAGTCCGTGTTCATGCACATGCTGCATAAACGGTACGATCAGGGCCGGGGTCGATTCGAACACCGTAATCTGATAGTCGCGAATCCAGCCATATAGACGGCTTGGGTCGATGCGATCGTCTTTCGGACAGATGACCATCGTGCCACCGTTATAAAGCGTTCGCGCAATATCCCCGACGAACACGTCGAAGGAGAAACTTGCCAGTTGCAGCAATCGTACCGGGAACTGGTTCAGACGGTAATCCCGGCGATAGGCCGCAGCCGTATTCACCAAACTGCGATGCTCAATCATGACGCCCTTCGGACGTCCTGTCGTACCGGAGGTGTAGATCACATACGCCAGATCCTGCGGTTCGTTGATGTGATTGACGTCTGTGGTATCTCCGGTGTACAGCGACTCATCGTCCAACGCCAGTACGGTATGCAGACTTAGTCCCGTTGCGGGTTCGACTGTAGCTTCGCTTTCATCCAGCCAGATCTGTGCACGCTCCTGTAAGCCCGTTTGGGTCAACAGTACCGTCGCACCGCTGTCCTCCAGCATAAAACGAATACGTTCGGACGGATAGTCTGCATCCAGCGGCACATAGGCGCCTCCTGCCTTCCACACCGCCAGTACGCCGACCAGCATGTCTACCGAACGTTCACTCAAAATGCCGACAATCGACTCGCGTCCAATGCCTTCATTTCGCAATCTACGGGCCAATTGGTTCGCACGCTCGTTCAGTGTGCGGTACGTCAGTTGTTGTTCCTCGTACACCACCGTCACGTGATCCGGTACAAGCTGCGCTTGTTCTTCCACAAAGGTATGGAATAAGGCTCCTGCTTCAGCAGCAACATCCGTTACTCCCACATCTCCAAAACCATAGATGATTTGTGCTTTTTCCTCAACGGTTACCATCTCCAAAGCTGCGAGTGGCTGCTGTGGGTGCAATGTAATTGCACGTACAAGTTCGGTAAAATGCTGCGCCAATCGCGCGATGGTTTCAGGCTTGTACAGCGCCGTGCTGTATTCCAGACTGCACAGAATGCCTTCCGGCTGCTCCACTGCATCCAAGGTCAGATCAAATTTGGCCGTATGATTGTCCGTCGGATACGTTTTAAAGGTCAGACCTTCCAGCTCGAACTCCTGTTGCTCAAATGTTTTCAGCTCAAACATCGTGTCAAACAGCGCATTCCGGCTCGTATCCCGTGTTAAATTCAGCTTTTCAACCAGTTCTTCAAAAGGATATTCCTGATGCTCATAAGCACTGAGCGCATGCTCTTTGACCTCTTGCAAGTAATCCAGGAACGTTTTGTCGCTAGCCGGATAATTGCGGATCGCCAGCGTGTTGAGGAATACGCCTACCAAGCCCTCCAGTTCCGCATGCGGTCTTCCGGCAATCGGCGTGCCGACGATAATGTCTTCCTGTCCCGAATATTTATGCAAGAGCGTGCTATACGCGGCCAGCAACACCATGTACAAGGTCGATCCCGTTTGCGCGGCCAGTTGTTTCAACTGCTCGCTGTCCTCCAGGCTGATCGCAAATTCCAATCGAGCTCCTTCCTGACGCTGTACGGCGGGTCTTGCAAAATCCGTAGGCATATCCAGCGCCGGAATGTCACCAGCCATGGTTTTCAGCCAATAGCTTTCCTGCTCACGAAGACGTTCACTTTGCATATCGGCATGCTGCCAAACCGCATAGTCCTTGTACTGGATGCGCAGGGGCAGCAGTTCCTTGCCTTCATACAATTGAGAGAACTCCTGCACGATAATTCCTTCAGTCACGCCATCCGAAATAATATGGTGCATGTCATAGAGCATGACGTGACGCTCCGGTCCGGTTTCCACCAACTGAACCCGCAGCAACGGTGCTTGTGCGAGATCAAATGCACGTACAAAGTCCTGTGCGTACTGCTGGGTCTCTTCTTCGCTTGCCTGCACATGCTCCACATTGAATGCGACGCCCGATTCAATCCGTTGAATCACCTCGCCATCCACCATGTCGAATCTAGTTCGCAGGGCTTCATGACGGGCAATCAGCTGGCGGAAGGCTTGCTCCAGTCGCGTTTTATCCAAGGAACCTTTAATGATCAAAGCGCCTGGCATATTGTAGCTAACCTCTCCGCCTTCCAGGTGACTCAGCACGTACATCCGTTTTTGCGCCGAGGAAACCGGATAATATGCACGTTCCTCCGCAACAGGGATGGATACATACGTTTGCTGTGTCTGAACTTCTCCCATCACCTGCACCAGTTGCTCAATCGTCGGATATTGGAAAATATCTCGCAGCGCCAGCTTGTAATTCAGCTCCTGATGGATTTTCGCCATCAGTGTTGTCGCGCGCAGAGAATGTCCTCCCACTTCAAAGAAGTTATCCTGGATGCCTATCCGCGGGTGATTCAAAACGCTTTGCCAAATACGTACCAGTTGCTCTTCCAGCAATGTCCGCGGCGCAACATACGCCGTGCCTCCTTCGAGGCGCGCTTCCGGCGTAGGCAACGCTTTGCGGTCAATTTTGCCGTTTGGTGTCAGCGGGAAATGATCCAGTTGTACGACATATGTCGGGATCATATAACCCGGCAGCTTGGGCTGCAGCATGTTGCGCAGCTCGGGCAAATTCAACGCTGCTGAGGCTACGACATACGCACACAAATCCTTGTCTCCATCTTCGTTTTCCCAGGCGGTGACGATGGCTTTCTGAATGCCGTCCACGGTCAGCAGCTGTGCTTCCACCTCGCCCAGTTCAATCCGAAAGCCCCGGATTTTGACCTGATCATCCATCCGGCCGATAAAGTCCACATTGCCATCCGGCATCCACCGCGCCAAATCGCCTGTGCGGTACAATCGTTCACCCGGTACGTACGGGTTCGCTACGAATTTCTCGGCGGTCAGGTCTGCACGATTCAGGTAGCCTCGTGCCACCCCGGCTCCGCCAATGCACAGCTCACCCAGTACGCCGATCGGCACCGGATTCAGCTGGCTGTCCACGATGTAGAAGCGGGCGTTCAGCCACGCCTGGCCAATCGGCACATTGCCGCTGCTTGGCAGCTTCGACAATTCTTCGTCGTAGAAGCTGGAGTCAATCGCCGCTTCCGTGACGCCATAACTGTTCATAATGCGGATATCTGCGCCAAACCGTTCTTGCAGCACCCGATAATCCGTCACACTGCAGCTATCCGAGCTGGTAATCAGCAGTTCCAGACTGCTCATGTCCAGTCCCTGTTCATGCACATGCTGCATAAACGGTACGATCAGGGCCGGAGTCGATTCGAATACGGTAATCTGGTAATCGCGAATCCAGCCATACAATCGGCTAAAATCAAGTCGGTCGTCTTTCGGACAAATGACCATCGTGCCGCCGTTATAGAGCGTCCGCGCAATATCCCCGACGAACACGTCGAAGGAGAAGCTTGCTAGTTGCAGCAGTCGTACTGGGAACTCGTTCAGACGGTAATCCCGACGATACGCCGCAGCCGTATTGACCAAGCTGTGATGCTCAATCATGACCCCTTTTGGACGTCCTGTTGTCCCAGAGGTGTAGATCACATACGTCAGATCCTGCGGTTCGTTGATAGGCTCGATATCGGTGGTGTCTCCGATGTACAGCGACTCATCATCCAACGCCAGCACGGTATGCAGACGCAGCACTGTTGCCGGTTCGGATGCTGCTTCGCTGTCAGACTTCGAATCTGATTTCAAGCTTACGCCTTCACTAAGGCGGTCTCTTTCCATCGTTTCAGCGCTAACCGCCGTCTCCAGCTCACTCTCATTCTTTCCTTCGCCCAGAGCCCATTGGCTTTCATTCAGCCAACCCAGTGCACGCTCCTGCAAGCCCGTTTGGGTCAACAGTACCCTCGCACCACTGTCCTCCAGCATGAAACGAATACGTTCTGACGGATAGTCTGCATCCAGCGGCACGTACGCACCGCCGGCCTTCCACACCGCCAGTACGCCGATCAACATATCCACCGAGCGTTCACTCAAGATGCCAACAATCGACTCGCGTCCGACGCCTTCGTTCCGCAATCTCCGCGCCAATTGGTTCGCACGCTCGTTCAGTTTCCGGTACGTAAGCTGCTGCTCCTCGTACACCACCGCCACGCGATCCGGCACAAGCTGTGCCTGTTCTTCCACATAGGTATGGAATAAGGCTCCTGCTTCAACAGCAGCACAATCCGTTACCCCCACATCTCCAAATCCATGGATGATTTGTGCTTTTTCCTCGGCAGGTACCATATCCAAAGCTGCCAGTGGCTGTTGTGGATGCAGTGTAATTGCACGTACGAGTTCGGTAAAATGCTGCGCCAATCGCGCAATCGTCTCAGGCTTATACAGCGCCGTGCTGTATTCCAGACGGCACAGAATGCCTTCTGGCTGCTCTATTGCATCCAAGCTCAGATCAAATTTGGCCGTATGATTTTCCAGCGGATATGAATTCAAGGTCAGACCTTCTAGCTGCAACTCCTGCTGCTCCAATGTTTTCAACTCAAACATCGTGTCAAACAGCGCATTTCGACTCGTATCCCGCGTCAAATTCAGCTTTTCAACCAACTCTTCAAAAGGATAGTCCTGATGCTCATAAGCACTGAGCGCATGCTCCTTCACCTCTTGCAGATAATCCAGGAACGATTGGTCGCTAGACGGATAATTGCGGATTGCCAGCGTGTTGATGAAGACACCTACCAGACTCTCCAGTTCCGCATGCGGTCTTCCAGCAATCGGCGTGCCGACTACGATATCTTCTTGGCCTGTGTATTTATGCAAGAGCGTAGTGTACGCCGCCAGCAGCACCATATACAAGGTTGCGCCTGTTTGCGAAGCCAGTTCTTTCAGGCGTTCGCTAACTTCACGCTCCAGTCCGAATTCGATCGTATCCCCTGCCGTACTCTGCACCGCCGGACGGGCAAAGTCGGTTGCCAGATCCAGCACAGGCACGCCGCCCCGGAAGGTACCCAGCCAGTACGCTTCCTGACGCTGCATCCACTCCTGATGGGCTTCGCTTTGCTGCCATACCGCATAATCCTTGTACTGAATCCGCAATGCCGGTAGCTCTTCACCGCCATACAAGCGGACAAATTCATCGGTCAGTACCTCCATCGACACACCATCCGAAACGATATGATGCATGTCGAGCATGAGTAAATGCTGGGATTCCTGCTCTGCTCCTTGTGCGCCCAGATCCACCAAGCCCACCCGCAGCAGCGGTGCAGCTTTCAGATCGAACGGACGCACAAACTGCCGTACCCGTTCTTGTGCTTCCTGGCTGACCGTCGTGTCCGTAGCTGTATCCAAATCTGTAGATGTGTCCTGATCTGTATCCGTAGTTGCACGCTCTGCCTGTACCTTCGTATATTCCACCTCGAACGGCACGGTGTCCTCAACCCATTGCATCGGCTCATTGTCCACCAGCTCAAAGCAGGTACGCAAGGTTGCATGGCGATCGATCAGTTGACGGAACACGTCTTCTACTCGTTTCACATCCAGCGGACCGCTCACTTGCAGCACCGACGGCATGTTGTAGTTCACATCACTTGGATCAAACTGATGCAGCACATACAGTCGTTTTTGCGCCGAAGATAACGGGTAGAAGCTGCGTTTTTCCGTTACCGGAATGGACGCGTACGTTACTTGATCCAGACTTTCTAACACCGTTGCCAGTTGCTCAATCGTTGGTGCTTCAAAAATACTGCGCAGTGGAAGCGGCTTGTTCAGCTCCTTGTGAATTTTCGAGGCCAGTGTCGTCGCCCGCAGCGAATGTCCGCCAATCTCGAAGAAGTTTTCCTTCACACCGACCTGCGTGAGGCCCAGCACATCCTGCCAAATGTGCGCCAGTTTCACTTCCACCCACGTCCGCGGTGCGACATAATCGGCTCCGGTTTGCAGGCTGCCTTCCGGTGCTGGCAGGGCTTTGCGGTCAATTTTGCCATTTGGACTCAGCGGCATTTGCTCCAGCTGTACAAAGTACGATGGCACCATGTAGCTTGGCAGTTCTCGGCCCAGCTCACTTCTCAGCTCACTGGCACCCATTTCTTGCCCGGCGACATAGTACGCCACCATTTGTTTTTGTCCCGTCTCATCCGCACGCGCCGTGACCACGGCTTCGTGTACCGATTCCACTTGGAGCAGCTGCGATTCGACTTCGCCCAGCTCAATCCGGTACCCCCGGATTTTCACCTGATGGTCGATCCGGCCCAGATATTCAATGTTGCCGTCCGGCATCCATCTCGCCAAATCGCCTGTGCGGTACATCCGTTCATAGCCTGCTTCCCCGCCAGCAAACGGGTCGGCTACGAATTTCTCGGCCGTCAGCTCTGGACGGTTCAGGTAACCGCGGGCTACACCTACACCGCCGATGCACAGTTCTCCTGCAACCCCAATCGGCTGCAATTGCTCCGTGCCTTCCTTCACGATGTACAGACGAATATTCTGAATCGGTTTCCCGATCGGAATAACTCCATATTCCTCAACCGGCTCGCAATCGAAGTACGATACGTCCACCGTCGCTTCGGTTGGACCATACAGGTTGACCAGTTTCGCTCCGGACAGGCTCGACACCAGCCGTTGGAACCGGGCCACATGCTGTGGCGGCAACGCTTCGCCACTGGCAAAGACATGGCGCAGCGTGCCTAGTTTCGCTTGCATCACTTCTCGTGGCTGCTGCTCCACGTACTCTAGGAACGCATGCAGCATCGCAGGTACAAAGTGCATCGTGCTCACGCCATCGCGGGCAATCGTGTCGACGATGTCTTCCGGGTTCTTTTCCCCGCCTACCGACAGCAGACTCACCTTCGAGCCGACCAGCGACCACCAGAACAGCTCCCACACCGACACGTCGAAGGTGAAGGCGGTCTTTTGCAGGATCGTATCTTCCGCACTCAAGCCGTATCGATCATGCATCCACAAAATCCGGTTCAGCACGGAATGGTGCTCCACCATCACGCCCTTCGGTTTCCCGGTGGAGCCGGAGGTATAGATGACATAGGCTACATGGTGCGGGCCAGCCAGTGGCTCCAGATTCGAACCGTCTTTGTGGTAAATGTCTTGGCCATCCTGCTCATGACGATCCAACACCAGCACCTGGCCGTTGAAACTCAGCGATGCTTGCTCCGCCAGATGCGACTGCGTCAGCACCAGCTTCGCTCCCGAGTCCTCCAGCATAAAGCGGATGCGATCCGCCGGATATTCTGGATCGATGGGTACGTAGGCTCCGCCTGCTTTGAGGATCGCATAAATGCCTACGATCATGTCCAGCGAACGGTGAACCAAAATGCCTACAGGCTGATCCGGTTGGATGCCTTCCGCACGCAAGGTGCGTGCGAGTCGGTTCGCGCGCACGTTCAACTCCGCGTAGGTCAACGATTCCGCTCCGCACAACACTGCCACCTGATCCGGTGTATTCGTGGCCTGCTGCTCAAACAATGCGCTTAGCGTTTGATCCTGCGGATAGGCTGCCGCCGTATCCCCCCAGACCTGAACGATTTGTGTCTGTTCTTCTGGTGTCACCAATTCCAGCTCATTCACACAGATATGTGGATTGTCGATAATTTGCTCGATAACATGCAGTACATGTCCCTGCATACGCTCTATCGTGGTCCGATCGTATACATTGGCGTTATATCTGAACATGATGCGGAAGGTTTCGTCTGGCATCACAATCAAGTCCAGATCATAATTCGTTTGCTCGACAACCTCTACATTCGTAATTTCAAAAGCGGACGGACGAACTTCACCCAGCTGCTCAACTTGCTCCTCTACCGGATAATTCTCAAATACCATAATGTGGTTAATCAAGTTCTGCTTCTGCTCCGTCAGCGCCTGAATTTCATACAGCGGGAAGCTGTCATAGGCTCCCGAGGCCAGTGCCTGTTCCTGCGTTTTCCGCATCACTTCCACAAAAGTGGCATTCCGTTCACTTTGAATCCGCACCGGGATCGTATTAATGAACAAACCAATCATATGCTCTACGCCAGCAATATCCGTCGGACGTCCAGATACGACACTACCGAAAATAACATCCTCGTTGTTGTTATATTTCTGCAAAATAAGGCCCCACACGCTCTGCATCAGCGTATTAATCGTGACCTGCTGCTGCTTTGCAATCCGGTGTATGGCTTCGCTCCACGTTGGGTCCAGATCTACCGTTATTTTTTCAGAAACATATTCGCTGGTTTCACTTGCTGTAGTGGATACCGTATTAGTCGCTTGGTCTTTCGATGAAGCATCCGATCCAGGTAACAACGTCTGCTGTTCAAAGCCCGCCAAATAGCTGCTCCAGTACTCTTTTGCCGCACGTTCATCCTGACGCTCTAGCCATTCGATATATTGGCCATACGGTGTAATCGCTGCCAGCTCCGGTTGCTTCTGCTCCAGCAGCGCAAAGTACGTACCAAACACTTCACCTGTAACGAGCGATAAGCACCAGCCATCCATGACAATATGATGGAAACTCCATACCAAATGATACGTTTCTTCATGGGTCTGCAATACCTGTACGCGCATGAGTGCATCCGTACCAAGATTAAAGCCCCTAGCCTGGTCTTCTTGCTTAAACGCCTGGATATATGCCTGTTGCTCCGCTTCCTGCATTTCCCGTATATCCTGGAAAGAAAGGTCGCTATCTTTGTGACGGAATACGATCTGCAATGACTCCTGACTGTGCCCTGTCTCAAACATATGGAAATTCGTCCGCAGCGCTTCATGACGCTGTGTCAGTACATCCAGACTCTTGCGGAAAATTTCAACATCAAAGCTTCCTTTTTGATCAAACGACGCTTGCTGGAAGTAGGCGCCTGACTCCGGCTCCATCAGATTATGGAACAGCATCCCCTTCTGCATAGGCGAAAGAGCATACACATTTTCCAGCTCGCCCACAGAAGCTGTTTGCTCTGTCAATTGTTCCAGCTGACCAAGCGTCAAGCCTTTGAACAATACATCACTTGGTGTTAGCTCACTCCGCTCTTTGGAGGCACAATGAGCGATCACTTCCTGCAGGCTTTCCTGCAGCAACTGCGCAAATTTTTCTACATTTTGCTGATGATATACCTTACTGTCATAGCGAATGTCCAGTGTCAGCGCGCCCGCTGTAATCATTCCGTTCACATTCAAAGGATGCTCCAGAACGGTATGGTCACTCATCGGCTCTCCACCTGGATGTGAAGACAGCGTGATATCCCCATTTTCCAAGTCCTGATCAAATTGTCCTAAATAGTTAAAGCTAATTTCAGGCTGCAGGGTCCAGGAAGGATGGGCATCATGCTGAGACATATAGTTCAAAATGCCGTATCCAATACCCTTATGCGGCACATGGCGCAGGTCTTCCTTCACCCGCTTGATTCGCTGTCCGACTGCTGCCTTTCCGTCCACATCCAGCAGCACCGGATACTGACTCGTAAACCAGCCCACGGTACGGGTGATGTCGATATCTGGAACAATGGCTTCCCGGCCATGTCCCTCCAGATTGACCAGCACACGCTCCTGACCGCTCCAGTTATATACCGCTGTGCCGAGTGCGGTTAACAGCAGATCATTGACCTCGGTGTGGTACGCACGGTGTACTTCTTGAAGCAACATCCGTGTTTCCTGCTCGCTCCAAGCCACAGTCACCGTCGCAGTGTCTCTGATTAGAGAATGTTGTCCCTCCGCTCTCTCTTGATCCTTAGGCAACGATGCGAATTCCATTTGAGCGAGATGCTGCCAATATTCGCGTTCATTTTCGATGGTCGGACTATTCGCATATTGTGATAAGCGCTCTGCCCAAGCGGAGAAAGCGTCCGTTTTATAAGGCAGGCGAATCGCTTCTCCCCGCACGGCCTGCTCATACCCCGTGGCAAAATCCTCAAACACAATTCGCCACGAAATCCCGTCTATGACCAAATGGTGAATGGCAATCAGTAGATGATCTCCATCCATGCAGCGGAAAAGTCCCAGCTTCACCAGCGGTCCTTCGTCCAGACGAATAGAACTTTGGATGGCATTGGCTTTCATTTCAATGGCTACTGCAACATCTGTAATGTTTTGCACATCCGTCAGATCAACAACGTCCAGACTATACAGCTCGCCTTCGTTCAGACCGCGATTCCACGCTTCATAGCCCTGTTCGGTCTGACGGAAGACCATACGCAAAGCATCATGATGCTCCGTTACCTTGGCCACCGTTTGATGCAATGCAGCTTCATCGAAGCCTTGTGCTCTATACAGCATCACCGACTGGTTGAAATAATGCGGCTCTGCTGAGGATTGTCCAAAGAACCATTGTTGAATCGGAGTCAGCTTGACGCTTCCCGAAACCACACGCTGATCGGCTGTACGGCTGACCTTGTGAACATGACCGCTCAGCAGCGAGATGGAAGGATATTGGAACAAATCCTTCATGTCCAGCTTGTAGCCCGCTTGCAGCAAACGAGAGGATACCTGGATCGCTTTGATCGAATCGCCGCCCAGATCGAAGAAATTATCCAAACCCCCGACCCTCTTCGCTCCTAATACAGCCTGCCAAATAGACACTAACGTCTGCTCCAGCGCTGTGCGCGGCTCTACATAGTCCGCTCCGCTTTGCAGGCTGCCTTCTGGTGCCGGCAGGGCCTTGCGGTCGATTTTACCGTTCGGTGTCAGCGGCATCTGCTCCAGCTGGATGAAATACGAAGGCACCATGTAGTTTGGAAGCTCCTCGCCCAGTAAGCTGCGCAGCTCACCAGCGCTCACTTCCCGTTCAGCGACATAGTACGCCACCAGTTGATTTTGCCCCTGTTCGTCTGCCTGGGCCAGTACGATGACCTCTTGTACGTCCTCCACCTTCAAAATTTGTGCCTCGACCTCACCCAGCTCGATCCGATAGCCCCGGATTTTCACCTGATGGTCGATCCGGCCCAAATATTCGATGTTGCCGTCTGGCAGCCATCTTGCCAAGTCACCTGTACGGTACATTCGTTCATAGCCGGCTTCCCCAGCCGCAAACGGGTTCGATACAAATTTCTCAGCCGTCAGCTCTGGGCGATCCAGATAACCCCGAGCCAGACCCGGACCGGACACGCACAGCTCACCCGCGACACCTACCGGAGCCAAATGTCCATGCACATCCAGCATGTATACCCGATGATTCGGCACAGGGCGTCCGATGGAAATCAGTTGTCCAGCTCTCTCATCCTCGGATACGGGCCAGATCGACGTCGCCACCGAGTTTTCGGTGGGACCGTAGCCGTTGTAGTACGCCACTTGATCCTTCCACTTGTATACCAGCTCGGTTGAGGATGCAGAACCCGCCGTAAACAGAATACGCAGGTTTGGCATCCGTTCTGGCTCCAGATAGACCGCATAGGTCGGCGGCAAAGCGGCCACGGTGATTTGATGATCCGCCATATATTGCTCAAACCGTTCGTAATTCAAAATCGTTTCTGTCGTTGGCACATATAACGTGGCTCCGCAGAACAGCGCCTGGAAGATTTCCCAGCAAGCCGCATCAAACGAATAGCTGGCGAACAGCAACGCATGATCCGACGTACGGATCTTGAGCGTCTGATCAAAATACGTTTTCAAATTGCACAGCCCGTGATGCTCCAGCATCACGCCCTTCGGCTGCCCCGTTGTACCTGACGTATAAATCACATACGCCAAATCGTTCGGACCGGACCACGGCTCCAGATTGGAATCATCCTCGTGGTACACCGTTTGCTCCCCATCCAGCACCAGCACATGACCGTCGATAGCGGCTTTGTCTACCAGATGGCTTTGCGTCAACAGCAGCTTCGCTCCTGAGTCGTCCAGCATGTAGCGGATACGCTCCTCTGGATACGTCGGATCAATAGGAACATACGCGCCCCCGGCTTTTAAAATCCCGAAGATACCTACGATCATGTCCACCGAACGCTCGGTCATCAGACCCACCAGACGATCTTTCGTCACGCCTTGACTACGCAAGGTACGAGCCAAACGATTGGCGCGTGCATTCAGCTCGCGATAGGTCAACTGCTCTCCTTCGAAGAACAGTGCTGTCTGCTCCGGCGTCTGCGCAGTTTGCGCCTCGAACAAGCCGTGGATCGTTTGCTCGCTTGGATATGCTACCGCTGTATTACCCCAAGTCTCAACGATTTGCTCACGTTCCCGCGTGGTTACCATATCCAGCTCATGCACCCGAATGTCCGGCTTCGCTGTCACCTGTTCCAGCAGCTGTACCAGATGACCTCGAATTTGCTCTACACTTTCCCGTTCAAAGGCCAAGGCATTATACCCAAAGCTCATATGAATGGTGTTCCCCGGCAGCACCACCAGGTTAAAGTCATAGTTGGTCTGCTCGACAGACTCAGCTCCGGTGATACTGAAGCTGGACTCATCACCGTTGCCTAATTGCTCCAATTGTTCCTCTACCGGATAGTTCTCAAAAATAAGAATATGATTGATCAAATCCTGCTTAAGCTCCGATAGCCCCTGAATTTCATACAACGGGTACGTATCATAGGCATGGGAAGCAATCGATTGCTCTTGGGTTTGCTTCATCACGTCTGAGAATAAGCTGTCCACTTGACTGCGGATGCGTACAGGAATGGTATTGATAAACAGACCAATGATGTGCTCCACATTCGGAATGTCTGCTGGACGTCCAGATACCACGCTGCCAAACACCACATCATCTGTGCCATTATATTTTTGCAGCAACAGGCCCCAAACGGTCTGCATCAATGTATTGATCGTTACCTGATAACGCTTGGCTACGCGCTGAATGCCTGCCGTTAGATCCGCGCCCAAGTCAAAATCCAGACGCTCCGCCTGATACCCCGTTTTGCCCTGCATTTTAGCCTGTGGCAGGCGGGACTGTTCCTCATATCCTTCCAGAACCTTGCTCCAGTAACCTGATGCAGCCTGACGATCCTGCTGTTCCAGCCATTCAATATATTGACTGTACGGCGTTACAGGGGCCAGTTCAGGCTGCTTATGAGCCAGTATCGCAAAATAACTCGCAAACACTTCGCCTGTCACCAACGACAAGCACCAGCCGTCCATCACGATATGATGGAAGCTCCATACAAAACGGTACGCATCCTCACCTGTGCGCAAAACGGCCACACGCATCAAAGCATCTTGCGCCAGATCAAAGCCTCTTTGCTTGTCTTTGTGCGTATATTCGAAGATGTATTCGTTTTGCCGCTCTTGCTCCATATCCCGCAGGTCTTCAACATATAATTCACTGCGCTTATTCCGATACACGACCTGAAGTGGTTCATCTTTCCAGCCACTGTAAAAGTTCGTGCGCAGTACCGTATGCCGCTGCACCAATATATCCAAACTTGCCGCAAACGCAGCGATATTAAAATGTCCTCGCAGATCAAAGGAGGCCTGTTCAAAATAAGCTCCTGATTGCGAATCCATCAGATTGTAAAAGAGCATCCCCTTTTGCATCGGCGTCAGCGCGTATACATTTTCCAGCTCACCGGTATGTGCCGCCTGTTCCGCGATTTGTTCCAGTTCTCCAGTCGTCAGACCTTTGAAGGACACATCACTCGGCGTCAGCTCCGGCTGTTCCTGAGCGACACAATGCGTAATCACCTCTTGCAAAGCGGATTGCAGCAGTCCTGCCACACGTTCCAGCGTTTCTTGGCGATACTGCTTACGGCTGTAAGCGATCGTCAAGCGCAGTGTGCCTTCCGAGATCATTGCATTCAAATCCAGCGTATATTGCAGCGGTGAATGGGCATCCTCTGTCTCCCCTGCGCTATAGGATGACCATGTGATTCCACTGTTTTGCACATCCTGATCGACCTGTCCCAAGTAGTTAAAGCTGATTTCCGGTTCTGCTGCAATCGGATGGGACGCAGGGGACAAGTAGCGCCAAGTTCCATACGTCAGCCCTTTATGCGGAATCCGGCGCAGACCTTCCTTTGTTTCTTTAATCCGCTGGGCCAGCGTCAGGTTGACATCTGTGTCCAGCAGCACCGGATACAAGCTCGTAAACCAGCCTACCGTACGTGTAATATCCACCTCTGGCAAGATCGCTTCCCGGCCATGTCCCTCCAGGTTCACCAGCACATGTCCTTCGCCTGTCCAGTTGTGCATCGCCAATCCTAACGCGGTCAGCAGCAAATCATTGACCTCGGTGTTGTAGGCGCGATGGGCCTGCTTCAACAGCTGCCGGGTTTCTGCCTCGGTCCACTCCACCGTCAACACTTCGCTGTCTGCATTCAAGGAGCCTTCGTAGGCGAAATCCTTAGGCAGCGGCGCCGCTTCCGCTTTGGCCTGTTCCAGCTGCTGCCAGTAGGCTTCATCCGATGCAGCCTCTGGACGGTTGGCGTAAGACGACAACTCCCGTGCCCATGTTTGGAAGGAATCCGTTTTATAGGGCAATCGTACAGGCTCGCCCTTGATCGCCTGCTCGTAACCTGTCGAGAAATCTTCAAACAGAATTCGCCACGATACCCCGTCCACCACCAAATGGTGAATGGCTATGAGCAAATGATCGCCCTCGGCTGTACGGAACAATCCCAGCTTGACCAGAGGTCCTTCGGACAGGTGGATGCTGCTTTGAATTTCATTTGCCTTCGCTTCCAGCGCTTCCGCATAGGTTTCCTGTTTACGGTAATCCATCGTTTCCAGCGTATACAACGCGCCTTCATCTACACCGCGTGTCCAAGCCTCGTAACCGGATGAAGCCTGACGGAAAACCGTACGAAGCGCATCATGATGCTTCACAATATGATCCATGGTCCGGCAAACTGCCGTCTCATCAAAGCCCTCGGCACGATAGAGCATAACTGCCTGATTAAAGTGCTGCGGACGTTCGCGCTCCTGCGCAAAGAACCAATGCTGGATCGGAAGCAAAGCAGTTTTCCCGCTCACTTCTCCTTGATCTGCCATACGACTGACCTCATGCATATGCGGTGCCAGTGCTGCAACCGTTGGATACTGGAATAAATCCTTCATGTCCAGCTTATAACCGGCCTGGAACGCACGCGATGCGATTTGGATTGCCTTGATGGAATCGCCACCCAGATCGAAGAAATTGTCCGAAATACCGACAGTCTGCAGTCCCAGTACCGACTGCCAGACCGCTACCAGAGCCCGTTCTTGCGCGGTACGAGGCTCTGCATAATCCGTTCCGCTTTGCAGGCTGCCTTCCGGTGCTGGCAGGGCCTTGCGGTCAATTTTGCCATTTGGACTCAGCGGCATCTGCTCCAGCTGTACAAAGTACGATGGTACCATGTAGCTTGGCAGCTCCCGGCCCAGTTCACTTCTCAGCTCGCTGGCGCCGAGCTCTTGTCCGGCGACATAGTACGCCACCATTTGTTTTTGGCCCGTTTCGTCTACACGAGCCACGACGACCGCTTCTCGTACCGATTCCACTTGGAGCAGCTGCGATTCGACCTCGCCCAGCTCAATCCGGTACCCCCGGATTTTCACCTGATG